>CANKMW010000075.1 GCA_947483555.1 Myxococcales bacterium
GAACGAGACCGCCCACCCGTTCAAGTGGACTACCTCGTCCTTCGACAAGGTGCTTGAACGCGCCGCGGGCTGGCGACCACGGGAGCGCCACTGGACCGACGACCTCAAGGCCGCCGCGTAGTGGTCACCAACTTGCGGTGGGGTGTACTTAGGGCCCCCGAATGGGGGAGTCGGTCGGTCACACCGCATCTTGCGCGGCTTGATGAGGTAGTTCCAATCACCGTGGAAGGCGTGGCGCTCAATCGTCAGCTCGCGGAGCTTGCTTGCCGCGAGGTCCCGCTACCACAGGGCAAGATCAGCGCGGCGGTGACCGCGATCGCCGGTGATGCTCGGCGTGGCGTCATCTCCCCGCGACCGAGTCACTGGCCCTGGCACGTCGCGCTGACGTCTGCCGGCGCCTGCTGCGGATCCATCGCGGCCCACAGGCACTCCTGCAGGATCGCGGTCTGGCGATCGACGAACCCGCCGCACGGTACCTCGACGGTGACCCGCTTCCGTCGCTGCGGCGCGGCGTAGGTCATGGTGCGCTCGGGCGCGCGGATGCACGCACCGCTGCCCGCCGTCGCGACGCTGCGGAAGCGCGCCCGCGTGACCGCCGTCAGGAACACCTTGAGGTCGGGCCGGGTCAGGCAGCCGGCCGTCTGCTCGACGTCGTCGACGACGTGGCGCCACGCGCCCGACGAGCGGACCTCCCAGCGCTCGCGTCGCTGATCCTCGCTGGCCGAGGATTTCGGTGTCATCGTGACGCGGAAGACCACCTTGCCGCCCTTGCAGGCCGCGTTGGCGACGACGCCACGCGGGGTAAGCAGACCCACCAGCACGATCAACGAGGCGACGATCCAGCGCATGCCGTGACGTTCGCACGGATCCTCGGCGAAGCTTGCATGGCGTGCCGTCGGGGCCTGGCAGCCACCCAGCACGACGATTTCGGTGATCGATCGCGGTTGGCGCGGCTCTACCTGGACATGCGCTCCGCTCGCCGCTCCGCTCAGCCTGACTCTCGCGCTCGGTCTCGTACTTGCCGGCTGCTTCACCGATGCGACCACGCTGCAGCCACCACCGCTGTCGCCGGTGGACGGCAAGGCGGACGGCGTCGCCCTGCCGTCCGTCGGCCTCAACGCCCAGACCCACGTGCTGAACACGATCTGTTGCGGGCGCGGCGACAGCCGCGACGTGGTCGACACCTTGCCCGGGGCGACCCGCGAATTCGAGAGGCCAGCGGCGTCGGCGGCGAGGGTTTCCGCGGCGGCGAGGGAGGGTCTTGGTAGAGCCCGACCGCGCCGACCGCGCCGACCGCGCCGATCGTGAGGGGCGTCGCGGAACCCGCTACGGCAGCGCCGGCGTGACCCCCATCTCGGTGAGGAGATGGTCGGCGCCGTCGATCAGATCCATCGCCCACAGCGCGTAGCGGATGTCGGCGTGGATCGAGCGCGTGATCACCGGATCGAAGACCACGTCGGACGACACGCTCTCGATGGTGCCGTCGAACAGCAGCCCGACCAGCTCGCCCTTGTCGTTGAGCGTCGGCGAGCCCGAGTTGCCGCCGGTGGTGTCGACGTCGGACAGGAAGTCGACCGCCACCTCGCCGAGGGTGGGGTCGGCGTACGGCCCCCACTGCTTGGCCTGGATGGCGTCGAGCACGGCCCGCGGGGCGTCGAACGGTTCCTCGCCCTTGTCCTTGGCCGCGATCTCCGAGGCCACCGTGAACGGGCGGCCCGCGCCGCGGCGCTTGACCGTGCCGTAGGTGACCCGCAGCGTCGAGTTGGCGTCGGGGGCGAGGGCGCCGTCGAGCGCCTCGCGCATGGCGACCGCATACTTCGGCGCCAGCAACAGCCGGTCCCCGGCGCGCCGCTCGCCGCGCTCCTCGAACGCCTTGAGCATCGGGCGCATCGCCACCGCGACCCGGATGATCGGATCTTTCGACGCGGCGAGCTGCTTGCTCGTCCCCTTGGTCAGCAGCTGCAGGCGCAGCTTCTCGTCGGTGAGCTTGGTGCCGCGGTACCACTCGGCGATGCGACGATCGATCAGGGCGGTGTCGATGACCTCACCCTTCCTGGCCGCCAGCAGCGTCGCCAGCCACGGCCGATCGACGTCGGGCAGCCGCAGCGCGCGCGTCAGGCTGAGGCGCAGGAAGGCGCGGTCGATCTCGGGATCGAACTGCGACGCCATCTGCTTCTGCGCGTCGATCAGATCGGGCAGGTCGCGGGCCTGGAAGCCCGCCTTGCGGTCGGCGTCCTTCTTGGGCCGCTCCTCGGCCATGCGGACCAGCAGGTTGGCCATGCCGAGCAGCGTCGAGCCGCTGGCGGCGCGGGCGAAGATCGAATCGGTCTTGGCGGTCTGGCGCGCCGCCACGAACGTGGCCTCGAGGGCGTCGATCGCGCTGGCGTACTCCTCGCGGCCGGGCTGCGCCGCCCAGGCCCGCACCTTGGCGTCGAGCGCCTTCTTGGTGGCGAGCGCGTCACCGCGCTTGAGGCCGGCGAGCGTGCCCTGCTGGTTCTCGAGCGCGTTCTGCACGAACTGCTTGAACATGCCGGCCTTGATCGCCGTCATCCCGCCCTGCTTCTGCAGGCCCTCGAGGGCGTCGTAGGCCTCCTGGATCTGCTCGATGCGCGTCGGGTAGGTCCAGTCGACGTCGAACTGCACCTCGGAGAACGTGGTCACGCGCTCGGTGTTGCCGGGATAGCCGGCGACCATGACGAAGTCGCTCTCGCCGAGCGGCGTGCTCGCGATCGCGAGCCAGTGGGCGGGCCGGTACGGCACGTTGGTCGGCGACGGATCGGCGGGCTTGCCGTCCGCGCCGACGTAGGCACGCAGGAACGAGTAGTCGCCGGTGTGGCGTGGCCACGCCCAGTTGTCGATCTCGCCGCCGTAGTTGCCGATCGCGCGGTGCGGCGCGTGGACCACGCGAACGTCGCGGATCTCGAGCTGCTCGATGAGCTGGAATTCCGCGCCGCGGTAGAAGCTCTCGACCTCGCAGCGGATCCCGGGGCGGCCCTTCTCGCAGGCCGCGACCAGCGCCTTCTCGCGCTGCTCGATCGCCTGGGTGCGCTTGCCCGGATCGGCGATGGCGGCGAGCCCGTCGGTGACGTCGGTGGTGACGTCGCGCGACGCCTGGGTGACGAACACGTGCTGGGTCGCGCCGGCGGGCAACTCCTCGGCGCGGGTGCGGGCCAGGTAGCCGTTCTCGACGTAGTTGTGCTCGGGCGTGGCGTTGACCTGCAGCGCGGTCTGCACGCAGTGATGGTTGGTGATGATCAAGCCCTCGGCCGACACGAACGAGCCGGTGCAGCCGCCGAGCGAGACCACGGCGTCGAGCGGCGGCCGGGTCGGATCGCCGAGCGCCGCGGCGTCGAGCGCCACGCCCATCGCGGTCAGATTGCGGGCGTGAACCGGCAGGGTCATCTGCCGCGGCATCCACATGCCGCCCGGGTTGGCGAAGGCGCGGCGGGCGGCCCGGGCCGGATCGACCGGGCCGCGGTCGCCGCCGGCGACCCCGGCGGTGGCGACCGGGCCGGTGCCGCCACCGGGGACCGTGCCACCGGTGGTGGATCGGGAACCGCCACCGCCGCACGACGCGACCGCGGCGAAGAAGACCAACGCGAGGAATCGCAGCTTCACGGACCGTCAATACCATGGCGGTCCCGCGACATTCCCCGGCCAGCCTCGCCGCCGCTGTCAGGGCTGCGGCGTCGGGGTCACGCTCACGGACCGTCGGGCGCCGGGGCCTGGATCATCACGCTGGCGGTGGTCGCGGTCTTGGCCTTCGGGAACGCGGTCGCCTTCATCCACGTGCTGATGCACGAGGTCGCCGCCGCCGAGACACCTGACACCGTCGCGTCGGTGACGGTGCCATCGGCCGCGATGTTCAGCTTGACCATGGCGCGCGCCGGCGCCTCCGACTTCACGCACGCGGTGAAGCGCGTGGTCTTCGAGCGCACCAGGCGCGTGACCAGCGCGATGTCCAGCCCGCCCTTGGCACCGAAGACGCGCACCACCGCCCGTGCCGGCGCTGGCTTGGCGGCTCGCGGCCCGGCGCCGTACCCAGCCCCGGTTCCGGTACCACTGCCATGACCGATGACGCCGACGTTGCCCAGGCCGACGGTGCCCTCGCCCGTGCCACCGCCGCCCGCCCCGGCGCCGCTCAGGCCCAGGCCGCCGCTGTTGCCGGAGCCTTCGCTGAGGTCGCTGAGGTCGTCGAGCTCGCCGCCGAGGACCGGATCGGTTGCTCGACCCGACTTCTGCGCGCCGCCGCCCGGCGCGTCGGCGGCAGCGGCCGGCGGAGCCGGCGGCGGCGGCGGTGTCACGGGCGGCGCGGCCATCCGGGCGCTCGCCGGCGCCATCTCTCGCTCCGTCGACTTCGCCATCGCGGCCTCGTCGGCCAGCATCGCCGTCGGCTGGTCGGTCGCCGCCACCGCCGCCGCGGTGTCCGCGGCCTCACGCTCGGCATGACGGCCGGCGGCACCGCTTCGCTCGCCGGTCGGACCAGCGGCGGTCTGCGTGGAGCGCGGCGCCTTCCATGCCAGCGAGCCGGCGACCTGCTCGCTCTTGCCGGGACCCAGGGTCCACGGCACCAGGTTGTGGCGAAGGCGGATCGCAACCCGACCGTCGGCGCCGGTCGCGATGACGTCGTCGCCACTGACCACGTCACCGACCGCGAGCGCCCGGGGCTGGCCGCCGCGAGTCGCGGTGACGCCGCCACTGACCTCGGTGACGTCGCCAGCAGGTGCCCCGGCAACCACGGCTGGCACGGCTCCGCCACCACCACCGCACGCGACAGCGGCCGAGGCCAGGACGAGCGCAGCGAGAGCCGAGCGAAGCATGATGGTGAAGATACTGTACGCCCGAGCCCGGGGCACCGATCTGCGAACTGCGATCGGCGGTAGGTCAGCAGTGGTTGTCAGCATTCCCGTGCGCCCGGCGGCCGGGTCCGCGATAGTTCGACCCGCGCCGGTCACCTCGGCTTGGGTTCATGGCCAACTCCCGCACCGCCGTTCTCCGCATCGCCGTTCTCTGCATCGCCGCCGCGGCATGCGGCGGCGCGCAACACGCATCGCGGGTTCCCGGACCGGGTGCGGTGGCCGGCCTGGTGCGGGCCGCGACCACCGGCCTCGGCGTCACGGGCGCGTACGTGGTCCTGCGCCGCCCGGGCTCGCTCGAGCCCGTGCAGGGCGTCAGCGATCGCGGCGGCGCGTACTACATCGCCGGCCTGCCACCGGGCTCGTACACGGTCACCGCCTACGTCGAGCAGACGCCGATCGGCGAGCAGACCGTGCAGATCGTCCATGACCGCATCACCGCGCTCGACTTCGCCGTCGGCGCCGGCCCCGGCACACCGATCGACCTCAACGCGCCGTCGATGGCGCCGCTGTGGCGCTACCGTCCGCCGGGCGCCGATCAGGGCACCGGGATGATCGAGGGCACGGTCGCCGACAACCGCCACGAACGCCTGGTCGGCGCCGTGATCTCGGTGATCCGCGACGGTGAGGTCGGCGCCGAGCAGACCTTCACCGACGAGCAAGGCCGGTTCCAGGTCGCCGGTCTGTCGCCGGGCAGTTACTCCGTTAGCGCGTACTACGCGGTGCTGACCCGCGCTCAGATGGAGGTCCGGCGCAACCGCGTCCATGTGGGCGGTGGCGAGGTGGTCGTGGTTCCGCTGTGGCTCGAGACCGATACCTGGTAAGGTCGCCCGGCCCACTCAGACGCACGCCAACCAATGGCCCGGACCACATGGCCGGGACTGGAGGAAGCCGATGTCGCACCGCCTGCACCTCTTCAAGTCGAAGATCCACCGCGCCACCGTCACCCACGCCGATCTCGACTACGAAGGCTCGGTCACGATCAGCTCCGAGCTGCTCGACGCCGCCGCCATCCACGAGCACGAGCAGGTCCACATCTGGAACGTGACCCGTGGTAGCCGGCTGGTGACGTATGCGCTGCGTGGTGACCCGCACAGCGGCGTCATCTGCATCAACGGCGCCGCCGCGCACCTGGCCTCGCCCGGCGACAAGGTCATCATCGCGACCTTCGCCGAGGTCGACGCCGCCGACGCCGCTGGCTGGCAGCCGACCGTGGTGTTCGTCGACGAGCACAACCGTCACGCCGCGACCGCGGCCGAGATCGCCGGTCCGCAGCGCCGCCTCAACGCGCTGTAGTCACCACGCCAGCACGATCTTGCCGACGTTGTGGTCGCCCTCCATGCGGGCGTGGGCCTCGGCGCAGGCCGTCATCGGCATCACGGTGTCGACCACCGGCGCCAGCAGGCCGCGCTCGAACAGCGGCACCAGCCGCGTCGAGGCCAGCTGGGCCAGCGCGAGCTTCTCCTCGAGCGGCCGGGACCGCATCACGGTGCCGATGATCGTGGCCCGCTTGCCGAGGATCATGCCGATCGGGGCCGGACCACCGCCGCCGCCGCCGAGGCTGCCGATCAACACCAGGCGACCACGGGGCGCCAGCGCGCGCAGGTTCTCCTCGAAGTAGGTGGCGCCGACACAGTCGAGGATCACGTGCGCACCACCGGCGGACCGCGCCTGCACCGCCGCCGCGAAGCGTCCATCGCCGACCACGAGACCATCGCCGTCGGCGAGCCCATGGCCGGTCAGCGCCGGCAACTTGGCGGCGGTGCGCGTGGTGCCGATCGCGCGGGCACCGATCGCGCGCGCGACCTGCAGCGCCGCGGTCCCCACCCCGCTCGCGGCGGCGTGCACCAGCATCACCTCGCCACCGCCGAGCCCGGCCTGGGTGACCAGGGCATCCCACGCGGTCAGGAAGGCCTCGGGGATCGCGGCGGCCGCGGTGAGCGCCAGCCCCCGCGGCACCGGACACAGCTCGCGCTCGTGCAGGGTGATCCGGCGCGCCATGGCGCCACCGGCGACGATCGCCATCACCGCCGCACCGTCGTCGAACCGGGTCGCGCCCGCGCCGCGCGCGACCACGTGGCCGGCGAGCTCGAGCCCCGGTACGTCGCCGGGCGCCCCCGCTGGCGCCGGGTAGAGGCCGCGCCGTTGCAGGATGTCGGCGCGGTTGAGCCCGGCGGCCACGATCTCGACCTGGACCTCGCCCGGCCCCGGATCGCGGACCTCGAGCTCGCCCAGCTCGATCACCTCGGGACCGCCGGCGCGGCAGAAGCGGATCGCGGGGACGCGCATCACGTGGGGCCCATCGGTTCCGCCGTTCAGTTCAGCCGTTCAGTTCAGATAGTAGCGCAGGCCGAGCGCCCCGTTGATATCGGCGTAGACGTTGTCGCAGCCAGCGCAGTCGTAATCGCTGGCGAAGTCGAGCACCAGCGCGAGCTCGAAGAAGATGTCGATCGGCACGTTGTTGAGGTCGAAGGCGATGCCGATCGGCCCGCGCAGGCCGAAGGCGGTGCCGTGAAAATTGTCTCGATCATCGAAGCTGAAGAAGCGGGCCCCGATGCCCAGGTAGAGCGGCAGCTCGAAGTCCGGCGTCGAGGCCAGGCTGACCGGGTGCCAGAGGTGATCGAAGTGCAGGTGCAGCCCGTTGCGACCCCGGTAGTAGCCGATCGCGCCGACGCCGAAGTCGAACGCCTTGCTCGGCGCATAGAAGTATTTTCCGGAGAAGCCGGTGGGCGCTCCGATCATGAAGCCGAGGCCGAAGGTCTTGTTGGCCTCGAACTTCTTGGCCTTGCGGCTGGGACGCGGCCGGGCATCGGCGGTCTCGGTGACCGCGGCCAGCGCCAGCGCGGAGGCGCACAACAGCGCGAATCCCTTGGTCATGGTGTTCATCGGGATCGATTCTACACCGCACCGGAGCACGACCGTGGGACCCGGCTCACGTTGTTGGTGTGTCATCCTGATGCTGTGATCCGCGCGTTTGCGCTGATGGTTGCTGGCGTGGGTGCCGGGTGCAGCTCGCCCGCCAGCACCCCACCCCCGCCGACGGCTCCGGTCGTCCCGATCGCGTCGTCCAGCGCCGACGCCGGGGTCGACGCCGTGGTCGACGCCGCGCCGCTGCTCGCCTGCGGCGCCGGCACGCGCGGCCAGCCAGCGCCATGGCCCGAGCGCGGCGCGGATTGCGTGCGCGACGACGGCATGCTCGACGGCCCGTTCATTCGCCTTCATCCCGGTGGCTCGATCGCCGTGCGCGGTGGGCGCGCCGGCGGCGTGCTCGATGGCCCGTACCTCGAGTTCGATCCCGACGGTCACCTCCGACGCGAGGGCGCCCACCGGGCCGGTCGCCTCGACGGAACCTGGCGCCAGCGGTCGGCGGACGGCCGCGAGCTGGGGCGCTTCGAGATGGTGAACGGCACCGGCGTCGAGACTCGCTGGTACGACAGCGGCATCGTGGCCGCCGCGACGGGGTGGCAGGACGGCGAGCGCCACGGTCATGCGCAGGCCTGGGACCCGCGCGGCAGCCTGGTGCTCGACGAGCGGTGGGCGGCCGGTGTGCGCGACGGCGCCCGCACCAGCGGCACGCGCGGCGCGCTGCAGATCGAGGAGACCTGGAGCCATGGGCAGATGACCGGCGCGCGGGCGGTGTGGCGACGTGGCCGGCTCACCATCGAGGAGCGCCGCGATGCACAGGGTCGCCTCGATGGCAGCTGGCGCACCTTCCGCTCCAACGGCAAGACGCGCGACGACGGCGCCTACCGAGCTGGCCGGCGGCACGGGGTGTGGACCTGGTACGACAGCGGCGGCGTGCGCGAGCGAACCGGCGCCTACGTCGACGGCAAGCGCGACGGCGAGTGGGCGTTGTGGACCGGCCGGGTGATGACGTGGCGGGCGACGTACGTCGCCGGCGTGGTCGACGGCGAGCTGGTGCAGTGGGACTGGCGCGGCCGCGAGCTCGGTCGCGATCGCTTCACGAGCGGCGATGGCACCCAGCGCTCGTTCCATCCCGGCGGCGCGGTCGCCAGCGCGACCCGGCTCGTGGGCGGCCAACCCCACGGCGGTCACGAGGAACGGTTCCTGCGCGGCCGGCTCGCGACCCAGGGCGCGTACCTCCACGGCTCCAAGCATGGAACCTGGCAGTCGTACTGGGCCAGCGGTGGACACAAGCTCGAGGCGACGTACGACCACGGGCTGCTCGACGGCGCGTTCCGTCGCCACCGCGAGAGTGGCGAGGTGGCCGTCGAGGCCACGTATCGCGGCGGTCGTCGCGACGGCGCGTACGCCGAGTACCATGTTGGCGGGCAGCGCGCGCTCGCCGGCGAGTACAAGGACGACCTGAAGGACGGCGCCTGGCGCAGCTGGGACCCGAGCGGCGCGTTGCGCCTCGAGGCGACGTGGCGCAGCGGTCAACTCGACGGCGCCTGGGCGCAGCGACATCTCGACGGAGCGGTCGCGGTGTCAGGGGCCCACCGCGCCGGTCACCGCGTTGGCGTTTGGCGGACGTACGCGGCCGATGGAACGCTGGTGGCGAGCGTCGACCATGGTGATGCGGTGCCCCGGTGACCTTGCCGACACTCGCCGGCATGTAGGTGCAACCCGTCACCCACGACCTGAACTCCTCGTATCGAGCGGTAGTAGACCACCGACGCGAGGAGTTTATTCCCGACTCGATTGCAGTGAAACCTCAGGGCTTCCGGTGCGTTCTTCCCCACGAGATGTCCCGCCTCCGCCCGATTCGCACCATCCGCCCTCGCCCCCCTGTGCCCACCGCCCCGATCGCCGATCGCAGCGCCGAACGCGGCGACGAACCGATCGCTCGCGCGATTCGTAACCTGCTCTGGGCGCGCAACGTAGGCGCACCCGAAGCCGGGAGGCCCACGTCGATGCGCGCATCACTCTCGTTCTGGACCAGCACGTCGTCCACCGCCGCCGAGTACCCGATGACCACCGTCAGCCAGCGGTTGGAGGTGCTGGGCTGGGATCGAACCGCACGCCGCGTCTACGTGCTCGAGCATGCCGACCGCGGTTCCACGCTGTTCGTGATGGCGACCTCGGGCGAGCACGCCGGCGCCACGTTGCCGCTCTCCGTCGATGCCGCGCGCATCGCGCGCCTCCGCGCTGACCTGACGCCGCTGATCGCCGCACCGCTACGCGGCTGGGAGCTCACGACCCGCGTGATCCAGCGCCGCGGCCTGCGGCTGGCGTCGATGACGACGCCGGTGCGCAAGTTTGCCCTCGGGCTGGCGATCAGCCAGCGCGTCGGCGGCGTGCCCGTCGCGGGCGGGCGCGCCACCGTGACCGCGTTCCTGCGTCCACGGGCGGTGATCGATCGCATGTGGCAGGTGCCGGGCGAGCACGTGGCCATCGCCGTGGTCACGTACTGCGGCGTGCCGGCCGGCATCGGCTTCGATCGCCAGGCTGCGATCCTGGCCACACCCGCGCTGCACTGAACGACGACCGACTTGTTCGGCGATCGATCGGCGTTCGATCGACGCCTCAGGCAGCGGGCGGTATGACAGCCTGCGTCAGGTGGCCGCGATTGCCGGCGCCGCCGTTCCTCCGTAACCTCGGGCCAGGAGTCGCGTAATGCCGCACATGCCTCGCCCGCTGATTCTGGTCTCGATCGCGGGGCTCGCCGCGCTCGGCGCCTGCGCCGGCGATGATGGTGGCAGCACGGTGATCAACTGCGAGGTCGAGGATCGCGACGAGGCCTTCCTGGCCGGGATGCAGAAGGTCGGCGCCGGCGGCACCACCTTCACGTTGACCTCCTCGACCCCGGCCCCGCCCGGGCGCGATGACAACACCTGGGTGGTCGACATCGCGACCGGCGCCGGCCCATTCGACGGTGCGGTCGAGGTCACCCCGTTCATGCCCGATCACCGCCACGGCACGCCGATCGTGGCGATCGTGGCTCCGGTGGCGGGCACGCCGGGCCGTTACAGCGCCGCGCCGATCAACCTGTGGATGCCAGGCCTGTGGGAGATCACCGTCGCGGCGACGGCGACCGGCGGCAGCGCCGACGCGGTGGTGTTCCGCTTCTGCATCCCGGGCTGACCCGGCTGACCCGCGCGCCGCTCACGGGCACGGCGGACCGTTGGGACAGACGCACGCGCTGCCGCCCGCGGTCCACTCGAGCACGCTGCCTTCGACCTCGTGGGTCGGCACCTGGTCACGCACGTCGACGGTCAGGTGACCGGACGCCATCAGGTCGTCGAGCAACGCGAACGGCAGCGGGCGCACCAGGACGCGCGCGGTCACGCGCCGGATGGTGGGCAGGAGTCCGGGCACCGCGAAGCCGCGCTCGACCGCGTGATAGAAGCGCGGATCCTGCGGATCGGTGGTCACCGAAGGCGGCAAGAGCGTGCCCGGATGATCGAGGGTCGCGATGCGCCAGAACAGCTCGGTCGACTGTCCGGCCGCGTCGCGGGCTGGGGTCCCCAGCAGCCACAGGTTGGGATCGCCGAGCGCCTCGGGATCGGTGTACGGCTGGTTCATCGGCATCAGGCCGCTCGAGAACACGACGCCGTCCTGATCGTCGTAGGCCACGATCTCGGCCCACGCCCGGCGATCGGCGGTCGCACCGGTCGGGAACATGTGGCCGGTGCCGACGTTGTCGAGCCGGTAGTCGATGCGGCCGGCGGCATCGGGCAGGACGCACAGGCGCGGCAAGAGCGCGCCCTTGAGGTCGCGACGGATCGCCGCCCGCTGATTCGCGAGCTCGGGCCACGGTGTCAGCGCAGTGTCGATGCCAGCGAAGGTGTGCTCGCGGCGGCCGAAGGGCCGCAGCGGTACGTCGAGGCCGGGGCCCTCGGCGACCACGTCGGTCGAGACGATCATGTGGCACGACGCACACGAGACGTGGCGGCGCGGATCGGCGTGCGCGAAGATGGTCTCCTGCCACTCGGCGAACGTCCGCTCGAGATGGACGCCGGCCGGGGTCACGATGTCGTGGCACGAACCGCACATCGCCGACGAGTCCTGACTCTCGGCGTCGACCAGCGGCGAGAACGCGGTGCGGTGCGCCGGGCTGTCGACCGGATCGGCCAGGCCGCCGCGCATCGTCTGATCCATCGCCAGGCGGATGGGGTTGTTGTGCGTGCCCGTGATCTCCACGACGTTGTGGCAGAAGTAGCAGCCGACGCCCTTGGCCCACTGCGGCACGTCGGGCAGGTTGAGGCCATCGGTGGTGAGGCCGAGCTGGAGCGCGAGCGGCGCGTGGCACTGCACGCAGAAGCCGCCCAGCGCGCCGCTGGTCTCCTCCTGGCCTTTGCGGTTGAGGGCCAGGAACACCGGATCGTCGGACGCGTAGGCGTGCATGCTGCCCGACCACTCGGTGAAGTGACCGGGGTGGCAGCTCTGGCAGGTGGCGGGGTTCATGAGCTCCTCGACCGGCAGCGGCGGCTCGCCACACGCCGCCAGCCCGCACAGCCCGAGGAGCAGCACCGGCACTGCCGCGGTGCAGCGCCGAGTCACGGCGCGATCCCGGCGTCGAGCGGACCGGGTGCGCCGGCCACGACCCACTGCGTCAGCGCGCAGCGCTCGGCGTCGGGCAGGCTCGAGCCGCGCGGCATGATCAGCGACGACGACGACGAGTAGATGCGCTGGATCATCTCGCTGCACTCGACGTCGTCGACCCGGACGTAGTTCTTGCTCGAGATGGTCAGGCTACGATGCCCGATCGCCTCCTCATCCAGCCGGAGGCCACCGCGCGCGCCGGTGCCTTCGTGACAGGCACCGCCCCCGGTCCCGCACTTGGGCCGCAGCGTGTTGGCGAACACGTTGTCCCAGGTCGGCTCGTAGAGCGGGGTGCAGGTCGGATCGACCTCGATGCACACCAGCTGGTCCTCGCCCGGACAGCCGGCGAGCACGATCGCCGCGAGCGCCGCGGTGGGGACGATGACGAGGAGACGCAACACGTCGGTGCAGGATAGCCCGGCTCGGGGCGATGCGGCGCTGGCCGCAGCTCACACGTGATGCTTGTCGCGCGAACCGCGCGCGGCGGCTGCTCTCCACCGGTTGATCAGCGCACCGCCGGCGGACCCAGCGCCGTGAACAGCGCGCGATAGCGGGCGTGGCCGGCGTCGTGGAGGGCGCGGCGCGACGGATCGGGATCGATGGTGGCGCGCGGCGACGGCAGCGCGGCGGCAGCCGCGGCGAGCTCGCGATGCAGGCCGGCGGCCACCGCGGCGCACATCGCGGCGCCGATCGGCGCGCTATCGCCGTCGACGGGCACGGTGACCGGCAGACCACTGGCATCGGCGCGAATGGCGGCCCAGGTCGTCGAGCGAGCGCCGCCGCCGAGCAACCGGATCGACGCCAGCGGCACGCGGAGCGCGGCCAGCCGGTCGGCGACGTCGCGCATCGCGTACGCGCACGCCTCGTACACCGCCCGGCACAGGTGCGGCGCGCCGTGGGCCGGCGTCAGTCCGACGAACGCGCCGCGCGCGTCCGGATCCCACACCGGCGTCATGGCGCCGCCGAGCGCGGGCAAGAACGCGACGCCGCCGGCTCCGGCCGGGGCGGCGGCGGCCGCCGCGTCGATGGCGGCGGCGTCGCGGCCGAGCAGCCCACCGAGCCACTCGAGGGCGCCGCCCGCGAGCCAGCCGGGATTCTCGATGAAGAACCCGCCGGCCGGATAGCCGTGGGTCTCGACCAGGCGCCCGCGATCGCGAACCGGCACCGGCGATCGCGCGCCGACAACCTCGGCGGTGCCGAGCACGCACGCCAGCTCGCCGACGACCAGCCCGGCGCCCAAGGGCGTTGCGAAATCGTCGCCGGTGCCGACCGCGACCGCGATGCCGACCGGCAAGCCGGTGAGCGCGGCGCCGCGGGCCGTGAGCCGGCCGGCGCACGATCCGGCCGCCGCCACCGCCGGCAGCCGCGTCGGCTCGATGGCGAACGCGGCGCACAGCTCGGCCGACCACGCCCCCGCGTCGAGGTCCCACAGCATCGTGGTCGAGGCCTGCGCCGGGTCGAGCACGCGGGCACCGGTGAGGTGCTCGACGACGAACGAGACCGGCTGGTGGAAGGCCGCCGCCCGTGGCGATGGGTGATGACGATCCCACCAGCGCGCCTTGGCGGCCAGGTGACTGGCGTCGGCGACCTGGCCGGTCACGGCCAGGAAGCGCTCGGCGTCGAGCGGCGGCAGCTCGGCGGTGGCTCGCCGATCGAGCCAGATCAGGCACGCTCCCAGCGCGCCGCCATCGCCATCGACGGCCACCAGCCCGTCGAGCTGACCGGTGACGGCGAGCGCGACCACGTCGCGTGGATCGCGGGCGGCGGCGGCCAGCGCCTGCCCGATCGCAGGCCCGAGCGCGTCCATCCACAGCTGCGGATCCTGCTCGGCCCAGCCCGGCCGCGGGAAGCGCGGCGCACAGGCGACCCGTCCGCGGCCCAGCACCGCCAGCCCGGGATCACAGACCACCGCCTTGCAGCTCTGCGTGCCGAGGTCGAGGCCGATGACGAGTCCCATCGCGGCGCCACGGTAGCGTGGTACGCACCGGGCCGTGAACTACTTCGGCCACGCCGTGGTGGCGTCGTGGACCGCCGCCGGCGACGACCTGGCCGGCGTGGCGCTGGGCGCGATGCTGCCCGATTTCGCGGTGATGTGCGGCGCGCGGGTGATCGGGGCCGGGAACGCGAGCATCGAACGCGGGATCGCCCTCCACCACGCCACCGACGCGGTCTTCCACCACGCGCCGGCGGTGCTGGCGCTGTTCCGCGACGCCGGCGCACGACTGACGGCCCGCGGCTGTCGGCGCGGCCCGACCCGCGCCGCCGCTCACGTCGGCATCGAGCTCCTGCTGGACGGCGTGCTGGTCGACGATGCCCTCCATCGCGAGGTCTACGCCGCCGCGCTCGCCGTCGATGCGGTGTCGGTGACCTGGCGCCACGACGGCGACGGCGCCCGCTTCGCGGCCCTGCACGCGCGGTTGCGCCGCCACGGGATGCCCGACGATCTGCGCCGACCGCGGGCCGCCGCCGAACGCATCTTTCGCATGCTGGCGGGCCGCCGCTTGCTGGCCCCCGATGCCGCCGAGCGGACCGCGATCGCCGAGGTGCTCGACGAGCTGGCCACGCCGGTCGCGGTTGCGGCACCGACCATCACCCGCCAGGTCGCGGCTGGCCTCCAGCTGCAGCGCTGAACCGCCACGACCGATGGGGGCGGCTGTAGCCGAAGTCGGGCGGCACCGTGTCGTGGCTGCGCTCGGGGCGAGCGAACCCGGGCAACGCGCGCTCGTCGAGGGCGAAGCCGCGATGATTGGTCGAGAACCAGATGACCGCACCAGGCGCGGCCACCCGCGCCACGCCGGCGAGCAGCGCCACGTGATCGCGCAGGATGTCGAAGCTGCCCTGCATCTTCTTCGAGTTGGAGAAGGTCGGCGGATCGACGACGACGAGGTCGAAGCGCGGGCCGCGATAGGCGTTGAGCCAGGCCAGCACGTCGGCGCGCTCGAGCGCGTGACGGCGCGGATCGATCCGGTTGCGGCGCAGGTTCTCGGCCGCCCAGTCGAGGTAGGTGTTCGACAGATCGACGCTCATGGTCGTCGCGGCGCCGGCCGCGGCAGCGTGGACCGTGAACGCACCGGTGTACGCGAACAGGTTGAGCATGCGTTTCCCGGCCGCCTCGGCGGCGACCAGCGCTCGCGTGCGCCGGTGATCGAGGAACAGCCCGGTGTCGAGGTAATCGGACAGGTTGACCAGGAAGCGGCGACCGCCCTCCCCGACCTCGCGCCACGCCCCGCCTTCGCCCAGCCGCTGGTACTGGGCGCCGGTGGCGTGGCGGTCGGCCATGCGCCGCCGCGTCTTGTGATGGAGGTCGACGACCCCGGTCGCGTCGCGCACCGCGCCGGCCACCGCGTCCAGCCAGCCGTCGTCGAGGACCTCGTCGTGGCGCGCGCGGCGGCAGTCGGCGATCACCAGCGCGCCCTCGTAGTCGTCGACGGTGATCGGGACGTCCGGAATGTCGCGGTCGTAGAGCCGCCAGCAGGTCACCTGCTCGCGTCGGGCCCATCGGGCGAGGTGGCGCCGGTTCTTGGTCAGGCGGTGACCAAGCATCTCGGCGGCGCGCAGGGGATCGATCACGGGTGTCCGCTACCGCTCGATCACGCTGTCATGCGAACGCACCACGTACTCGAGCGCGATCGCCCGCCGCGAACGTGGCGGCAGCTCGACGTTCCAGGTCAGCAGGCCGTCGGTCGCATCGAGGACCCGCTCGACGCACAGCGGCGTGCGATCGCGCCGCTGTCCGTCATCGTCCTCGAGCTTCCAGGCCTCGGGACCGCTCAGCTGGACCTGCACCTGCTCGACCTCGGCGACCGGGATGCGCTCGGTCACCGCGATCGTGCGCGACGACGACCCGAGGTTCGACAGCCGCACCGCCACCCGATGAATCGTCGACGACCACGAACCCAGCAGCCCCGACTCCTCGCGCTTCTGGCGATGCGTGCGGTGCAGGCGCACCGATGGTTCGGCGCCCCAGCCGAGCAGGAACCGCTCCCCGGGAGCCACGAACAAGGTCGACGTGCGCCCGCACAGCCCGCCGTCACGCACCAGATCGACCGGTCCGGCGAGCAACGGCTCGCCGCCGCCGTTGGTCTGCCGCGTGCGCAGGATCGCCGCCGCCGCCTTCTCGGGCATGGCGACGTAGGCCGCCTCGGCCTTGGCGGTGAACGCGCCGATGCGGACCCGGTATGGCTGACCGTCCGACGGCACGGTGGCGGCCAGCGGCGCCGCCAGGATGCGCGTGACGCCGCCGTCGTCGACGCCCGGCAGCTCGGTCGCTTCACGTCGCGCCGCGCCCTCCCCGGTGGTCGCGATCTCCTGCTCGCGCGCTGCGACCACCAGCGCGCCCTTGGGCTGCACGCGCAGCAGATCGTCCTGCAACTGCGGCGGCGCGGTTCCCAGCGACGGCCGCTCGGTCGAGAACCGCAATCGCACCTCACGCCAGTCCTCGCCGGTCGACTGCCACACGCACGCATCGGTGGCGACCTCGACGTCGGCCCCGCGCAAGATCGCCGTGTGGTAGGGGCGCCAGCACGCGCACGGCGTGGCGTACTCGACGCTCAGCTCGAAGTCGCCGCCGGCCGCGGCGACGACGTCGATGGTGAGCGCCGCGGTCTCGCGACCGAGCTCGCGCTCGCGGCCACTCACCTGGTGGTCGAGCTGTGTTGCCTCGGCCTGCGCTCGCGCGACGTCGACCGCGATCATCGCGGCCCGCGCGGCGGCGGCGCGCGCGCGCCCCTCCACGTCGGCCAGCCGATCGCCAGCCCCGGTCGCGGTGCGCCCCCACGCTGCGTCGGCGGCCAGCTCGCGGCGGGCGACCGCACCGAGCTCGTCGAGCGCGTGGGCCTGGGCCCCGGCGACCGCGGCCTCGTCGGCGGTGGCGCGCGCGGCGTCACGGGCGGCGTCGCGGCGGGCCCGCAACTCGACCACGGCGGCGGCGGCGGTACGGTCGTCGGCGGCGCCGTCGAGCCAGGGCGCGACCTCGCGCTCGACGCGGACGTCGACGATCTCGATGCCGGCGCCGCCGCGGGCCATCGCCGACTTGTCGACCACCACCGGCGCGACGCCGGTGACCCGCACCCGGGTCTGACCGCTGCCCACGGTCACCATGCCGCGGCGGACGACCCGAGCGCGATCTTCGAACACCACCACCTCGACCACCGGCAGGATCGCCGCCAGCGTGGCGACCAGCGTCGGCGGGCTCACGGCTCCCTCCGGTTGCCGCCGATCAGCTCGTGTTTGCCCGCGATGCGGACGTGGTAGTCGAGCTGGAGCTCGCGCTTCGCCGCCGCCGGCACCTCGAGGAGCCAGCGGTGACCGCCCTTGAGCGCGGCCGCGCCGGGCTCGGGGTCCGGCTGCCACGACTCCCAGCTCGGCGTGACCCGATCGAGGTGGACCTCGACGTCCTCCTCGTCGGCTGCCGGCTGCGGCAAGCGCTCGCGGACCTCGAGGTGCACCGCGCGCGGGCCCAGGTTCTCGACGCTGATCGCGACCTCGTGGACCAGCTTGAGCGCGCCGCGCAGCATGCCGGCGGCCTCCTCGCGGAAGCGCGCGTTGCGCGCCGCCTTGACCGTGGCATCGACGCCGAGGCCGAGCTCGATGGTCGCGCCGGGCGCGGTCTCGTCGAGCGCAGCGGTCACGACCAGCTCGCCGCGATCGTAGACGTCGACCGGTCCACCGAGCAGCGGTGCATCGAGCGGATTGGCGAAGGTGGCGACCCGGTAGACCTCGGCGGCGACCGCCGGCACCACGACGTGGTGGATGGCGACCTGACCGGGACGGGCGAGCAAGGCGACGTTGTGCCAGGTGCCATCGGCGGGCACGTCGAGCCGCGCGTCGGCCGCGAAGGCGTAGTCGTAGGCACCGGGCGCCGCGGCGGCGAACCCCGACGGCGGCGTCAGCGCCGCGGCCACCCGGGCGCGCGCGATCGCCTCGCCGACCGCCAGCGTGGCGCGTGAGTCGTTGCTCCACATCGCGGCACGTCCGACCTGCTCGAGCTTGCCGCGACCGGTCTCGCGTGGCCCGCGCATGCGGAGTCGCGCGTAGGCCAGCAGGTCGAGCTGCACCGACAGCTCGATCGCCGCCGCCGCCGCGGCCGCGGGCCGCGCTTGCTCGGCGACGCGGGCGTCGAAGCCGTGGCGTCCGGTCTCGGCCAGCGACATCGACGTCACCGCCGCTCTGGCCGCCACCGGTGCCCGCGCCGGACCGCCGCTGCCGCTCATCAGATCGCCCAGCCCGGCCAGCAGGCCGCCGCTCTTGCGACCGGCCGCCCTCGTGACCGCCATCGGCGCCCCGATGGACTGCGGGGCCGGCGGGGCGCCGCGCGTTCGCTCCGCGACTGGCGATGGCACGAGTCCGTCGGCGTCATCGAACGCGTACGGCATCGTGATCTCGTCTCGCTCCAGATCCGGCTCCAGATCCTGGATCGACGTCGGTTCGAGGGTGACCGTGCCCGCCACCGCTTCGCCGCCACCGCGACGAGCGCCGAAGCTGCGATCCCAGTCGGTGAACAGGCCATCGACATCGGGTGGCGGCGGTCGCCAGCCGGCGCGCGCCGGTCGCGGCTGGGCCCGCCCGATCCGCACCGACGGCAACTCGGGCAGCTCGACCCAGCGCTGCGGCGAAGCGGTCGAGACCTCGACCGCGACCCCGGACCAATCCTCCCCGGTGGCCTGGGCGATCGATGCTCGCACCTCGAGGCGCAGCTCACCATCGCCCAGCCGCACCACGTAGCTCGGCGCCCACTGCGCGCCGGGCACGAGGTACGACACGATCACCTCGATGTCACCGCCCGCACCGCCCGCACCGCCCGCACCGCCCGCACCGCCCGCACCGCCCGCACCGCCCGCACCGCCCGCACCGCCCGCACCGCCCGCACCGTCGGGCTCGACGGTGACCTCGAGCGTCTTGCGCACCGAACCCGGCGGTAGCCGCGCGCTCGTCGCCTGGCTGCGGCGCAGCTCGGCGGCGGCCAGCGACTGGCGCGCATCGTCGACGGCGCGCTCGGCGGTCGCCACCGACGCACGGAGCGCGCGCTCGCGCGCTCCGCGTAGCTCGACCAGCGCCAGCCGCGCGCCCAGCGCGTCGGCCCACGCCGGGGACGGTTCATCGCGCTCGACGCGCGGGTGGGCACCGTAGGCGGCGACACCATCGAGCTGTCGGCGCAGGAGCCCGAGCTCGGCCTGCGCGCCGGCGACCGCACGCCGTCGCGCATGCAACTCGGAATCGTCGACCGCATCGCCGTCGCTTGCCGCCGTCACCGCGAGGGTGATCCGGACATCCACGGCACGGGCCGGACCGCGCACCGCGATCTGCACGGTGTCGTCGTCCAGCGCCGCCGGTAGCCCCGCCAGCGCCACCTTGGCGCGTGCCGACGCGGCGATGCGCGCGATCCGTGTGACCCACGCCGCACCCGGGAAGACCGTCACTCGATCGATCGCTGACTCGACGCGCTGCCCCATCGCCTGCGAGGCTGCCCCGCCGCTGTGATGGCCGTCAAGGCCTGGTTGCCCTTTGGTCCGGCCTGTATTAACGTCCGCAGCAGACGGCCGTCACCGTCACGGAAGGAACGACACGATGCTCAGGAACCTAGGGATTGGCTTGCTGTTCGGCGCGCTCGTCGCTGCTTGTGGCTCGGCGCGCGTCATCCAGCGCACGCAGTACGGCGGAACCATCGCGCTGCAAGGTGATCGCGGCAAGGCGATGGAGCAGGCGCACAAGGAGATGGGTGGCCACTGCGGCACCGGCAACTACGCCATCACCCAGGAGGGTGAGGAGGTGATCGGACAGGACACGATGCACCAGTCCGACACCAACTACGGCGAGGACACCGCGTATGGCGAGGGTACCTCGACCAGCGGCAACAACTCGTCGACGGCGGGTGGTTCGAGCACCCGTGGCGGCGAGAGCACCAACGCCCAGACCAGCACCCGCAACGCGGTCGAGTGGCGCGTTCACTACCAGTGCGGCGGCGCCCCCGCGGGCGCCCCGGCTGGCCCGCCACCGCCACCGCCGCCCGGACCGCCGCCGGCCCCGGCACCGGGCTACTGATCCAGTCCCGGTCGGCGCCGCAAGCGCTGCACGCGATCCCGAGCCGCCCTCCAGCCGGGCGGCTCGTCGCGTCTCTGACAAGGCTCGGGTCGAGGACGGGCCGGGCCAGGTAAGACGATGACCACGCCGCCCGACGGCGCGCGCGCGACCGCGGCGTTACGCTCGGCCATGGCCTTCATCCAGGACGCGCCGCAGCTCGGTAACCAGTACGACGACGATCCGATGCTGGCGTCGTTCCTGGCCCGCACCCTGTCCGTGGACGAGCTGGCCGCGATCGAACCCGAGCTCCGCGAGCTCGGCGAGCTGTCCGGAGGCCATTTCCGGACCATGCAGCTCGCCGACCTGCGCAACGAACCGGTGCTGACACAGTGGGATGCCTGGGGCCGACGGATCGACCACATCGAGGTGTCCCCGCTGTGGAAGGAGGCTGCCAAGCTGGCGGCGCAGCGCGGCCTGGTCGCCACCGGCTACGACGCGCCGCTGGGGGCGAGGGCGCGGCTGCACCAGTTCGCGAAGGTGCACGTGATCAGCCCTTCGCTCGACGTCTACAGCTGCCCGCTGGCGATGACCGACGGCGCCGCCCGGACGCTGCTCGAGAGCGGCAATCAGTCCCTGATCGATCGCGCGTTGCCGCGCCTGCTCAGCCGCGATCCGGCCCAGGCCTGGACCTCGGGGCAGTGGATGACCGAGCGCACCGGCGGCTCGGATGTCGGTCTCTCGGAGGCCGTCGCGCGCCAGGACACCGACGGGACCTGGCGGCTGTCGGGTAGCAAGTGGTTCACGTCGGCGACCACCGCCGAGATGGCGCTGACCCTGGCGCGCCCCGAGGGCAACGCTGCCGGCAGCCGCGGCCTGGCGCTGTTCTACGTGCCGGTCCGCGATGACGCCGGCCACCTGTCGCCGGGAATCTCGGTCAACCGGCTCAAGGACAAGCTCGGCACCCGCAAGGTGCCGACCGCCGAGCTGTCGCTCGACGGCGCGCCGGCGATCCTCGTCGGCAGCGACAGCGACGGCGTCCGCGCCATCACGCCGATGCTCTCGATCACGCGGACCTGGAACGCGGTGTGCTCGGTGTCGGGCATCCGCCGCGCGCTCGGGCTGGCTCGCGACTATGCCGGTCGCCGGCGGGCCTTCGGGGCGCTGTTGCGCGACAAGCCGCTGCACGCCGACACCCTGGCCGGTCTCGAGGCCGAGTACGCCGGCGCCTTCCTGCTCGCCTTCCGCGCCGTCCAGCTGCTCGGCAAGGTCGAGCGCGGCACGGCCGATGATCAGGAGCAGCGCCTGATGCGCGCGCTCACCCCGATCGCCAAGCTCACCACCGCCAAGCAGGCGGTGGCGATCGCATCGGAGGCGATCGAGAGCTGCGGCGGCGCCGGTTATGTCGAGGACACCGGCCTGCCCCGCCTGCTCGCCGACGCCCAGGTCTTGCCGATCTGGGAAGGCACCACCAACGTGCTGTCGCTCGACACCCTGCGCGCGCTCGGCAAGGGCGGTGCGATCGAGGCGGTGGTCGCCGATGCCCGCGCCCACCTGGCCCAGGCCCGCGATGGCGGCCTGGCCGCGGCCGCAGCCGCGGCGCGCGACGCGCTCGATCACGCAGTGGCCTGGGCCGCCGGCGCGATGGGCGAGCCGGTGCGCCTCGAGGCCGGCGCCCGGCGCGTCGCGCTGACGCTGGGTCGCAGCCTGGAGCTGTCGTACCTGTGCGCGCACGCGCAGTGGTGCCTCGATCACGGCCGCGGTGGCTACGCCGCCGCCGCGGCACGGCGATTCACCCGTCACGGCGTCGATCTGGTCGACGACCTCGATCTCGAGGACACCCGGACGCTCATGGGGTGATCGTGCTGAGATCCAGATCCGTACCCGTACCCGTACCCGTGCCCGTGCCGGCACCCGGTGCCCGTACCCGTGGTCGATTCCGACCCCGACCCCGACTCCGACCCCGACTCCGATTCCGACTCCGATTCCGACTTCCGACTTGCGATCTCCGATCCGGAGACGATGGCTCGCCCGGCGATCGACGCAGCGACCCGGGGCTCCCGACGCCTGCTGCCGCGTGTCACCCATGTGCCTGGTCCGCTCGGTTACGCGCCTGGCTTGCACCTGTACCGGCTCTGTGGTCGGGGTCGGGGTCGGGGTCGGAATCGAGTCGGAATCGGACCACGGGTACCGGTACCGGCACGGGTACGGGTACGGGTACGGCTCCGATCCGGAACGGCTCACTCTCGTAGCAGCATCGCCAGTTGCCCGAGGGCGGCGGCGAGCGCGACCTCGACGCGGAGCACCGGCGCGCCGAGCGTGACCACCGCGAAGCCGCGCGCTGCGAAGGTGTCGACCTCGCGCGCGATCCAGCCTCCTTCGGGCCCGATGGCCAGAGTGAGCGGAGGGCCGGATGCGGTCCGCCACGCGATCTCGATCGGCACCGCTCCCCCGGCGTGGGCCAGCAGGCGCGTCGCCGCCGGCAGGGCTACGGGATGGCGGCCGTCGAGGAACGGCATCAGCCGGCGATGGATCTCGACCACCGGCAGGTGCGTGGTCACGCCCTGCTCGGCGCCCAGCCGGAGATGCTCTCCGATCGCGGTGGGCGTCAGCCGCGGACTGTCGAGGTACGCCTTGTCGACGCGCCAGGCGTTGACCACGTCGACGCGACGGACGCCGAACGCCGCCGCGGTCTCGAGCGCGCGCGACAGCACCTTGGGTCGCGGCATGGCCAGGATCAGATCGACCGGCATCGACGGCGGCGCTTCGCCGTCGAGGACCACGGCCAGGTCGATGGCGCGACCGTCATCGGCCAGCACCTCGGCGCGTCCGATCGCGCCACCGATCACGCCGGCGCGCAGCGCGGCACCTGGCCCGGCGCGCAGCACCTCGCGCACGTGCAAGGCGCGGCGGTCGTCGAGGCGGGCGCGGCCATCACGGAGCTCGCCCGAGATCTCGGCGGGCTCGAACAGCAGCAGGTTCACGCCCCTGGCTCGACCGCCTTGCCCGCGGCGGCCCACCCGGCGATGCCAGCCGACAGCACCCGCACGTCGCGGTGGCCGGCGATGATCGCCTTCTCGGCGGCGGTGTGCGACGCACCGCACTGCTCGTTGGCGCAGTAGAACACCAGCGGCCGCGCCTTGTCGTCGGGGAGCTCGCGGGCGGCGAAGGTCTCGTAGTCGGTGAGGCGGATGGCGCCCGGGATGACGCCCTTGTTCTTGCGCGTCGTCGGACCGTTGGCGTCGACCGGCGTGCAGGCGCCCGCGGCCAGCAGGCCGTCGAGCTCGGCCACGGTGACGGTGGAGACCGGGGCCTTGGCGGTGGCCCTGCGGTCGTCCTGCTTCTTGTCGCATCCAGCGGCGGCGGTGACGGCGACGGCGGCGAGCGCGATGGACAGCAGGATCGACTTCATGACCGAACTCTACGCGCCCTGGAGCGTGGCGGCCAGCCCGTCTCGGAGCCGGGTCTCGGCGCGGAAACCGAGCAGCCGCTCGGCCCGTTCGACGCGCGCCACCGAACGCAGGATCTCGCCGGGGCGGGCCTCGGCGTGACGGATGGTGCTGGTGCCGCCGGTCACGTCGACGATGGTCTGGGCCAGCTCCTTGACCGTGATCTCGGTGCCGGTACCGACGTTGATCGACGCTCGATCGGCACCATCGCCGAGCGCGGCGCCGACCACGGCGCGCACGACGTCGCCGACGTAGACGAAGTCGCGCGACTGCTCGCCGTCGCCGAAGATGGTCAGCTCGCGACCGCCGGCGGCCCGATCGGCGAAGATCGAGATGACCCCCGAGTACGGGCTCGACGGGTCCTGGCGCGGGCCATAGACGTTGAAGAAGCGCAGCGCCGTGGTCTGCACCCCGTGCACGGCCGAGTAGTAGTGGAGCGCGTGCTCCGAGGCCAGCTTGTGGGCCCCGTACGGCGACAGCGGATGGCACGCCACGTCCTCGTCGACCGGAAACGCGGTGACGTCGCCGTAGACCGCCGCCGAGGACGCGAACACCACCTTCTTCACGCCGGTCGCGCGCGCGTACTCGAGCACCTGGAGCGTGCCGCCGTAGTTGACGCGTAGATCGGTCAGCGGATTGGCGATCGAGTGCACCACCGACACCTGGGCGGCCAGGTGCACGATGCGCTCGATCGCGCCGTAGGCGGCGGTGACCGGCGCCAGCGCCGCGAACACGCCGTGACTGACGTCGACGGTGAGCACGTCGAGCGACGGCTCGGCGCCGGCCAGCCCGAAGCGGCCGGAGTCGGCCCAGCGGGCCAGGTTGGCGCGCTTGCCGGTCGAGAAGTCGTCGAGCACCACGACGCGGCAGCCGCGCGCGATCAACAGATCGACCGTGTGCGAGCCGATGAAGCCGGCGCCGCCGGTGACCGCAACCAGAGGACGGGACGAGGACGTCACCAGGCCGTCCTACCATGGTCCGGGCTCGCTTCGCGCGGGCCGGGGCTCGTGGCAGGATGGCGCCATGGCAGACGACGACTCCCGCGCCGGCTCGCGCTACGCCACCCGACCCATCCTCGACTGGTGCGCGGACACCCACGCGCCGCACGACGCCGCGCTGGCCCGCGCCTTCGCCCCACCGGACGGGGTGCCAGCGATCATGGTCGGGCCGTCGGAGGGCCGGCTGCTGGCGCTGCTCTGCAAGCTGGCCGGCGCCCGCAAGGCGGTCGAGGTCGGCACGCTGGTCGGCTACTCGACGATTCACATCGCGCGCGCGCTCGGCGACGGCGGCCACCTGTGGTCGATCGAGTTCGACCCCGCCCACGCCGCGATCGCGCGTGACAACCTGGCCGCCGCCGACCTCTCCGATCGCGTGACCGTGGTCGAGGGCGCCGGCGTCGACGTGCTGCCGACGCTCGAGGGCCACGGACCGTTCGACGCCGTCTTCATCGACGCCGACAAGCTCAACTACGACCGCTACGGCACCTGGGCGCTGGCCAACCTGCGCTCGGGCGGGATCGTGTTGGGCGACAATGCCTTCCTGTTCGGTGAGTTACTCGACGACAGCGACCGCGGCCGGGCCATGCGCGGCTTCCACGAGCTGGTCGCGAAAGCCTGTGATTCCGTGTGCATCCCGACCCCGGACGGGCTGGTGCTCGGGATCAAGCGGACATAGGCTCAGGCGCGCCGGCGCTTGAAATCGGCGGGGGCCTGTGCCATACGTCGGGACCCCTTTTCACGATTGCGGAGAATCTTCCATGGCGAAGAAAGGCAAGTCGGGCCGCGAGCTCATCCGTCTGGTGTCGACAGCTGACACCGGGTTCTTCTACACCACGTCGAAGAACCGCAAGCGGACGCCAGACAAGCTCGTGCTCAAGAAGTACGACCCGGTCGTGCGCAAGCACGTCGAGTTCAAGGAATCGAAGATCTGATCCGGGTTACGACCCGTCGCCTGCCGAGGAAGCCATGTCGAAGGTCTGTGAAGTAACTGGAAAGAAGCCGCTGGTCGGCTTCAACGTGAGCCACTCGAACCGCCACACCAAGCGGCGTTTCGAGATCAACCTCCTGACCAAGCGGTTCTGGCTCGAAGACGAGAAGCGCTGGATCAAGCTCAACGTGACCGCGCGCGCCATGCGCACCATCGACAAGCGCGGCCTGTCGGCGGTGGTCAAGGACATGCGCGCTCAGGGCAAGAAGGTCTGATCTCGACCGGTCGATCTGGATCCCGATCGGGATCCCGTTCGAGTACCGGATCGGGTGCGACGATGCGGCTGCGCCTGGATGGTGCGGCCGTTCTGGTTTTCGGCTGCCTCGGCGGCGGGCTCGGCCTGCTGACGGCATGTCCGCACGGTGGCGGCCTTCCCCCGCGGCCGCCGACCGCTGCTGGCTGGGGCCTGGGCGCCGAGGTGCTCGGCGCCGATACGGTCCACGGCGTCGCGATGGTCGGCGACCCGGGCGGCGACGTGATCGTTGCCGCCGGCGTCAGGGCGCAGCGCGCGAGCCGCGGTGGGACGGTGGCGTGGACGCGGCCGCTCGGGGCCGCGGTGGGGGCACTGGCGCTCGCTGGCGAGCTCGCGGTGGTCGCGGTCGGCGGGCGCGAGGGCACCGTTCCCGGGCTCGACGGTGGTCTACGCGGCGAGCCGGGCGCGGCGCTGGTCGCGCTGGCCGCCGATGACGGCACGGTGCGCTGGACCGTCGGCGCCGGCAGCACGCGGTGGACCGTGGTCAGCGCCATCAGCGGCGCCGGCGATGGCTTCCTGGTCACCGGGAGCTTCGCCGGCACGCTCCGCGTCGGCGACCGCACCGTGACCGCCGCCGGGGGCAGCGACGGTTTCGTGGCCGCGATCGATCGCGCCGGCGCCGTGCGCTGGCTGCGCCGCATGGGTGGCGACGGCGCCGACGCCATCGCCGCTGCGGCGACCCTGGGTGGCGGCCGGGTCGCGATCGCTGGCACGTTCAGCGGCACCGCCGAGCTTGGCGATAGCGAACTGGTCGGCGTGGCCGAACGGACGCTGGCCGCTGACGGCTTCGTCGCCGTGCTCGAGGCCGACGGCCGCCCGGTGTGGACGCGGGTCTACGGCGGCGCCCGCGAAGATACCTGCGCCGGCGTTGCCGTGCTGGCCGGCGGCGCGATCGCCGTCGCCGGCACCGTACGCGGCGAGGTCGACGTCGCCGGCCGCCGCCTCGAGGCTCGCGGCGCCGCCGACGGTTTGGTCGCCGTGTTCGCCGCCGATGCCTCGGTGACCAGCGCCTGGTTGATCGGCGGCGACGACTTCGACGCCATCACGGCGATCGGCGGCAGCGGCGATCGCCTCGCCGTCGCCGGATGGTGGACCGGCACGCTGGCCAGCGGCGAGCGCGCCGACGGCGTGGACGACGTCTTCGTCGCCACCGCCGACGCGGCCGGCGCGACCGTCATCCACGCCGTGCAGTCCGCCGGCCCGGCCTCGGCCACCGCGCTCACGGTCACCGCGGCCGGCTGGCTGGTCGCCGTGCATGCCGCCCAGCCCACGGCCACCGGCGGCGACCAGCGGCCGGCCGGCGCCGCGCTGTGGTTCCGCGGCTTCTGAGTGAGCCTGGCGGCGGCGGTCTGCACGATGCGCTGCGCTGATTCCGTCACGTGACGGTGTGCGCCATGGCCGGGGACTGTCCCGGGACACCGGCGGCCAGGTCCGCGATCCATGGAGGATCGGCGCCGCCCCGGCGGCGGCATCGCGCTTGCTGTGGTGGTGCGCGAACCCTGCGCCAAGGATCCCCACGCATGAACACCTCACGTCTCGTCACCGCCGGCCTGGCCGTGCTCGGCGCCAGCTCGCTCGCCCACGCCGAGGGCTTCGGCATGCCCCGGCTCGCCCACAGCTCCTTCGCGACCGGTAGCGAGGTTCCGCTGACCGGCGACTTCAACAACGACGGCCGCGACGACATCGTGTCGTTCGTCCGCACCTCGGGGGCGTCGTCGGCCGGCTCGGTCTGGGTCGCGCTGTCGAACGGCCTCAGCTTCGGGACCAGCCAGCTCTGGCACAGCGCGTTCGCTGGGGGTAGCGCGGTGCCGCTGGTCGGGAACTTCGACGGCCTGGGCGGCGACGACATCGTCGTATTCATCCAGAGCAGCCAGGGCGGCGCGGCGATGGGCGACGTGTTCGTCGCGCTGTCGAGCGGCACCAGGTTCGGCCCCAGCACCAGGTGGCACGACTGGATGTCGTACGGGAACGAGGTGCCGGCGGTCGGCGACATGGACGGCGATGGCAAGGACGACATCATCACGTTCGTGCGCGACACCGCGACCGGCGCCGCGCAAGGCGATGTCTGGGTGGCGCTGTCCACCGGCACCGGCTTCGGGACGCCGTACCTGGCCCACGGCTGGTTCAACCCGGGCCAGGGCGTGCCGAAGGTCGCCGACGTCGACGGCAACCGTCGCGCCGATCTGGTGAGCTTCGTCCGCGACAGCGAGGGCGGCGACGCCCGCGGCGACGTGCGGGTCGCCCTGTCATTCACCCCGGGCTTCGGTCCGACCTACCTGTGGCACACGTTCTTCGGCATCGGCAACGAACCGGTCCGGATCGGCGACTTCGACGGCGACACCCGCGCCGACATCGCCACCTTCGTACGCGACACCCAGGCTGCGCCGGCGCGCGGCGACGTCTGGGTCGGGCTCTCGAACGGCTCGTTCTTCGACGTCACGCACCAGTGGCACACCTCGCTCGCGCTCGGCGACGAGGTGCCCGTGATCGGCGACGTCGACGGCGATCGGCGGGCCGACGTCGTGGTGTTCGTCCAGGACACCCAGTGGGAGCCACGGCGCGGCGATGTCCAGGTCGCGCTCACCGGCGACCCGTCGTGGGCGGACGGCGGCAGCTTCGCCACCGGCTACGACACCATGCGCGTCTACGGCGCCCAGGCCCGCGGCACCCGGCCGCTGCTGTCGATCATGCTGAACTTCACCGACGTGCAGTTCGCCGCCGACCGCCAGTCGTCCTACTTCCGCGACCGCCTGTTCAGCAACTCGACGCACAACGCGGCGCGGCTGTTCCGCGAGATGTCGGGCGGTCGGTTCGGATGGAGCAACGCCGGTGTCCTGGGACCGTTCGTCTACCGCGACGATCCGGCGACCGGGGCCAACGAAGGCAGGTTTGGCTGCTCGCTCGGCTACCCCGGCGGCGCCCCGGCGCCCTACCCGTGCGGCGGCACCAGCGCCAACGAGCGTGTCGCACGACGAAAAGCGATCGAGATGGCGTTCGCGAACGGCTTCAACTTCGCCCCGTTCGACACCAACCGCGACGGCTACGTGAAGGCCAACGAGCTGCAGGTCATGGTCATCAGCGCCGGCAACAGCGCCGCGACGCGCACCGCCGACTGGGAGTGTGTCTCGCCCGGCGCCGGCTCGACGGTGCAGGTCTGTCCGGGCTGGATCCCGTCGACGTCGCAGTCGACCAACTTCGCGACCATGGCCCACGAGCTGGCCCACGCGCTGGGCACCATCGACATCTACGGCTCCAAGCAGGACCACAACCGCGGCGGCAGCCTGCAGGGACCGTCGGACTTCGACGAGGGACTCCACCTCGACCCGTGGCACAAGATCCAGCTCGGCTGGACCGAACCGGTCATCTACGACGTGGCACAGCCCGGCTCGTGTGCGATCCTCGACGCCGCGTACGTCGGCGGCGACACCCCGGGCAACAACCGCCGTCCGATCTTGCTGTTCGATTCCCGGCGCACCAACGGCGACTACTTCTTGCTGGAGCATCGGGCACGCGGCGGCGCCGACGAGCACGTCACCGGCGACGGGCTCATGATCTGGCAACTGCGCAACGCTGCGTACATGAACTACGGGTTCATCGCGCACACCAGCCTGGCCCAGACGTCGGGCCAGGAGATCTGGCCCGGGATCGACCTCATTCGCAACTCCTGGCCAGCGCCCGGCAGTGACGACGTGATCGAGGGCCTCAACATCGGGGCCGGCGCCGATCGGTTCATGCAGACCGTGCCGGCCGGCGACGACGTCATGAAGAACGACATCGTCAACCTGACCTTCGGGTCGCCCGGCGGCCTGCGCGGGTGGGCGACGTCGTGGACGATCGACCACGGCTACATCACGCTGCGCTACCCCGATCAGTCGATGACCGAGCTGGTCCTGCGGGTGAGTTCGACGACGGCCTACCCGGGCCAGCTCGCCGTCAAGTGGGCGTGGCACGGCTTCCGCAGCGAGAGACCGTGGACGTCGTATGCCGACCCGACGCTGCGGAGCTGCTACATCCGCTTCCCCTGAATCTCCGCGTCACGTGACTGCCCCGGTGGCGACCGTGACACTGCGACCGCGCACTCGTGCAGGTCCGCGATCCCAGGCCGTGATCTGAGCGCAGCCGATGGCACGACGCTTGCTGAATGTCCCGACATGCGAATCATCTCGGCCATGTTGCTGCTCGCGTCGATGTCCACCGGTGGCTGCCTCGAGGATGCCGCCTTGCTCGACGAGGAGGACGGCGAGCTGGTCGGCGGGCAGGCCGCCAGCGCGCGCTTCGAGGTCGGCCAGTTCGGCGACGGGGTTGGCGGCTCCTGCACCGCGACGCTGATCGGTCGGCAGGCGGTGCTCACCGCCGCTCACTGCCTTTTTCCCATGTACACCGGCACCATCCCGGCGAGCGGCGCCGCGTTCGTGTTCGAGCTCACCGCGCTCCAGCGCACCTACCGCGTCGATCGCATCCACACGTTCGCGTCGCAGCGCTTCGAGTATCAGCCCGACGCTCGCTTCACCACCGACGTCGCGGTGCTCCACCTCGCGACGCCGGTGCCGATCACGCAGGCCGTCCCGGCCACGATCGCGGGGCAGGAGCCGACGAACGGTCAGCAGGCGGTGATGTTCGGCTACGGTTGCACCGATCGGACGCCGCAGAGCGGCGGCGGCTTCAAGCAGGCCTACGCGTTCATCGTCGGCACCGAGACCCGCGCCCTGTGCCCCGGCGACTCCGGCGGCCCGGTCTTCGACGGCCCGATCACCGGCAACGGTGCCCAGTGGGGCGTCACCAGCGACTTCAGCCCCTACGTCGAGAGCCCCGACGAGATGACCGACGTCTTCGCCGGCGTGCCGGTCTACAAGAAGCAGATCGAGGCCGTGCTGCGCGGCTGGGACGGCGTCAACGAGGTCGAGGTCAATCGGCCCGGGCTCGACTACACCTCGGTCACCAGCAAGACGGCGGCCAGCTGCCGGACCACCTGCGACAACGACGGCCGCTGCCGCGCCTTCACCTTCGTCCTCGACGGCTCCACCGGCAGCCTGGGCCGCTGCTGGTTGAAGGAGGGCGTCCCCGAGCCGGTGCCCGGCAGTCGCATGACCTCGGGGATCGCGCTCACGATGAACGCCAACCGCAACCGCGGTGGCAGCGACTTCGCGATGGTGCCGGCGCTGCGCGCCGACGTCTGCGCGGCGGCGTGCGGTCGTGACCTCGCCTGCCAGGCCTGGACCCACGTGCCGCCGGGCGGCAGCGCGGCGGGCCAGTGCTGGTTGAAGGGCGCGGTCCCGGGCGCCACGGTGGGCAACGGGCTGACGTCCGGTGTGCTGGTGCGCGAGCTCGAGCCCGGCGTCAACCGGCCGGGCAACGACATCGCGACCCACACCGCGAGCGGTGGCCGCGCCTGCGCGCGCCGCTGCGCCGAGGACGAGCGCTGCGAGGCGTTCACGGTCACCAGCGCGGCGGCCAACAACTGCTTCCTCAAGGACGCGGTCCCCGCAGCGACCAGCGGCCCGGGCATGGCGTCGGGTGTGCGCCGCGGCGTCGAGACCAACGTCGACCGGACCGGCGGCAACTACCGAACCTTCACCACCGGGCGGCTGTCGCCGACCACCTGCCAGGCGAGCTGCGCGCGCGAGGGTCAGTGCCAGGCCTGGACCTACGCACCGCCGGTGGCGCCCGAGACCGCGGCGACCTGTTTCCTCAAGGACCAGGTCCCGCCGGCGGTCGCCAGCCGCGGCCAGGTCTCGGGGCTCAAGGGTCTCGAGATGCTGCCCTGAGCTCGGTCACAGTCTCAGGCCTCGAGCAGCATGCGGTCGGGCGACTCGAGGCGGTCCTTGACCGCGACCAGGAACGACACCGCCTCGCGGCCGTCGACGACGCGGTGATCGTAGGTGAGCGCGACGTACATCACCGGACGGACCTGGATCTGATCGTCGACCACCATCGCGCGCTTGACGATGTTGTGCATGCCGAGGATGCCGGTCTGGGGATAGTTGAGCAGCGGGGTCGACATCATCGAGCCGTAGATGCCGCCGTTGGTGATGGTGAAGGTGCCGCCCATCAGGTCGTCGAGAGCGAGCCGACCCGACCGGGCCTTGTCGGCGAGCGCCACGATGCCGTGCTCGATGCCGGCGAAGCTGAGCGTGTCGACGGCGCGCAGCACCGGGACCACCAGCCCCTTCGGTGCCGACACCGCGATACCGAAGTCGTAGTGTTTCTTGTAGACGATGCTGTCGCCGACCAGCTCGGCGTTGACGCCCGGGAACTGCCGGGCGGCCGCGCAGCACGCCTTCACGAAAAACGACATGAAGCCGAGCTTCACGCCGTGCTGCTTCTCGAAGCTCTCCTTGTAGCGGGCGCGCAGGTCCATGACCGCGGTCATGTCGACCTCGTTGAACGTGGTCAGCGAGGCCGACTCGTGCTGCGCCTGCACCAGTCGCTCGGCGATGCGCTTGCGCAGAGTGGACATCGGGACCACCTCGTCGCGGGCGTCGACCTGTGATCGAGCGGCGGGCACCGCGCTCGGCGCGATGATCGGGATCGCCCCCCGTTCGCGCGCCAGCCGGCGCTGCGACGGCGGCAGCTCGAGCAGTGCGTCCTTGTCGAGGCCCGCCGTCGGTGCGGCTACGGCCACGGGTGCGGGTGCGGCCACGGCCACGGGCACGGGCGCGGGCACGGGCACGGGCACGGTCACGGGCACGGTCACGGGCGCGGGCGCGGGCGCGGCCACGGCTGCGGCTGCGGCCTTCCCCACCGCCCCGACCGTCACCTGCCCCACCACCTGCCCCACCTTCACCGTCGTCCCCTCGGCCACCGACTGTGCCGCGAGCGCGCCCGCGGCGGGCGACGGCAGCTGCACGGTGACCTTGTCGGTCTCCAGATCCACCAGCGGCTCGTCGATCGCGACCGCGTCGCCGACGTTCTTGAGCCAGCGCGCGACGACGGCCTCGGTGATCGACTCGCCGAGCTGGGGGACCACGAGATCAGCCATGACCGATCCTTATCATTGTTGAAGCTCGCCTGGTTGAACGCACGCCTGCGGCTCGCTACGCCCCGAACGCCGCGGCGAACATACGGTTCTGCTCCATCACGTGAGCCTTGTGCGAACCGGTGGCCGGGCTGGCGCTGTCGTCGCGGCTGACCAGGCGCGGCGCGCGGCCGAGCACGGCCCCCAGGCGCGGGATGACGAAGGTCGCCGCGCCCATGTTACCGGGCTCGTCCTGAACCCACACCGCATCGGCGCCCGCCGGCAGCCCGGCGACCGCCGCCGCCACGTGCTCGGTCCGGAACGGGTAAAGCTGCTCCAGCCGCACGATCATCGTGCGCTGGGCGCCGCGCTTCTTCCGCTCCTCGACCAGCTCGTAGAAGATCTTGCCGGAGCAGAACAGCACCCGTTCCGCCGCGCTCGCCGCCACCGTTGGATCGCCCTTCACGCGCTCGAAGGTGCCGCCGGTCAGCTCGTCGATCGCCGAGGTCGCCGCCGGCAAGCGCAGCAAGCTCTTGGGCGTCATCACCACCAGCGGCTTGCGCCACGGCCGCTTCACCTGGCGGCGCAGCAGGTGGAACATCTGCGCCGGCGTGGTCGGCTGGCAGACCTGGATGTTGTCCTCGGCGCACATCTGCAGGAAGCGCTCGAGCCGGGCGCTCGAGTGCTCGGGGCCCTGGCCCTCGTAGCCGTGCGGCAGGAGCAGCACCAGCCCCGACAACCGGTTCCACTTGTCCTCGGCCGAGGTGATGAACTGATCGATGATCACCTGGGCACCGTTGGCGAAGTCGCCGAACTGCGCCTCCCACAACACCAGCGCGTCAGGGTAGTCGAGCGAGTAGCCGAACTCGAAGCCGAGCACGCCGGCCTCGCTCAGCGAGCTGTCGTAGACCCGACAGGTGCCCTGATCGGCGTGCAGCGAACCCAGCACCATGTGCTCGGCGCCAGTGCGCACGTCGGTGACCAAGGCGTGGCGGTGTGAGAAGGTGCCGCGCGAGCAATCCTGTCCGCTCAACCGGACATTGGTGCCCTCCCACAGCAGCGACCCGTAGGCCAGGATCTCGGCCATGCCCCAGTCGAGCGGTCGTTCGCCCCGGCCCATCTGGGCCCGCTGCTCGAGCAGGCGCACGATCTTGGCGTGGGGCTGGAACTCGGCCGGCACGGACGTGACGCGCTCGGCGATGGTCGCCAGCGTCTCGCGCGCCACGCCGGTGACGACGTCGGGTACCTGCGCCGCCGGCCCACCGACGTAGCCGCGCCACAGCCCGGTCAGCGCCTGCGGCCGCGGCCGCTCGGTCGTCGACTTGGCCGCGCCCAGCTCGTCCTCGAGCGCGCGGTTGCGGCGCTCGGTCATGGCCAGCACGTCAGCGCCGCTGACCACGCCGTCGGCCAGCAGCCGCTTGCCGTAGCTCTCGACGATCGACGGCTTCTTCTGGATGCGGTCGTACATCACCGGCTGGGTGAAGCCCGGCTCGTCCATCTCGTTGTGGCCGTACTTGCGATAGCAGTAGAGGTCGATCACCACGTCCGACGAGAACGCCGCCTTGTACTCCATCGCCATCTCGACCACCTCGGCGACCGCATCGAGATCCTCGCCGTTGACGTGCCAGATCGGGCACTGGATCATGTGGGCGACGTCGGTGCAGTACGGTGTCGAGCGGGTCTCCTGCGGCGAGGCCGTGAACCCGACCTGGTTGTTGACCACGATGTGGACCGTGCCGCCGGTGCGGTAGCCCTGCAGGTTGTGCAACTGCAGCACCTCGGTGACCAGGCCCTGGCCGGCGAACGCGGCGTCGCCGTGGACCAGCAGGCCCATCACGCGACGGCGCTCGACGTCGCCGTGACGGCGCTGCTTGGCGCGGACCCGACCGACCACCACCGGATCGACCGCCTCGAGGTGACTGGGGTTGAACGCCAGCGACAGGTGGACCGCGTTGCCGAGCGGATCGACGCGATCACACGAGAAGCCGAGGTGGTACTTGACGTCGCCGCCACCCGACATCGCCTCGGGCTCGATGTCCTCGAACTCGGCGAAGATGTCGCGCGCCGCCCGCTGCATGATCGACTCGAGCGCGGTCAGGCGGCCGCGGTGGGCCATGCCGATCACGGCCTCGATCGCACCCAGCCGCGCGCCGTGGGTCAGCACCAGATCCATCATCGGGATGAGCGCCTCGCTGCCCTCGAGCGAGAACCGCTTGGTGCCGGGGTACTTGACGTGACAGAAGCGCTCGAACGCCTCGGCGTTGATGAGCAGCTCCAGCATGCGCCGCCGCACCGCCGCGCCGGCCCGCCGCGTCGGCCGGGTCTCCATGCGCTCGGCGAGCCAGCTGCGCTTGGTCGGCGAATCGATGTGAGCCAGCTCGAGCCCGACGGTGCCGCAGTAGGTGGCGCGCATGTGCTCGACGATCTGCGCCAGCGTCGCCCGCGGCAGCCCGTGCACGCCGGTCGGCGACAGCTCGTGCGCCGCCAGCGCCGGCGTGAAGCCCCAGGTCGCCGGATCGAGCTCCGACACCGCGACCCGCTCGAGCAGATCGAGCGGGTCGAGATCGGCGGCCAGGTGGCCGCGGCTGCGGTAGGCGTTGACCACCGGCCACACGCTGGGCGCGTCGGTGAGCGGCGCCAGCGTCGTGGAACCGGGCCGATCGCCGCGCATGACCGGCATGTGCGTGGTGACGCCGGTGTGCCCGTTACCGCCGCGAGTGCGGGTCGGGGCTGACGGCGGCGCTGCCGCTGCGGTGGGCGTGGTGGCGTGGCCGTTGCCACCACGGGGAGCCGCAGGCGGCGCGGCGACCCCGCCGCCGTTCAGCAGCGGCGCCCAGCTCGGATCGACCGAGCCGGCATGAGCGGCATAGCGCTCGGCGAGCTCGTCGAGATACGCGAGCGAGCCGCACAGACCGAGGAGATCGGGGTGCATGACGGCGGCATCTTAGCGGGTTTCCATCGCGGCGGCATGTGCCTCGCCGTTCGCGCGACGTGAGCTTGACGCTCGGGGCCAGGCACGGGAGAATCGAATTAGGTCGACCACCTATCCGTGGCCATCGCAGGATGCGGCGGTATCCCATGTTGGAATCCGGATCAGCCGATCGCTGGGAGCGCGTGCCCCGCCTGAACGTTCGGTTCGGCCGGCATCTGTTCCCGTCGTGGACTGCAATGGGGCGAATCGGCGCGACTGCGGGCGGGCTCCTGTTCGCGGGGCTCGCGCTCCACCGCGGGGCGCGGCCCTGGCTCGTCCTCGCGATCATCGCGGTGGACCTGGCCGGCTTCGTAGCCTGGGGATGGATCACGACCCGCTGGCGTCATCGGCGGCGCTACGTGCTCATCGAGCACGCGCTGATCGCGTGCGGAGCGATGATGGGACTCGTGACTCTCGCCGATGCCGACGTCGTCGGGATCGCCGACGCCTGGATCGCCGGCATCGCGCTCACGCTGGGCATCGGTCGGGTCGGTTGCTTGTTCATGGGCTGCTGCCACGGGCGGGCCGCTCGCACCGGCGTCCGCTACCGGTGGCTTCCGCCGTGGATCCTCGGCGATCGATGGGACCCGCTGCGCCTGTTTCCGATCCAGGCCGTCGAGGCGGCGGGCCTGGTGGCGCTTTCGGTGACGGGCGTCGCGCTCACGCTCACGAGCAGCGGCTGGAGCGCGACCGCGATTCCCGCCGGCTACGCAGTCCTACGCTTCGAACTCGAGCTATGGAGAGGCGACGCACGCAGGTACATCAGGCGTCTCTCGCACAACCAGTGGTCGTGTCTCCTCGTGGTGGCGCTGACCTCGATCCGACCTGCCGTGGGGCTCTCGGCAGCCGTGCTGATCGCGGCGCTCGCGATCGTGCAGCGTGCCCGCCTCCGCCCTCCGGCATGGATCGTGTCATCGCCGGCGGATCTCGCGATGCTCGAGGTGGCGGTCGTCCGCACCCTCGGCGGGACGACCAGCTACGTGGCCGGCGCGCGTGTAGATCCCGACGGACACGGCTCCCTCCGACTGATCCCGCGCGCACCTCGGATCGACGACGATCTGGCGCTCGTCGTCGCGCTGGCGGTCGAGCACCACCGCGCCGACGGCTCACGCCGAGAGCGACCGGTGGGCGATCGCTCGTAGCCGCGAGCGCAGCTCGGGATCATCAGGGTACTCGGCGAGCAGTTCGCGAACGGAATCGCGCAAGTCGGCCTCGTCCATGCAGCCCTGATCGACGCAGTGGGCGTAGTAAGCGATCTTTGCGAGCTCGAACTCCTTGCGAGCGTCGAGCTTGGTGGCGAGATCTCCGAAGTCGGCCGAATACAAGATGAAGACCTCGGGATCGCGGTGGGCGGCGGCGAGGAAGGCGTCCAGCGCCTCGCGGGCTCGCTCGCGAGGGCCGAGCAGGTAGAGGACGTCGGCGTAGCCGGCTCGCAACGCCGGGCTGTCGTGGCGCGCGGTCAGCTCCGACCAGAACTCCACGTAGGCGGCGGCCGCGTCCGCAGAGCTCACGCCCCACCGCGGGCGGCCGCGGTTGACCATGTCAGCAACCGTCCCGGGTTCGAGCGATGTTTCGGAGGCCAGCGCCGCAGCGAGTCGGTCGAGCCAGCCGCGGACCTCGTCGCGCGGGCGCTCCGCCAGGATGGTGGCGATCATATCGGTCTGGCGGGTCACTTGGTCTCGTCCTTCGCCTTGGCGTCACCGACGCTCGACCCGTCGTCGTAGAGGTCGCCGAGCTTGACGGCCTCGCTCATCGAGTAGTCGTGGTACTTCGTCGTCGAACCGAAGCAGGCGTCCATCCCACCATAGTTGAGGCCGTCCTTGACCGGTGTCGTCGAGACCTGGGCGCTCTTGAGCTCGAGGCCGGCGAACGACTCGACGGAGGCGACGTCCCCGCCGCCCTGATAGTATGCAGTGATGTGCGCGAGGCGATACACGACGTTTAGGTAGACCTCGGCATCCGGGTTCTTGTCGTAGAGCGCATCGAACGCGTCCGCCTGCGCCTCGAGGCTTTGCAACAGCTGCGCCTCGACCGTCGGTGCCAGGCGCTCGATTGCCTTCCGGATGTGCTCGGTCTCCATCTCGGCCATCCACTTGCCGATGAAGTAGTCGGCGATCAGCATCGCGATGATCGCGAGGCCCGCCCTGCCCGCGCCCTTCAGCCCGCCCTTGAACTTCGGGTCGTGCTTGTAGCGCATCTTGATGCGGTTGAGCGCTTTGCTCGGATTGAAGCTCTTGAGCTTCAGCATGCGGAGCGAGTTGAACGCCTTGCGCGTCTCGGCGCCGTTGCCGTCGACGTGGACGCTCTCGGCCGAGAAGTTCTTGAACGCCGCTTTGGGCAGCTTCAGGAAGCTCTTGAGCGCGCTGCTCAGCGAGCTGCGCGGTGGGCGGAAGTGGCCCGAGTGGTTGTCAATCCTGACGATCTTGCCATCCCGGATCTTGACCATCCCGGCCGCCTGGACCTGGGGCGCCTTGCCGCCGATCAACGTCGGGTGCGGCATGTTCTGGCCCTGCCGCTTGCCGACCCAGACCTCGCCCTTGTCGTCGACGACGTACATGACCGTGACGTTCTCGAAGCCGCCGCCGACCTTGCCGTTCTTGATCACCGACGACAGCGGGGTCGCGGACGAGTTTTTGATGTAGCCGCGATCCTCCTGCCAGACTTTGCCCAGCGCCTCGTTCGTTGGATCGATGAACCGGAGCTTGTCTACCTCGAACGCTTCGGTCACCACGCCCGGGAAGCGCGGGAGCGCGGTCCGCGGAGCGAGCGCCGCCGCTGGCGGTGCGCCGCCTGTGGGGGTGGGGGAATGTTCAACGTCGTCGGCTGCCTGCGCGTTGGGGGCGGCGGCGAACCTGGCGGCGAACGCGTCGGCCTCCTGCTCGACGGGGTCTCCAGGCCGGGTCACGCCCTCGGAGCCCGCGCTCTCCGGCTGCAGGGTGTGGAGCACCTCGTGCGCGATCAACTCCTGGCCGGCCGCCGTCTCCGGCGCGTACGCGCCCGGCGCGAAGTAGACGTCGGCGCCGTGGGCGAAGGCGCGCGCGGCGAGAGCCTTCGCAGCCGCGCCGGCCGCGGCGTCGTCGTGGACGCGCACGTGCTCGAGCGACGCGCCCGCGACGCGCTCGAGGCGCGCGCGCAAGGCGGCGGGGAGCGGGCGACCGGGACTGCCCTTCGCGGCGACCAGCGCCCCGGCGGGAGCCGCGGCAAGCGCGACGTCGCCGACCGTCGCGTCGTCATCGCCCGCTGCGTCGCCCAGCAGCTCCTCGGCACCCGCGGCCACCGCCGGATCCTGATCGGCCGGCGCGTCGGCATCCGGCGCTGCCGGCCCGGCGGTTGGCATCGCCGGATCGCCCACCAATGCGGCGCCGTCGACGGCCGAGCGGCGGATCGAACCGGGGAGCGACTGGGTCAGTGTGGACACGTTCACCGACAACTCGCGCGAGGTATGCGGGGCGCCAGCGGCAGCATTGGGCGCACCGACGAACGTCCGGGATGGAGCGGTTGTGCGTGCCGGCGGCGTGTGTGGAGCTGTCTGCCGCTGCACGGCACGCGCAGCCGTCCCGCCACCGTGGCCCGCGAATGGGTCCAGCAGCGCGGCAGCGGAATCGCGGCGCAGCACCGTGTCGGCAACCTGATCGGCGTGACGCTCATGGCGGTCAGCCTCGGGACCGATCCCACCGGCGAGGTGAACGCCGGCTCGCTGTTGCACGACGTGAGCCGCTTCGTGGGCTGCCGTGTGCAGGTCGGGCGTGCCCGCGAACGCTACGTGATCGCCGGTCGCGTACGCGGTGGCCCCCATGGCAGCCGAGGCGTGGGCCGCAGCGGCGTCGGTGTGCGCCCGCACACCGGATATGTCGTGTGGTCCGAACGACGCCTGAATCGCGGCGAGGAACGGCAGAGGTCCGGACGCGCCCGCGATGCCGTGCTCGGCTTGGGCGTGGGTGGCAGCCGCCTCGGCGGCAGCCCCGTCTGCCGCTTCGCGGTCGGCGCCGGCGTTGGTGGCGCGCATCTGGACCGTGGGCGCGGCCGACGACAGCCACGCAATGGGCGACTCGTCGGGGAAGATGGCGCGGCAGGTGCCCCGCCCGTCGCCGTCGCCGCCGCCGTCGCCGTTGTCATGGACGAAGGCGAAGCTTCCAATGGGCGCCACCGACCGCCCATCGGCGCGTTGCTTGCGCTGCACCGGCAGGTGCTGAGTCAGGGTCACCGCCCCGGGCTTGACGCCGGTCTGATAGATCTCGCCCGGCCGGTCTGATAGATCTCGCCCGGTTCCTCGAACGGAACGCGGCGCCGCTGGTCACGCATGGCGAACACTGTACGGCCGTGGCGTATCAGACCTTCCCCGATGGCCCGATGATCCCGGCGGTCGCATGTCAGTCCATCGACCGCCCGAAGTTCTCGCCCATCACACCGCTGGGGTTGTTGATCGTCACGTCCGCCCCAACGACGGAAGCCGGCCAAACCCCACGACCCACCCAGCCGAGCACGGCACCGGTGTGCGTCGGCGAGCCCAGGTTGGGGCCGCCCGCGAATACGTCGCTGACGCCATCGCCGTTGAAGTCCGTGATCGCCACGGCTGTGCCGAGTGTGCCGAACGTGTTGCCACTGGTCAGCGCGGTCAGGTGCGTGGCCGGGAGCCCGACGACGTCGCCATACACGTAGATGACACCATCGTCGTCGCCCGTCGGCGCGCCGACCACCATGTCGTCCTTCCCATCGGCGGTCACGTCGGCGCACCGCACGCTGACACCGTGAGATCCATTCAGCGCTCCGCTAGGATGCGAGATCGTAAGGTCGGCGTCGTCGATCATCGCTGGCCATGGATCGCGCGACCGATAGATGCGGGTGGCGCCGGCGTTCGCGGCCGGTCGGCTCTCGAAGGGAGCGCCGACCGCGACCACCGGCTCGACGAGCGGGCCTCCACACACGGCAGAGGAGGCTCCGAACGCCGCCGTGCCCGGCGCCGGCGACGGCAGGGTGACGTCGGGTGTTCCGAGCGTGTGCGGCGCCGACGGATACATCCCTTGACCGAAGTACAAGTTCACCCGTCCGACGAAGCTGGCTGATAGCGGCGCACCCGCGACGAGGTCCGCCCGTCCGTCCTCGTTCACATCGCCCAGGGCAACTCCGCTGCCGAAACTGCCGACCATTTCGCCGGCGGGATCCGGCACGACGAGATCAGAGCCGAGCTGCGAGAACGACCAACTCGGACGGCCGAAGTTGACGTGTACGTACCCGGGCTGGGTCGGCATGATGCCACCGCCTCCGACAACAAACGGCGTCGAACCGATCGCGACGTCCGCATATCCATCGCCGTTCATGTCGCCGCGCCCCGCGACCGACGCCCCGAAAGCGGTCGCCGCGTCAGCGGTCGCGAGCGCGAACACGGTCGTCGCGTCAGGGACGGTGGCGAGCCACGAACCCCTTCCGAGATACAGGTACGCGGTGCCCATGTGGTTGTTGTTGTCGGTTCGCCAAGCACCCACCACGAGATCGCCATACCCGTCGGCGTTCATGTCACCGACCATCGCCAGCGTGCGACCGAAACGGCCGTCGACCTGATTCCGTGGATCCAGCAGTTTGGCAACCGTGATGGCGCCGCTACCCGGACGTCCGAACGCGATGTAGGCCGCACCGACCTGCGTCGTCGTCGCGACATCGGCATCGATACCGACGAGGAGGTCGCCGTAGCCGTCGCCATTCACGTCGTCGGCGAGCCGACCCACATCGAGGTACCAGACGTCGCTCCAGTCGCTGCACCCCAGATCATTGCACGCCCGAACCCGCCAGAAGTAACGCCGCCCCACGGGGGCACTCATGTTGACGGGAAGGTTTGCGCTCGGTGCCGACGACGTTTCGGTGAGTGCGACTTCCGCGACCTCTGGCGACGCGAAGAGACACATCGGGAACGACGTGGTCTGGCAGGAGTCATCGACCGCCAGCTCGTATCGCGCCGCGCCGGCCGCCGGCCGCCAGGCGAAGCGTGGGCGCAGCGAGGCGTCGGCGTGTGCGCTACCCGTCGTCGCGCCCATGCGTGGAGCGCGAAGGCGCGGGACGGCGGGCGGGCCGACCGCGGCATCGATGCCCGCGTCGCCGTCGCCAGGCCCGCCGATGTCGTCGATCCCGAGGATGGCGTTGCACGCGGACAGCAAGCCGATCACGAGCGCCGCGACAACGCGGTTCATAGCGACCCGCTGAGCACGACGGAGACGCCGTCGGGTGCGAGTGCCGGCGCGATCCGCAGCGCGGTCTCGCGCGAGGTTCGGGACGGAGCCGTGAGCCAGAGCGTGACGCCAACCCCGACGGCAACGAGCCCGGCCGCTGTCATCACGGTGGAGACGTTGCCACGCAGGCGCGCCTCATCCACCAGCGCCTGCGCGCTCGCCTGGTCGGCAACTGTGTCGCAGCGCAGGTCGTCCCCGCATTGCGCCTTGGCGTCGGACCAGCGCTGCTGGGCGAGATATCCGACGACGAGTCCACCCGCGGCAACCGCCCCACCACCGAGGGCCGTGACCACGCCGACCGTCCTGCGACTCGATCGCGACGAACCCAGCGCCGGTCGGTCGTCGGCCTCGCCGGCCGGCCGACGGTGGGGCGGTGACGGTGCGGTCGGCGGTCGTTCTCGAAACCTGGGTACGTTCACCGACTTCTTATCCCGCTCCGCGCCGACCGTCACGCTGGTCGACCACGCCTCGTAGCCAGGAGCCTTGCCCTCGATCGAGTACGGTCCGCCATCAACCGGAATGTCGGTGTTCCACTCGGCCTCGTCGACAGCGTTGCCGTTGCGAGTGATCTGGAGTCCGGACACGTTGGCGTCGATCGGGACGTTGATGATCAAGTACGAGAGCCGGCTCTCGAGCTTGGCGGCGCGATCCTTCGCCGTGGCGCCATAGCTCGCGCCATCCGCTCTGCTCCTCGACATTCGCTCGGCGTCGAGGAAGTGACCCCAGGCGCTGGCGTACTGGCCGTTCTTCTCGCGGCAGTCGGCGAGGTTCAGGAGCGTCGAGATCTGAGCATCCTTGCGGTAGCTGCCGTCGAAGGCCTTGCACGCATCGGCAACGCGGCCCGCCGCCAGCAAGCGCTTGCCCTCGCGGAACAGCTGCTCCGCCACGTTCGAGTCTTGAGCTCGCACTGACCGCGTCGACAGCGTGAGTCCGACGAGTACCGTGAGGGTGACAGCATGGCGCCTCATCGATCAGGAATATCACGGCGTCAGCAGTCGGTGGCGTTCGTGCAGGTCCGGGTCTGGTCGAGCGTTCCGGACAGGCCGCCCTGGCCATCGTTGCCGTCGCGCTCGACGGCGGGTGCGAACGGCGCGTGGGGCCCGCCGGCGCCGGCGCCGCCGGCAACACCGCCGGTGTACGTCACGGTGGTGGGCGTGACGGTCACGCCCGGTGTCCAGGCAACGCCGATCGATCGGCCGCCGTGGCCGCCCGCGCCGCCGCCGCCGTGGCCGCCATGCACGCCGGCGCCGCCCGAGCCAGCCGCCGCGGCGCCGGGGTTGTTGCCCGGCCCGGCGCCGCCACCGGCGCTCTGGCCTCGTCCGCCACGCCCCCCATCACCGCCGCGACCACCGTTGCCGCGAGCGATCGTCACGTTCGTCATGACGATCGTGCTGCCGGTCCCGGTCGCGAAGATGCCGAACGCGCCGCCGCCACCGCCGCCACCGCCGCCACCGCCGCGCGCCGCGCAGCCGCCCGCGCCGCCGCCGCCGCCGCCGGCGCCGTAGGCATCGGTGCCGCTGCCGTTGTCGCATCCACCGGCACCGCCACCGCCGCCGCCACCGCTGCCATTCTGACCGGTGCCGCCACCGCCGCCGGTGCCCGCGTACCAATAGCCGGCGCTGACGCCTCCAATGAGGGTCGCCCGCGTGCCACCGGCGCCGTTCGCCACCAGCCCGCCGTTGCCGCTCGGATCGCTCGACGCGTTGCACGCGCTGGTGCCGGCGGGGCCGCCATAGCCCTTCTCGCCGTTCACGCCCGAGCGGAAGTCGCCGTCGGCGCCGTTGTCGCCGGCCTGCGCGTCGCAGTTGCCGAAGGCACCGCATGCCCCGGTGATCCCGCAGTCAGTATCCATCTCGCCGCCAGCACCGCCAGCGCCGCCGTCCATGTCGCGGGTCGACGGGCTCTGCGTGCAGGTATTGGTGCCACGACCGCCCCCGGCGCCGCGGCCGCTGATGTCGCACACGTTGAAGTACTGGCGGCCATCGCCGCCCCCGCTGGCGTTCATGTACGACTGGGCGTCGACGAGCACGGCATCGGTACCGATGGCGCCGCCGGCGCCGTCGGCGCCGTTGCCGGCGACGATGCGGAGGCGCTCGAGGCGCAAGAGCGCGGCGTTGGCGTGGATGACGTAGCTGGAACGGCCGTCGCCGCCGACGGTGCCGACGGCCTGCGGGCCGACCAGGATCAGGTCGGCGATCGTGACCTCGGCGACCAGCGAGTGGGCGCGGACGGTGAGGTACTCGCTGTCGCCGCCGATGCCGTTGTCGAGGCCACCGTTGATGGTAACGACGTGACCGGCGGTCGAGTACGAGTTGCGCTGCCACGAGCCCGAATAGCCGCCCCAGATGCGGACGCCGCTGATCAGGCGCAGGGTCTCGGTGTACGTCCCGGCCTGGATGTAGACGTTGGGCCGTCCGGTCGACGATGCCCGCACGATGCCGTTGTTGATCGTGGCGCACGGATCGGTCGTGGTCAGGCCGCAGCCGGTGTCGTCGACGCCGGCCACCGCCACGAAGATGCCGCGGGTGATCTCGCCGTCGATGCCGTCGCAGTTGGCGTCCTGGTAGGCGCCGTCGGGATCGTCGGTGGTCGACGGCGGCGCGCAGGTGCCCCAGCCGGTCGCACCCAGGCACGATCGGGTGCCGGCGCAGGTGGTGGCGAGCGGCGTCATGATCGTGCACGCCTCGCTCATGCCCATGTTGGTGGCGTCGCAGTCGCAGGCGCCGCTGGTCGGGACGCACTGGCGGATCACGGTGCCGCCCACCGACTGATCCTGGCAGTTGAAGCCCGACGGGCAGGCGACCGTGCGGCAGTCGCGGCCGCAGAACCGCTTGCCGTCGGGATAGGTCAGGCAGCGGTCCTGTCCGACCTGCACGCACTCGGGATCGCCGGTGCAGGCGCTACAGAGCTGATCGACGACCGGCACGCAGACGTCGGTGACCACGCCGGGCTCGATGATGTCGACCACACCGAAGCAGCCCCACTCCGACGGGCAGGTGCCGGCGCTACAGAAGTCGGTGCAGCGACCGCCGGTGCCGACGAAGATGCAGATGTTCGACTGGCACTGGCCCTTGTCGAGACACGGCTCGCCGAAGCCGCGCAGCATCGCGTCGGTCGGCGCGTCGGTCAGGTCGATGCCGGCGTCGACGTCGACCACGCACGTGCTGCTGCCTGGATCGCACTCGTAGCCGGTCGGGCACGACGACGGGCCGGTGCACGCGCAGGTCTCTGCGCCGGGGTCGCAGGTTCCGCCCGGCGTGCTCGAGGCACAGGCGATGACGAGGGCTCCCCCGAGGAACACCAGAACAGCGCGAAACATGGTTCAGGACGGTATCATGTGGCCTGACCGCTTCCGGGAGCATCGTCTGTCACGGCCGGAACCCGGTGTGGCCGAGATCGCGATGTAGTCAAGGCTGCGACCGGGCCTGGACCGCGGCCTCGGTCGGCCCCAGCCAGGTCGCCAGCCGCGGCGCACCGTCGAGCGAGAGGGTGCCGCCCACGCCGGGCAGCGTGCTGACATCGACCAGCTCGAGCGACGGAAGTCGGGCCAGCGTCAGGTCGCCATCGACGCGGATCAGCGCCGGCAACATGATCTCGAGCAGCGGCGGCGCGTCGGTGATGGTGATCGAGCCCGCCGATGCCAGCGCCGAGAGGTAGACGCCGCCGAGATCGAGATTGGTGACGATCCGCAGCGCACCGCCCACGTGGGCGAGCGCCGGCAAGGTCACGCTTCCGAGCGCGAACGTCCCGCCGATGCCGAGGTCGCCGTCGATCCGGGTCAAACGTTCGAGCGGCGACAGATCGAAGGGCACCGCACCGCGCAGCTCGAGGGCCGGCAGCGTCGCGCAGCCGCGCAGCGCGTCGAGCTCGCGCTGGGCGTGGACGCGGACCGCTGCGACGGGGCACGCGACGGTCGGCGGCGTCGGATCCGGCGTTCGACAGGCCGACATGGTCATGGCGACGGCGACGGTCAAGGCTACGGCGACGGTCACGGCGACGGTTTCGGTCTCGGCGACGGTCACGGTTTCGGCCACGGTTTCGGCGATGAACGGCTCGGTGCCCATGTGCTCGGCCGCCCGAACGGTGTGGGCGCTGAGGAGGTCCTGCGGCTCCTCGCCGGCGCCGAACTGCGCGTCCTCGGCGGCGTCGGCCGCCTCCGCCTTCGCCAGCAGCGACTCGATCTCGGCGGTGAGCCGGGCGTCGTCCTTCACCATCCGGTCATAGCTCATCGCCTTGTGCTTGCCTTCATCTTGGTGCCGTCGATCGCTACGTGGCCGAGCTTCACGAGACCGGCGGAGTGCGTGGCGCGGAAGCTGTTCACCATCGTGAAATGCGGATGCTCGCCGGAAACGGCGGGAGCAGATACGACTGCCTCGGCGTCCACGGGCGATAGCTCTTGGCCATGCCCCATTCGATCAAACCCTGGCTCCCGTGTCGATCCGGAGATGGACCTCTCCGGATCCGGAAGCGGTCGTCTGTCGCCGGAGAAATGCCGCTGGGTGCACTCCCCCGGACTGTTACCCACCTGGGTCTCATGATTGATCACAGTGCGCCAGGACAAGCCTGGTCGGAGAGGAGGGAAGTAGCGCCCAAAACTTCGAGGAGCAGCCCGGGGTGAGAGTCCCCCCGCCCAAGGTGGAGGTCGCCAGGGCGGAAGCGAGTCTTGCGTGCTCGTGAGCAGTAGA
>CANKMW010000076.1 GCA_947483555.1 Myxococcales bacterium
GATCGAGACGAGCCACGTTTCCGCTCGTCCTGAGCGAAACGCGAGCGCACGCGAGCGTGAGTCGAAGGACGTACTCCGTCGAGGCTGCGCCCTTCGACTCGGCCGCTGCGCGGCCTCGCTCAGGGCGAACGGAGGTGGAAGTGATCGACATGATTGGACTGACGTCGCTAAGTGACTGGCATTGGGGTTAGCCGCGCGCCGTCTCGGCGCGGCGGCGCAGCTCGGCGATGGTGGCGGCATAGTCGGGGCTGCCGAACACCGCCGAGCCGGCGACGATGACGTTGGCGCCGGCGGCGGCGACCGCGGCGACGTTGTCGAGCTTGATCCCGCCGTCGACCTCGAGGTCGACGTCGAGGCCGGCGTCGTCGATCATGCGGCGCAGGGCGGTGATCTTGGGCAGCGCGCTGGCGATGAACGTCTGGCCGCCGAAACCTGGGTTGACGCTCATCAAGAGCACCATCGACACCTCGCCCAGGACCCAGCGGATCGCCTCGAGCGGGGTGTGCGGGTTGAGGACCACGACCGCCCGCTTGCCGAGGTCGCGGATGGCGGCCAGCGTGCGATGCAGGTGCGGGCAGGCCTCGGCGTGGACACCGATCAGGTCGGCGCCGGCGCGGGCGTAGTCACCGACCCAGCGATCGGCGTGCTCGATCATGAGGTGGACGTCGAGCGGGCGCGCCGTGACCTTGCGGATCGCGTCGAGCACCACCGGCCCGATGGTCAGGTTGGGCACGAAGTGGCCGTCCATGACGTCGACATGGATGTAGTCGGCGCCGCCGCGATCGATGGCCTCGACCTCGGCGCCCAGGCGGGCGAAGTCGGCGGACAGGATCGACGGGGCGATGCGGATCGGCCGGGGAGTCACCATCTGCTAGATCTAACCTCCCCCGCCTCTCGACGGGTGACCGCAAGCCGCCGTTTCAACACACGTCCGTGTGCCAAGCTGCTCACCGGCGGCTCCACGCTGGAGGCGTCGCTGCAACTGAGGGTACAGCATGTCGACTCGCATCGTCATCTTCGGTAACTCGGGCGCTGGCAAGTCGACGCTCGCCGCGCGCCGCGCTCGCGAATCGGGACTCGCCCACCTCGATCTCGATACCCTGGCCTGGCTGCCGGTCACGCCGCCGCGGCGGGCACCGTTCGCAGACAGCGCCGCGGCCATCGCGGCCTTCGTGGTCGCCCATGGCAACTGGGTGATCGAGGGCTGCTACGCCGATCTGGTCGAGTTCGCAGCCGTGCACTGCACCCGCCTGGTCTTCCTCAACCCGAGCATCGACGCGTGCGTGGCCAACTGCCGTGCCCGCCCGTGGGAACCCCACAAGTACGAGAGCCCGGCCGCGCAGCAAGCAAACCTCGAGATGCTCGTCACCTGGGTCCACGCCTACGCCACCCGCGATGACGAGTTCTCCCTACGCGCCCATCGCGCCCTGTTCGATCGCTTCACCGGTGACAAGATCGAGATCACCACGTCGCGCGCTGCGGTGTAGTCCGCTGTCAGGCGTCGCTCCACTCGAGGCCGCACGGGCCGCAACGACCGCCGCCGTCGGGGCGCCGCCGAGTCTCGGTGCCGGCGCAGCGCGGACACGGCCGACCACCGCGCGCGGCCAGGTCGGCGACGTGGGCGGCGGTGCGCGGGATCGCCACCCGACGCGCGCGGTCGTCGATGACCCACACGTGCTCGCCGTCGGCGTCGAGCTCGACCTTCCACACGCCGCCGAACGAGCGGTCGTTCCAGGTGCCGCCACCGCCGAAGAACGTGGCCGACGACTCGCCCTCGAACGTCAACAGGATCGCCCGGCTCTCGCGTTCCGCGACCCGGAAGGTGGTGCGCTCCTCGAGCTCGTACAGGCCACCGCCGGAGTACTTGTCGATGTCCACGACGTGACGCCCCGCGACCGGTGGTGGCGACGCGACCGCCTCCGGGGCACGACGGCGACGCGCCACGTCCTCGAGCCGATCGAAGACCTGACCGCGCATCGCCGTCGCCACCGCCGGGCCCGGCTCGGGAGCCGACACGGTCACGACGCTGCGGGCGATGAGCCGGCCGGCGCGCAGGTTCACCACCGCGTACCGACACGACGAGGCGCCGGGGTCCGGTGCCGGCTGACCGGTGGCCCAGGTTCGCCCGCCGTCGGTGTGGAACACCGCGGCGAAGCTCGGCCAGTCCACGGGTCCGATCACGGCCATGGCAGCTCACTCGGCGGCGTTGCGAGCCGCCTCGAAGCTGGGGTCGAACGTGGCGTCGATGGGCAGGCGCGGTCCACGGGCGGCGAAGCGATCCTGCGAGGTCCGCGCCTTGGCGTCCCAGCGTGGGCGGGCGCCGATGTCAGGCCGGGTCGCCAGCGTCCACACCGTCCATGGGTCGTCCTCGCCGGGCGCGGTGTCGACGCTGCGGCAGACCACCAGCTCGATGGCGCAGGCGCCGTGGATGGTGCGAAACAGCTCGGCGACCTCCTCGAAGAAGATGGTCCAGTCGGTCTCGCTGGTCCGGGTTCGCACCACCAGCGCCGTCCACGCCTCGGCCCAGCGCCAGGGATCGTAGGCGTCGAGCCGGATCTCGGCGAGGGCGGCGAGGCGGGCCCGCACCGCGGCGGCGATGGCGACCCGGTCGGCGGCGACAGGCGTGGTGACGAAGCGGACCTCGTAGTCGAGGCGACCGCCGCCATACCACTCGGCGGGATGCGCGCCGTAGAAGAGGAAGGGGAAGCTCACGACCCAATTTTCGCACGGCGCAGGCGAACGGCGAAGAATCCGTCCGCGCCATGGCGGTGGGGCCAGGTGCGCATGGCCCCACCGTCGGCGACGGCGGCGAGCGCGGGCGGCGGCGCCTCGATGGTGAAGTCGGGGTGGCGGCCCAGGAACGCCGCCAGCTGCTCGGGGCCCTCGGCGCGGGTGAAGGTGCAGACGGCGTAGACCAGGACGCCGCCGGCGGCGACCCGGACCGCGGCGGCCTCGAGGAGCCCGGCCTGGATCCGGGCCAGCGCGGTGACGTCGGCGGCGACCAGGCGGGCCTTGGCCTCGGGGTGGCGGCGCAGGACGCCCAGCCCGGAGCACGGCGCATCGAGGACGACCAGGTCGTACGCCGCTGCCAGCGCGGGCGGATCGGCGCCGAGCTCGGCGGCGACGGTCCGGATCGTCGCCAGGCCGAGCCGACGGGCGGTCCGTTCCAGCAGCCCGAGCTTGGCGACCGCGCGGTCGATGGCGTCGATGGTCGCCGGCCCGCCCGCGGCGACCGCCAGCTCGGCGAGGTGGGTGGTCTTGCCGCCGAGGCCGGCGCAGGCGTCGAGGATGCGGTCGCCGGCCGCGGGCGCCGCCAGCGCGCCGACCAGCTGCGCGCCCAGATCCTGCACCGTCCACAGGCCGGCCTGGAACGACGCGCTGGCGGCCGGATCGCCGGCGCCGCGCAGCGCCAGCGCCGCGGCGTGGATCGGCGACCGCTCGACGGTCGCGCCCTCGGCGGTCAGCCGGGCCGCGACGTCGTCGGGCGTGGCGCGCGCGACGTTGACCCGCGCCCACAGCGTCGGCGGCGTCGCCAGCGCGGCCGCCGCCTCGTCCAGCTCGTCGTCGCCCAGCTGCCCGGCCAGCTCGTCGACGATCCAGGGTGGGAGCGAGTGCAGCGCGGCGATGCGGGCGCGCGGCTCGGTGGGCAGCGGCGGCTCGCCGGCGGCGGCCAGCTTGCGCAGCACCGCGTTGACGAAGCCGGCCAGCTTGGCCCCGTGGCGGGCCCGCACCGCGCCGACCGCATCGTCGACGGCGGCGTGGGCCGGGACCCGCATCAGCAGCAGCTGATAGGCCGCCAGCAGCAGGGCATGACGCACCGGCGGGGGCGCGCGACCGAGATCGGCGTGCGCGGTCAGCGCGCGCTCGAGGCGCAAGCGGTGACGGAGCGCGCCGTAGACCAGCTCGGTCGCGAGGCGGCGGTCGCGCTCGTCGAGACCGGCGCGAGCCAGCTCGCCGTCGAGGGCCAGGGTGGCGTAGGCGCCGCCTCGATCGACGCGGGCGATCACAGCCCGCGCCACGTCGCGCGCGCTGCGCGGCGGTGCACTCTGGCTCACGACCCGCCCGCGGCCACGCCGGCGTCGCCGACCGGCGGCGGCGGCGGCGCCGCCAGCACGTCGCCGACCGCGATCGCCCGACCACCGGCCAGCTCGCGGGCCGTCATGCGCCGCCGCGCCGGCAGCTGCAGCTCGCGCACCGCCAGCGCGCCGCCGCGACAGACCACCACCGCCCCGCGCTCGTCGATGGCGATCACGGTCCCCGGCGCGACCTCGGCGGCGCTCCCCAGGGCGCCATCGGTCTCGACCAGCCGGGGCGCGAACAGCTTCACCACCTGGCCGCGCAGCAGCGCGGTCGCCCCGGGCCACGGATCGACGCCGCGCAGGTGCGCCGCCACCACCGTCGCCGGACGTGCGAAGTCGATCGCGCCGTCGGCCTTGGTCAGCATGCGCGCGTGGCTCACCCCGGCCCCGGCCTGCGGTCGCGGCGCCAGGGAGCCGGCGGCCAGACCGTCGAGCGCCTCGAGCAGCGCGGCGGCGCCGATCGGCGCCATGCGCGCGAACAGCTCGCCGGCGGTCTCGTCGGCGCCGATCGCGATCTCCCGCGTCAGCAGGATCGGCCCGGTGTCCATGCCCTCGTCGAGCTGCATGATCGTCACCCCGGTCACGGCGCGACCGTCGATCACCGCCCACTGGATCGGGGCGGCGCCGCGATAGGCCGGCAACAGCGATCCGTGGATGTTGATGCAGCCGCGCGGGAAGGCGTCGAGCACCGCGCGGGGCAGGATCTTGCCGTAGGCGACCACCACGCCGAGCTCGGCACCGGTGGCCCGCAACCGCTCGGCCACCTCGGCCGCGCGGGCGCTGCGCGGTTGATCGACCGCCACCCCGGCGCGTTCGGCGACCAGCTTGACCGGCGGCGCCGCCAGCCTGGCCCCGCGCCCGGCCGGCTTGTCGGGCTGGGTGACCACCAGCGCGACCTGATGGTGGACGAGCAAGGCCTCGAGCGCGGGCACCGCGAACTCCGGCGAGCCCATGAAGACCACCTTCACGACCCGACCTCGGCGTAGTCACGCAGGTGCGAGACGTACGCGGCCCGCAGCGCATCATCGCGCAGCACGCGGTACCCCTCGTCGAGGACCTGGGCGATGTCATCCAGCTCGCCGGTCAGCTCGCGGCGCAGCTCGATCGGGAAGGTCTCGGCGGCGAAGTCGCGGCGCGCCGCCTCGTAGGCGCGCTTGATCTCGAAGCCGGAGGCGTCGCGGCGCACGCCGAGCAGCGCGAAGTAGTCGGCGTCGAGCACCAGGGCGTGGCGGGCGCGCACCCGATCGCGATCGATCGCCAGGTCCGACTCGCCGACCAGCGCCGGTGCGTCGCCATCGTCGTCGCCGGCGCGACGCCGCATCGTGACCAGCCCGAGCAGGTGCAGCCCCCACACCAGCTGGTAGACGTTGGTGAGCCCGACGCCGGCGACCCGCGCCACGTGGGCGAGATCGCTCGCGCCGTCGAACGCCGACAGCGCCGCGCGCTCCTCCGGCGACAGATCGGCGACCCCGGCGATCGCGGCCAGCTTGTCGCGGTCGGTGGTCTCGACCACGGCCGTCGATGGACCGAGCAAGCGCTCGAGCGTGGCGTGGTCGAGCTTGCGGCGCACACCCTCGAGCACCATCGCGGCCGGATGGCGCGACAGCCGGATCCGCTCGCTGGCGGCGCCGTCGCCGGCCACGATGCGGTACTCGCCATGGTCCCAGGCGAACAGCGAGTAGATGATGTCCTCGACGTGGCGGCGCACCGCCGGCAACAGCTCGCGGCGCTTGAGGAAGCCGCGCTCGACCAGGATCTCGCCCATCCGCCGGCCGGTCTCGCTGACCAGGTCGCGGCAGCCCGCCAGCTGCTCGGCGGTGATCTTGCCTTCGCGGAGCAGGAGCTCGCCCATGCGGTCGTGGGTCATGCTCGACGACGCGAACACCGGCCGACCGCTCTCGACGTGGATCACCATCTCGGTGGTGGCGCGGCGGAAGACCACCCGGCCGGTGAAGTCGGCGGCGAACATGCGCGCGATCAACGCCGGCGCATCCGACACGCCGCGCTGGATCTCGCCCGCCTCCGCGGTCCCGCGGGTCTCGGTGGCCTGCGGGCTGGTGACGTGATCCTCGGTGCCGACGAACGTGGCGCCGCCGACCAGGTCGAAGGCTTCGGCGCCGCCGCCGATCGCGGGATCGTCGACCAGGCCGCGCAGATCGATCTCGGTGTGGTGATCGTGGCCGGGACCGATCGCCACCGGGGCCGCCGGCAGATCGGCGCCCCGAAACAAGCGCTCGGCCATCGCCGACATCTTGCGGCGCAGCTCGCGCGCGAAGTCGCCGCCGCTGGGTGGCCCGTCCGCCACCACCACCGGCTCGCGGGTCAGGTCGATCGAGAGATCCTCGTCGACGCCCGCCGCCACGTCGGCCAGCACGTCGTCGTCGTCCTCGGCCGATGGCACCCGCGACGTCGACTCCCAGGCGCCCGGATTGTCCTGGGTGTCGGACTGCCGTTCGTCGATGCTGAGCTCGGCGCCGGGTGACGCCGCTTCCGACAGCACCAGCGTCGGCTCGCGCAGCGGCGCCACCGGTTCCGGCACCGGCGCCTCCGACAGCACCAGCGTCGGCTCGCGCAGCGGCGCCACCGGAACCTCGGTCGAACCTGGGCTCCACTCGTCGGGGTCCGACCGGATCACCAGCCGGCCGGTGCGCCACGCCTGCGGCAACTCGATCACCTCGCTGTCGCCATCGGGGATCGAGGCTCCGGCGGGTTCGTCGACCGACAGGTCATCGAGCTCGTCATCGCCGAGCTCGATCTCGTCGTCGGCGGGGTCGCCGCTGGCGTTGCTGGCGACCCCGCGCGGCGGCAGCTCGGCCTCGATGATCAGCTCGTCCCCGACCTCGATCTCGCCGGTCGGAACCCGGCCGGTGATCACCACCGGGTCGTCGTCGTCCTCGTCCTCGTCGTCCCGGTCGCCGTCGCCGATGGCGTCGGCGAGCGCCGCCCATCGCGCGCGCTGCGGCGAGACCGGCGCCGGCACCCGCACCGGCACCGGCGTGGTGACCGCCGAGTCGTCGTCGACCGGCGCCGCGGCGTCGACCGCGGCGTCGACGGCGAGCATGGACGCCGTCACCCGCGCCGCGGCCATCGGCGCCGAGACCCGCGCGATCGCGATCGGCGCCGTCACCCGCCGCGCCGCCGCGTCGTCCGCGCCGGGCAGGTCGTCGGACGGCTCGCTGCCCCACACCGCCGCCATCGGCTCGGTGATCCGGACCGCGACCGGCATCTGCTCGGTCACCCGCACCACCGCCATCGGCTCGGTGGCGCGCAACGCCGCCATCGGTTCGGTGGCGCGCACCGCCGTCATGGGTGCGGTCGGCCGCACGGCGTCCCCGGCCGTGAACGTGGCGCCGGCGTTCGCGATCTGCGCCGCGCTGATCATCGTCGCCCGACCGCCGGTGGCCTCGGTGCGACCGGTGCCACCGGTGGCGGTGCCCAGGCCGCTCGTCACCGCGAAGCGCAGCGCCTTGATGGCGATCGGCCGCGCCACGAAGCGATCGCAGCCGAAGTCGAGAGCATCGAGGGCGTTGCGCACCGGGCCCCGTTCGTCGCCGAGCAACACCACGAACACGCCCTTGGGGGCGGCCTCGCGCATCGCCGCGACCAGCGCGCGGGTGTCGCCGGCGGCCAGCGAGGCGGTGATCACGACCACCTGCGGACGCAGGCCCTGGAACTGGCCGAGCGTGGAGTCGTCGCCCTCGCCGGAGGCGATCGCCGCCTCGGTGAACGGCTCGCCGGCGCCGCGCAACAGCGCGACCAGCTCGCGTTGCTCCGCGGGGTCGGCAACGACCAGGATCTTGGCGATGGCGAGCGGCAAAGGCAAAGCTGTGACGACGCGGCGAGGTAGATCCGCGTGATCCCAACACGTTTTACTACAGGGTGGAGAGAGGATCCACGTCCGCCGCCACCCGTGCGCCCTTGACCTCGACCGAAAGCACCGCGCGGACCACCCGGCGCAGCGCGCCGCGATCGCGGGCCTTGAGCCACAGCTGCCAGCGGGTCCGGCCGCGAAGACGCGCCAGCGGCGCCTCGGTGGGTCCGAGGACCTGGACCTGGTCGCCGTCGCGGCGCGACGCTGCGACCGCCGCCGCCCCGAGCACGGTGGCGGCGGCGGCGACCTCGACCAGATCCGGTCCGTCGATCCGGATCGCCGCCAGCCGGCCGTGGGGCGGGTACGACAGCTCGGCCCGGGCGGCATCCTCGGCGGTGAAGAAGCCGAGGTAGTCGTGGCGGGCCGCGCATGCGACCGACTCGGTGTCGGGCTGGTAGGTCTGGATGATGACCCGGCCGGCACGCTCGCCGCGGCCGGCGCGCCCGGCGACCTGGGTGAGCAGCTGAAAGGTCCGCTCGGAGGCCCGGAAATCCGGAAGCGACAGCGCCAGGTCCGCGCACAGCACGCCGACCAACGTGACGCCCGGGAAGTCGTGGCCCTTGGTCACCATCTGGGTCCCGACCAGGATGTCGACCTCGCGACGCGCGACCCGTGCCAGCACCGTCTCGGCCTTGGCGCCGGTCGCGACGTCGCGATCGAGGCGGGCGATGCGGGCCGCCGGCCACCGCTCGGCGAGCGCGGCGGCGACCCGCTCGGTGCCCAGGCCCTTGCGCTCGATGGTGCCGGTCGCCGCGCAGCCCGGGCAGGTGTCGGGCACCCGCATCGCGAAGTCGCAGTAGTGACAGACCAGCCGATCGGCGGCGCGGTGGTACGTGAGCGACACCGCGCAGTGCCGGCACCGGAACGCGTGGCCACACGCCTTGCAGACCACGAAGGTGGCGAAGCCGCGCCGGTTCAGGAACAGGATGCACTGGTCGCCGGCAGCGAGGTTGTCCTCGATGGCGCGGGCCAGCGGCGCCGACAGCATGCCCTCGCCGTCGGGCTGCCAGAGGCGCAGATCGACCACCTCCACCGTCGGCATCGGCGCGCCGGTCGCCCGGGTCGGCATCGACAGCAGGCGGTAGCGTCCGGCCTGCGCGGCGGCGAACGACTCGAGGCTGGGCGTCGCCGAGCCGAGCACACACACCGCGCCAGCGCGCTGGGCCCGCACCAGCGCCACATCGCGACCGTGGTACCGCACGCCCTCGTCCTGCTTGAACGAGCCGTCGTGCTCCTCGTCGACGACCACGACGCCGAGGTCGGCGACCGGCGCGAACACCGCCGAACGTGCGCCGAGGGCGATGCGCGCCTCGCCGCGGGCCAGGCGTTGCCACTCCCCGAGCCGCTCGCGCTCGCCGAGGCCCGAGTGCAGGACCGCCACTTGATCCCCGAAGCGGGCCCGGAACCGAGCCGCGAGCTGGGGCGTCAGCGAGATCTCCGGCACCAGCACGATCGCGCCGGCGCCCCGCGCGCGCGCCTCGGCGATGAGGCGCAAGTAGACCTCGGTCTTGCCCGAGCCGGTGACGCCGTGGAGCAGGAACGCCGCGAAGCCGGCGCCCAGCGCGGTGGTAAGCGCGGCGACCGCCGGGACCTGCTCGGCGGTGAGCACCGGTGGCTCGACCGGCGCGCTGGCGGCCGGCAGCTGATCGCGGGCCGCGGCGGCGGTGAGCGCGACCTCGCGCTCGACGATCGTGATCAGGCCGGCGGCGGCCAGCTCGCGAACCGCGGCAGCGGCGGCCGGCACCGCGCTGGCAACCGCGGCGACGGCCACCGGCGCGGCCGCGGCCAGCAGATGCTCGAACACGGCCAGCCGCTTCGGCGCCCGCACCAGGGCGGCGCGGGCGGCCTCGACGTCGATGTCGGCCGCGATCGCGACCGCGCGCTCGCGGCGCAGCCGGACCCGGGCCCGGGCGCGGGCATCACCGAGCTCGACCAGGCCGGCGGCGACCAGGGCGTCGAGCTCGGCCTTGGCGCGGCCGAGCGCGGCCCGCGGCACCGGCGTCCGCGAGCTGGCCAGCCGGGCGATCAGGCGCGCCTGTGCCGGCGGCAGCGCCGGCCCGGCGCCATCGACGACTTCGCGTCCGCGCGCCGAGAGCGTGGCCACGACGGCGCTGGCCTCGCCGGTGCCGGCCGGCACGACCAGGCGCAACGCCTCGCCGGGCGGAGCCTCGTAGTAGTCGGCGATCCACAACGCCAGCGCGAGCAGGTCGGCGGCCACCGGCTCACCGGCGACGTCGCGGAGCGGCGCGGCACGGATCGTCGCCGATGGCGGCGGCGCCGACGGGCGCACCACGACGCCGGCGACGCCGCGGCCACCGAACGGCACCAGCACGCGGGCGCCGGACACCACGCGCGCCGCCAGCGCCGCCGGCACCGTGTACGTATAGAGGCCGTGGACTGGCAGCGCGACCGCGACCTCGCAGTAGCTGACCTCACCGACCCCCGCCGCCGCCGCCGTGGGTACGATGCTCACCCAGACGTCTCCAGCAGGTCGCGCATCATGGCCAGCACCGGTTCGCGCAGCTCGGCGCGGGCGATCGCGTAGGCGAGGTTGGCGCGCAGGTAGCCGAGCTTGTCGCCGGCGTCGTGGCGCTCGCCGTCGATGACCACGCCGTACAGGCCGTCGGGCGAGGCGGCCAGCTCGCGCAGGGCGTCGGTGAGCTGGATCTCCCCGCCGTGGCCAGGACGGGTGGCGGCGAGCAGCGGCCAGATCGACGGCGGCAGCACGTAGCGGCCGACGATGGCCCAGCGGCTGGGCGCCGTGCCCGGCTTCGGCTTCTCCACCATCTCGCGCACCCGCAGACGGCCATCGCTCCAGTCACCGGCGACCACGCCGTACAGATGCTCCTGGCCGGCCGCGACCTCCATGATCGCGATGACACCGGCACCGGTGGCGGCGTGGACGTCGGCAAGCTGTCCGATCCCCGGACGGCCGCGATCGATGATGAGGTCGTCACCGAGCAGCACCGCGAACGGCTCGTCGCCGACCGCCTCGCGCGCGCACAGCACCGCGTGACCGAGCCCGAGCGGCTGCAGCTGGCGCACCGAGATGATCCGGACCAGGTGGGTGATGGCGGCGAGCGCGTCGGCATCGGCGGTCTTGCCGCGCGAGCGCAGCGTGTGCTCGAGCTCGTAGGCGTGATCGAAGTGATCCTCGATGGCGCCCTTGCCGCGACCGTTGACCACGATGACGTCGCGGATCCCGGCCCGCGCCGCCTCGTCGACGACCAGCTGGATCGTCGGCGTGTCGACGATGGGCAGCATCTCCTTGGGGATCGCCTTGGTGACCGGCAGGAAGCGGGTGCCGAGACCAGCGGCGGGAATGACGGCCTTGCGGACCGGAGCGGGCATGGCGGGACAATGTACACCACGGATCCGACGCCCGAGCCCGACCCGACGCCGTGGCCGAAACCGTCGCCGGAACCGTCGCCGAAACCGTCGCCGAAACCGTCACCGACACCGACACCGACACCGACACCGAAACCGAAACCGACACCGAAACCGAAACCGAAACCGTCGCCGAAACCGAAACCGTCGCCGAAACCGAAACCGTCGCCGAAACCGAAACCGTCGCCGAGACCGTCAGTGTCGCAGCGGCTTGCTAGCCTCCAGCCGTGGAACAACCGTTTGCAGCGACGCCGCGGCGCCGAGCGCTGGCCCGCGCGGCCGGCGTGGTGCTGGACAGCCCGGCGTGGGCGGCGGCGATCGCGATGGCGGCTGGCGTGGCGGCGATGGCGGCGACCGTGGTGGCGGTGGCGGGCGCGGTGCGCGCCGGTGCGCACGAGGCGCTGGCCGGTGCCGCAGCGGGGGACGTGGTGGCGAACGCGACCGGCACCGGCGTCGTCACGGTGATCGCCGACGTGCTCGCCGCGGTGGCGCCGCTGGTGGTCGCGTGCGCGGCGGGCGCGATCGCCGCGACGGCGGCGCTGGCGCGCGGGCTGTTCGTGCCGCGGCGAAACGTGCGCGGCGCACCCGCGTCGCCCGCCGCACCGGTGACCGACGCCGCGCTCGGGCTGGCACGGGCCGCCGCGCTGGCGGCGGTCGCCGCCAGCTTCATCGTGGCGCACGCGCGGGAACTGGCGGCGCTCGACGGGAGCGCGGCCGCGACCCGCGCGCTGGTGATGAGCGCGCTCGCCTATGTGGTGGCCGCCGCGGTGGTCATGGCCGCGCTGGACGCGATCGTGCGCCACGGCCGCCTGGCCGCGACGCTGCGAATGACGGCGCGCGAGGCCCGCGACGAGGCCCGCGACGCCGGCGTCGATCCGCACGCGCGACGGCGCCGGCGCGACGCGCGAGCCCACGATCCGCGCGACCGTCTCCGCGACGCCGCGCTCGTCCTGGTCGGCGCCGACGCCGTCGTCGCGCTGCGCTGGACGCCGGGCACGCCGGCGCCCGAGATCCTGGTGACCGGCCGCGGCATCGCCGGCCGCCAGCTGGTCGCCGCCGCGCGCCAGCGGGCGGTCCCGGCGCTCGCCGATGATGCGATCGCCGAGGCGCTGGCCGGTCAGCGTGCGGTCCCGCCCGCGCACCACGCCGCCGTCGCCCGCGCCCTCGTCGCGGTCGGCTGATCGCGATCGCAGCTCAGCCCAGCCGCTCGACGACCCGCGCCAGCGCCGCCGGCAGCGCGCGGGTGTCACCGGCGACCGCCAGGCCGAGCGCGAAGACCGCGGCAGCGGCAACCAGGGCACCGACCACGCGGCGCACCGCCGTCTCGGGCAGCAGCTCGACCGGCAACCCGGCGGCCCGCTCCACGGCACCGACCATCAACGCGGCCAGCATCCCGGCGACCACCAGCGGGGCGGCGAGCGCCGCGCCGGCGGCGATCATCTGGGCGCCGCTGACCGCCAGCACGTCGATCGAGATGGTGCCGGACGCCATGCCACCCGCCGCGCCGGCGCCGGCCGGCAGCGCGCGGTAGGAAAGGCCGAGCGCGCCGACCACGGCCAGGTGCCCGCCGACGGCGAAGAACACGGCCGCGGCGGCGAGCGGATAGAACAGCGACCACGCGCTGACCCCGACGTCGTCACCGGCGCTGGCGGAAGCCCAGGCACCCGCCGCCGACGCCGCCGCCAGCGGCACCGCCGCGACCACACCGAGCGTCGCGCCGACAAGGACTTCACGGCCGAGCACGAGCACACGCTCGCCCCAGCCGCCGGCCGCGAGCGTCGCCGCCGCCGGCGCCAGCCCGCCGGCGACCACCAGCGCGATGACCAGCGCGAGCGCCGCCTGCACCACCCGCGGCAGCGGCAGGCCGCCCAGCGCCGGAGCGATCAACACCAGCGGCGCGACCCGGGCGAGCGCGAGCAGCAGTGCCCAGCCGTCGATGCCGTCGATGCCGGCGGCGGCCGTCAGCGCCGAGCTCACGTCCCGGTCCCGCGCCCGACCTCGGCGACCAGCGCCAGCGCGCGGGCCGCGAACGCCACCATCTGGTTGGCGATGAACGGCGCGGCGGCGACCACCGCCACCGCCACCGCCGCCACCCGCGGCGCCAGGCCCAGCGCCGGGTCGCGCACCTGGGTGACGGCGCCGATGATCGCCGTGAACGCCCCGGCGACCAGCGCGGCGATCAGCAGCGGGGCGGCCAGCGCCAGCGCCAGCAACAACCCTTCCCGCGCCAGCCCGAGCAAGCCGGTGGTCACGTGTAGCCCCGCGCCAGCCCGTCGACCAGCAGCCGCCAGCCGTCGATGGCCACGAACAGGACCAGCTTGAGCGGCAGCGCCACCGTCGACGGCGGCGTCGAGCTCAGGCCGAGCGCGGCGAGCCCGATGCCGACCACCAGATCGAGCACCAGGAACGGCAAGAACACCAGGAACGCGATCGCGAACGCCTCGGTCAGCTCGCTGGTGACGAAGGCCGCCGCCAGCACCAGCAGATCGTCCTCGGCGACGTCGGCACCGCGCAGGTCGCGAGCCAGCGCCACGAACGTCGCTCGATCCTCGACGTGCGCATGGCGGCCCAGAAACGCCTTCACCGGCACCTGCGCTCGTTCCGCCGCCGCCAACCACGCCACCGCTCCCTCCGGCATCGTCACGGCCGGCCCCGGCGCTGGCAGTTGCCGCTGCGGCGCCACCGCCGGCACGCCGCGCACCGCCGCCACCACCTGCTCGCCGACCGGCGCCATCACGAACGCCGTGATGAGCAGCGCCAGGCCGGTCACCACCAGGTTGGGCGGCGCCTGCGGCGAACCGATCGCGTTGCGCAACAGCGCCAGCACCACGCTGACCTTCACGAACGCCGACAGCATCAGCACCGCCAGCGGCACCACCGCCACCGCCACGACGACCGCCACCCCGTCGGCGGTCACGACGCGTCCCGGCTGGCGCCCCCGCCGTCGCTCGATCGATCGCCGTGCCCCGCTCGCCGTCGGACCCGGCTCGCGGCCTGGGCCAGCAACTCGACGAAGCTGCGCGGTCGCTCGCCGGATCCCGGTCCCGCCTCATCACCACGTGACACGTCGGCCGCCAGCTCGGTCAGCAAGCTGACCCCGCCCTCGCTCGACCCGATCAGCAGCCGCCGACCGCCGGCCTCGACGACGTACAAGGCGCGCCGCGGCTCGAGCGGCACCCTCGCGATGATGGCGACGCCACCACCGACCCGTCGGCCCTCGAGCCACCGCGCCACCAGGCGCAGCGCCACCCACGCCGCGCCGCACACCAGCGCCAGCACCAGCAGCGAGGTCAGCATCAGCTCGCCGTACCCGCCGCCGGCCGCCGCGGGCGCGATCGCGGCCGGCACAGCTACCTCCGGACCGTGCATGCGCCGGGCGTACCACCGGCGTCTGACACGTCTGCACCACGCCGGGCGGATCCGCTGGCCGGCCGACTCAAGAGGTGTCGATCAACGCATCGACACCTCTTGGTTGCCAGGAGCAATCCGCCGGCCAGGTCTGCTCACGCGCAAGTACGCGACGACAGCGGGGGCTGACACCGGCGTCGGGCGGCGGCACAGGTGACACCCGCGGTGCCATCACCGCCAGCTGGCAGACCTCGGTAGCGAACCGCGTCCCCGGCCCAACCCGGCGTGGGGTGCGTATACTGCGGCCATGAGCGAGCGCGGGTCCGAGACGGTGACGCTGCAACGCGGCGGCAGCGGCGACACGGCCGACGAGCGCCCCCAGCTCATCGTCGCGCTCACCTGCGACCGGCCGCTGGAGCCGTCATCGCGCCACGTGCTGCACGGCGTCGACCAGGTCGGCCTCGGCCGCGGCAAGCGGCGCGATGCCGCCCGCAGCACCAGCGGAGGTCGGCGACGCCTCGACCTGCGCATCGCCGACACCGCGATGTCGGAGAATCACGCCCGGCTGAGCCGCGTGCATGGCCGCTGGCTGATCGAGGATCAGGGTTCGAAGAACGGCTGCGTCGTCAACGGTCGCACCGTCCAGCGTGCCCAGCTCGAGGACGGCGACGTCATCGAGCTCGGCGCGACGTTCATCGTGTTCCGCGACGGCGCCGCCCCGATCGCCGGCGACGACGACCTCGCCGCCGACCGCGTCGCGCCGACGCTGCCTGGCATCGTCACGTTCTCGGGTTCGCTCGCCGAGCAACTCGGCTCGGCGGCGACCGCCGCGAGCGCGGTGGTCCCGGTCCTCATCCGCGGCGAGACCGGCACCGGCAAGGAGGTGGTGGCCCGCGCCATCCACGCGCGCTCGGGTCGTCGCGGTCCGTTCGTGGCCGTCAACTGCGGGGCCCTGCCGGCGACCCTGGTCGAGGCCGAGCTGTACGGCCACCGTCGCGGCGCCTTCTCGGGAGCCGTCGAGGACCGACCCGGCCACATCCGCGCCGCCGACGGCGGCACCCTGCTCCTCGACGAGATCGGCGACCTGCCCCCGCCGGCGCAGGCCACCTTGCTGCGGGTCCTGCAGGAGCGCGAGGTGGTCCCGATCGGCGAGTCGTTGCCGGTCCGCGTCGACGTCCGGGTCATCGCCGCCACCCACGTCGATCTCGCCGCCCGGGTCGCCGACGGCCGCTTCCGCCGCGATCTGCTGGCCCGCCTGACCGGGCTGGTCGTCGAGCTGCCGACCCTGGCCGAGCGCCGCGAGGACGTCGCCATCCTGATCGCCGCGCTGCTGACCGCCGCCGGCGCTCGCGGCGCGACCTTGACCCCGGCCGCCGCCCGAGCCCTGTTCCAGCACGACTGGCCGGACAACGTCCGCGAGCTGGGCATGGCGCTGGCGACCGCAGTCGCGCTGGCCGGCGGCGGCCCGATCGATCTGCCGCACCTGCCGCGGGCGCTTCGCACCACCGCGCCCGGCGACGCCGCCGCCGGCGACAATCCCGACCCGGCCGCGGAGCTCAGCGAGACCGACGTCGCGCAGCGCGAGCAGCTGATCGCGCTCCTGACCGAGCACGGCGGCAACATCAGCGCGGTGGCGCGCGCCGCCGGCAAGGCGCGCTGGCAGGTCCATCGCTGGCTGCGCCGCTTCGGGCTCGATCCCGCGGCCTATCGGCGATGACCGCGGTGGCCGTGGCGCGCGCACCACTCCGCGCCGGCGATCGCCTCGGGCGGTACCTGCTGGTTGGCCCCCTCGGCGCCGGCGCGATGGGTGAGGTGTGGACCGCCGACGACCCGGAGCTGGGGCGCAAGGTCGCGATCAAGGTCCTCAAGGACGAGCTGACGATCTGGAGCGAGCGGCTGCGCCGCGAGGCGCGGGCGATGGCGCAGCTGGTCGATCCCGGCGTGGTCGCCGTGTACGACGTCGGCGAAGCCGGTGGCCGGGTCTACGTGGCGATGGAGCTCATCGACGGCACCAACCTCCGCGAGTGGCTGGCAACCGCACGGCCGTGGCGGGCCATCGTCGAGCTGTTCGTCGCCGCCGGCCGTGGCCTGGCGGCCGCCCACGCCGCCGGATTGGTCCATCGCGACTTCAAGCCCGACAACGTGCTGGTGGCACGTGACGGACGCGTCGCCGTCGGTGATTTTGGCATCGCACGACTCGGGGTCGACGAGCCCGACCGCGATGCCGGCCTCGCACCGTCGAGCCGCGGCGAGACCGTCTCGGGGGAAGCCGCGACGGTGCCCGGCGGCTCGGACCCCGGCCTCCCCTCCCCGGCGGCGCCGCCGGGGACACCGCCGGCAAGCGATCGCGCGCGCCTGCTCGCGACGCTGACCGACGCCGGCGACCTGATCGGCACCCCGGCCTACATGGCTCCCGAACAGCACCAGGGCCACCCGGCGAGCATCGCCTCCGATCAGTTCGCGTTCTCGGTCTCGCTGTGGGAGGCGCTCTACGGACGGCGGCCGTTCAGCGCCAGCCCGGAGGACGGGCTCCCGCCGTCGGCGAGCGTCGGCCTGGCGATCGTCAGCGGCCGGCTGCATCCTCCACCCGCAGGCGCGCGGGTTCCGGGATGGCTGCGGCGCGCGGTGGCCCGCGGGCTCGACGGCGACCCGACGCGCCGTCACCCATCGATCCAGGCGCTGATCACGACCCTCGCCAGCGGCCTGGCGCGGCGCCGCCGCGCGCTGATCGGTGGAACCGCCGCGGTGGCCGTCGTGGCGACCGCCGTCGTCGCGGTCACCGTCTTCGGCGGCGGCGCGGCGCGGCCGAGCTGCAAGCTGGCCGCGGCACACGTCGGCACGGTCTGGAACCCTGCGGCGCGAGCCAGCCTCGCGGCGACGTTCGGGGCCAGCGACCGCCCGCACGCGCCGACCACGCTGGCGCGCGTGACGGAGGAAATCGACCGGCGAGCGACGACGCTGGGCGCGGCGCGGGTGTCGGCGTGCGAGGCGACCCACGTGCGTGGCGAGCAGTCACCGGCGGCGCTCGACCGCCACATGGCCTGCCTCGACCGCCGCGTCGTCGAGCTGGGCGCGATGGTGACGCTGCTCGGCAACACCCCCGATCCCGAGCTCGTCGATGCCGCCTACGAGGCGGTGACCGCCCTCGCATCCCCCGACGACTGCCCGATGGCTGCGCATTCCGACACGCCGCAACCGCCGGCCGACGTCGCCGAGCGAGTGGCGGCGACCCGCATCGCGCTGGCCGCGGCGGAGGCGCTCTTGTTCACCGGCAAGATCGACGACGCCTCGCGGGCGATCGAGCCGCTGGCGGCGACGGCGCGTCAGCTCGCTTACCCGCCGCTGCTCGCCGAGGTGCTCGGCGTGCGCGGCCACATCGTCGCCGAAAAAGGTGAGGCGGCCGCCGGCGAGGTCGCGTTCCAGGAAGCCGCGGTCGCTGCCGCCGCCGCCGCCGACGATGCGCTCGTCGCGGCGGCGATGATCGCGCAGATCGAACTGCTGACCGACGAGGGCGGCAACGCGGCCGGCGCGCTCGAGCGGCTTGGTCCGGCCGAGGTGGCGGTGACACGCGGCGGTCGCGCCGCGCTGCGCGAGGGCTTCCTGGTGGCCCGCGGCAACGTGTACATCGGACTTGCGCGCTACGAGGAGGCGCGCGCCGATCTCGAAGCGGCGCGGCGCACCGGGCAGGCCCGCGACGGCGCGACCGACCTCGAGATCGGGCGCATCACGGCCCGGCTCGCCACCGCGCTGTGGCACCTCGGCCACAACGCCGAAGCGCTCGCGCTCGATCGGGAGACGCTGGCGCTGTGGGAGGCCAGCCTCGGCCCCGACCATCCCAAGGTCGGCCAGCTCCTCAACAACATGGGCATCCGACTCGAGAGCGCCGGCGAGTACGAGGAGGCACGGCGCCAGCTCGAGCGTTCGTTGTCGATCAAGGAGCGCTCGCTCGGGTCCGGACACCCGAGCGTCGCATTCACGCTCAACAACCTCGGGATGGTCGCCGAGGATCAGGGCCGCACCGACGATCAGGCCGCGTTCAACGTCCGTGCGCTGGCGATCCGCGAGCAGGCGCTGGGCGCCGATCATCCGCTGGTGGCCAGCTCGCTGTCGAACCTCGCGATCGCACGGCACCGCCAGCACCGACTCGACGACGCGCTGGCGCTCCTCGGCCGCGCCCTCGCGATCCGCGAAAAGGCGCTGGGCACCGACCATCCGAGCGTCGCCCACACCCTGAGCACCCAGGCCCTGGTGCTCGCCGACCTCGAGCGCCATCCCGAGGCGCTGGCGTCGGCGCAGCGCGCGCTCGCCATCCGTGAGAAGGCGCTCGGCGCCGAACACGAGCTGGTGGCGTGGTCGCATTCCACGCTCGGCTCGGTGCTCAAGCATTTGCGCCGAGACCGCGAGGCGTGCGCTGCGTTCGCGCGCGCCGTCGCCATACTCGAGCGCGTACACGGTCCGGACCACGCCGATCTGGGGGCGTTCCTCGGCGATCATGCGTCGTGTCTCCTCGCGAGCGGACGAGCGCGCGACGCGCTGACCGCCGCCGAGCGTGCCGTCGCGATCAGCGCGGCCACCGGCAAGGATTCGATGCTGTCCGCTGGTGCGCGCTTCGCGCTGGCCCGCGCGTTGTGGGACACCGGCGGCGATCGTCGACGCGCCGTCGAGCAGGCCCGCGCTGCCCGCGACATCTTCGACAGCGATCCCGGGGCGTCGCCCGCCTCCGCCGCGCCCGTGAAGGCCTGGATCAGGACCCACGTCGTGCGATGACGGGGTCGTCGGATCGCCCGTCGAGGCGGGGAGCCCGACACCGCCGGATGACCCTGCCGACCGACGACGTGGCGCGTGCCCCGGGTGCCAGCACCGCGCTGTCACTGACGGCGCACGGTGTCACCCCATGGCGGATCGCGACCTTGTCGGGGGCCGCGGGTGGCCAGCGACTTGCTTGATGGGCCGGCATGACCTCGCGCACGCTGATCCTGCTCGCCCTCGGCGGCTGCACCGCCGTCACCTCGCTCGCCGGGCCACGTTCGGCCAGCACCACGTCCGACCCGGTGCCGTCATCGTCGTCGGGCGCCGCCACTGCGCCGGCGAGCGGCGACGAGACGCGACCGTCGCGCTATCGCGACGAGGCCGAGGCCCGGGCCTGGGAGGGCGAGTACACGATGCCGGACCTCGCGGGCCAGACCGCGGCGGAAGCCTGGCGCCGGCTGCGCGCCGCCGGCCACGTCGCCGGCGTGTCCTTCCACGCCGGCGTCCGCGACGACTTCGAGGGCGGCGCGGCGGTGGTGATCGATCCGCCCACCGCCGGCGAGCGGGTCATTCGCACCCAGCGCCTCCACGTGGCGCTGAGCGCGCCGCCGACCCACCTCGTGGTCATTCCGGCGCTGGCCGGCATGACCGTGAGCGACGCGCTCGCGACCCTCAACGCGTCGGGGATCTTCGAGGTCTCGATCGGGACCTCGACGGACTGCCGCACCGACCGCGTGTGCGCGCAGGGCGAGGACGCCGGCGAGGTCATCGTCGCGCGCACCGGGGTCGACCTCGAGATCGGTGGGCCTGGCAACCCGGCGCCGGCGAGCGAGCCGGCGCTGCCGGCGGGCCGCATCGACGCACCGGCGATGCGCGAGCTGACGATGCCCGATCTGACCGGGGCGTCCATGGTCGAAGCCTGGCGCGCGCTCGAGGCGCTCGGCTTCGCGGGCACGCTGCAGTTTCGCGCCACCTACGTCGAAGGAGCGGACCTGGCGCTGATCACCGAGGACGTCGGGGTGCGGCTGCGGGCCGACAGTCACCTCCTGCTGCGGCTGCAGGCGCCGCGGACCCGCGACGCCCGGTTGCCCGGCGTGGTCGGCAAGCCCGCCGCCGACGCGATCGCGGCCCTGGTCGGCGCCGGGATCGTCGACATCACGCTCGACCGCGCCGTCAACCTCGGCGCCGGCTGCAAGCCGGGCGTGGTCTGCAAGCAGGACCCTGGCCCCGGCGAGCAAGACGACAGCGTTTCGGTCGTGCTCGGCGCTCGCCGGCGCTGAGCGGCGTCCTGCGACGGCTCGCCAGGCCGTACGGCGGTCGCTGGACGATGATGTACTGTGGGCACATGCGTACGGGAGCAGTCGTGGCGGTCCTCGTACTCGCCGGCTGTGGCGGTGGGGAGTCGCCCGACCCATGCGATCGCCTGATCGAGCGGATGGAGAAGTGCGGCGACGACAAGTATCCGGCGGGCGCGCTGCGGAACGCCAAGCTGTACTGTCGCCTGTCGATGCGCTACGAGCCCGAGGCTGGCGACGATCCGAAGAACATGGCCGCCATCACCAAGGCGACGCTGAGCGAGTGCGCCGCGCCCCAGGCCGCGACGTGTGATGGGTTGCGGGCCTGCTTCGAGCGCCACCGTTGCTCGTTCCTGATGACGAGCCCGTCCGACTCGCCGCAGTTCCAGTGCTGGGAGTAGCATCGATCCCGCGGCATCCGAGCGGCGATCACCGCGCCGACCTGGGGATGGGTCAGTCGCCCACGGTCTCGTCGTCGTCGGGCTCGTAGCCGTCGCAGCCGAGGCCGGCGGGCCAGTACCCCCGCAGATCCGGGTCCCAGCTCTGCCAGGCGCCGCCGACGTAGGCGCCGCGCGCCGTGAGCACGTCGAGCGCGCCGTCGCCGTCGAGATCGATCAACCGCAGCGTGTCGTCGTCGCCGTCCCCGTCCGCGACCGGCGCGAGCGCCCACTTCTTGCCGGTCAGGACCGCGCGGTGCAGCGACCAGTGGTAGCCCTCCTGCGCCTCACAGCGCTCGAGGGTGTGCACGACCACCAGCACCCAGCCCTGCTTGTCGACCGCCGCCGCCTCCCAGGTGCCCTCCTGCGGCGGCTCCTCCCAGGTGCGCAGGCTGGTGAGCGCACGGTCGGCGATCGGCGTGGTCGCCGGCGGCGGGGTCAGCGCCGTCGCCTTGGCGCCACGCACGAACGCGCCCTGGCACGGCGCGTCGAGCGTGGCCAGCACCAAGAAGTCGTGGGCGACCTGAGCCTTGGCGATGGCGTCGGCCTCGTCGTCGGCCTCGAGGAAGCCGGCGAAGCGCACGAACGGGTCGCGCAGCGTGCCGGTGCACAGCGGCTCGAGGTCGGCGTCGAGCACCGTCACCGCGGCGCCGGCCAGCGCGGCCAGCGGATCGCCCGCGGGGACGTCGCCGTCGACGATGGCGGCGGCGATCCCGCCGCTCGACGGCTCCTTGGTCGTGTCGATGACCTGGGCGTCGACCCACGCCACCTCGCGCGGCGTCACGCCGAGGATGACCTCCTGCTGCTCGACGCGGGCCAGCTTCATGGTCTCGACCGAGGTCGCGCGGTCGAAGCCGAACGCGGTGTCGGTGATGGCCGCGAGCGCCGCCGCCGGGGTCGGCTGCTGGATCTTCGACGCCAGGAGCTCCTCGTAGACCACGCGCAGCGCGGCGCCGGTGCCGGTGAGCACCATCGACTTGGTGCCGACGTCCTGGTACGAGCCTTGGGCCCAGGTCTGGGTGAAGAACACCTGGCGCCGATCGCCCTGCGCATACGCCATGATCTCGGCGGCCGCGACGGTCATCGGCCGCTTGAACATGGCGGCGCGGTCCTTCATCCAGCCTGCGCGATCGAAGCGCCGCACCTGCTTGCCGGAGCGGCGCACGCCGTGGAAGCGCTCGCCGTAGAGCGCCTGGTAGGCCGCGAAGTCGCCGGCGTTCTGGGTGGCGAGCCAGCGCGTGACGAACGCCTCGACCTCGGCGCGCGCCTCGCCCGCGAGCGCGACCGGCGGCGGCGCGGCCGGGGCACCGGCATCCGGCGCGGCGGCCGCGCCACCGTCGGTCGTCGCGGTGACCGCGCCGCCATCCCCGGCCGCCGGGGTGGCCGCCCCGCTGCCGCCGCCCTGCCCGGCCGCCTTGTCCTTCGGCTTGCACCCGACGGCCGTGGCCGCCATCGCCAGCACCATCACCGCCGTCACCATCGCGTTCCCGAGCCGCCTCGCGTGCATGGCGGGGATCCTGCCAGAACATCGCGCCGCCGGCAGGTGCGCGGGCCGCCATCGCGTCACTCGGTGTCCCACGCGGGCTCGGCGCTCGCCGGCGCTGATCGTCACGGCGCCGGCGCGGCGGCGGGCACATCGACGAACTGCGGCGTCGAGCGGCCGAGAAAGGCACCTATGCCGACCTGGCACTCGCCGCTCGCGATCAGCGCCGCCGCCGCCTCGAGCTCGCCGGCGACCGCGTCGGGCCACGACAGATCGGTCGCACCGCGGATCACCGCCAGCGCGGCGCGCACCGCCCGCGGACCGTTGCCGGCGATGGTGTCGGCGAGCGCGACCGCGTCGGCGAGCGACGCCCTCGGCGCGCTGACCCGGTTGACCAGACCGAGCGCGAGGGCCTCGTCGGCGCCGACCTTGCGCGCGGTGAGGATCAGATCGGCGGCGCGACCGGGGCCGAGCAGGCGCGCCAGCGCCACCCCGCCGCCCAGATCGGGCATGAGCCCGAGCCGCACCTCGGAGAAGCAGATCGTCGCCCGCGGGTCCGCGACCCGTAGATCGCAGCGAGTGGCGATCTCGGCGCCGCCGCCGTAGGCGAGCCCGCCCAGCGCCGCCACGATCGGGACCGGCAACGAGAACAGGCGATCGAGCACGCCATGCAGCTCGAGGAGCATGGCGCGGCCCGGCGCAGCGTCGCGCCCGGCCACCGCGCCGACCAGCTTCGCCACCTGCGGGTTGTCGGGGTTGACGTCCATCCCGGCGCAGAACGACTCGCCGGCCCCGGTCAGCACCACCGCCCGCGGCGTGCGGGCGTGCAACTCGTCGGCGGCGCGACCGAGCCCGGCCCACATGGCGTGGCCGAGCGCGTTCTTGCGCTCCGGACGATCGAGCGTGATGACCGCGACGTGACCACGGACCTCGACCTGGACGGTGCCTTCGGACATGGGCGCAGGATACCCGCCTCCGGCCGCGCCCAGACCGTGAATCAGTCGCTCACGGACAGCGGAACGCGCCGGCCAGGCGCCCGAGCTCGGCCCACACCTCGTCGCCATCGGCGGCTGCCCGCGGCGACGCGATGAACACCAGCGCGATGCGGCCGGCGGTGACGCACGGTGCCGCGCTGATGCGGACGCGCAGCGAGACCGGCTGCTGGGTCGCGAACGGATCGAACGCGTCCACGGTGCCGCTGATGCCGCCCGCGGCCGCGTCGCCGTCGAGCTGGGCCGCGAACCGGTGGGCCGCGATGTCCGCCCTGCCCTCGCCGCCAACCGCCACGGCCAGGCCGCGGAAGTACGCCACCAGGTCGCGCTCGAGCGTCGCGGCGTCGGCGGGCCCGGGGGCGGCGAGGTACCAGACGAAGCCGTACGAGAAGTACCAGGCGTCCGCCGGCTCGAGGAACCGGGCCGGAAACCGCAGCTCCTCGACGCCGCGGTACGGCAGCCCCGGCGCGAACTCGAGCGGGAACGGGATGGTCTCGGTCCGCCAGCCAGCCGGCACCTCCCAGGCTGGCGCAAGGTCCGGGGCAGTGGCGGCGGCGACCGAGGGCTGCGCCGGCGGCGGCCTCCCACACGCGACCAGTACGATCAGGGCGAGCGCCGCGCGCCGATCACCGTGGCGGGGTGAGCTCGCGAAACGGCAACCGCCGCGACCGCCAACCGTCGCGAGCTCGACTCGACTGCAAGTCCGCCCAATCACCGCACTATTCCCCCTCGAGTCATGGCGTTCGAGCATGAATTCGGTTCCGCATTGACCGCAGGGTGGTCGCGACGGTCGCTCTCGTATCATGAGCGACAGGAGACCGAAAATAATCGGAAACCGACAGCGACGTCCGCCGACAACGCCTGGCGTACAGGTGCTGAAACGATCGGCCAGCCCGCCACGCCCCATGACCGACCACCGCAACGAGCCCGTCCGCGACCACGCGCCTTCGACCGCGCCGCGGGATGGTGCGTCCTCATCGCCCGGGCGCGTCGGGGGCGGTCGCACAACGAGCAGCCTTCCAACACGTCCCTCGGACGCACTGCCGCCGCCGGCGGACGAGGCCACCAACACCCGTGTGGCGGTACAGACGCGCGCCGCCGAAACTGTCCAGCGCAAGCTCGATCATGACAACTTCGGCTGGGGCGAGCGAGCGGGACCACCCGCTGGCGGAGGCAACGCGGAGTCGGACCGCGCCGACGCATTCGACGGCGTGGCCGCGGCCCCCGACGGCATCGACGACGAGCAGGAGCCAGAAGCCGATCCGATCGCCGACGCAATCGCAGACGAACAAGGCGCGCCCCTGCCCGACGCGGCCAGCTACTCCGATGAGGTCGGTGCCGACGTCTCCGGCGCTCGGGTGGTCACCGGCCGAGGCGCCGAGGCCGCCGCCGACGCGTTCGACGCCCGCGCCTTCACCGTCGGCGATCGGGTGTTCATGGGCGCGGGCGAGAGCCCGACCGACCGCGCGCTCATGGCCCACGAGCTCACCCACGTCGCCCAGCAGCAGGACGCCGATGCGCCGGAAGACCTCGGCGCCCTGCCGGTCACGTCGCCGAGCGACGCCAGCGAGCACGAAGCCGACGGCGCCGCGGCACCCGCGCCCGGCCCGATGGAGATCGCTCGCGCACCTCGCGGCGTACGCACCATGGCGACGCGCAACATGGAGGCGCGCGTGCGAGCGCTGGAGCCGAAGGCGGACCCCGAACTGAGCGTGCTCAAGGCCGATCTGACCGCGCGCCTGAGCGGCTCGCTCAGCCGCAAGGACCGCGTGGACCTTGCCCGTGACCGCGACGCGATCGAGTGGGTCGAGTACCAGCGCCGGCTCGAGCGCGGCGAGAGCGGCCGGGCCGGGACGTACTCCCAGGAGCTCGATGCCGCTCAGGCCGCTGGCACGCGACACGGCGTGGCGGCGAACGAGATCGGCGCCCGTGCCCGCCTCGAAAGTGCGTACCGTACCGGCGGCAGCAAGGAGTACACGGCGAACCAGCTGCACCTGGGCTGGCGCGGCAACCCCGAGCAATCGCGTGCCATCGCCGGCCAGGGCGCGTCGATCGAGGTCGAGGCAGCGACCTTCAAGAGCGAGTTCCGCGAGCAGGCGAAGCACACCGCGCTGGGCATGCTCGATCAGAGCTCGGTCGAGATCGAGGCCGCGCTCGCCCAGCACGGCTTCGTGGGCGGCGGCCACCGCCTTCTCTCCGCCGCGCAGAACTACAACCGGGATCCAGCCAGCCTCGAACATCTCGTCGCCGACTGGCGCGCGCTCAGCGATGGCGACAATCGCGCCGCCGAGACCCGCAAGGGTGACAAGGAGCAGGCCAAGCTGGCCACGGTCGTCGTCGAACTCCGCCAGCTCCAGGCCGAAGCTGATGGACTCGAGCGCGACGAGAAGGGCTTCACCGAGGCCGACTGGGCGCAGCGCGACGCCGTCGAAGGCGCGCGATCGTCGATGGCGGTCAAGGCTCGCCTCGCCGACGCCTGGCTCCAGGCCGAGGCCGCACACCCGATCCTGCTCGCCTTCCGGCACCAGAAGTACGGCCCCGACACTGACCGCCTGGGCGGCCTGACCAGCCAGGGCGCGGGGATGGAGCAGGCGATCCTGCGCCAGGCCATCCCCAAGCTCGGCAACATCCTGCGAACCAGGGCCGCGGTCAGAACCGACCAGCTCGATCCGGTACGCCTGGCGCCGGTGGTCGAGCTGACCAAGCAACAACTGCAGGTCCCGCCCGGTTCAGCGCGGGCGGCGATCGCGAAGGATCTGTACGACGCCGCCAACCAGCAGTCGCTGGCCGACTCGGTGCTGAGCGCCCTCAGCATCGCGCTCTCGGTCCTGTCGTTCGCACCCGGCGTCGGCCTCGGCGCCAAGGCCGCGGCCGAGGCGACCAGCCTGGCGATCGAGCTACGCGCGCAGGTCAACGAGTACAAGGAGTGGAAGGTCGCGGGCGGGATGAACAACACCGCGCTCGACATGGCGCGGTCGGTATCGACGCAAGCGCCACAGATGCGACCGCTGCTGTTGCGCCTCGCGGTCGCCGGCGCCAGCGCCGCCAGCCTGCTGCAACTCGTGAAGCTGAGCGCGCAACTGAAGACGATCCGGGCTGCCGATGGCCCGGCCGACGACGTGCTGCGCGAGCTTGACGACCTCGGCGCCCAGCACGGCGTGAAGAACCTCGGCGACCAGGTCGAGGCGGCGGGCGCGGTACGGGGTGCGAAGGTGTATCCAGCCAAGACCTTCGACAAGGGCGACGGCGTCACCCGCACCAGCAAGATCAACGCCGATCGAGTTCAGGAGGGACTGAAGAAGACCAGCGCGCGAACCTACGTCGGCAGCGCCCGATTCGAGCAGATCGCCGGGGCCACCGCCGACGGTGCAACCGGCGTCCTCCGCGTCCCCGGCAAGGACGGCGACACCCTGATCAAGGTCGACGTCCGATTCCAGGGCGAGCTGTCGGGTGCCGCCCGGCACGGCGCGGAGTCCGGCCCCGCCCGTTTCGTCCTCGACAAGCAGGGCAGCGGCCCGTGGGTCGCGACGATCGACATCAGCAGCGGCATCGAGCCCCGCGACGTCGAGTTCGTGCTTGGCCACGAGCTCGACGAGATCGCCGAGCTGGTCCGCCGCCACCCGACCGGCAAGCCGCCCGGCGGCTTCGGCGCGGAGATGGAAGCGGGCGTGATGCGCGACGGCGCCAAGACCAACCAGTCGACCGCACACGATGTCGCCACCGCGCGAGAGATCGTCGCGCTCAAGAAGGATCTCGACAAGCTGGTCGCCGTGAAGGCGGGCAGCGTCGAAGCGCGCAAGCAGTCGCTGGACGAGGCGATCAAGGCGGCGGGCCTCGATGAGGTCGCCGAGATCGACGCCAAGGTGCGCCTGTTGCAGCAGGCCGGGGCCCCAGACGATCTGGTCGATCAGGTGCGGATGGTCGCGTCGCGACACCTCGCTGACTCACACAGGGCTGCGAGGGGCGCGAAGGGAACCAAGTTCACCGAGGACATGATCAACCATGTGATGTGGGGCCGAGACAAGGGCGAGTTCGCGACGAAAGGTGTCAGCGGTGGCCACATGACGGATCGCCTGCTCCAGATGGGCCACCCGAACAGCGAGTATGTGTTCGTGCAGGTCGCCGAGAAGGCCGCCGGCGGGTCGACCGCGCGCCGCTTCGCGCAGTACAAGTGGACCGGAGATCTCACGTCGATGCCGCAGCCTGGCAGCGGCAAGTTCCCCACCGACAAGCGGTTCAACGACGCAGGCTGGGCCAAGACCGACATGCCCAAGACGACCTTCGACGATCCCAGCGCCTTCCTCCGCGAGGCCGAGGAAGCATGGGATGAGTGGGTCGACGGCGTGGCACTTGCCCCGCCCGGCGGCAGGCCACTGAAGCAGAAGGAGTTCACGGCGAGGACGAAGAGCGGCGTTCAGATCTCCGGGTACTTCGAACCAGCAGCCGATGGACCGGTACCCACCAGCGTGTACCCGGAGGCGTCGTGGTTCTGATTCCGCCCTATATCGAGATCGATGGGCTGGTCGTGCCACTCGATGCATGCGTCCCGTTCAAGGACGAGCCAGGCGGAGTCCGGGTTCGTTCTGACCCCGACCGGCCCCTGCTCGGCCCCCTGATGTACGTGACGAGCTGCTTGATGGGACGTCTGGATGCCGAACAGGCGCTGGCGCTGCTCGCGGAGCGCAAGAAACTCCCGCTGTCCGACGGCCTCGCGTCGTGTCCCATCACCGAGGACTTCGACGACTCCGGCAACTCGGCGAAGAACTGGGAGCGACTCACCGGGCAGCCTCCCGATCTACATGACGCCTACTACGTTTGCACAACATTCCTTCGCGACGACCTGGCTATCCCACGCACGACGTTCATCAAGTTCTTGACCCGGCTCTACGAGCTCGATGCGGCCGTGGCCGAGGGTCGCATGGAGGCGAAGCTCGACAACTCGATCCTCATCCCGGCGCCATTGCCTGAACCGCCCGGCCCACCGACCCCGCGCTGGGAGGACGACGAGGTGCGAGAAGTGGAGAAGTCCGCCGTTGGTCTTGATCGGATCGATCCACTGACCGATGCGATGACCGATCCCGACACCGATGAGGCGGCTGCCAAGCGGCGCCCCACGGTATTCTGGCTGCTGGAGATCGCCTGGCAGCGCACGCGAGACGGCGAGGATGACCTACCCGCGCGCTATCGGCAGCTCGGCCTGCCCCTGCTGCAAGCCTACGCGCGCGCCACAGATGAACTGGTCGCGTACCTGCACGATCCGGAACGGATCGAGATCACTCGCAAACTGCCCCCTCACTCACCGTTCCACTCCGACGTCTCGGTCGATCTGTTCCGCCACCCGGAGCCACCGCGCCCGCCCGAGTACAGCCGCCACGTCTGGCTCGCCCACGCGGAAGCGGCATTCGTGTACTCGCGCAAGATCGGCAACTGGTCTGGCGGCGACATGTTCGCGCGCATCGGCCGCCACCCGGTACGTCTGCGCTACCGCTTCGAGATACGCCCCATCACCCAGCTCTGGCGCGTGGAGCTGTCGGCGTGGCCTCCAGAAGCCCCGACCGACCGGACCGTGGTCATCGAAGCGCGCCAACGCCGTCGGGCGGCTCCGGCTCCAGATCTGCCGCCAGTCACCGAGTTTCGCGCGTTCATCAATGTCGATGGCCTCGTCCTGCCCGTGCGAGAGGTGGAGAAGTTGGCCGCTGGTCTTGATCAGATCGATCCACTCACTGACGCGATGACCGACCCGGACGTCGACGCGGTGGTTGCCGCGCGGCGCCCCACCGCATTCAGGTTTCTCGAGGTCGCCTGGCAGCGCACGCGCGACGACCTGCCTGCGCTCGGTCGGGAACTCGGGCTGCCAACGCTGCAGGCCTACGTGCGCGCCACCGACGAGCTGGTCGCCTACCTGCACGACCCCGAGCGGATCGCGATCACCCGGAATCTGCCACAGCACTCGCCGTTCCTCGCCGACGTCTCGGTCGATCTATTCCGGCATCCGGAGCCGGCGCGACCGCTCGAGTACAGCCGCCACGTCTGGCTCGCCCACGCCGAGGCGGCGTTTGTCCACTCGCGCAAGACCGACGATCGCGCCGGCGGCGACATGTTCACGCGCATCGGCCGCTACACGGTGCGCCTGCGCTACCGCCTCGAGGTCGGCCACCTCACCCACCTCTGGCGCGTAGAGTTGGCCTGAACCGTGGCTCCCGCCGACCCCTTGACACTCGTTACGCCGAACTGCGAGGAGAGATGATGCGCAGCCTGACTTGCTTGAGCCTCCTTGCCAGCCTGGTGGCGTGCAAATTTCCCGAGTTGCCGCCGCTGGACGACGACGGTGCGCGAGCACACGTCGACCTGGCGAACATGACGCTGCAGCCGGTATGGAGCCGCGGTCTCACCGGCACGCGCGCGCTCACGGTCGACAGTGCAGCGGTCGATGCGGTGACGGGCGACCTGTACCTGTTTGGAGCCCTGTTCGCTGGGGGCACCGCCGATCTCGGCGCGGCTCCGATCACGGCACTATCGAGCGCGTCTGCCGCCTACCTGATCAAGATTCGCCGCGGCTCGTGACCGCATGAGTCAGCCGGTTCGAACGCTCAGTTGCAGGTGCCGCCCGTGTTGTCGATGTCGCCCCCCGTACCCGTGCCCGAACGCGGCAGGAGCCGCCGCTCGTCGTCGAACGTGTTCACGGTCATGATGCCGGTCACGGTCTGGAAGCAGTTGCCGGCGGCGAACGTGTTCATGTCGTAGTTATAGATCTCGTCGTCCATGACGATGGTGTCGGTGCCGTTGGTGAGCTGCACGCGGTCGCCCGGCTGCACCACCGCCATCACCCGCATGTTGCTCAGCGTCACCAGGACGCTCTCGTAGGGCTCACCGATGGAGCTGATGCTGGCCAGGGTCGCGACCGGGATTGCCGGAAGCGGGATCGGCGTCGCCGTGCCGACCGCGGGGGTGATAGTCGCGTTCTGGATCTGCGTCAGCTTGTCGCCGGTGGTGTTGAAGTCGAACTCTGTCACCGAACCGGTCACGTCGACGAGCGAATTTACGGCCGCGGTCGGCGCGGTGCTGCCGGTGAAGATGAAGATGCCCTGGTTGGCAGCAGCCTGCGCGACGTGCGAGACCCAGAAACCCTGGGCGGTGGTGGGAAAGGTCTTGGTGGCGAGCACGACGACGTCATTGAGCCGCACCCCACCGGTGACGGCGCCGGTCTGGATCATCTCGATGGTCGTATCCGTCGTGCACGACGGCTCGGCGCTGCAGCCACGGTCGGCGCAGTCGAGGAAGCCGTTGGCGTCGTTGTCGATGCCGTCGGCGCACATGCCGACCGCCTCGCGCGCCGGGCAGCCGGTGCCGCCGAGGACGATGTCGGCGGTGGCGCGCGGCAACACCTTGTAGTTGAAGAAGTAGTCGCCCATGCCGGTGATCGACGCCAGGCAGTCGCCGCCGGTGAGGAACGGCGGCGGGGTCGTCGAGTACGGGATCGCGGCCAGGCTGGAGTCGATCTCGAGCACGCCGGTGATGTCGAAGCCGACGAACGTCGGATCCGGCATCGAGCCGATGGTGTCGATCTCGGACGTCACCGAGACGCTGTTGACGCGGACCAGGACGCCTTCCCACTTCTCGTACTCGGCCTCGCGTGCCGACATGGCCATGCGGCCGATGGCGAGCGCGTCGATGACCTGCGGCTCCGGCACCATGCCGTCGCCGGTCCGAGTCACGGTCATCTCGCCGCCGGCGACCGGGCCCAGCTCGGTCACCGTCAGATCGTCCTCGGGCAGCGAGAACTCGTCCTTCTCGGCGTCGGTGATGTCGACCAGGTCGCCCACCGTCAGCGCCGCAACCTGATCGAGCGCGGCGCCAAACACCAGCACGCCGGAGTACGCGCCGCCCGCGGGCTCGCCGACGTAGAAGTTGCCCTTGCGCGGCCCGTAGTTGTCGATGGCGGTCACCACCACGCCGCGCAGGGTCACCGCGGTCCCGGCCGGCATGGTGTCGCTCTGCACCTCCTGGATGGTCAGGTCACCGCCGCCGCCGCTATCGATGCCGTCGTCGTCGCCTCCGTTGCCGGAGCCGCGGCAGGCCGTGGCGACGAGGAGGGAGAGGGTCAGGGCGGGCAGCGTACGGAGGGTCATCGGGACTCCAGGGCCCTTCGACTCGGCCGCGGCGGCCTCGCTCAGGGCAAACGGTATCTTGAATACGGCTACGGCTACGGCTACGGCTACGGCTACGGCTACGGCTACGGCTACGGCCCACGACGACGGGCGCTCACGGCGAACGGTGTCGGGGCCAAGCGCGGGTCATACACCAAAACAAAACGCCCGCGGTGAAGCGGGCGTCACACTCAGGCTGACAGCAAGCTGACAGCGTCAGGCAGGATGCGACGTTCAGTCGACGGCGGGCGCCAGGCCGACCAGCTCGACCAGCGCCATCGAGGCGGCGTCGCCGCGGCGGAAGCGGGTCTTGAGGACCCGGGTGTAGCCGCCCTTGCCGCTCGCCTTGAAATGGGGCCCGATCTCGGTGAACAGGCGATCCATCGCCGCGTCGGTCCGGACCACCTTGCGCGCCATCCGCTTGGCGTGCACGACCTTGCCCTTGTCGGCGGGCGTCATCTTGTCGCCCTTCTTGAGCACGTCCGCGACGCCGATGCCCCACTTGATGGTGGCGTCGGCGTGCTTGCGCAGCTCCTTGGCCTTCGCCTCGGTGGTCTCGATGCGGCCGTGCGTGAACAGCGCGGTCACCAGATTCGCCCACAGGGCGTCGCGATGAGGCGCCGTGCGGTTGAGCTGTCGTCCAGAGAGTCCGTGGCGCATGGGATCACTTCTTCAGCGGGTTGGGGCCCGGCCAGTTGTCGAGCTTCATGCCCAGCGACAGGCCCATCTCGGCGAGGATCTCTTTGATCTCCTTGAGCGACTTGCGGCCGAAGTTCTTGGTCTTCAGCATCTCGCTCTCGCTCTTCTGGACCAGCTCGCCGATGTACTTGATGTTGGCGTTCTGCAGGCAGTTGGCCGACCGCACCGAGAGCTCCAGCTCGTCGACGGTCCGCCACAGGTTCTCGTTGAGCTTCTCCTGCTCCTCGTCGCGGATCGGCTCGGTCGGCTCCGCCATCTCCTCGAAGTTGATGAACAGGTTGAGCTGTTCCTTGAGGATCTTGGCCGCGAACGCGACCGCGTCATCGGGGCGGACCGCGCCGTTGGTCCACACTTCGAGGGTCAACTTGTCGTAGTCGGTCTGCTGACCGACGCGCGCGTTGGTGACCGTGAAGTTGACCTTCTTGATCGGCGAGTACAGCGCGTCGATGGCGATGTGCCCGACCGGAATCCCGGCGGTGTGGCGCTCGGCCGGGGCGTAGCCACGACCGGTCTGCACCACCAGCTCCATCGCGATCTTGCCGTCCTTGGCCAGCGTGCACAGCCGGTGATCGGGATTGAGGACCGTGATGCCATCGACCAGCGTGATGTCGCCAGCCGTCACGGCGCCCTCGCCGTGCTTGTCGAGACGCAGGGTGTAGGTCTTGTCGACCTCGACCTTGAACAGCGTCTCCTTGAGGTTGAGGATGATGTCGGTGACGTCCTCGACGACGCCGGCCAGCGACGAGAACTCGTGCAGCGCTCCGTCGATGTTGATCTGCGTGATCGCCGCGCCCTGCAGGGACGACAGCAGCACGCGGCGCAGCCCGGTGCCAAGCGTCGTGCCGAAGCCGCGCTCCAGCGGCTCGCACGAGAACTTGCCGTAGGTCTCGGACCGCTCCTCGATCTCGAGCAGGCGCGGACGGATCAGGTCGCGCCAGTTCTTGGCCATGAAGGCGGTCTGCTCGGGGGTCGGCTCCATCGTCGGTCGCTCCTCGTCGTGTCAGTTCCAGAAGGCGGTGGGGGGTCGGCTTCCGCCTCCCCACCGAAGATCAAATCACTTCGAGTAGAGCTCGATGATGAGCTGCTCGCGGATCGGCAGGTTGACGTCCTCGCGGGCCGGCAACTGCTTCACGCCACCGCGCATGCCGTCCTTGTCGAGCTCGATCCACTGCGGCACGCCGCGGCGATCGACGGCGGCCAGCGCCTCGACGATGCGGGCGATGGTCTTCGAGGACTCGCGCACGGCGACCACATCACGGGCCCGGACCAGGTACGACGGGATGTCGACCCGCTTGCCGTTGACGGTGAAGTGTCCGTGGCGAACCAGCTGGCGCGCCTCGGCGTGATCCGAAGCGAAGCCCATGCGGTAGACGGCGTTGTCGAGGCGACGCTCGAGGAGCTGGATCAGCACGTTGCCGCTGACGCCCTTCATGCGCACGGCCTTGAAGAAGTAGCCGCGGAACTGCTTCTCGGCGATGCCGTAGATCCGCTTGACCTTCTGCTTCTCGCGCAGCTGCTCGCCGTAGTCGGAGCGCTTCTTGCGCCTCGACTGGCCGTGCTGGCCGGGCGGGTAGCTGCGGCGCTCGTAGCCGCACTTGTCGGTGTAGCAACGCTCTCCCTTGAGGAAGAGCTTCATGTCCTCGCGCCGGCAGAGCCGGCAGACAGGTCCCGTGTAGCGAGCCATCGTCGTTGTTCCTTTTACGTACTCAGACGCGGCGGCGCTTGCGGGGCCGGCAGCCGTTGTGGGGGACGGGGGTGACGTCGCGGATCAGGTTGATCTTGAACCCGGCGGCGTTGAGGGCGCGCAGCGCCGACTCACGGCCCGAGCCGGGACCCTTGATGTAGACGGTGACGTTGCGGACGCCGTGCTCCATCGCCTTCTTGGCGGCGTCCTCGGCCGCCAGCTGGGCCGCGAACGGCGTCGACTTGCGAGAGCCCTTGAAGCCGCAGGTCCCCGACGACGACCACGCCACGACGTTGCCCGAGACGTCGGTGATCGACACGATGGTGTTGTTGAACGTCGCAGCGATGTGCGCGACGCCGGTCTGGATGTTCTTCCGGACCTTCTTCTTCTGCTTGCCCTTGACGGTCGACATGGATGCTTGGTCCTCGCTCTACGCAGCTTCCTGGTACGTCCCAGGAATCACTTCTTGGTGGCGCCGCCCTGCTTCTTCACTGCCATACGGCGAGGACCCTTGCGGGTGCGGGCATTCGTGTGCGTGCGCTGGCCGCGCGCCGGCAAGTTCTTCTTGTGGCGCGAGCCGCGGTAGCAGCCGAGATCGATCAGCCGCTTGATGTTGAGCTGGGTGTCACGACGCAGGTCGCCCTCGACGCGGTAGTTGGCGTCGATGGCGTCGCGCAACTTGCGGACGTCGTTCTCATCGAGATCGTCGGTGCGCTTGTCGGCCGAGATGTTGGCGTGCGTGAGCACGACGTTGGCCGCGTGGCGACCAAGGCCGAAGATGTACGTGAGTGCGATCTCGATCCGCTTGTTACGCGGGAGGTCGACGCCTGCGATGCGAGCCATGATTCCATCTCTCCGTGAGGTAATCCGTGATCCGCGATCAGCCCTGGCGCTGCTTGTGACGTGGATTGCTGCACAGCACGCGTACCACGCCCTTGCGCTTGACGACCTTGCACTTGACGCAGATGGGCTTGACCGACGCTCGAACTTTCATGACGCTCTTCCAGGTAGCTTGGCGGGTGGCGTTTGGCGTGTGCGTGACGGCTTAGTCGTGTCCGGGGTCGCCAGGTGTCGAAGACGGGCGGGTCAGCACCCAGGGGCCGTCGTCCAGGACCGCGATCGTGTGCTCGAAGTGCGCTGACAGGCTGCGGTCCTTGGTTACAGCCGTCCATCCGTCATCGAGTACCTCGACGTCGGGGGAGCCGGCGTTTACCATAGGTTCCACGGCGATGACAAGGCCGCGTTTGATGCGTTTTCCCCGGCCGGGAGTGCCGTAGTTGTGAACCGGCGGGTCCTCGTGCATCCGACGCCCGATCCCGTGGCCGACGAAAACTCTAACCACTGAATATCCCTCGGCTTCGGCGCATTGCTGGACGGCGGCGCCGACATCCTCGAGACGGTTGTCGATCCGGCACTGAGCGATCGCCAGATCGAGGGATCGGCGGGTGGTCGCGACCAGCCGCTCGGTCTCGGCGGTCCCCTTGCCGGCGATCACGGTCCGGGCCGCGTCGCCGCACAGCCCGTGCTTGAAGGAGCCGAAGTCGACCGACACCAGGTCGCCGGCGCGAACCAGCTTGTCCTTGCGCGGGATGCCGTGAACGATCTCCTCGTTGATGGAGATGCACGTCACCGCCGGGTACGGCGGCTGGGCGTAGCCGAGGAACGCGCTCACCACGCCTTCACGCTTGATCCCGGCGCGGGCGATCCGATCGAGCTCCCAGGTCGACACCCCGGGCTCGACGGCGCGGCACACCTCGTCGAGGATCGACGCCACCACCAGCGCGGACTCCCGCATCTGGCGAATCTCGTCGAGGCTCTTGTAGACGATCTTCACGCGCCCCGCTCAACGCGCGGGCGCCGGGCGGCCGGCGGCGCGGCCACGAATCCGCGGCCCCTTGGGACCGGTGAAGCCTTCGTAGTTGCGCGTGATGAGGTGCGACTCGATCTGCTGCACGGTGTCGAGCGCGACGCCGACGACGATGAGCAGGCCGGTGCCGCCGAACTGGAACGGCACCGACATGTACTTGATGAGCAGCGACGGCACCATGCAGACGATCGACAGGTACAGCGCCCCGGCGAACGTGATGCGGGTCAGCACCTTCTCGATGTACTGGGCGGTGTTCTTGCCGGGACGGATACCGGGAATGAAGCCGCCACCCTTCTTGAGGTTGTCGGCGACCTGGACCGGGTTGAAGACGACCGAGGTATAGAAGTACGCGAAGAAGATCACCATCACGGTGAAGATCAGGTTGTAGCGCCAGTCGGTCGGGTTCAGCACGCTGGCCATGTCCTGCAGCAGCACCGAGCCCGACATGTTGGCGATCTGGGTCGGGAACATCAGGATCGACGACGCGAAGATCGGCGGGATGACGCCGGCGACGTTGATCTTGAGCGGCAGGTGCGACTGCGCGCCCTGGTACATCTTGCGGCCGACCTGACGCTTGGCGTACTGGACCGGGATCTTGCGATGGGCTCGCTCGAAGTAACAGATCGCCGCGACGGTGCCGATGACGAGCACCACCAGGAGCAGGGTGCTGAAGTTGCCGCTGCCGGCCTCGCTGGCGCCGCCGCCGCCCTGGCGCGACAGGTACTGGAACAAGGCGTCGGGCATGCCGGCGACGATGCCGGCGAAGATGATCATCGAGGTGCCGTTGCCGATGCCGCGCTCGGTGATCTGCTCGCCGAGCCACATGATGAAGGCGGTGCCGGTGGTCAGGCTGATCACCGTGACCATGCGGAAGCCCCAACCCGGATCGACCACGACCTCGGAGCCGCGGCTCGACAGGGACTCCAGGTATTGCGCGATGAAGAAGCCTTGCACCAGGGCGAGGCCGATGGTGCCGTAGCGCGTGATCTGGTTGATCTTGCGCCGCCCCTGCTCGCCCTCCTTGTTGAGCTGATCGAGCTTGGGGATGACGACGGTGAGCAGCTGCACCACGATCGACGCCGACACGTACGGCATGATGCCGAGGGCGAAGATCGAGAGGTTCTCGAGGGCGTTGCCCGAGAACATGTTGAACATGCCCAGGAACGAGCCCGTGCTCTTGGAGATGACGTTCGACATCTCGACCCGGTTGACACCGGGGACCGTGATGAAGATGCCGACCCGGTAGACCGCCAGCATCGCCAGCGTGAAGAGGATCCGCTTGCGGAGCTCCGGGATCTTGCCGATGTTCTGGAAGCTGTTGGCCACGTGAGTCCTGAGCGAGTCGAGTGCTTACTGCGCGGTGGCGGCGGGGTCCGCCTTCACCAGCGGCGCGATGATCAGGACGGTGCCGCCCGCCTTCTCGATCTTCTCGCGGGCCGCGGCGGAGAAGCGGTGCGCCTTGACCACCAGCTTCTTCGTCAGCTCACCCTCGGCGAGGATCTTCAGGCAGTCGACGCGCTTGGGCAGCAGGCCCTTGGCGCGCAGCGAGTCGATATCGACCGTCGCGCCGCTGTCGAAGACCAGCTCGAGCGTCTTGAGGTTGATCGGCAACGCCTCGACGCGGAACGGGTTCTTGAAGCCGCGCTTGGGAATGCGCATCTTCATGGGCATCTGCCCACCCTCGAACCCGATGCGGGGTCCGTGGTGACCGGGGCGGGCCTTCTGACCCTTGACGCCCTTACCGGACGTCTTGCCGGTGCCCGAGCCGCGGCCGCGGCCGAGGCGCTTCTTGGTCTTGGTGGCACCCCGGTTGGGAGCGAGGGTGTGGAGAGTGGTACCCATGGCGGCGTTCCTGCGTGAGAGTCTTGAATCGAAAACCGAGCGGCGACAACTAGCCAATCGCCTAGGCCCCATGGCCTCCAGGCCTGACGAGGTCTACTCGACCGGCGCCACCGTCACCAGGTGACTGACCTTGCGGATCATGCCGCGGATCGACAGCGTGTCGATCAGGACCACCGAATCGTGGGGGTGCTTGAGGCCGAGCCCCTTGAGGGTGCGGCGCTGGGTCTCGGGACGGCCGATGCCGCTCTTGACCTGCGTGACCTTGAGCTTGATCGCCATGACTAGCCTCGGATCTCGGCCAGGGTACGACCGCGGGTCTTCGCCACCTGCTCGGCGGACCGCAGCGACTTGAGCGCGACCACCACGGCGTGGATGACGTTGTGCGGGTTCGAGGTGCCGAACGACTTGGTGAGGATGTCGGTGACCCCCGCCACCTCGAGCACCGGCCGGACGCCGCCGCCGGCGATCACGCCGGTACCAGGGGCGGCTGGCTTGAGCAGCACCTTGGCGGCGCCGAACTCGGCCATGATCTCGTGCGGGATCGTGCCCTTGATCAGGGGGATGCGGAACAGGTTCCGCTTGGCGCGGTCGGTGCCCTTGCGGATCGCCTCGGGCACCTCGTTGGCCTTGCCCAGGCCGGCGCCGACGTGACCGTTCTGGTCACCGACGACGACGAGCGCGGAGAACGAGAACCGCCGGCCGCCCTTCACAACCTTGGCAACACGGTTGATGAAGACGACCTTGTCGACGAGCTCGCCGACTTCTTCTGGATTGATCGACATTTATATATTCTCGTTCCGTCTGTTCTGCAGCTCAGATCGCCGACTCAGAAAGCCAGGCCGGCTTCGCGCGCGCCGTCGGCGACATGCGCGACGCGGCCGTGATACAGGTAACCGTTGCGGTCGAAGACGACCGTGGTGACCTGCCTGGCGACCAGCTTCGCGCCGATCGCCTTGCCCACCACCTTGGCCTTGTCTTTCTTGTTCTTGCCCTCGAGCTCGGCCTTGAGCGCCGGCTCGAGATCGCTGGCCGCCGCCAGCACCTGGCCGCTGACATCGTCGATGGCCTGGGCGTAGATGTGCTTCGACGACCGGAACACGCTGAGGCGTGGACGGTCGGCGGTGCCGGTGACGCGCTTGCGAATCGTGACCTTGCGGCGCAGGCGCGTGCGCTCGCGTTCGCTTCCAATTTTTTCGTGGCCAGCCATGGCGGACTCCTACTTGCCCTTGCCGGCGGCCTTGCCCGCCTTGCGGAGGATCTTCTCCTCGATGTACTTCACGCCCTTGCCCTTGTAGGGCTCGGGGCCGCGGAAGCTGCGAATCTTCGCCGCCGCCGCGCCGAGCTGCTGCTTGTTCATCGCCGACAGGGTGAGAATGTTCTTCTCGACCTTGGCGGTGACGCCCTCGGGCAGCTTGAACTCGACCGGGTGCGAGAACCCGAGCGTCAGCACCAGCATGGTGCCCTTGACCTCGGCGCGGTAACCAACGCCGTTGATCTCGAGCTGACGCTCGAAGCCCTTGGTGACGCCGACCACGAGGTTCGCGGTCAGAGCGCGCATCAGGCCGTGCGCAGCGCGGTCGGGCTTGCCCTCACCGCGGCGGGTGAAGATGAGCTCGCCCTTCTCTTCCTTGACGTCGATCGCCTTGTGGCGGTCGAGCGTCAGGGAGCCCTTGGGGCCCTTGGCGGTGATCGCCTGCGGGGTGATGGTGACGGTCACGCCCTTGGGGATCTCGATGGAACGGTTGCCGATGCGGGACATGCCTAGCTCCTAATGCCTCACCAGACCTCGCAGAGGATCTCGCCGCCCACGCCACGCTTGCGCGCCTCGCGGTCGGTCATCAGTCCCTGCGACGTGGAGATGATGGCGATGCCGAGCCCGTTGCGGACTCGCGGCACCTGTTTGGCCGGCACGTACTTGCGCTGGCCCGGGCGAGACACGCGGCGCAGGCCGGTGATCGCGTTGTGGGTTCGGCCGTCGTAGCGCAGGGTCACGGTCAGCGTGCCCGACAGCTCGTTGTCGGCGCTGACGACACCGTCGAGAAAGCCCTCCGTGCGGAGGATCTCGGCGATGCGCACCTTCATGATCGAGCGCGGACACGCCACCTCGCGCTTGCGGGCGCGGATGCCGTTGCGAAGACGAGCCAGGAAATCAGCGATGGGGTCGGTCATCGACACGGTACGTTCTCCTCACCAGCTCGACTTGATGACGCCCGGGATCTCGCCACGCAGGGCGAGCTCGCGGAAGCAGCACCGGCACATCTCGAACTTGCGCAGGAACGCGCGCGAACGACCGCACCGCTTGCAGCGGTTATGCTGCCGGACCTTGAACTTGTACTTCTTGGGAAGCCTGTCGACGAGCTTGCTCACGCGGCCGCTCCTTGCGTGCCCACGGGCACTGGTGTCACTGGCGTCGGCGTCACGGGCGCCACGGGCGTCGCCGGCGTCGGTTGCCGGAAGGGCATGCCGAGGTACGCGAGCAGCGCCCGACCTTCGTTGTCCGTCTTCGCGGTGGTGATGATCGAGATGTTCATTCCCTTGACCTGGTCGATCTTGTCGTACTCGATCTCGGGGAAGATGATCTGCTCTTTGACGCCGAGGGTGTAGTTGCCCCGGCCGTCGAAGCCCTTGGGCGACACGCCGCGGAAGTCGCGCACGCGGGGCAGCGCGATGTTGCACAGGCGGTCGAGGAACTCCCACATCCGGTCACCGCGCAGCGTGACCATCACGCCGATCTTGTGACCCTTGCGGAGCTTGTAGTTGGCGATGTCCTTCTTGGCCTTCGTGATCACCGGCGCCTGGCCTGCGATCGCCTTGAGCTCCTCGACCGCGAAGTCGATGATCTTGGCGTCGTGGGCAGCCCGTCCGAGGCCCATGTTGAGCGAGATCTTCATCACCCGCGGCGCCTGCATGGCGCTGGTGTAGCTGAAGTCCTTGATCAACTGACCGTGGATCGTGCCTCGGTACAGCTGCTTCAGCCGCGGCGGCTGGGTGCGCTTGTACTTCGGCGCCGGGCCCGTGGGCTCGGCGACCTTCTTGCGCCCCGGGCCCTTGGCCTGAGGGGGCTTTTTTTCTTTGGGGGCGGCGGCTTTCGCCGCGCCCTTGTCGTCGTCCTTCGCCATCGTCGTTACCTTCGGGTGCCTTGGTTACCTGCGTTGCCGCAGGGTCAGAGGTCTGATTCAGACCTGGTCAGAGACCGGGATTCGGGAACCGGGTCCCGCTCTTGGTGCCGACGCGGAACTTCTCGCCGCCATCGACGACGACCTTGGTGCGCGCACCCCGGCCGAGCTTGTCGTCCCAGAGCAGCACGTTCGCGACCGCGATCGTGCCCTCCTTCTCGATGATGCCGCCCTGCGGGTTCTTCTGGCTGGCCTTGGTGTGCCGCTTGATCAGGTTGACCTTCTCGACGATCACCCGAGCGCCAACCACGCGCAGCACCTTGCCGCGCTTGCCCTTGTCCTTGCCCTTGGTGACGACGACCAGGTCGCCACGACGTACGTGCGCCATCACAGCACCTCCGGCGCCAGCGAGATGATCTTCATGAAGCGCTTGGCGCGCAGCTCGCGAGCGACCGGCCCGAAGATGCGGGTCCCGATCGGCTCGTTCTCCTTGTTGACGAGCACCGCCGAGTTGCCGTCGAAGCGGATCGTGCTGCCGTCGGAACGAGCCAGCTCCTTGGAGGTGCGGACGATCACCGCTCGGGCGACCTCGCCCTTCTTCACCTTGGAGTTGGGAATCGCCTCGCGGACCGAGACGATGATGACATCGCCGATCGACGCGTAGCGCCGCCGGGTTCCGCCCAGCACCTTGATGCAATAGACCTTCTTCGCGCCCGAGTTGTCGGCCACGTCGAGGACGGACGTCTGCTGGATCACGGCAAGACCTCCTTGACGTCGTTCAGCTCGCCCTTCTTGAGGGTGCGGAACACACGCCACTTCTTGGTCTTCGAGTACGGCCGCGACTCGATGATCTCGACCAGGTCGCCGACGTTCGAGGCGTTGAGCTCGTCGTGCGCCTTGTACTTGACGCGGCGGGTGACGAACTTGTGGAAGCGGCGATCGCGGACGCGACGGATGACCGAGACCACGACGGTCTTGGCCATCGCGTTGGAGGTCACCGTGCCGGTGATCGTCCGGCGGCTGCCGCGGTCATCGGCGGCGGCCGCGGTGGTGGTGTCGGGGGCGGATACGGTGGCCGACATGGATCAGCCCTCCTTGGCGACGCGCGAGCGCGACGGTGACCGCGCGCCCTGCTTCTCGAGGTCGAGATCGCGGGCGCGCAGGATCGTGAGGATCCGCGACAGCTCGCGACGCTTGTCGGTCATCGCGGCGGTCGAGGTGACCTGGTTGGTGTGCTTGCCGAGCTGGAGCCGGAACAGCTCGTCGCGGATGCGCGCGAGCGCGACCCGCAGCTCGTTGGCTGGCAGATCCCGGAGTTTGTCGAGGGCGTCGTTGGCCTTGCTCATAGCACCGGCTCCCGGGAGACCAGCTGGCTGCGCAGCGGGATCTTGTGGTGGGCGCGGAGGAAGGCCTCCTTCGCCAGCGTGACGTCCACGCCCTCGACCTCGAAGATCACGCGCCCCGGCTTGACCACCGCGACCCAGCCTTCGACGGCGCCCTTGCCGGTACCCATGCGGGTCTCGGCCGGCTTCTTGGTGAACGGCTTGTCGGGGAACACCCGGACGTAGATCTTGCCGCCCTTCTTCACGGCGCGGCTGATCGCGACGCGGGCCGCCTCGATCTGGCGGGACGTGAGCCAGCCGGGCTCGAGGATCTGCATGCCGAAGTCGCCAAAGGAGACCCGGTTGCCACCCTTGGCAAAGCCAGGGGTGCGGCCCTTGTGCTGCTTGCGGAATTTGGTTCTCTTGGGGGAGAGCTGGGACATGAAGCGGTCCTAATGACTCGGCGTGGTCGGTGACGGCTCAGCGAGCGGTGGTCGTGCGCGGGTCCTGCTTGCGGGCCTGGAGGACCTCGCCGTGGAACATCCAGCACTTCACGCCGATCGATCCGTACGTGGTGTGGGCCTCGGTCTGGCCGTACTCGATGTCGGCGCGCAGCGTGTGCAGGGGCACCCGGCCTTCGCGGTACCACTCACGGCGCGACATCTCGGCGCCGCCGAGGCGGCCGGCCGACGCGACCTTGATCCCCTTGGCGCCGAACTTCATGGCGGTCTGCACGGCCTTCTTCATGGCGCGACGGAAGGCGATGCGGCGCTCGAGCTGGGTGGCGATGTTCTCGGCCACCAGCTGCGCGTTGGTCTCGGCCTTGCGGACCTCGACGATGTTGAGGAAGACCTCGTTCTCGGTCAGCGCCTGGACTTCCTTCTTGAGAGTCTCGACGCCGGCGCCGCGCTTGCCGATCACGATGCCGGGGCGCGCGGTGTGGATGTTGATCTTGCACTTGTTCGCCGCGCGCTCGATCTCGATGTACGAGATGCCGGCGAAGTTGAGCTTCTTCTTGATGAAGCCCTTGAGGCGAAGGTCCTCGTGGAGCCACTTGGCGTAGTTCTTGTCCTCGTACCATCGCGACGACCACGTCTTGATGATGCCGAGGCGGAAACCGGTGGGATGCGTCTTCTGGCCCATGTGAGTCCTCGTTCCTCGTCCGTCACTCGTCCGACACAACCACCGTCAGGTGGCTGGTGCGGTGATTGATTCGATTGGCGCGACCCATCGAGCGCGGCATCCAGCGCTTGGCGATGGTGCCGCCGTCGACCGTGATGATCGCGATACGGAGATCCTCGACCGACACGTCGCCGCCCGACTTCTCCTCGGCGTTCGAGGCCGCCGACTTGACGGCCTTGGAGATCAGGCGGGCCGCCCGCTTGGGCATGAGGTCGAGCATGCCGACCGCGGCCTCGACCTGCTGGCCGCGCACGAGGTTGGCGACCACACGCATCTTGCGTGGGGACATCGGGATACCGCGGATAAGGGCTCTGGCTTCCATGACGCTATCCTCGGGATCCCTTAGCGGGCCTTCTTGTCGCCGCCGTGACCGTGATAGGTCCGGGTCGGCGAGAACTCGCCGAGCTTGTGTCCGACCATGTGCTCGGAGACGAAGACCGGGATGAACTTGCGGCCGTTGTGGACCGCGAACGTGAGGCTGACCATCTCGGGCGTGATCGTCGAGCGGCGCGACCACGTCTTGATGACCCGCTTGTTGGGGTTGGTTTCTTTCGCCGCGGCGGCCATCTTCTTGAACAGAAATGGCTCGACGTACGGACCTTTTTTGATGCTGCGGGGCATGGTCTGGCTCCGACTACTTGGTACGCCGACGGACGATGTTCTTGTCCGTGCGCTTGTTGTGACGCGTCTTGTAACCCTTGGTCGGCTGGCCCCATGGCGTGCACGGGTGCCGGCCACCGGAGCTGCGACCCTCACCGCCACCCATCGGGTGATCGACGGGGTTCATCGAGACACCGCGCTGGTGGGGGCGCCGGCCGAGCCAGCGCTTGCGGCCGGCCTTGCCCCACTCGATGTTGGCGTGCTCGGAGTTGGCGATCACGCCGACGGTGGCGCGGCAGTCGATGTGGACGAACCGCATCTCGCCCGACGGCAGCCGGATGGTGGCGCGGTCGCCTTCCTTCGCCATCAGCACGACGCGCGCGCCGGCCGAGCGGCCGAGCTGCGCGCCGCCACCGATCTTGAGCTCCACGCAGTGGACCTCGGTGCCGACCGGGATGTGGCGCAGGGGCAGCGAGTTGCCCGGCTTGATGTCGGCCGAGTTGGCGCTGATGATCTGGTCGCCGACGTCGAGCTTCTGCGGCGCGATGATGTACGCCAGCTCGCCATCGGCGTAGCGAACCAGCGCGATGCGGGCCGAGCGGTTGGGGTCGTACTCGATCCCCATCACCTTGGCCGGCACGCCGGTCTTGGTGCGCTTGAAGTCGATCTTGCGGTAGCGCTGCTTGTGGCCACCGCCACGGAACCGCGAGGTGATGCGGCCGTGGTTGTTGCGGCCGCCGGTGGCGGTCTTGTGCTCGAGCAGCGACTTCTCGGGCTTGCCCTTGGTGATGGAGCCGAAATCCTGCGTGGACATGCCACGGCGGCCCGGCGAGGTCGGCTTGTACTTGATGATCGCCACGGTCAGACTCCCTCGAAGAAGGCGATGCTATCGCCGGCCTTGAGCGTGACCACGGCCTTCTTCCAGGCCGGACGGCGACCGCTGAACTTGCCGACGCGCTTGTCCTTGCCGCGCGCGATCAGCGTACGGACCTGGGTGACCGAGACCTTGAACAGGGTCTCGATGGCGTTGCGAATCTCGACCTTGTTGGCGTCGCGCACGACCTCGAACACGACCTGCTGGGCGTAGTCGTCGCCCTCGGCCGGACGGTCGCTGGCGCCACCGGTCTCACGCATGCGCGCGGTCTTCTCGGTGAGCAGCGGGCGCTTGATGATGGATTGTGGGGCTCGCATGACTCACTCGACTCCGGAGTCCGTGGAAGACAGGCTGAGCGCCGCCTCCACCTGCTTGGCCGCGGCCTGGGTCAAGACCAAGGTCTCGTGGCGGAGGATGTCGTAGACGTTGAGGCCGTCGGCGGCCAGCCACTTCGACGTCGCCAGGTTGCGCGCCCCGCGGGCGAGCAGCGTGTTGTCCTTGGCATCGACGATCAGCACCTTCGAAGAGGGCTGGGCCACGCCGAGCGCGGCGAGCGCGGCGGCGATGGCCTTGGTCTTGCCGTCGGACTCGAACTTGTCGAGGACGATGAGCTTCTGCTCGCCGGCGCGCAGCGACAGCGCCGAGCGCAGCGCGACCCGCTTCTGCTTCCGGGGCAGCGCGTACTCGTAGCTCCGCGGCTTGGGTCCGAAGACCGAGCCGCCGCCGACCCAGTGCGGCCCCTTGCGGCTACCCTGGCGAGCGCGGCCGGTGCCCTTCTGCTTCCACGCCTTGATGCTCGAGCCGCGGACCTCGCTCATGCGCTTGGTCGAGGCGGTTCCGGCACGGCGCTTGGCGAGCTGCCACTTCACGACCTCCCACAGGAGGTGCTCGTGGACCTCGGCGGCGAAGACGTCGTCGGCCAGATCGATCTGGCCCACGTTCTTGCCGGCGGTGTTCTTGACGTCTAGCTTCATGGCACGGTCCTAAGCAGCGAGAGCGATCAGGTCTTGATCTCGACGTCGACGCCGGCCGACAGGTCGAGCTTCATCAGGGCGTCGAGGGTCTGCTGGGTCGGCTCGAGGATGTCGAGCAGGCGCTTGTGGGTACGGATCTCGAACTGCTCGCGCGACTTCTTGTCGGTGTGCGGCGAGCGGAGGACGCAGTACTTGTTGATCTTGGTCGGCAACGGGATCGGGCCGGCGACCTTGGCTCCGGTGCGCTTGGCGGTCTCGACGATCTCGCCAGCCGATTGATCGAGGAGCTTGTGGTCGTAGGCCTTGAGCCGGATGCGGATCCGCGGGGTAGTCATGGGCTGGTTCCTGGGTCCTCTGAGGAGTCGCGCAGTCTACTCAAAACGAGTTTCAATGGAAGGGCTTTTTGCTGGTTCTTGCGGGGGGTTATCGGCGAAGCAAGGTCGGGCCCGGATGGCACCGACCCGCATCGGCACGCCGTTGCAACTCATTGAAATCAGGCGAGGATCGAGGTGACCACGCCGGCGCCGACGGTCTTGCCGCCCTCGCGGATGGCGAAACGGAGGCCTTCCTCGCAGCCGATCGCCGAGATCAGATCGACCTCGACCCGGATGTTGTCGCCCGGCATGACCATCTCCATCCCGTCC
>CANKMW010000077.1 GCA_947483555.1 Myxococcales bacterium
GGCGGCGCCGGGGGGCGCGGCGGCGGGGCGACCACCGGCGGCGGCGGCGTGTAGTGCGGCGGCGGTGGCGCGACGACCGGCGGCGGCGGCTGGTAGCGCGGCGGCGGGGCGACCACCGGCGGCGGGGTGTAGGGCGGCGGCTGGTAGCGCGGCGGCTGCACGGGCGGCGCCGTGGGATGCGTCGGGTACGTCGGCGGCGGCTGCACCACCGGCGGCGGCGTCGGATGCGTCGGGTAGGTCGGGTACGTCGGGTTGATCACCGGCGGCGGGCGGACCACGACCGGCGGGCGACCGTCGCGGTGGTCGCGGACCTGGCCGCGCTCCGGCAAGCGATCCGGACGCGTCCAGTAGCCGGGCGTGTACGCGTAGCCACCGTTGGTGCCGTAGTCGTAGTACGGCTGCACGTAGTAGTAGCCGCTCTGCTGCTGCACCCAGCGGCCACCCACCCATTCCCACTCGTAGCCGCTCCAGTGCCAGTAGCCGTCGATCCACACGTAGCCGTAGCCAGGCGACGAGGTCATGGTCTCGTACAGCGGCTGCGGTGGCATGCTGTTGACGGTGTAGGCCGACGGCTCACCGACGTAGATGCCGCCGGCGACGTAGGAGGAGCTCGTCGACGAGTAGCCGTAGCCAGAGTTCACGGGCTGTGCTGACCGGACCACACATGCCTGCGCCGCGAAGGCCAGGCCAGCAAATCCAACGCAATGAAGCAAGCGGCGCATACGCATGAGTTCCTCCGTTTTTCCAATCCGTTCGACGGTGTGACCGGCGAAGGATTCAAAGTCTAGTTGACGCTCTACCCGACCACAAGTACACAGAAAGCCCCATGAAAACGGTCTTCTCAGGCATCCAGCCGACGGGTGAGCTCCATGTGGGTAACTACATCGGGGCCATTCATAACTGGGTCAAGATGCAAGACCAATACCGGTGCATCTACTGCGTGGTCGACTATCACGCCATCACCCAGGACTACCCGGTCAAGGAGATGAAGTCGCGGGTCCACGACATGGCGCTCGACATCCTCGCCCTGGGCGTGGATCCGGATCGCGCGATCCTGTTCGTGCAGTCAGCGGTTCCCGAGCACACCGAGCTGGCGTGGGTGCTGAGCGCGGTCACCGGCCACGGTGACCTCGAGCGCATGACGCAGTTCAAGGACAAGTCGGTCAACCAGTCCGAGAACATCAACGCCGGCCTGTTCAGCTACCCGGTCCTGCAGGCCGCCGACATCCTGCTCTACAAGGCCGAGCTGGTCCCGGTCGGCGCCGATCAGGTCCAGCACCTCGAGCTGGCGCGCCGCATCGGGCGCAGCTTCAACAACCGCTGGGGCAAGGTGTTCCCCGAGTGCGAGCCCAAGCTGACCGAGACCCCCAAGGTGCTCGGCCTCGACGGCAAGCAGAAGATGTCCAAGTCGCTCGGCAACCACATCCCGCTGTCGGCGATCGAGGACAAGCCGCTGCGCAAGCTGCTCGGCCGCATGGTCACCGACGAGAAGCGCGTGACGCGCGAGGATCCGGGCGATCCCGACGTCTGCAACGTCTTCTCGTTCCACAAGATCTTCTCGACCGATGACGACCGCGCCTGGGTGCGCGAGGGGTGCACCACCGCCGGCATCGGCTGCGTCGACTGCAAGGGCCGTCTCGTCGGGCGCATGATCGAGCACTTCGCCGACTATCGCGAGCGCCGCGCCGCGCTGGTCGCCAACCCGGCGCGGGTCGACGAGATCCTCGCCGCTGGCGCCGACAAGGCGCGCGCCATCGCCCAGCGCACGATGGCCGAGGTGCGGCAGAAGCTGGGGCTGTGGCGCTCGCCCTGACCTCGCGACGGCGTGCGATCGCGGCCGCCGCCAGCGCGGTGGCGGCGATGGCGCTGGCCGCGGCCGTGGTCGGGCGCGGCTGCACCGTGCGGTCGCCCGGCCCCGACGCCACCGTGCGCAGCCTGGTGACGGCGGCGCGCGCCGGTGATCGCAAGGCGGTGTGGCAGATGCTGTCGCCCGACACCCAGCGCCGCCTCGAGGGACAGGCCAAGGAGGCGACCGAGCTGGTCGGTTCGAGCACGCGCTACGCGGCGCTGGATCTGATCTCGATCGGGTCGTCGGACGACGTGCCGCCGCCGACCGAGATCCGGGTGGTGTCGATCACCGGCGACGACGCCGTGGTCGAGGTCGCCGGGCCGGCGGGGCGGGCGCAGCTGCCGTTGCGGCGGGTCAACGGGCGCTGGCGGATCCACCTGCCGTGACGTCGGGTGATCAGACCGGGGTGGTAAGCGACGAGACCGGTGTCGATGTGATCGCTGCGAACGTGGTGGAGGTGGATGCGGTGCGGCCGAGCGGCGTGCTCGATCGTGTGCTGGCCGACGTGTTCGGCTTCGCGACCTTGCGCCTGGGACAGTCCGAGGTCATCGCCGACGTGCTCGATGGCCATCCGGTGGTGGCGGTCATGCCGACCGGGGCCGGCAAGTCCTTGTGTTACCAGCTGCCGGCGATCGTGCTCGGCCAGCGCGGCGGCGTGACGCTGGTGGTGTCGCCCTTGATCGCCCTGATGAAGGATCAGGTCGACGTGCTGACCGCGCGCGGGGTCGCCGCGACCGCCTTGACCAGCGCCGCCACGGCCGAGCAGCAGCGCGACATCCTCGACGGCATCCGCGCCGGGCTGTTCACGCTGGTCTACGTCGCGCCCGAGCGCTTCCGCAGCCCGCGGTTCATCGAGGCGCTGCGTTCCATCGGCGACCGGCTGGCGCTGGTCGCCATCGACGAGGCTCACTGCATCAGCGAGTGGGGGCACGACTTCCGCCCCGACTACCGGCGCATCGGCGAGATGATCCGCGAGCTGCGGCCGCCGCGGCTGGCCGCGTTCACCGCCACCGCCACGCCTCAGGTGCGGGCCGACATCGCCCAGCAGCTCGACATGAAGGCGCCGCGGGTTCACGTCCGCGGCTTCGACCGCCCCAACCTGTCGTACTCGGTCGAGAAGATCCGCGGCATCGACGAGAAGAGCCAGCGCCTGATCCAGCTGGCGCGGACCCGCGACGGTGGCGTGGCGCTGGTCTACGCGTCGACGCGCAAGAACGCCGAGAAGTACGCCGAGACGCTGGGCCGCGCCGGCATGCGGGTCCGCGTCTACCACGCCGGCCTCGACGACAAGAAGCGCGACGAGGCCCAGGACGTGTTCATGGCCGGCCAGCTCGACGCCATCGTGGCCACCAACGCGTTCGGCATGGGCGTCGACAAGAGCGACATCCGCGTCGTCGTGCACGCCGACGTCCCGCGCAGCCCCGAGGCGTACTACCAGGAGTGCGGTCGCGGTGGGCGCGACGGGCGGCCGACCAAGTGCGTGCTCCTGTTCGGCGCCGGCGACGTCCGGCTGCAGGAGTTCTTGATCGACGCCTCGTACCCGAGCTCCGAGCAGCTGCGCGGTCTGTGGAAGCTCTTGCGCGAGCAGCCCGAGCTGGGCGCCGGTGACGTCGAGGATCGGGTCGGCAAGCTGCTGCCGGGCGAGCCGCATGCCTCGACGGTGGCGTCGGCGGTGCGCCTGCTCGAGCGCCACGGGTTGTTGCGGCGCGACAGCGACGTGTGGGAAGCGGTGCGGCCCGAGGCCGGGACCTTCCCGGCCCTCGATGTCGACGGGCTGGCGCGGCGGGCCGAGGTCGAGCGCAGCAAGCTGCGCGCCATGGTCGAGTACGCGTGGTCGTCGCGGTGCCGGCGGCAGGTGATCCTCGAGTACTTCGGGGACGAGGAATGGAGCGACCGCGGACGGCGCTGTGGTTCGTGCGACGTCTGCCATGCCGTGGGCGGCACGCAGGTCGGCGCCGTCGAGATGGACGCCAAGACCAAGCGCGGCATCGAGCGCCTGCTGTTGCTGGTCGGCGCGCTGCACGGCCGCTTCGGGCGCACGCGGATCGCGGCGCTGGCGGTGGGGTCGGTCGAGGAGGACCGGCGCTGGGACGAGCTGGCCGACCTGGGGTGCCTGCGCGGCTGGTCGCAGAAGGACGTGCTCGATCTGCTGCGCGGGCTCGAGGGCGCCGGCCTGATCGTGGCCTCGAAGAGCGAGTATCCGACGGTCAACACGACCCGGCAGGGCGACCTCGCCGCGCTGGGCAAGGTCGACGTGACCAAGCTGGGCCTGGGCCTGGCGATGCGCTCGCCGGGAGCGCGCGGCGGCAAGACCAACGTCCGCGTCCGCAAGCGCTAGCCGAGCCCGAGCCCGAGCCCGAGCCCGAGCCCGAGCCCGAGCCCGAGCGACGCCCATCGCCAGTCGTTGCCCCGCATCCGTTCGGCCGCGGCGGTGTCCGAGGGGGCATGATGCCTGCCATGCGGCTTGCCCTGCCCATCCTCGCCCTGGCCACCATCACCGCCCCGCCGGCGTTTGCCGACGAGCTGCGCACCGCGCTCGGTCAGCCGCTGCGCGAGGTCTCGCACGCGGTCGACATCACGATCGACAAGGGCGTCGCCACCTACCGGGTACGGCGCGTGTTCGCGAACCCCGGCGATGTCGCCGACGAGGCCGGGCTGGCGATCGACCTGCCGTTCGGCGCCGCCGCCACCGGGCTGCGCATCCGCGCCCGCGACCGCTGGTACGACGGCGAGCTGATGGAGCGCGAGCAGGCGGCGAAGCTCTACCAGGAGCTGACCGGACGGGGCGCGTTCGCGCCCAAGGACCCGGCGCTGTTGCAGTGGTTGTGGGCCGACAAGCTCTACCTGCAGGTGTTCCCGGTGCTGCCCGGGCAGGCGTCGACCGTGGAGTACACGCTGACCGTGCCGACCCGCTATCAGGGCGGTCGCCTGTTCCTGTCGTACCCCCGGCTCGCCGCCCACGACCAGAGCGCCGACGCGCCGGAGGTGCCGGCCGAGAGCCGACGCCTGGCGGCGCCGGTGGTGACGGTGCAGCCGAGCTGGGGCGATGCCACCACCCGCATCGTCGTCGATGGGCTGCGGGCGACGCCGGGGGCCCCGCTGGTGCTCCTGCCGGCCATCCGCCCGCCCTGGTTCGACGTCGTCGAGGGCTCGAGCGACGCCAGCTACGTCGGCAGCAGCCTGGTGGTGCCGGCGACCGCCGCGTCGAAGAAGACGTTCACCGAGGCCAAGGTGACGCTCGGGATCGATCACACCTATCGCAGCGATCTGCGCGTCGATCTGATCACGCCCAAGGGCGCGCGGGTCGTGGTCCATGGCGGTAGCGGCGGCGGCGACAACGACCTCAAGGGCACGTTCCCGGTCAAGCTACCGGCCGGGACGTCCGGCGCCGGCGCGTGGCAGCTGGTGGTCTCGGACCACGCCGCGCTCGACGTCGGCACCGTCGATACCTGGTCGATCGAGCTCGGCACCGGCGCCGCCGCGATCAAGGCCGTGGCCTCTGATCTGCCGCTGTTCATCCCCGACGCGCCGGAGAGCGCGAACGACGCCGGGCTGGCGGTGATCGAGGTGGCGCCGCCACGGATCGACGTGATCGCCGCGCGCCTGGGCAAGGTCGTGGCCTCGGACCAGCATGCCTTCGGTCGCCTCGAGCTCGACGTCGCACCCGAGCTGCGGCCGCTGCCGGTCCAGGCCAAGGTCGTGTTCGTCATCGATGGCTCGCACTCGATCGGCCAGGGCGGGATCGACGCCCAGCTGGCGATCGTGCGCGCCTACCTGTCGCACGTTCCCGACGCCGCTGCCGAGATCGTGATCTACCGCCGCGCGGCCACCCGGTTGTTCGGCGCGCTGGTGCCGGCCGCCGAGGTCGCCGGCCGCGTCGAGGCGGCGCGCAAGGCCGGCAAGCTCGCGCCCGGCAACGGCAGCGCGCTCGACGCCGGCGCGCGGCTCGCGGTCAAGGCGCTCGACGGCGTCACGGCCGGCAAGGACGCGCTGCGCGTCGTGATGACGACCGACGAGCTGGTGCGGTCGAGCCTCGACGCCACGCAGGCGCTGGCCGCGCTGGCCAAGCTGCCGCGGGGCGCGATCGCACACGTGGTCGTGCCCGAGCTCGGCGACGGCGACAGCATCGCGCTCACCCGCGACGACGCCGCGCCGCTGGCGCCGCTGGCCGCCGCGCACCGCGGCATGATGGCGCGACTGACCGGCGTACCGGCCAAGCCTCACAAGAACCTCGGCCTGCGCGTGCTGGGCCTGGTGCGGCCGATCCAGCTCGATTACGCCAAGGTGGCCGGCATCGATGCCGGCGACGAGATCACCGGCGACGGCGAGGACGCCCTGCGCGAGGGCACCGGCGTGCGCGTGATGCGGGCGCTCCTCAAGGCTCCGGATAGCGTGACCGTCACCGGCAAGATCTGGGGCGACGCGTTCAAGCGCGTGGTCACCGTCGACGCCGGGTTCTCGCGGGCCACCGCGGGCTGGGTGTTCTCCGAGGACGAGCACGGGGACCTGTCCGAGGCCGAGCAGATGAAGGTCGCGATGATGGGCCGCGCGGTGTCGCCGGTGACCTCGTACCTGGCCATCGAGCCCGGCGTGCGTCCGTCGACGATCGGGCTGCCGCTGGAGCACATGGGCAGCGGCATCGGCCACGGCTCGGGCATGGGCTCGGGTGGCGGCGGGATGCGGCCGCCGCTCCGCCCCGATCTGATGGCCCTGGTGGCGACGGCGGCCAAGGCCTGCGTCGCGACCCACAAGCCGGCGGCGGGCTGGACGGTCCAGCTCGCCGTCGAGACCACCCTCGATGAGGTGGTCGACGTCGCGATCGATGCCGGCGACAAGCTGCCGGTCGCCTCCTGTCTGGTCGAGGCGGTGTGGGCCGTCCGCCTCACCGATCGCTTCAGCCTCACGCGCGACCGCTTCGACCTGCTGTTCCAGTGACCGTGCCGCCGCGGGGCGGCGGCCAGCACTCGATCCAGAGCTCGATCCAGAGCTCGATCTAGAACTCGATGTAGAGCACGCCGCCGATCTCCTTGGCGGAGACCGTGGGCGCGACGATCACGTTGCGCTTGCGTCGTGTCGACAGCGGGCGCTCGGTGCCGGGCTTCTTGGGCTGGACGTAGCCCTTGTAGAAGAAGTAGCCCGCCGCGGCGCCGGCGATCAGGGTCAGCGGGATCGCGACCTGGGTCAGCTTCTTGCCGGTCAGGCCGTCCTTGCAGTTCTGATCCTCGCTGCCTTCGGGCGTGGCGTCGTGACACTTCGTGGTGTCGCCGGTATTGCCGGGCGAGCCCTCGTTGGGCTTGATCAGCCCGAAATACCCGTACGCCCAGGTGCCGACCCCGGCCGCGGTCACCGCCGACGAGGTCCAGAACAGCGCCCGCGCGCCGCCGCCGGGACGATCGTGATCGGAGATCGTGCCGCTGATGATGGCGCCGTCGCTCCCGCTCCCGCCCCCACCGCCGCCACCGCCACCGCCGGGGCCCGCGCCGCCGCCACCACCACCGCCACCACCACCACCACCACCATCGGCGCAGGCGCCGAGCGCGTTCTTCTCCAGGTCGACCTTCTCGGTGACGTCCTTGCCGCCCTCGACGGACACCTTGGCTTCATGGCGCAGGTAACACTCGGCCTCGACCATCAGCTTGTAGTCGCCGGCGTCGAGGCCGGCGATGCGCGCCGTGCCGCCGACCAGGTTGCCGCGGGCGTCGCCGTCGAGATAGACGGTGCCGCGGTCGACGTTGGCCTTGATGATCAGCGTGCCCTGGTTCGAGGTGCCGCTGATCTTCGCGTACAGCTTCTTGCCCCAGACGGTCAGCGCGGTGCCCGACGACTCCGCGAACGGCACCACCTCGGTGGTGCTGCGCTCGGCCGACTTGGTCTCGACGTTGAGGAGCTTGAGCGACACCTGGTAGCCGTTGCCGCGCTTCTCGACCTTGCCGAACAGCAGGCGGTCGGCGGCGAGCTCGGCGCCGATCGCGGCCATGCACGCGTTGGCCTCGTTCTCGCAGCTCGACAGCAGCTTCATCTCGATGAGGTTCTTGTCGCTGCCGGGGGCGAGCGCGAACGGCCCGGTGCCGGTCCGCGCACGCTGGCGGAGCGCCTCGGTGAGGGCCTCGGCGAACTGGGTCGCCTTGGCGTCCATGCTGGTGCCGTCGTCGATGACCTCGAGGCCGAGGATCGCGATCGACGGTTTACCCGCCAGTGCGGGGCTCGCCATCGTGAGGATGGCGAGCGTGATCAACATGCCCAGGATTCGCTTCATGACTCCCTCGATTCGGGGAGTATACACATCGGCGGCCAGCCGTGAGCGTGATCTACGCCGGGCGCGGATTTGGTCGGACCGACGCTGGCTGGTACCTTGTCGGCACCCCGATGCGGCCGGCCTTCCTCCGAACGCTCTCGGCTCGCATCCTCGCCGGATTCGCGCTGCTGATCGTGGTGTTCGGCGCCACCATGATCTGGATCGTCACCTACATGAACGATCTGCGGTCGGAGATCGAGGTCATCCGGACCCGATACCTCAAGCTGACGATCGCTTCCAAGGACCTGGCCGGCCAGCAGCAGATGCTGTTCGCGTACCTCCGCGACGAGATGGCGGGCGAGGGCACGCCCACGATGGTGTCGCGGCGCCTGCACCGGCTGCGCACGGCGCGCGGCGACCTGCTCGACCGGCTGACCACGACGCTCGAGGGGATGCACGACCTGCCCCGCGGGCACGGCGCCGTCGTCAGCCGCTACCTCGACCGCGCCACCGGCATGAAGCGCTCGGTCGAACAGCTCGCCGACACCTACGTCGCGCTGCTGGCCGCGCCGCCGATCGAGCGCTCGCTGGGTGCCGAGCCGCCGACCACCGATCCGGCACGCCTGCAAGCCGGGGTCGCCGCGCAGGAGCGCCTGCTCGACGCCGAGCATCGGTTGTTCCAGTCGATGGGCGAGCTCGCCGACCAGCTGCGCGTGCGCACCGAGCGGATCGCGGGGAACCTCGAGTACAACGCGTCGCGACTGCGTCTCTACACCGGGATGATGGGGCTGGTCGCCGTGCTTGCCGGCCTGCTGGTCACGGCCTGGGTCACCGTGTCCCTGCGTCCGCTCGGCCGGCTGCGCAGCGCGGCGCGCCGGATCGCCGCCGGCGACTACGGCAGCCGGATCGAGGAGCAAGGGCCAGCCGAGGTCGCCGACCTGGCCCGCGAGTTCAACGCCATGGGCCGCGCCGTCGAGGAGCGCGAGCGCGAGCTGGTGCGTTCCGAGCGCCTCGCCGCGGTCGGCAAGATGGCGGCGATGATCACCCACGAGGTCCGCAATCCGCTGTCGTCGATCGCGCTCAACACCGAGCTGCTCGAGGAGGAGCTGGCGTCCTCGCCGGGTGAGGCGCGCGAGATCTGCCGCGCCATCACGCGCGAGGTCGATCGCCTGACCGCGATCACGGAGGAGTACCTGTCGTTCGCGCGGCTGCCCAAGCCGCGGCTCACCTCGAGCTCGCTGCCGGCGCTGGTCGACGATCTGGCGCGCTTCGTGCGCGAGGACCTGGCGTCTCGCCAGGTCGAGCTGGTGGTCGAACATGGCGACGATCTCCCGGCGGTGATGTGCGACGAGGGCCAGATCCGCCAGGCCCTGCTCAACCTGGTCCGCAACGCCGCCGAGGCGATGTCGGGGCGCGGCGGTGGGCACGTGTGGGTGCGGACCCAGGCCACCGACACGGTGGTGACGGTCGCGGTCGCCGACGACGGTCCCGGCATCGCGCCCGAGTTGCGCGACCGGCTGTTCGACCCGTTCGTCTCGACCAAGGACGGCGGCACCGGGCTTGGCCTCGCGCTCAGCCACCAGATCATCAAGGATCACGGCGGGACGATCCTGGTCACGTCGACGCCCGGTGAGGGCGCCACGTTCACCCTCGAGCTGCCGCGCGCGTAGCGCAGGAGTTGCGCCCCTGGACCGCGCGAGGGACAATTTCCCCGAGGTATCCGCGCTTGCCTGCGTCCGACGACCCGAAGGTCCCCGCCGATCCGCCGCCGCACGAGAAGCGCCGCCACCACCGCACCGGCGTGACGCTGCTGGTGGAGTACGAGGATGCCCACGAGCTGGTCGCCGACTACACCGACAACCTGTCGAGCGGTGGCACGTTCATCGCCACCGCGCGCGCGCTCGGGGTCGACACCGCGGTGCGCCTGGCGCTGTCCTTCCCGGGGCTCCTCGAGCCGGTCGGCATCGACGGCGTGGTGCGCTGGGTCCGCGACGGCGACGAGGCCGGGGTCGGGATCGAGTTCCTCGCCGGCGAGGGCCGGACCCGGCTGGCCGAGGTCATCGACCGCATCCGCGCCGGTGACCCGCGCACCGTGTCGCGACTGGTCCGCGTGCTGGTGGTCGAGGACAACCCGCACGTGGCGTCGTTCCTCGGTGATGGACTGGCCGGCTCGATCAAGCGCGACGCCGACGTCACCTTCAACGTGCGCATCGCCACCAACGGCAAGGACGCCCTCGCGCTGCTGAGCAGCGAGCCGTTCGACGTCTTGATCATCGACGTCTATCTGCCGGTGATCGACGGCGCCTACGTGATCGACAAGGTCCGGACCACGCTCGGCCTCACCCAGCTGCCGATCATCGCGGTCTCGGCCGGCGGCCCCAGCGCCCGCGAGGCGGCCCTGGCGGCGGGCGCCAGCATCTTCCTCGACAAGCCGATGCGGCTGCGCCACGTGATCGAGACCGTCCGCCAGCTGATGAAGTTGTAGTCCCACGCCGTGGCGAACCGCGCGACGAGGCGGCGTCATTCGCCGAGAAAGCCGCACACCGAATCCGTGCGCGCCAGGCCGCTGAGATCGGCCGCCGCCGGGCCGCAGACGTGGGCGCCCTGGCACCAGCCGCCGCCGGTGCGGCACGCGACCTCGCAGCGGCTGGGGCCGGCGGCGGTGGTCGACTCGACGCAGCGCAGGCCGCCCGAGCAATCTTGATCGCTCACGCACCCGGCGCGCGTCGATTGCGACAGGGTGAACGTCGGCTCGCAGACGCCGGCGGTGCAGGCGTAGCCACCCGGGCACGGGAAGCCGGCGCTGCATTCGGGCTGCAGGTCGCAGGTGCGGAAGTGTCCGTCGGCGAGGTCGACGCAGGCCCCGTCGCCGCAATCACGATTGTGCTCGCACGGCCGCACGCAGGCGGTGAAGGCGCCGCCGAGGCCCATGGCGCCCAGGCAGCGTTCGCCGCTGGCGGTGTCGCAGTCGCAATCGAGGGTGCACGGCGACAGCCCGCAGGCGCGCGCCGGCGCCGCCCCGACGGTGAGCGTGACCGGCGGTGGTGGCGTGGTGCCGGCGCCGCGGATGGTCCAGGTGCCGGCCGCCAGCTCCAGCGTCACGACGCGGATCTGGCTCGCGGCCAGCGTACAGTCCGGAACCCGCGCGAACACCCGCGGCGTGATCATCACGGTCCGCGTCGACGCGGCGATCTCGACCAGCGGCATCGCCCACAGGTCGCACGCCAGGCCGCCATGCTCGACCGCGAACCGGGTCGAGCGGCCCGCGACCACCGGGCTCTGATCCTCGAAGCGGTAGATCGTCGTCGGGTCGCGAGGCGTGAGCCGCCACGTGAACGCGCCGGCGTCCGGGTTGGGCGTGCAGTCGGTGCACGGGCCAGCGTCGGGATCCCCGCCGCCGCCGCCGCCACACCCGACACCGGCGAGCACCAACGCCAACGCGGTGCGCTTCATCAGTACGGGCGTCCGCCGCTGTTCCCGCCCGGCGCGTAGTTGCACACCACCGTGGCGCCGAACTGGAGGCCGGGGCAGGTGTGCAGCGCACAGCCCACCTTGGTCGTCGCGCGCCACACGATCTGCGTGTAGTGGCCGCACACGCCGTTGCAGGTGTTGGCAGCGTAGTTGTAGTTGGCCGCCTCGGCCGCCCACAGCTGCACGGCGGCGGTGCCGGTCGCCTGACCACCCGAGCCGTAGATGTTCTCGCCGACGTACTCGGGGTATCCGACGCTGCGGCCGTCGTTGTGATCGACGAGGCCGATCGGCGCGTCGGTATCCACGCACTGCATGACCCACGTCCGCGCGATCGTGGCCAGCGCGGGATCCCACGTCAGTGGGCCGACGCCGACCTGGGCCCGCACCGCGTTGTGGGCGTCGGTGGTGCCGACCAGGCCGGCCGGCTCGCCGACCACCGGCGGCGCATCGATGCCACCACCGCCGCCGTCGCCGCCGCCGCCGCCGTCCGGGTCGGCGGTGTCGTCACCGGTGAGATCGCCGGAGCACGCCGCCACCAGGATGCTCGACGCGACGACCGTGAAGCGCATGACTCATGGTCACGCTCGCCATGAAGGCCGGTCAAGCGCTTCCCGGTTGACACTCCGCGGCAATGCGGCCTACATCGTGCGTGGAAGGAGCCACCACCAAGCAAGACGCAGCCACTGATGGGTGTCGGGAAGCCGGTGTGATACCGGCGCAGCCCCCGCTACTGTGACCGAGGACGAACGCGGCAAGGTGAGCTCGGACGACAGGGTCGTCAGAGCCACGAGACCAGCCACCGGCAACGGGAAGGCGCCGTCAGTAGGACGATTCGGAAGCCAGGAGACCGGCCCATCTTGATGACCTTCGGGGTGCGAGGCGGCTTGTCGAGCCGTTCCGTTCACTCCTCGTCACGTGGGGTGACCAAATGGAACGCCGGTCGGTGTACATCGCATGCGGGCTCGCGCTCGCCCGCTCGGGCGACGCCGCGGCGCAGCCATCGGCCACGCCGGTGCCCGACGAGATCATCGTCATCGACGACCGCGCGCCGCGGGGCGGCGTCGCCGATCTGGCCGGGCCCGACGCCGAGGCCCGCGATCGGCGGCGGGCGCTGGCCCAGTCCTCGTTCCTGACCATCATCCACGTCGACGAGCACGCCGGCGAGACCCGCGGGCTCGCCGAGGCCGTCGGCGCCGCGGTCGGCGCCGAGGCGCGCTCGCTGGGCGGCCTGGGCAGCTTCTCGTCGATCGCCGTGCGCGGCGCCGCGCCCGGGCACACCCAGGTGCTCATCGACGGCGTCGCGCTGTCGCGCCTCGGCACCACCACGGTCGACCTGTCGCGCTTCGAGCTCGACGGTTTTGGTGAGATCGAACTCTACCGCGGCGGCGTGCCGGTCGCGCTCGGCGGCGCCGGCGTCGGCGGCGCGCTGAATCTGGTCACCCGCATCGGTCGCGGCGCCGATGGCGAGCGCTGGCACGTCACGGTTGGCGGCGGCTCGTTCGGCGCCCGCAGCGCGCGGCTGCGCCTCGGCGACGGCGACGCCGAGGCCGACGGTGGCGTCGCCGTCACGGCGGCGGTCGGCTACGCCAGCGCCAGCGGCGACTTCGCGTACTTCGACGACGGCGGCACCAACCTCACCACCGCCGACGACCGCATCTCGACCCGCACCAACAACGGCTTCGACGAGCTCGATGGCGTGGTCCGGGCCGCCGGACGTCGGGGTCAGCTGCGCTGGGAGCTGGGCGGGCGCGGCCTCGGCAAGCAGCAGGGCCTGCCCGGCTCGTCCTGGGACCAGGCGATGGGCACCACGCTCGACAGCGCCGCGGCGATCGCCGACGGCGCCCTGACCCTCGACGAGCCGGCCGCGGTCACCGGCCTGGTGCTGCGCACCGGCGCCCATGCTGCCGTCGAGGCCCAGGCGTTCCGCGATCCCGACGACGAGGTCGGGCTGGCGACCCAGGACCGGCGCTACCTGACCATCGCCGGCGGCGCGCAGATCGCCGCGGCGCTGGCGCGCGGGCGCCATCGCGGCAGCGCGGCGTTCGAGCTGCGCGGCGACGTCTTTCGCGATCGCGAGGTCGGCGCCGGCGTCGCCATGGCGCTGCGCACCCACGGCACCCGCGCCGGGGTCGCGCTTGCGGTCGCCGATGACCTCGGCGGGTTCGGCGGTCGGCTCGCGATCGAGCCGGCGCTGCGCCTCGAGGCGCTGCACACCGATCCGCTCGCCGACGGCAGCGGCGGCGGCATCCCGGTCGAGCTGGCATCGCGCACCGAGGCGTTCGCCAGTCCGCGGCTCGGCGCTCGCGCGTTGCTGACCTCCGATCTGGCCCTCAAGGCCAGCGCCGGGCGCTACAGCCGGGTGCCCACGGCGCTCGAGCTGTTCGGCGATCGCGGCTTCATCGTCGGCAGCCCCGAGCTGCGCAGCGAGCACGGCTGGGTCGGCGACGGCGGTGCGGTGTGGGCACCGTCGCGCGCCCGCGGCCCGATCGATCGGCTGTACCTCGAGGCCGCCGGCTTCTGGGCCCGACCCCGGGATCCGATCGTCTTCATCACCACCGGTGGCTTCGTGGCGCGACCGGTCAACCTGCCGGGGGCGCGGCTGCGCGGGGTCGAGCTGGTCGCCAGCGCTCGCGTCGCGCGCACGCTGACGATCGCGGCCAACTACACCCTCGCCGACACCCGCGCCGACTCGACCCAGCCGTCGCTCGACGGCAAGCGCCTGCCCGGCCGCCCGTTGCACGCGCTCTACGGTCGCGGCGACGTCGTCCGCCGCGTGCTCGGCCACCTGGTCGCCGTCTTCGCCGACGCGTCCTACACCTCGGGCAGCTACCTCGACGACGCCAACCTCGCCGAGGTCCCGGCGCGCTGGCTGTACGGCGCCGGCGCCAAGCTCGAGCTCGGCGCCGGCTTCTCGCTCGGCGTCGAGATCAAGAACCTGCGCGATAACCGGATCGAGCACGTGGCGCTCGATCCGGCGCCGCGGCCCGATCTGGCCACCATCCCGCGCGCCGTCTCCGACGTCGCCGGGTATCCGCTGCCCGGCCGCGCCTTCTACCTCCGTCTCGACTGGTCGCACTAGATCCCACAGGAGTCCCATGTCCCGTCTCGCCGCTGTCTCCACCGTCCTCGCCCTCGCCGTCGTCACCGCCGCCTGCAGCGGCGAGGACGAGAACATCCTGCCCACCATCGACGCCGCGCCGGTCGAGATCGACGCGCCACTGGCCACCGACGCCCCGGCGCCACCGATGCCGACCGCGGTCGTCGTCACCGGCGACTTCAGCGTCACCGGCATCTTCTCGACCATCGACGTGGTGACCCGTACGCCGACCCGCAACGCGCTGGCCGGCGTCGCCGGCGGCGAGCCGTGGATCCGGCGCATCGGCGACGAGCTCTTCATCGTCAACCGCAGCGGCGGCAACAACGTCACCATCGTGCGCCGCTCGCCGCTCGGCTTCGTCGATCAGTTCGGCACCGGCGCCGGCTCCAACCCGCAGGACGTCGCGGTGGTCGGCAACAAGATGTACATCCCGGTCTTCGACGCGCAGGGCGGCCTGCGGGTCATCAACCGCACCACGCGGGCGATGACGACCATCTCGCTGGCGGCCCTCGACACCGACGGCGCGCCCAACTGCATCTCGGCCCACGCGGTCGGCGATCGAGTCTTCGTCGCCTGCGACGTCTTCGACGCCAACTTCGTGCCGCGCGGACCGGGCAAGATCGCCGTGATCAACGCGACCACTGACACGGTGATCGGGTCGTTCGATCTGGCCAACGCCAACCCGTTCGGTCGCTTCGTTCGCACACCCGAGACCAGCATGTTCGGCGGCGACCTGCTCATCCCGACGGTGCCCAGCCTCACCAGCTACACCAACGGCTGCCTCGAGCGGGTCAGCGTCGGCACCACGCCCGCCAGCAACGGCTGCGCCGTCACCAACGCGACCCTCACCGGCTACGTCGCCGCCGCCGACGTCGCGCCCGAAGGCGACAAGCTGTGGATCGCCGCGTTCGCGCTCAACGGCGACTTCTCGAACAACTTCGGACGGCTACGCAGCCTCGATCTCGCCACCGGCACGCTCGGTGCCGCGGTCAGCGGCACGAGCCAGCTCATCGCCAGCGTGGCCGCGTGCCCGGCCGGCCATGTCGTGGTCGGCGACATCACCTTCGGCGCCGCCGGCGTCCGCGTCTACAAGAACGGTGTCGAGGAGACCACCGCGATCATCGACATCGGCCGCCCGATCAACGCGCCCAACGGCCTGCTCTGCTACTGACGTCAGCGCCAGGTGCAGGTGCCGCTGTTGCAGTAGTGGTTCGAGGGGCACACGTTGCCGCAGCCGCCGCAGTTGCGGCTATCGGGCTTCCAGATGTTGACGCACACGCCGCCGCAGCGAATCTCGGCGTTGCCCGGACACGTGCCGCTGCCCCCGCCGGACTTCTTGCGCGGGGCGGCGAGCTCGGCGAGCTGATCGCACGAGATCTTGAAGCCGGCCTTGCAGGCCATGTCGAGCATGGCCTTGCCGCGGGCGACATCCTTCGGGACGCCCTCGCCCCAGGCGTACGCCGCACCGAGGACGCTGCAGCCAAACGGCGCGCCGAGATCGCAGGCCAGCTGGTAGAGCTCGTTGGCCTTCGCCACGTCCTTCTTGATGCCCCGGCCACCGTCGTACGCGTGGGCGAGGCGGCCACACGCGACCCCGCGCTGCAGCGCGACGGCGGGGTCCATCGCGGCGCAACCCTTCTCGCTCAGCTCGACCGCGCGCCGGGCGTCCTTCTTCACCCCGACGCCGTTCTGGTAGGCGACCGAGAGGTTGTTGCAGCCGAAGATCCATCCCAGGTCACACGAGCGGGTGAAGGCCTCGAACGCCTTGACCCGATCTGCCTTCACGCCGGCGCCATCGAGATACGCGATGCCCAGCTGACCGCACCCGTGGCCACTGTCGGCCGCGCAGGACGCCTCGGCGCTGGCGAACGCGGCCGCGGGGTCCAGCGGCGGCTGCACGGCAGCCACGGCGGCATCGCCCGCCGGCGTCGGCGTGGGGGCGGCGTTGCTGCCGCTGGCGCCCCCATCCTGGCCCTTGCCGGCCCCTCCCGACGGACCGCAGCCCAGCACCAGGATCGCGACGATCGATACAACAAGATGTTTGGTCACGACCGGTCGCCTGAGCAAGCGCCGCGCCGCCGATCATCGCGCCGCAAGCGAGCGGACTCAGCCACCTGACCCGAGGGGTGTCACCCGTTCGCCAGGTCCCAGCCGGGTGACATCACCGAGCGTGGTAGCGACTCGATCCGTCAGGCGATGCACGCGAGGTGATCGAGGGCCCGCTCGCTGGCGTGGACCTGGAGCCGACGCACCAGCGGCGAGAACACCCGCGCCAGCCGGGTGCCGGGGCGGCTCCAGCTGCGCAGGGCGACCCGCATCCGACCGGTCGCGAGCTCCTTCTCGACCGTGAACGTCTCTTCACCGAGCTCCGGATGTCCGACCAGCGTGCGGTACGTGAAGCCGGCCCGCCACCAGCCGGCGTCGTCTCCGTCGAACGTCGCGATCACGCGGGCGGCGAAGAACAGCCGGACCAGCCGCAACCCGCGGTAGTGGATGCCGACGGTATCGTCGAGCTCGATCGGCCGTCGCAGCACGCCCTCGACCAGGCGCGGCGGAAAGATCGAATAGCGACGGATCGCCGCCGCGACCCGGCGGAAGCGGTCGCCCGGCTCGCCCGCGGTCTCGGGGGCCAGCTCTCGCTGGTAGCTGTCGTGATGATCGCGCGGGTCGGGGCCCATCGCATGGAACGGCCGGCGCTCCCAGCGCGCCAGCCGTGGTGCACCGACGATCAGGAGATCAACCTCCTCATGATGCACGAAGCCGGCGCCATCGTCTCGCTTCCGCGGCGCTACGAGCGCGTCGGACTGTCGCCGATCCGATCGGCTGACGACCCGATCACGGGCCTCCCGGGGCTGTCGGCGCGATGAACAGGCGTCCGCCGGGCTGCCAACTCGCGGGGGCTCCCTCCGAGCAGCGATTGGCGTGCGCTCGGTGCAGCTCGGCGAGCGAGATGCGGAGGCGCTGCTCGAGCGTGGTCGACGGCAGGTGCGCGCTCCGGGCGAGGGCGGTGCGCGCTTCGGCGTCTGTGAAGCCGAGGCCGCGCAACCCGAGCAACGCGTCGGACTCGATCTCGGCCGGGGTGGCGGCGCCCGCTGGCGCGGTGCCGGGCTGGGCCTTCGGGGCCTTCCTGGCTCGGGTCCGCCGCGACTGCATGAAGGCGGCGCCGAAGATGCGTTCGGCCTCGTATCGATTGTGCGACTTGCACAGCACGCGCGTATTGTCGATCGTCGCCTGGCCGCCACGGGCAACCGGCGTTCGGTGGTCGAGCTCGAGGAAGCCGCGCTCGAGGCAGCGCTCGCCCTCCTCGCTCACGAACGCGCATTGCTCGCCATCGCGGGCGTGCACCGCGCGCTTGACGTCGCTGGGCACGTGCCGCGGATCGGTCCCGGCGCGACTCTGGGCGGTGCGCGGCCGCGCCGTGGCGCCGAACTTCTCCCGCGCCAGCGTCGTGAGCAAGGCGTCGAGCGCGTGGTCGAGGACCTGAGCGAGCTCGCCCGACGGGACCCGGTGGCGGAGCAGGGCCTGGGCCCGCATCAGCTTTTCCTGGGTCGACTGATCGATGGTGAGCTGCAGGGCGAAGCGCTGCGGCGCCAGCGGCGTCGCTCTCGTGGTCGATGGCGGCGCATCGCGAGGTGGCCCCGGGGCCACCTCGGGTAGCGGCGACCCTGTCAGCGCCGGCCGAGGCTCGAGCTGGGTCGGCAGATCGGGCCGTGGCCAGCGCTGCGCCAGCAGGACCTCGATCTCGGCCTTGCTCTTGTGGCCCGCCGCGGCGAGGAGCTCGTCGGCGTTGTCGTCGGTCAGGTGCGGCGCCAGGAGAACCACGCCGCTGGAGTGCAAGCGGCCGTCCGCGATGGCGCCGAAGATCTGCGGGAACCGCCGCGCGGCGCGGGCGGCGCGGATGCGCTTGAAGGCCGCGTCCTCGGCGAGGTGCAAGACGCGCATGCAGTACACGTGCATCGACGAACAGGCGGCGGGCAGATACAGCGCGCGGGCGTCGACCTCGGCGATGTGGGCGAGCAGCGCCGCGGTCGTGTGCCGGTCGGCCGTGACCAGGACGGCGAGATCAGCGAGCAGGGTCTGATCCGAGAGGTGGGTCAGCGAGTACGCGCTCATGATTGATCTCCCATAACACGCGTTTTTTCGGGGCCACCACGTGCCCGTGGTGCGACGAAGTCGGTCTGCGACGAGAGTCGTCGCGTCGTCGCGCGTCCGCGCCCGCTGCGGTCAGCTGGTGCGCGCTGGCGTCAAGAATCGTGGCGATCGTCGACGACGACGCGTTCGTGGCGCAGCAACTCGTCAAGAGAATTCGCCGGCGTTGTCAACGCTCAGTGATTCCGTCACCCCTCAACAGGTCAGCGATTCCGTCACCCCTCAACAGGTCAGTGATTCCGTCACCGGCGGCGTGAAGCGCCTGGCACGCGTTCCGCCGCCTCGCGCCCGAACGAGCACCACTCCAGCGCGGCGTCGCTAGCCGCGACGGCGGCGGACCGCCGGCAGGAAGTCGGCGATGGCGACGGTCACGCCGCGCAGCGCGACCGGGCGGAGTACGTCGCCGCGCTCGGCGATGCGAAGGCGCGCGTAGTCCTGCCCCTGCGGTCGCGTGCGCACCTCGACGCGGCGACGCCGCAGGTCGACGAGCCAGTACTCGGGGATCTTGGCAGCGGCGTAGAAGTGACGTTTGATCTCGCGGTCCTTGGTCAGGGACGAGTCGGACACCTCGACCACCAGCGCCGCCGGTCGCGGCTGCCTTGCCTGCAGCACCGGCCGGCGGACCGTGACGTCGGGCTCGGGTTTGGAGTCATCGCGGACCCTGAGTGGGCTGTGCGAGGTGACCAGCCAGGCGTCGCTGAGCTGCCGGATCAGCAGCGTCACGATCCGCGCGGTCGTGACCACGTGGGGCTCGCCCTGCGGGCTCATGGTGACCAGCACTCCGCCCAGCAGCTCGACGTGCTCGTCGCCGAACACCCCGGCATCGACCAGCCGGTCGTACTCGCGCACGCGCAGCGGCCGCAGCCGTTCCGGGGCCAGCAACGCGAGGTCGAACATCGACGCCAGGGTACCATGGTCCACGCTGGCGCCGAGAGAGCAAGCGGCGTGCCTCGCGCGCGCCGCCTCGATCATCGCGAGATCGCGACCGGCACCGATCCGGCTGTCCGGAACCCGGACACGATGCGAACCGCAGGCCGGACGGCCGGACGAACCGGGCCGCGTCACTCGCGCGGGGCGACGCAGTAGACCTCGGCCACCACCTCGATCGACTGCTGCGGGCTGCTGTTGCGGTAGTCGCAGCGCCAGCCGGCCTGCGCGCCCGGATCGGCGAGCGAGACCGGGCGGGCGGCGACCAGCTCGGCCATCCATTGCGGATCGGCGTAGCAGCCACCGGTGATCACCAGATCGCGCGAGCGCTCGCAGGTGGCGACCGCGGACGCGACCAGGCCGGGACCGACCGAGACCCGCGACTCGCGGCGGTTCAGATCGTTCTTGCCGGCGTAGGCGCCAGGTGGGCCGGCGGGCCCCTTCGGGCCCTGCGCCCCTTGTGGGCCCTGCAGCCCCTGCGGCCCTTGCAGGCCCTGGATGCCTTGCGGGCCGTCGGGCCCGGTGGGGCCGGGCGAGCCGATCGGTCCGGGCGGGCCCTCGGGGCCGGTGCCCGGCGGTCCCGGCGGGCCGGCGATCCCGGGCGGGCCGAGCGGCCCGGGCGGCCCTTCGCGACCCATCGGCCCCGAGAGGCCGGAGTCCGGGCCCAGCGCGGCGAGCTCGCGCGCCACCCGCCGGGCGTCGACGACGGTGCCGTTCTTCTCGATCGCGGCGACCCGACCCTGCGCCTCCTCGACCTCGGCGCGCAGCTTGTCGACGCGCGGATCAGGCGAGGTGCCGCGGCAGCCGCCCGCCACCGCCGGCGCGAGCGCGACCAGCGCGGCGAGCGCCGGCGCCAGGCCGAGGCGCGACCGGTGGAGCATGGTGCATCGTACGTCCGGCCCGCGAACATCGCCACGCGCCGGCCCCGAGCCTGTCGCCGCGCCGCCGTTTTTTTGCCCCGCTCCGCCCGCCGCAGTACGAGTGAGGAGCCATGATCGAGCAGGAATCCGCGCCGCGTGCGATCGACCTGGCCGGGGTCACGTTCGGCCACGACGGCGGTGCCGCGCTGTTCGAGGATGCCGCGCTCGCGGTCGCCGCCGGCGAGGTCGTCCTGATCGGCGCCCCGGCCGGGGCCGGCGCGTCGACGCTGGCCCGCCTGCTCGCCGGCCACGTCCTGTCGGCAGGCCGGGTCTGCATCCGCGGCCGTGACCTGTCCCGCCTGCGCGCGTCGTCGCGCACCGCGCTGCGCCGCCGCCTCGGGGTGGTGGCGCAAGATCTGGCGCTGGTCGACGACCGCAGCGCGCTGGCCAACGTCGCGCTCGCCCTCGAGGTCGATGGGGTGCCGCGCGCGCGTCGTCTGGTCCGCGCCGCCGAGGCCCTGGCCGCCGTCGACGTTCCGGCCGCGACCGCGGTCGCCGCGCTGCCGATGGCGGCCCGCCAGCGGGTGGCCTGGGCCCGCGCCTTTGTCCGCAACCCGGACATCATGATCGCCGATCAGCCGACCAGTCACCAGGACGCCGACGGCGCCGAGCGCTTCGCCGCGCTGACCGCCGAGCTCGCCGCCGCCGGCGCGGCGTGCGTCGTGCTGGCCCGCGAGCCGCACCTGATCGCCGCCGCCGCGCGCCGCGACTGGCGCGTGCTCACCATCCACCGGCGCCAGATCATCGATCTCGCCGCCCTGGTCCCCGACGAGATCGACGCCGCCGCCCACGTGGTCGCCGAGATCTCGCGTCCCGCCACCGACCCCGGCGACAGCAACGTGGTGCCGTTCCCGGTCGCCCGCACGGCCTCGGGCGGCCACCGCAGGTGACCACGATGCGAACCGCGATCGCCTCGATCATCACCCGCGGCGTCCGCACCCTGGCGCGGCGACCGGCGGCGTCGGTGTGGGCGGTGCTGGCGGTGGCGGCGGCGCTGGTCGGCGTCGCCGCGATCGACCTGACCGCGCGCCATGTCGACGCCTGGTCGCGCGACCTGCGCGCCCAGGCCAGCATGGTGGTCTATCTCGACGACAGCGCCACGCCCGAACGGGCCGGCGAGGTCGCCGCCACGCTGCGCGCTGTCGACGGTGTCGAGGCGGCCCTGGTGGTCTCGAACGCCGAGGCCGCCGACCGGCTGCGCGCCGCGCTCGGCGCCCACGACGAGCTGCTCGAGGGCGTCGACCCGGCGACCTTGCCGCTCTCGATCGAGGTCACGCTGGCGCCCGGCGTCGCCGACGTGATCGGCCAGAGCCCGCTGCTCGCCGAGCTTCGCGCCGCCGGCGCGGTCGAGGACGTCGAGGTCACGCGCGACTACACCGCGCCGCTCGGCGAGGCCCTGGCCCGGCTCGAGAGCCTGGCCTGGGCGCTGTTCGGGATCATCGGCCTGGCCGCCGCGCTGATCGTCGCCGCCGCGGTCCGGCTGCGGGTCGGCGAGGCCAGCGGCGAGCGGGCGGCGCTGGCCTGGCTCGGCGCCGGGACCTGGTTCGTGCGCGGGCCGGCGCTGGTCGCCGGCGGCGTGCTGGGCGCGGTCGGCGCGGTCGTCGCGCTGGGCGCCGCCGCCGCCCTGGTCCACGGCTTCCGGATCGATGTCGCCCCGGCGCTGGGCGGCGCCACCGAGGTCGCGACCTGGCCGCTGGCGCGCGCGGCGCTGCTGGTCGGCGCCGGCGCCGTGCTCGGCGTGGTCGGCGGCGCCCTGGGAGCCGAACGTGCGACGCGCGCGTGAGCTGGGGCTGATCGCCGCCGCGCTGGCGGTGACGGCGGTGGCGCGCGCCGACCCGAGTCTGCCCGCGCAGCTCGACGCCCAGCGCACCGTCGCGGCCCAGGCCCACCAGCAGGTCGACGCCAAGCGCCAGGCCGCCGACGCGACCCGCGCCGCCCGGGTCCGCGCCGCCTACCGGCTCCTGCGCGGCGCCGGATCACCGCTCACGGTCACGCCCGAGCGGCGGATGGCGGTGGCCCGCAGCCGCGCCACCGCCCGGCTGTTGCTGGGTCGCGATCGCGCCGAGGCGGCCCAGCTCACCGATGAGACCGCCCTGCTCGCTGCCGCGGTGGCGCGCATCGATCGCGATCGAACTGCCGTGGCTGCGGTCGCGGTCGCGCTGCCGGCACCTGGGTCCTTGCTGCGCCCGGTCGCCGGCGACCTCGTCCGCCGCTTCGGCACCATCGAGCACGAGCGCACCGGCGCCACGCTGTCGCGCCGCGGCCTCGACTTCGAGGTCGCCGCCGACGCCACCGTGGTCGCGCCCGCCGACGCCGTGGTGCGCTACGCCGGGCCGATCCGCGGCCTCGATCACGGCGTCATCCTCGCCCACGACGCCGACCACGGCGGCGTGATCACGGTGATCGGCAAGCTGGCACCGGTCGCGCTCACCCGCGGCGATCGGGTCGCCCGCGGCGCCGTCGTCGGCCGGCCGGCGAAGCGCCGCGTCTATCTCGAGGTCCGGGTCCCGATCGGCCCCGGTGGCACGCCGGTCGACCCGGCGCCGCTGCTCGGCGAGTGACGTCGTGACCGACCGCCACGACCGCCACGCCGACGCTCGCCGCGACGAGGCCGGTCGCATCGCCGCGCTGGTCGGTGGCGATCACCGTGCCGCGTACGACCTGCTCGAGCGCCAGCTCGCCGTCCTCGTGCTGCGCACGCAGGTGCTGCTGTCGCTGTCGGGCATCGTCATCACGGTCACCGGCTTCTCCGGTCGCGCCATCGCCCAGAGTGGTGTCGCCGCCCGGGTCTCGATCACCGTCGGCATCCTGATCGTGCTGGCCGCCGCGCTCACCGCCATCGGCGGGGTGCTGCGCCTGCGCTGGTTGAGCCAGATCCTGGGCGACGACGTCGCCACCACGCTCGAGCGCGGTCTGGCCCTGCGCGATCTGAAGTCGCGCTGGCTCGCTGCCGCCATGATCTTGTTCGGCCTCGGCTTCGCCGCCTACTGCCTGGCCATCGCCCAGCTGCTGCTCGACCCCGGCTGACGCCGCATCGGCCGGTCGTAGGGTTAGCGCGTCGCCTGCTGGCGCGTTACCATGAGCGGGTGTCGCGCGCGTCGCACGCCGCCGCCTTCGTCGCGGGGGTCGCCATCGCAGCCACGGTCGGCGCCGTGGCGGCCCCGACGCGTCCGGCGGCGACCCGCTACCGGACCCTCGACACCTTCGCCCAGTCGCTGTCGTACGTGTCCAACCAGTTCGTCGAGCCGGTCGACGAGAAGAAGCTGCTCTACGCCGCGGCGCGCGGCATGTTGACCTCGCTCGACAACTACTCGGCCTTCTTCTCGCCGACCGAGTACCGCCGCCTGCGCGAGGACACCGAGGGCGAGTTTCCGGGCGTCGGCCTCGTGCTCGGCCCGGGTGGCGATGACGACGCCATGCCCGACGCCAAGGAGTGGCCGATCGTCGACGAGGTCCTGACCGGTTCGCCGGCCGAGAAGGCCGGCATCGCGGTCGACGACCGCCTGCTCGCCATCGACGGCGCCGCGACCGTCGGCGCCGACGGCGTCGCCATCAAGGACGAGCGCTACTGGGACGGCAAGCTGCGCGGTCCGTCGGGGACCCGGGTCAAGGTCGAGTACCTCCGGCCCGGAGCTCCGGCCAGGATCGCCGATCTGGTCCGGGCCCAGATCAAGATCCCGTCGGTCTCGTACGAAGCGCTGTCACCCGGGATCGGCTACCTGTCGATCCGACGCTTCCAGGAAGCGACCGCCGCCGACGCCGCCGCGGCGCTCACCGCCCTCGACAAGGAGCGCGCCGCCAGGGTCATCATCATCGACCTGCGGACCGATTCCGGCGGCCTCCTCGATCAGGCGATCGCGATCGCCGACCAGTTCCTCGACAAGGGTCTCATCGTCACCATCCGCGGCCGCACCGACGCCGTCGAGACCCACACCGCCCATGGCGGTGGCCTGGCGGTGTCCAGCAAGGTGATCCTCCTGGTCAACGCCGAGACCGCGTCGGCGGCCGAGATCCTCGCCGGCGCGTTGCAGGACCACAAGCGCGGCACCGTCATCGGCATGCGCACGTACGGCAAGGGTGCCATCCAGACCTACTTCGATCTGATGGATGGCTCCGGGCTCAAGCTGACGACCCACCGCTACCTGACCCCGCTCGGGCACCAGGTCGAGGGGCGCGGGATCACGCCGGACGTCGAGGTCGCCGAGTTCGAGGCCGAGGTGGTGGTAGCAGGTGGGAGCCCGGACGTGGGGGGCGAGGTCGCTCCCGCACCGGCTGGAAAGTCCGGTGGAAGCCATGACATACTCGCCGTCCGGCTCGCCGAGGACTATCAGCTTCGGATCGCCTACCAAACCGCCCAGCGCTGGCTGGGGTCGAAGTGAACAGCCAAGGGATGTTCCATTTCAGCGCTAGCCTTTCCAAGAGGTTAGCGGGGATGAGCAAGCGATGTTCAAGCTGGTGATTCAAGACGACGAAGGGAAGACCACCGTGGTCCCCCTGATCCGCGACGAGATCACGATCGGTCGGAAGGAGGGCAACACCATCCGTCTGACCGAGCGCAACGTCTCGCGCAAGCACGCCAAGATCAGCCGCGCCAACGGAGCGGTCGCGATCGAGGACCTGGGTAGTTACAACGGTGTCCGGGTCAACGGCACCAAGATCTCCCAGCGCACCGTGCTCTCGGTCAGCGATCGGGTCCAGATCGGCGACTACCTCATCGAGCTCAAGGCCGAGGGCGCCGAGATGCCGGTCCCGTACGAGGACGCGCGCACCCAGCCCATCGAGCGCCTCGATGCCGCCCAGCTCGCCCGCGCCGCCACCCCGCTGCCGATGACACCGGTGCTGGCGCTGGCCGACACCGATCCGGGGGCCCGCGCTGCCACCGCGGTTCCGATGACCGCCACCACCGGCCACGCCCGGCTCGTGGTCCTGTCGTCGAACTTTGCCGGCCGCGAGTTCCAGCTCACCAAGCAGCAGATGGTGATCGGGCGCACCGACGAGAACGACGTCGTCATCAACCACCGCTCGATCAGCCGCAACCACGCCAAGGTCGTGCGCGAGCCGGATACCGGCCGCTACACGATCATGGACCTGCAGTCGTCGAACGGCGTGCGGGTCAACAACGAGGACTACGGCAAGGTCGAGCTGCGCCGCGGCGACATGGTCGACCTCGGCCATGTGCGCTTGCGGTTCGTCGACCCCGGTGAAGACTTCGTCTTCGGTCGCGACGCCCAGATCATCGACGTGCCGACCGGCGGCAAGAAGGGCTGGATCTTCGCCCTGGTCGGACTGGTCGTGGTGGGTGGCATCGTCGTGGTCGTCGCCGCCAGTGGCGGCGGTGGCAAGAAGAAGCCCGACGACCTGGTCGCGAGCGGTAGCGCCGGTAGCGCCCGGGCCAGCGGGGCCAGCGATCGCGGCGGCAGCGGAAGCAGCGTCGAGGCCGCGGCACCGGATGCGGCGGCCGACGTCGCCGTCGGTTCCGGCACCGGCACCGACAGCGTGGGTCCAGGGACCGGCTCCTCGACGGGGAACGGCTCGGCCAGCGGCGCCGTCGACACCGCGCAGGTGGCCCAGCTCATGGCCGAGGCCCGCACCGCGATGGAGGCGAGCAAGTGGGCGGAGGCCTCCAACGCCGCGGTCGCCGCGCTCAAGCTCGAGCCCGACAACGCCGATGCCAAGGGCATCGCCGATCAGGCCAAGCGCGAGCTGACCAGCGAGAGCGAGTACCTCAAGTTCGTCGACGCGATCCAGCGCAAGCAGTACGAGCAGGCGGTGGCGCGCTTCGAGAAGATCGGCGCCGATTCGGTCTACAAGAACAAGGCGCGCGACCTCTACGATCAGATGCACACCCAGTACGCCGTCGACAAGAAGGCCCAGGGCCAGGCGTTGGCGCGGGCCAAGAAGTGCAAGGATCTTCGCAAGCTCGCCTCCGATGCGGGGCGCGTGTTCCCCGACGTCGGCGAGACCGTCTCGAACATCGCGTGCGAGGAGCAGGTCGCCGGCGGTGGCGGCGGCTCGAGCGGCTCCGGTGGCGGCTCGAGCGGCTCCGGTGGTGGCTCGGCGACCGGTGGCGGCGGCGACACCGGCGGCAAGAACGCCAGCGAGCTGCTGTCCGACGCGGAGGCCGCGGCCAAGACCTCGCAGTGGGCGCGGGCCATGAAGCTCGCCGAGCAGTCGATCGGCGCCAAGGCCGACGGGCCGACCAAGGCCCGTGCCGCGATGGTGGCCGCGCTGGCAGCCTGCAACCTGAAGAACCAGTCGAAGGCCAAGACCTACTACTCGATGGCGACGCCGACGAGCAAGACGCTGGTTCGCCAGCGCTGCCTGTCGAACGGCATCGAAGTCCAGTGATCCGGGTGTAACCGGGCCGGGACGTGCCGCCACCAACCTGGCGACCCCTGATCCGAACACCCTGAGCTTGTCGAAGGGCGCCGCGTCATTGGGAGGCCGGTTCGTTGACCCTCCGGCCCAACCTGGTGTAACCCTGGGCATCCCTTGGGGAAGGTGGCGGGGCACAGCCCGACCTTCTCGCCACTCTTCTTGCCGTCCCGGGAGGCCTCGATGACACGGTCGATGACACGTCAGACGCGAACCCTGCCCTGGGTTCTGTCCGCTCTCGCCGTCACCCTCGTGGCCGCACCGTCGCTTGCTCGGGCACAGGGCGGCGACGTCAACATCAATCCGTTCCACCACGCGATGGACTCGCGCGGCTACCTGACGCTCAACGCGTCCCAGGTGCTGGGCCACAAGGAGCTGTCGTTCGGCCTGGTGACCGACTGGGGCTTCAAGCTCCTCGACTTCGAGAGCGGCGCCAACAAGACGTCGATCGACAACGTCATCACGCCGACGCTCATCGCGGCGATGGGCTTCAAGTTCGGCCCCGCCGAGCTCGAGTTCGGGGTCGGGCTCCCGTTCGTGGTCGTGGCCGGCGATCGCAGCCCGGACTCCGACGGTGGCACGCCCACCAACCCCAACGACGATCAGCGCTTCAAGATCTCGGGTCAGGGCCTGGGCAACGTCGCGCTGCACCTCAAGACCCGGTTTCTCAAGACCACGCGCGGCCCCAAGATCGGCCTCGGCCTGGTGGCCAGCGTCTACCTTCCGACGGCGAGCGAGCAGCAGAAGTTCCTCGGCGACGACAAGATCACGCCGCAGCTGATGGGCATCCTCGAGAAGGAGCTCGGCAAGGACCGCCGGCTCCGGCTCGCGCTCAATGGCGGGGTCCGGATCCGCACCGGCACCAAGGACTTCATCGACAACGCGACGGCCTTCCCGACCGCCAATCCGGCCACCCCGGAGACGCCGTTCACCAACGAGACGTTCGAGACCGGCACCGAGGTTCCAGTTGGCTTCGCCCTCGCCTACGCGATCACGCCGCAGAAGTTCGACGTGGTCGGCGAGGTGTTCGGCGCCGTGCCGCTGGCCGGCGACAACTACTTCCCGCTCGAGGCCATCGGCGGCATCAAGGTCTACCTGGCGCGCAACTCGTTCCTGACCCTCGGCGGCGGCACCGGCGTCATGCCGGGCAAGGTCGGCAACCCCAAGGCGCGCGCCTTCATCGGCATCGTCTTCGAGCCCAACATCGGCGACCGCGACGGTGACGGCCTCAAGGACGACGTCGACGACTGCCCCGACTCGCCCGAGGACTACGACGACTTCGAGGACGAGGACGGCTGCCCCGAGCCCGACAACGACAAGGACGGCATCCTCGACGAGGACGACAAGTGTCCCCTCAACCCCGAGGACAAGGACGACTTCGAGGACGAGGACGGCTGCCCCGAGGGCAACGCCAACGACCGCGACGGCGACGGTCTGCTCGATGACGTCGACCAGTGCCCCGACGATCCCGAGGACTTCGACAAGTTCCAGGACGAGGACGGCTGCCCGGATCCCGACAACGACCAGGACGGCATCCTCGACGTCGACGATCTGTGCCCCAACGATCCCGAGGACAAGGACGGCTGGGAGGACGAGGACGGCTGCCCCGATCCGGACAACGACAAGGACAAGATCCTCGACAACGACGACCGCTGCCCCAACGAGCCCGAGACCAAGAACGGCTTCGAGGACGAGGACGGCTGTCCGGACCGCGGACGCGTCGTGGTGACCGACACCAAGATCGAGATCCTCGACAAGGTCTACTTCGAGTACAACAAGGCGGTCATCAAGTCGGAGTCGTTCCCGATCCTCGACGCCGTGGCGGCGACGATGGAGGGCAACCCCGACATCCAGCTGATCGAGGTCCAGGGTCACACCGACGAGCGCGGCAACGACGCCTACAACCTGTCGCTGAGCGACAAGCGCGCCAAGGCGGTCGTCAAGTACATGGTCGACAAGGGCATCGCCGAGGATCGCCTGCAGGGCCAGGGCTACGGCGAGAGCCAGCCGCTCGAGCGCAAGAGCAACGAGGCGGCGTGGGCCCTCAACCGCCGCGTCGAGTTCTTGATCCTCAAGCGCTCGAACGACAACTGAGCCGGCGTTGCATTGTGCTGGCGGTGGTCCGGCCGCTGGCACGCGGCATGCTTTCGCTGCGGCCATGTCGCGCTCGGTCGTCGCACTGCTCCTCGCCTCCACGCCGTCAGTCGCAGGTGAGGTCCCAGATCGACATGCCGACGCCCCCGTAGTTAGCCGTCACGAACAGGTGTCCGTCGTTCCAGTACAGGTTGGCGTAGTCCACCATGTCGGAGAACTCCAGCGGCAGCTCGAGCGCGGGTACTCCCGCGGGGTCCAGCTCGGCGGCCTCGGTGCTGCTCTCCGTGCGGCCCTTGCCGGCGATGAGCGTGACCTCGCCCGCCAGGCTGACGCGGTAGATGTAGCCCTTCCAGAGGAAGACGATAAGGTCGCGTCCGTCGCTCGTCATCGCGATCGGGTTGCCGGTCGAGCCGCCGGCCTCGGGAAACGCCGCGCCGCGGACCACGTCGCGGACGGCGCCGGTCGTCAGATCGATCTCGACGATGCGGTCGCCGCCGCTCATGCCGCCGGCGGCGTAGAGCTTGCCGCCGAGGGTGGCCATCGAGTTGACGTTGTTCATGTCGGTGGGCAGGTCGAAGACCTTGGACACGGTGCGGGCGGCATCGTTCGCGATCTTCTTGATCGATTCGTTGCCGTCGTCCCACACGAACAGGTTGCCGGCGGCGTCGCTGGTGGCGTCGTTGGGGCGCCGGAAACGCGCCTGGGCGCCGGGACCGACGACGTCGCCCGGCTCGTAGATCTGGCCGGTCATCAGATCGCGCATGTCGAGCGGGACCTGGGTCCCGGCGATCGACTTGACGGCGCAGCTGGCGCTGAACGGATCCGACAGCTCGAGCACGCCGTTGCCCCAGGCGTCACCGATCACGGCTCGGCCGTCGGGCAGCAAGGCCAGCCCGTCGCCCGCCATCATGCGGCCGGCCGCGCACGTGCCGGTCGGGCGATACTGCAGCAGCGACAGGACGTCGTCGCCGAACACGCGCGCGAAGGTCGGGTTCGCGGCGGCCAGGTCGAGCTGCCACAGGGCCTGCTGGGTCGACACCAGCAGCTTGCTGCCGCGGCCGGCGAGGTTGAGCATCCGCAGCGGCGGCTCCGCGAACGCCGGGTGGCCGCTCGGGTTCCAGCGGCTCGGCTCATCGAGGCTGCCGCCAAATCCCGGGGAGCCGGCGACCAGCCTCGCCGAGCTGCAGGTCTTTCCATCGCCGCCGGTTCCGCCGTCTCCGTCGCCGGCGGGGTCGAGCATCTCGCAGCCTCCGAGCAGGCCTCCGGTCACGGCTCCAAACAACATGGTCGCGATCTTCATGACGTGTGTCTCCATTGGTTCGGGTTCGCAGCGCGATCTCGGCGCCCGTTCCGAGGAGTTGCGTCTTTTCGGAAAGATTCGTGCAACCGCGTGCGATCGCGGCGGATCTTCTTTACCTGAACTGGCGTCAGCCGGTGTCGTCGAGCCAGCCGGCGAGGAAGCGCACCAGGGCGGGCCCCTCGTCGACGCCGCCGACCGCACCGCGCTCGAGCGGCCACACGTAACGAATCCGCGCGCCGGAGCGGCCCGGGTGGCGCCGCAGCTAGCCATGGCGTCCGGTATCCGGACACGGCCGTCCGGTATCCGGCCACGCCGCCCGGCGCGGCAGGAGTGACGCGGACTTGCTTAGCGGCATACCCGCTGCACTGGCGGAGGTTCGACCGGCGCACGTCGCGCCGCTCGCATCGGGAGAGATCTGCCATGAAATCCATCGTCACCACCGTCACCATCGTCGCCCTCTTCGTCGCCGCGGTTCCGGCCGCGGCCGTGGCGCAGTCCGCGCCACCGCCACCCCCGCTCGCCACGATCAGCGCGGAGGACACCGACCTGCTCGAGCACGGCGAGTACGCGCTCGGCGAACGCATCCTCAGCGGGGCGGTCGGCACCTTCTTCGGGTTCGGCACCGGCCAGGCGGTGCAGGGCCGCTGGCTCGACCGCGGCTGGATCTTCACCGCCGGCGAGCTCGGCTCGATCGGCGCGTTGCTCGCCGGCATGGGCAGCTGCGTCAGCGGCAGTGATGGCTTCGACGGTGATGGCGGCAGCGTCGGCGGCGGGTGCAACACCGGCCTCATCGCCGGCGGGGTGATCGGGTTGCTCGCCTTCCGCGCCTGGGAGGTCGCGGACGTGTGGGCGGCGCCCGGGATGCACAATCGCAAGGTGCGCCGTGCCCGCTCCCGCGCCTACCGGATGTCCGGATACGTGACGCCGACCGGCAGCCGGTCCGCGGTCGCCGGCCTGTCGCTCAGCTTCTAGCGAGACGGGTTACACTGGCGGCCCGTGCGTCGTCTGCTCCGCTGGCCTGGCAACGTCGTCCACTTCCTGCACCTGTTCCTGGTGCTGGTCTTTGGCGGCCTCATGTACCTGCTGGCGCGGCTCGGCACGCTGTTCATCTTCCCGAAGCCGCGGCGAGCGCGGGCGGTCGGCAAGCTGCGCGGCTGGACGCTGCGCCAAGGCATGACGTCGCTGGGCGCCACCTTCATCAAGATGGGGCAGGTCATGAGCACCCGTCCCGACCTGTTCTCGCCCGAGGTCATCGCCCAGCTCCGCCGGCTCCAGGATCGCCTTCCGCCGTTCGGCTTCGCCAAGGTGAAGAAGATCGTCGAGGCCGATCTGGGCAAGCCGATCGCCGAGCTGTACGCGGAGATCGACCCGCGTCCGGTCGCCGCCGCCTCGGTGGCCCAGGTCCACCGTGCCCGGCTGCCCGGCGGCCGCGAGGTCGCGGTCAAGGTCCTGCGACCCGACGTGCGCCGCCAGGTCGAGCGCGACGCCGGCATCCTGCTCGCCGGCGCCCGCTTGCTGGCGTTGCACCCCAAGGCCAAGCTGTCCGATCCGGTCGGCCACCTCCACCACTTCGTCGAGGCCATCCACGACCAGACCGACCTGCGCATCGAGGCCGAGAACTACACGCGCTTCCACACCAACTTCGCGAGCTTCGGCGACCGGGTCGCCTTCCCCGAGGTGATCGCGTCGCACTGCGCCGAGCGGGTCCTGACCATGGAGTTCGTGCGCGGCACCAAGGTCGACGCCTTGCCGCCTGGCCGGCACTCGCAGGTCGCCGAGTCGGTGCGCATGGCGATGTTCAAGATGTGCTTCGACGACGGCTTCATGCACGCCGACATGCACCCCGGCAACATGTTCGTGCGCGACAACGACCAGGTCGTCATCATCGACGTCGGCCTGTGCAAGCTCCTGCACGAGGACGTGCTCATCCAGTTCATCGACATGACGAAGTGCCTGTCGATGGGCAAGCCCGAGGATCTGGTCGAGCACCTGCGCCGCTTCCACGTCTACCTCGACGGCGTCGACTGGAACGCCCTGCGCAAGGACGTCGACGAGTTCGCCACTCGGTTCCGGGCCCAGGACATCGGTCAGCTCGACTACGGCAACCTGATCAACGACATGTTCGCGCTCGGCCGCCGCTACAACGTCCGTCCGGTCACCGACATGACCATGGTGTTCGTCGGCCTGATCACGTCGCAGGGCATCGGCAAGCTGCTCGAGCCCGACGTCAACGTCTTCAACGAGCTGGCCCGCTACCTGATGCCGGTGCTGATGCGCCGCAACGAGAGCATCCCCGACACCGACCACGCCCGCGCCGCCCAGGCGCCGTCCTGAATCCTCCCGCTGGCCCTGAGCGAGGCGCCCCGCGCCGAGTCGTCCCCGTTCACCCTGAGCGAGGCGCCGCGCCGAGTCGAAGGGCGCCGGCGTCCCCGCCGCGCTATGCTGACGGCGTGATTCGCTTCATCATCACCCTGGTCGTGATCGCGACGCTGGCGGTCTGCGGCGCGACCGTCAAGCTCGGCAAGCGCACCTTCTTCGGCCACGTCGGGGCGATCTGGAAGACCGACGAGGCGCAGGACATGAAGAAGGGCATCGAGGACAAGGCCGGCCCGGCCGCCAAGAAGCTCGAGCGCGGCATGAAGGCCGGCTACCGCGAGGCCACCAAGGACGAGGCCGGCTCGGGCAGCGCCAGCGGTTCGGGCAGCGGCTCGTCGCGGTGAGCTCGCCGCTCACACTCGACCGGGATGATCGGCCGCTCGAGGACCACGTCGTGATCCTCCACGGCGTCACCTGGGACGACTACCGGCGGATCATGGAGATCCGCGGCGATCGCTCGGCGCCGCGGATCACCTACGCCGACGGTCGGTTGGAGATCCGACGGCCCTCGAAAGCGCACGAGTTCCTCAAGTCGCTGATCGGCCGTCTGGTCGAGGTCTACTGCCTGGAGGTCGGCGTCGAGTTCAGCACCTTCGGGTCCTGGACTCTCGAGGACCAGGACGTCAAGCACGGCGTCGAGCCGGACGAGTGCTACGTGTTCGGGCCCGCCCGGGTGACCGTGCGGCCCGACCTGGCGATCGAGGTCGTCTGGACGTCCGGTGGCCTGAGCAAGCTGGACGCCTATCGCGCCTTCGGGGTCCGCGAGGTCTGGTTCTGGCGGCGCGGTGTGATCACTCCGTACGTGTTGCGCGACGACACGTACGTCGAGACGGCGGCGAGCGAGGTCCTCCCCGGCATCGGGCTGGTCCAGCTCGCCGGCTTCCTTGACCGGCCGACCACCAGCGAGGCGATGCGCGCCTACCGCGACGTGCTGCGGGTCTGAGCCCGAGGCATCCCCGCTACGCCGGCAAGCGGCAGCAGATCGAGTACAGCGCGGTGGTGGTGACGCCGTCGAACGGATCGCCCTCCTCGGCGGTCGACTCCAGCCCGCAGCTGGGCTGGCCGGCGGGTGCGTCCGGGGTCGTGTACCAGGTGTTCTTGCCGGGCGCCTTGGGGACGGTCGCGTTGCTGTTGCCCTGGGCGAAGCCGTTGAGGGTGTTGATCTTCGCGCCGCCCGAGGCCTCGTCGTAGTCGACCGAGGTCACGTGCTCGACGTGCGCGAACGTCGGCTTGCCCCACACCCCGAGCGTGCAGTCCCAGTCCTTCGCCGGCGGGTTCACCCGGGCGGCGAGGTTCTTGGCGAACACCTGCAGGCGGGCCTTGTCGCCGGGGTCGGCCGAGCGCAGCTCGCAGCCCACCAGCTTGCCGGTCGCGGCCTTGATCTCGAACTTGTGCGCATCGGCGATCTCGCGCAGGCTCGTGCCGCTGGCGTGGTCGTCGCGATAGCCGTCGATCCGCTCGACGATCTCCTTGCGGATGTGGTCGCCGTCGAAGGTGTCGGCCGGCTTCCAGACGCCGAGCCGGAGCAGCGAGTGGATGGTGGCGATGTGGCCGCATACGCCGGGCCGGCTGGTGTCCGGAGCCGCCTGGCCGAACGCCACGTCGTCGAGGACGTGGACGCTGGTGCACGCCACGCCGTCCACACCGGGCTCGCTGCGGACCGTCAACGCCACGGCCCGGACCAGGTCGCCGCTGGCGGTGACGATCGCGCTGGCGGTGGGTCGCGACTCGACCGGCAGCAGCGTCAGCCGTATCGTGTGCGCCTCGAGCAGCGCCGGCGATCCGAGCCAGCCGAGCAGGTCTCTCGACCGCGCGTCGACCGCTTCGAGGCCGAGCGCGGCCAGCTCCGCCGGCGTGTCCACGACCACGGTCGCGAAGCGCTCGCGCGACGCGAAGCGCACCGCCACCGTCGCCGACGCTGCCACCGGCGTCGCGGCGAGGTAGGTCGGGCCGTCGGTCGCGATCGACCGCACCTCGGACGACAGCTTGCCGACGTAGTCCCAGCTACCCGACCACGACCAGACGTGGACCGCCGCGCTGCCCACCGCGAAGCTCACCTCGCCCGCGACCGAGGTCGGCGCCTGGAACAGGGTGAACCCCGGGCGCAGCCAGTCGATGCCGGTGGTGGCATCGGAGCCGATCGGCACCACGACGGCGAAGTCGTCGGCCTTGCCGCCGCCCGGATCGCCCGGCGGCTCCGGCGCGGCGTCGTCGGCGGGAACACAGGCGGTGGCGGTGACCACGACGAGCATCGAGGCGAGCGAGGAGACCAGGTGGGTGCGCATGCGTCTCGGCCATACGACCGATCACCGCGACCGGATCACGCCCACTCACTTCCCCGGCAGCTCGCCGACCTTGGTCAGGTTGACGAGCATCATCTCGCCCGACTCGGTGTTGAGCCGCACGCAGTAGAAGTCCGAGCGCTCGGCCATGTTCACCGCCACGCACTCGGTCTCGTAGCGCCCGGCCGGCGCCGCCGCCGCGCCAGTCGGGCCGTTGCTGATCGCGAGCTTCGGGATCTCGACGCGCAGCACGTCGCCGGTGCGAGTGTCGGTCCGCACGCAGTACGCCTGCCCCGACGTGTTGGTCGCCGATCCGGCGCACTCGAGATCGAACGCGTTGTCACCGGCGGCGCTGGCGCCGCCACTGCCGGAGCCGCTACCGCCGGAGCCACGCCCGCAGGCGGCGAGGGCGAGAACGGCGAGGCCGGCGGCGAGGACGGCAACGAGCATCGATCGAGCCATCGCCGCACCATAGCGCGACTCGCGGCCCCGAAGGTCACGCCACCCCGGGCCGGGCCAGGTTCGAACGGCTGCCGGTCGTCGGCATGATCGCGTCGAGCCTGCTGCAGCACGCATCGACGTTGCTCACCTGACGTTCCGCGGGAGCGCCGCCTCGAGAGTCGTGGGGTGTCCCCCGCCACCAGTACCCATATGACACGCCCGTCATATGGGTAACGGCGCGGTCGGGGACGCGTGCCGCGTTGCCGGGTTGCCGGCCCAGCGATCGCGACACCCGTAAAAACGCCAGCGAGTTCCAGCGGTTGCGAAAGATCGGAAACTTTTCGCGACACCCGGCGATAAGTCCCGGCATGGAAGCGGAAGGACTGCCCACCGGATGCCGGCATCGCCGAGTAGTCCGGCCTCCGATTCTTTCTCGATATTCCCGATTGGGCGGCGGCGGCGGTCTGGGCAGAATGGCCGGCTCGTGAAACGGCACCGCGGTCCAGACGGCGGCGACTTGGGCGCGGGCGCCGCTTCGTCGGGCGGGGCGCCGGGAAAGCGGACCCGAACGCAGGCGCTGCCGGCTTCGGGGCTGGGCAGCCAGGCGGCGCTGCCGGATCCATTGTCGTCCCCGGATGGACCGTCGTTCGCGGATGCCGGTGATCCCTTCGGCCTCCACCTGGAGGCATCCGTGCAGCGGCAGGCAAGCGGCGGACCCGCGAGCGGAAGCGCGCCGATCTCCGCGAACGGCGGAGGGCCGGCGGCGGCAGCGCCGGGGCCCGACGAGCCCGACGCCCAGCTGCCGCCCGACCGCGACTTCGAGCGCATCGCCGGCACCACCAGCTTCCTCGTGCGCCGGCAGTGGCTGATCTCCGATCCCGTTCGCCGCGCCGCGACCGGCGGCTTCGTCACTCCGACGCGCACCGCGGTGCTGCTCCGCGAGCTGGTCGGCGCCGGTATCCTGTCCTGGGCCAAGCCCGACCGTCTCGCGACTGCCGCGGACCGCCTGGTGTTGCTCGATGGCAGCAAGGGTCAGGCCGTGATCCGGGTCTCGCTCGGCGCCGGCGCCTACAACGTCATCGGCCTGCCGCCGGGTACTGGCGCGATGGTGGCGCGTGTGCAGGGCGGGCTCGAGCTGACCGTCGCGGCCGAGGGCGTCGAGGAGGGCGGGCCGCCGATCCAGCTCGACGCCGCGCAGATCGACGACGCGCTCGACGCGGTCGAGCGGTTCACGCAGCTCACGATCCCGTCGGCGCGGCGCCACGACCTCGTGATCAAGGCCAGCGCGGGTGCCGGCACCTTCCGGATCCACCTGTCGCGCGAGAACCTGATCGATCTGGTCGGCGCCGGGGCCTGGCGTGGTTTCAGCGAGCGCGAAAGCAGCAAGGACGGCGCGCGCGAGGCGGTCGGTGCCGGTGTGGCCGTCAACAGCGACCTGACCGACCTCGAGCTCGAGCGCGCCAGGAAGTGGCTGCAGGCCAACCTGCCGTCGAGCAAGCACGAGGGTGTTCGCATCGACCGCGCGCTGCTCGACGTGATCCTGACGATCGAGCGCAGCCCGCACCGCGCGCGCATCATCGCGGAGCTGGCGGCCGGAGAGGGCGGTGCTGCGGTGACCGCGATCTCGGTCGAGGCGGCGGTGCGCGAGGCCACCTACGAGGCCGAGCGTGACGCGATCGGGATCGAGTCGCCGCGGCCGACCGCCAACCTCGACCCGGTGCACGACGTGGCGCTACCGGCGCGCATCGTCCAGCACGCGAGCAAGATCGCGTCGGGCGACTCGGTGCCGTTCTCGGTCGAGGTCGACTGGCCGCCGGTCGCCATCGATCGGGCCCAGGGCGACGAGTATCGCTACCGGCAGTTCGTCACCAATGTCGACTGGGTGTTCGAGAAGGGCACCACCCACGACAAGGCCTACGGCAGCCAGCGCTACACCGGAGGTCACGCCACCCACAACCACGTCTTCCGGCTGGCGGCCGGCGAGGAGCAGGCGACCTGGATCGTCCACGCCTTCGTCCGTCACAGCCACTTCCAGCCCGTCCACGAGACGCGGTCGGTGGTGGTGCAGACCGAGGCCGCGCTCATGCGCGACCTGCGTGAGGACGCCACCGCGGGCATGGGCAGCCTGTACCAGGACCCGGACAAGAAGAACTTCGACACCGGCGTCCTGAACAACAAAGCTGGCTCGGAGAAGCAGGACAAGGGCCTTTCGTTCCACGGTCGGCTGCCGATCGGGTTCAGCCACACCACCGACGCGCAGCGCGACCAGCGGCGCGCGGAGGAGATGAACCAGGTGCGGGCGATGATCGAGCATCTGCGCGGCCGGCCGCAGATGAACACCGACGCGATCGAGGCCGCCGAGCGATATCTGGCCAACCTCGAGCGCGCCGACGGCGCGATCGAGCGCGACGCCGGGTCAGGCTGGCAGAGCTTCGAGGTGCGTGGGACGTTGCGCGCCAAGCAGGCCGGAGTCGAGGACGGCGCGCTCCAGCTCCACGGCTCGCTGCGCCGCCGCGACGACGGCTTCATCGGCGTCCAGCTTCGCGACCTGTCGCGGCGGTTCGGCGCCGAGGATCTGCGCACCGAAGGCTACGGCTCCGACTTCGCGGAGGCGCTCGAGGAGGCCTTCGTCCCGCTGTGCAAGGCGTATCCCGCCGGCCGGCTGTTCATCCTGGCCCAGGACTACCAGGGCCTGCGCGCGATGCAGACCACGATCGGCTTCGAGCTCGACACCGGCACGGTCGGCGAGGACATCAAGGCCAAGGTCTGGGATCCAGCGGTGAAGATCGCGATCAACCTGGCCGGCCTGGCGGCGACGCTCGCGGGCTTCGGGGCGATCGCGCTGCCCGCGCTGGCGGTCTACAACGGCCTCGAGACCGTCGACCAGCTCCACGAGGAGTACGTGCGCGGCACGCTGTCGACCACCGACCTGAGCCTGGGCCTGGCCAGCCTGGCGCTGGACATGATGCCGGCGCTGGGCCGGGTGAAATCGGTCGCTGGCAGCACGCGCGCCATGTTCATGCTCTCGCTGGCCGACACGGCTGGTGAGGCGCTGTACATGACGGCGGCGGCGCACCTGGCGATCCGCGACCTCGAGGACATGCACGTCGCGCAGCTCGTCGACCAGTGGGAGCGCATGGTCGAGATGCAGTCCCGCACCGACGCCGCCGATCCGGCGATGCGGGCGATGCAGGCGCAGTTCGACGCCAAGGCGGAGGACGTCAAGAAGGCGAGCACGCACGTGATCGCCGGACTGGTCGCGCAGCGCGCGCTGTTCGTGGCCGCGAAGCGCGCCGGTGAGGTGGTCCTGGCCCGCGGCGGTGGCGGTGCGACGCAGCCGCGCTGGAAGGAGCTCAGCGACGACGGCGTGTTCGTGGCCCGGCCCGACGGCGCGCCGTACTACGATCCGAGCAAGGGTCAGATCGTCGGCAATCCGGCCAAGCTGACCGACGGCCAGCTCGACGAGCTCGTGACCCAGCAAGGCACACACATGCGCCTGCTGTCGACCCAGCTCGCCGACGACCTGCGCCTGCCGCTGACCGATGTCGAGGTGATGGTCGGCGACGACGTCGTCGTCAGCGTCGGGAAGAGCGGCGGCGTGACGGCGACCTACAAGCCGGGCATGGCGCCGGACGCGGTGCGGGCGCAGTGGCGTGAGCAGCATGGGCAGATCGTGGCGGGGCGGGCTGGGGCTGCGCCACCGCAGAGGGAGAACGGCGAGGACTCGACCGGACCCACCGAGGCGCGTTCCGCTCGACTTGGTGCTGCTGACTCACTGCCAGCAGCGACCGCCGGTCGGCCATCGGCCTCGGACGTTGCCCACAGCCGGCTACTTGCACTCGCAAACAACGATTCGGTGCTGATCGACGATTTCCTTCGGCTAGCCGGAGAAGCCAACGGGGACGGCGTCGCCACGCGGCTGGAGAACCTGCTGACCTTCGCGGCATCTCGTGGCGCGAGCGTCGCCGAGTGCCGAGACCTGCTTCAGATCGCCGCTGGAGACGCCGAACGTTTCCGCGAACTCGTCGGGCAGGCGATGCGGTTCGGCGCTCATCGTGCGTCGGTGCCGAATCCACAGCCTGCCAACCTCATCGATCCCACGGGGGCGCTGAACTTCGCGTCCGCGAACACCGTCCACGTCTTCCAGCGCCACGTATACGACTACTTTGATGCGACGGACATCAAGGCGGCGAACACCTTCTTCCCACCGGGGACCACTCCAGCCATGGTGATCGCTGATCTCGAGGTTGGGATAGAACGGCTCCGTATCCACTACTCCACCACGATCCCGATGCAGGGTAGCCTAGGCGTTCAGATTGGCGACCGCTGGATGCAGATCGGCTGGCGTACCCAGGCCGGGAAAAAGTTGATCGGGCAGTTCTTTCCGGGCAGCGGGCCCGGCGTCGAAAACATTTCAGGTCCGGTCATGACCGCGATCGCGAAGATCATCGGTTCCTAGGAGACACCAGTGGACATCGAAATTAGCATCGCCGAGACGCACGGCCTCGACGGCGTTGTGACGCTGGCGGCCGAAGGGCAACCTGATGTCGTCATCACCGACGAACCGTGGCACCAGCTGATGCATCTCTGCTCCGCGGTGGCCGAGTTCGAGCATGGCATGTCCGCGGGCATCCCTTACTCCAGCATGCCGGGTGGGTACCAGCTCTCGGTGGATGGCGATGAAGTCGTTCTGACCGGCGACTACGTGCCAACGGTTCGCTATCCGAGAGCTGAGCTGGCGACCGCAATCATCGCCGCGACCGACGTTTGGCTGGCCCATGCCGCCGCCTTGCCCAGCGTGGAACGTGACGGAGTGCGCGAGTCGGTTGCCGAGGCCGCCGACGCAGCGCGCGCGGCCGTCCGTCCTCGCCCTGAGCCGACGGAGAAGACCAGCGATGTACCGTGACGCCGCGTACAGCGAGCGGTGCATGGCCTGCGAGCAGGGGACGGCGGAGCGCTGCGCGCGGTGTGGTCATCCGTTCTGCGACTGGCACCTGTTCACGGACGACCGTGTCTGCGAAGGGTGCGAGGCCCGCTGGCAGTCGGTCGAAGAAGGCCGCGGGCGGCGGCTGTCGAGCGCCGGTCCGGCGCTGTTCCTGGCCGTCGCGGGGGTCATCAGCGCCGCGACCGGGTACCGATCGATCGGCTATGCGCTCGCGCTCGCCGCGGCGTTGTTCTACGGCGCGTTGGCCGTCCACCGACGGTCGAGCCGACGGCGAGTCTTCCTGAAGTCACGGCGCGGCGCCGCTGGCGCGATTCGCCGCCCCGCCTCGTGACGACCGCGGCTGAACGACTGACTGTTCGAACCTACGAGAACCTGGAGATCCCGATGCAAAGACAAATTGTTCACGCCGCCCTCGTCGTCGCGCTGCTCGCGCCGACGGTGGTGGCGACGCCGGCCGCGGCGCAGCCCGCGACGGTGCAGGCGGAGCAACTGTTCCGCGACGGCAAGCGGCTCATGGGCGAGGGCAAGTTGCCGGAGGCCTGCAAGGCGTTCGAGGGCAGCTACCGGAAGGATCCGGTGGTCTCGACGCTGCTCAACCTGGCCGACTGCCGCGACAAGAACACGCAGTACGCGAGCGCCTGGGGCCACTTCCTCGACGCCGAGCGGATGACGCGCGGCAAGGCCGGCGAGGCGAACCTGAACACGACCGCGCGGACCCGGGCGGCGGCGCTCGAGAGCAAGCTGTCGTACCTGATCATCAACGTGCCCGCCGATGCCAGCGTCGACGGGCTGGTGATCTCGCGCAACGGCGTCGCGGTCGACGAGGCGGAGTGGAACAGCGACATCCCGGTCGACGGCGGCCCGTACGTCATCGAGGGCAAGGCGCCCGGCTACGAGGCGTGGTCGACCAAGGTCTTCGTTGGCGTGTCGGGCGACAAGGAGTCGGTCAACGTGCCGCGGTTCCGAGCGCGGCCGAAGCTGGACGCGGCAGGCGGCGCCAGCGTGAACGGCGACTCGGAAGATCGGGTCGGCTCGCCGCCGGTCCGCCGCGGGCGCAAGAAGCTCGGCACGGTCGCGGTGGCTGGCGGCGGGGCACTGTTGCTGGGCGGCCTCGCGGTCGGTTATCTGGCTCAGCAGAAGTGGTCCGAGGCCAAGAATCTGTGCGGAGCCGACCTGGTCTGCGATTCCGCCGCCGATCACATGGCCGGACAGTCTCTGGCGGATGCCGCGCGCTTCCGCGGAAACGTGTCGACGGTCGTGACCAGCGTCGGCATCGCCGCGGTCGGTGTAGGCGTCGTCCTCTGGCTGACGGCGCCGACCGAAGCCCGGCCGATCAGTTTCGCGCCATCCGTTACCGCCGATTCGGTGAGCTTCGTGCTGGGAGGTTCGCTGTGATCAAGGACACGCCGTTTCGTTCGTGCGTCATGGCGGTGGTCGCGCTCGTCCCGCTTGCCGGGTGCAACCTGCTGCTCGGTGTCGATGATCTGGTCCAGGGCGGTGAAGATGCCGCCGCCGCCGACATCGACGCCAACATCGACGCGCCGCCCGGTTCGGTGCGGATCCGGTTCGTGAGCGTCGTCCGCGATTTCCCCAGCGGGGCCGTCGACGTCTACATCGGGGACGAGACCAGCGCGCGCGTGACCGCGTTGCGGAACGCGAGCGACTATATCGTGATGGATCCTGGCGTCACGACGATCGCCTTGCGTGAGCAAGGCCAAGTTGGCGGTGCACCCATCCAGCAGCTCACGAACCTGGCTTTCCAGGGCGACACGTCAGTGACGGCGGTCATCGCCGGTGTCCACGCGTCGCAGGCGCCTGACGAGCGCGTGCGGCTCCTGCCGTTCGTCGAAGACTACGCGCAGCCAGGTGCCGGTCAGGCGCAGGTCCGGTTCGTGAACGCCGTCACGGAGTTTGAGGGCTTCGGCATTGACCTCGGACTCGACGGCGAATCGACGCCGGAGATCGCCGGTCTTGGGCGGTATGCCTCCACCAACGCGGCGGGCATGCCAGTGACCGTGACCGCAGGCCAGGGGCTCCGAATGGGGCTGGTCGTCGGAGGAGCGACCGTCGCGCCGCTGGCTCCGACCGGCTTCGCCGTCGGCGAGGGATGCTTCGTGATCTTCAGCGGGCGGCTTGCCGCGGCGTGGGGCTCCCCGGAAGCGCTGGTCGGCATGACGTTGTGCGCGTCGAGGCCGCCGAGGATCGACGGGCTCGGCGCCGAGATCGCGCTCGCTCACGTGGTCTCGGACGGGACGACGTGCTCCGTGACCGGCCTTGGCGACGGCACGACGCTCATCCCGTCGCTCGCGTTGCGCCAGTTCGGAAGGACGTGGGCGATCGAGAATGCTGTTGCGGAAGTGACGCTCAATTGCTCGGGTCAGTCGGCCCTCGTGCCACTCGAATCGGATGCCGCGATCAACGGACCGCGCCAGCTCGCGTTAGTCGGAGGCAGCTTGCCCAGCTCCCCGGCCCTCGCCACGTTCCCCGCGGTCACCGTGCCATCGACCGGGTCGCGGCATGCCTACTTCGTGAATCTCTCGGCCGACTTTGTTGAACAGAGCGCGTGCCGTACGTCGGTCGACGGCACGGTACTTGGGAGCCTGGTTGGCGCCCAGGTCATCGGACCAGACTTCGGTCAGTCATCCTCGACGCTGTCAGCCGGCAGTCACACGATCATGTTCGGTCTCGCGACGACGGTGACCTTCCCGGTCAGCATCACCGGCAGCGGCGGCGCCACGGTGTTCGTACTTGAAGGCGCGTTCACGCCGGAGGGATCGCAGCGCCCGCTCCGCCTCACGCCGGTCGACGTGAGCGTCTGGCCGCCCGTCGCGGGATCACCGATCAGTCCGATCTGACTCGAGCTGCGACGGCGCCGGCGGTCGAGCCGCCCGCGCGATTCGGCGACCGGCCTCGTGACGACCGCGGCTGAACGACTGACTGTTCGAACCTACGAGAACCTGGAGATCCCGATGCCAAGACACCTTGTTCACGCCGCACTCGTCATCGCGCTGATCGCGCCGATGGTGGTGGCGACGTCGGCCGCGGCGCAGCCGGCGACGGTGCAGGCGGAGCAACTGTTCCGCGACGGCAAGCGGCTCATGGGCGAGGGCAAGCTGCCGGAGGCCTGCAAGGCGTTCGAGGGCAGCTACCGGAAGGATCCGGTGGTCTCGACGCTGCTCAACCTCGCCGACTGCCGCGACAAGAACACGCAGTACGCGAGCGCCTGGGGCCACTTCCTCGACGCCGAGCGGATGACGCGCGGCAAGGCCGGCGAGGCGAACCTGAACACGACCGCCCGGACCCGCGCCGCGGCGCTCGAGAGCAAGCTGTCGTACCTCATCATCAACGTGCCGGCCGATGCCAGCGTCGACGGGCTCGTGATCTCGCGCAACGGCGTGGCGGTCGACGAGGCGGAGTGGAACAGCGACATCCCGGTCGACGGCGGGCCGTACGTCATCGAGGGCAAGGCGCCTGGCTACGAGGCGTGGTCGACCAAGGTCTTCGTCGGCGTGTCAGGCGACAAGGAGTCGGTCAACGTGCCGCGGTTCCGCGACCGGCCGAAGTCGGACAAGCCGGTCGTCGTCGGCGGCGACGGCGGTGGAGTCGGGACCAAGCCGGCGGGCGACCCGGGTGATCGAGCCGAGGCACCGGACCGGGTCGGCGACCGGCGATCCGGGCGCAAGACGATCGGCATGGTCTCGGTGGCTGGCGGCGGTGCGCTGGTGCTCGGCGGCCTGGCGGTCGGATACCTGGCCCAGCAGCAGTGGTCCGAGGCCAAGGAGCTGTGTGGAGCCGACCTGCTCTGCGACTCGCCCGCCGATCACGCGGCCGGGCAGGAGCTGGTCGATGGCGCGCGTTTCCGCGGAAACGTGGCGACCATCGTCACCGGTGCCGGCATCGCCGCGGTCGGTGTCGGCGTGGTGATGTGGCTGACGGCGCCCAGGGCCGAACGCCGTCGCGCGGCGGTCGCCGTCGCTCCGGTCGTGTCCTCGGACGGGTTCGGACTCGTGATCGGAGGTGCGCTGTGAAGTCGCTCGTCAGTCTCGGAATTCTGCTCTGCGTGGCGTCCTGCAACTCGATCCTCGGCATCCAGGATCTCGGCGAGAGCGGTGGCGACGGCGGCGGCGGCGACGGCGGCGGCGGCGACGGGGCCGGCGCGATCGGGACGGTGCGATTCCTCCTCGTGACGCCGGATATCTACGAAATCGACACCGGTCCCGCGACGCCCGCGGTTGCGATCTACGTGGTGGGTGGCGGCAAGCTGCTGGACGCCACGTACGGGGTCGTGACGCCATTCGTCGATCTTCCCGCATCGCTCACGGCGGTCGAGATCCGCTCTCCGAACGGGGCGACTCTGCATGCGACCGTGGCTGTCACCTTTGACCGCAGGCCGGTCGCCGGCGAACACGCGACCGCGGTGATCCTCGGCACCCTCGGTGCCGACGTCAGCGCGCTCGACGCGGCTCGCGTCGTGGCGTTCAACGACGCGGAGTTCGGCGCCGGGCCCGAGCCGCAGGTTCGGGTCGTGCACGCCATCGCTGACCGGACCGGCCCGCTGTCCTACGCTGTCACGTACGCAGGCGTAGAAGACGCGGTTCGAGAGATCGGGAGCTTCTCGGTGGCAACGGCGAGTGAACAGTTGCCTGGTGGCATCGACACCCGCGTGGGGTTCGGTCAGGACGTGGTCAATACGCGGCTCTCCAGGGAGGTTTCGTTCACCCTGCCGGCGCAGGCGGCCGGTGCGAATGTGCTGCTCGTGCTCGGCGGCCGACAGCACGAGGCGGTCGCCGGTGATGACCCAGGCCTGACGCTGCATGTGGTCCCGGTGATTGGTGCGTCGACCCGGGTTCGACAGGATCCGGCCTTCCTCCTGACGAATTTCCTGGTGGACTGGCCGGGCAACCCGTTGGAGGTCAAGGATGCCAACGACGGCACCTTGCTCAGCGTCGTCTCGCTCGCGAGATCGACGCCGATGATCGTGTTTCAATCACCGTTCGCGGCCCGAACGGTGATTGTCGAAGGAGTCGATAACCTCGCGGCATTCATCCTGCCGGGTGTGCCGGCCGGGACGCGGAGGTACATCGCGCTGACAGGGTACATGAGCCCGGTGGCTGCACAGCCCGCGGCCGGCGCCATGACCGTCGAGGTGGTCGAGGGCAACGATGGACTTACACACTGGGCGTTCATCCAGGCTTCGCCGGACCCAGCGGTGGTCGACCTCGGAGTCCACAACGCCGCCAACGAATCCGACCTCACGATCGCTGCGGGTCTCGCGTTCCGGACAAGCTTGCTCGTCAGCTCCGCTCCGGATGAGATCGATCTGATGCGGATCTCACCAGCTGGAGGCAGCCCGATCGCGACGTTTGCTGCGGGCGTCAGCGGCCGAAGGCAGATCACGGTACTGTCTGGAGTCCAGACCGGCGGCGAGTCGCTGCGCGTCACCACCACGAGTCTCGATCGGTGGCCGTGGACGATCGGCAACGCCATCGTTGGGCAGTGAAACGACCCGCGAGGTCGGGGCCCGAATGGCGAAGTCGGTCCTTCCCTTCGTTCTAGAAGGCGATGTCGCAGCAGATGGCCATCGCCGAGATGGAGCCGCCAGTGGTTGTCCGGCAGAACCAACCAGCCCCCGAAGGAAAGCTGTCCAAGACGGACGTGTTACCCGGAGTTGAACACCCGCCACCCATGACGATGTTGCCAGCGGGACAGCTGACCGTCTGGGTGGTAACACCGCCGGCTGCACCATTGGCCTGAGCGCAGGTCAGCGCAGACAGGCAGGTGGTCTGGCCGGTCTGCGCGATTGTTCGCATGTACTGGCCCGCGGGACAGGTCATGTTGTTCGTGAGGGCCGTACGTCGTTGCACCGTTGTGTCGGTGGAAACTTGGTTGGGTGTGGATCTCTCGCGGCAGCGTGATGCCGCGTGATTCCGGGAGGTTGATCCCTGGCGGGCTTTCCGGATCGATCGGGTGCCGGTAGGGTCGGCGACCTTCGAGGAGCACCGCCGATGCCCGCTGCAGTCCGCACGATCGCCA
>CANKMW010000078.1 GCA_947483555.1 Myxococcales bacterium
CCGTCCCGACCGCGGCCTCATCGTTCCCCGGCGCCGGCGCGGAGCGAAGAAAGTGTCAGGGATGTCCTTGCTCTGATTGTCAGGGATGTCCGTGGGCAAGAGTGTCCAGGATGTCTGTGCTTGAACACAAGAAAACCGGAGTCGGGACCGGGGAGCCCTGGCGAGCTACGCTTTCGGCCGCGGATTTGGCCGCCGGCGGACTCCCGGAAGCCGCAGCTGCCCGGTTGCCGGCCGGGCTGGCGGCTGGACCGCCGACGCCCGCCTCGCCCTCACGCGCTTCGTCATCTTGAATGAGCGGATATCATGGTGGAGGCCGGCCATGCAAGGGATGCCGACACCTGGGGCATCCTGTTCAAGCACAGACATCCTGGACACTCTTGCCCACGGACATCCCTGACAATCAGAGCACGGACATCCCTGACACTTTCTTCGCTCCGCGCCGGCGCCGGGGAACGATGAGGCCGCGGTCGGGACGGTGTTCGTTCGGCCGCGGTTTCGGCCGCGGTTTCGGTGTCGGCCGCGGTTTCGGTTTCCGCCGTGGCGGCTATCGGGCCGGCAGGATCACCGCGCCGTCGCGGACGTAGGCCGAGGATGGCAGCGCCTTCGCCGTGGCCTTGGCGGTCGCGGCGGCGGTCGACACGTCGGCGAACGAACCCATGTCGTCGAGGCCGACCGCGGCGATCGAGACCGTCATCAGCGGGAACTGTCGCACGATGCCGTAGCGGTCCTGGGCCTGGATGTAGCCCCGGCGCCGATCGTCGCGATCGTAGTAGAGCGGGATCAGGCGATCGAAGCGCTCGATGAACGACCTGCACACCAGATCGGCACGTTCGACATCGAGCACCATCACGAAGTCGTCGCCGGCGATGTGACCGATGAAGTCGCCCGGCTGTCCGAGTTGACCCACCACCTCGCGCACCAGGTCGCCGGTCTGTCGGATCACGGCGTCGGCGCGGGCCACGCCGAAGTAATCGTTGAAGGCCTTGAAGTTGTCGAGGTCGAGGTAGGCGCACACCGCGCTCCGATCGCCGTCCGCGATGCGGCGATCGACCTCGGCGGCGATGGCGTCGGCGCCGGGCAGCTGGGTGGTTGGCGAGGCGCCGAGCTCGCGGGCCTGGCGCGCCAGCGCCTTGCCGACCCGGGCCACCAGCTCGACGGCATCGAAGGGCTTGACCACGTAGTCCTCGGCGCCGGAGCGAAACGCGCGCACCTTGTCGGCGGTCTCGCCGCGGGCCGACAGGAAGATGATCGGCGTCATGCCGGTCGAGGCGTCGGCGCGCAGGCGCTCGGCGGTGTTGTAGCCATCGAGCACCGGCATCATCACGTCGAGCAGGACCAGGTCGGGACGGAAGCGGCGGGCCTCGACCAGCGCGGTGTCGGAGCTGCCGACGTCGCGGACCGCGTACCCGGCCTGGGTCAGGATCTCGCGGCAGATCACGCGCACCGAGGCGTCGTCGTCGACGACCAGGATGCGTGAGGCCTCGCGGCGTCCGGCCTCGAGCAGCAGCCGGGCGCAGATCTCGTGGAACTGCGATGGCTGCACCGGACGGTCGATGCATTCGTCAGCGCCGGCGGCCAGCAACTCGGCGTGGCGCGCCGGCTCGGCCACCACCAGCACCGCGGCGTTTCGGGTCTCGGGATCGTGCTCGAAGATGGCGACCAGCGCCATGGCGTCGGCGATCTGCGCCGAGATCACCGCCAGCCCCATCGGCTCGGCGCGGGCAGCAGCTAGTGCGCTGTCGGCGTCGGCGGTGACCACGACGTCGTGCCCGGCGGCCATCAGCAGGCCCTTCAGGAGGTACGCCGAGTGCGGGTCGTCGTCGATGACCAGGGCGCGGACGGCGTCGATCATCGGTCGTGGCGCCGGCTCGACGCGCGGCTCGACCGGCGCCGCGGCTTGCGCTGGCAGCGTGAACACGAACTTGGTGCCCTCGCGGCTCGACTCGACCCAGATCCGGCCGCCGTGCGCTTCCACGACCGCGCGCGAGATGCCGAGCCCCAACCCAGTGCCGGCGACGCGGCGGGGCGCGGTATCGGGCGGTGCGAAGATGCGCTCGCGATCGGCCTCGGCGATCGGCTCACCATCGTTCCAGACCGACACGCCGACCGCGTCGGCCACCACCGGCGGCCCGAACACGTCGACATCGACGTGACCGCCGGGGCCGGCGAAGTTGATCGAGTTCGAGAGCAGATTGCCGAGCACGCGAGCCAGCTTTTCTGGGTCGCCGGTGACCGCGACGTCCTCGGCGGCGGTGGTCACGGCGACCCGGACGCCGCGCGCCGCGGCGGCGTCGCGGTAGCGGTCGACGACCTCGCGGGTCAGGCGGCCCATCAACACCGGCACGCGGTTGAGCGTGAGCGGGCCAGTGGCGGCGCGGGCGGTGTCGACCAGCTGGTCGATCACCAGGCTCATGCGGGTCGCGGCCTGGCGCGCCATCTCGACGTAGCGGGTCTGCTTGTCGGTGAGCTCGCCGGCGTAGCCGGTGAGCACGATGTCGAGCGCGCCGGCGACCGAGGTCAGGGGCGTGCGCAGCTCGTGCGACATGATGCGCACCAGATCGCCATGGCGCTGGGCCAGGTCGCGGGTGGCGCCCAGATCGCGCAACACGACCACCGCGCCGACCGTGGCCCCGCCTTCGGTGATCGGCGTGACCACCGAGTGCAGCAGCTGATCGCCGATCCGGATCTGCTCGCGCACTTCGCCGCCGTCGGCGCCGGCGATCAGATCGAACGGGTAGAAGCCCAGCTTCTCGGCCAGGAAGCGGGTCGTGACCTCGCCGTCACCGAGGCCGAGGAAGCGGCGGGCCGCGCGATTGACCTCGACCTCGCCGGTGCGGGTGTCGGCCACCACCACACCGTCCGCCATCGCCTCGAAGGCGCGCACGAGCTTCGCGCCCTGGGTCACGCGGCCATGGTACCGGACCCGGACCTCGACGGCGACCCCCTCCGTCACCTCGACGCTCGCTTCTTCGGCCGCGACGCTGTCTACTCCTCGCCATGTCCAACCTGGATCCCGGCCGCCGCGCCAAGTTCTGGCTGGCCGCCGTGGTGGCGCTATCGCTGCTCGCCCCCGGCTGCTTCTTCGGGCCTCGCGCCCACGGTGTGGACATGGCGGCCATGAACGCGCTGCCCCAGGACGAGATGGCGAAGCGCTTCCCGGGCGGGAACCACATCTATCGGCGCGGGTACCAGCGGAAGGGCGGCGCGCTGGTCGCGCGCAGCGATTCGGACTTCATCTCGGTCACGCCCGGCGGGGTCTCGTTCTCGACCGGCCCGACGGACTTCGGCTTCCGCGAGGCGCGCGGCCTGTACGTCGGTTCCCACCACGACGACTACGAGGAAGGGGTCGTGATCATCGACGACCTCCTGTATCGCGTGTCGAGGTACACCAAGCGGGACGCCACCGACAAGAACTTCCACATCGACGCCGTCTTCGCCGCCCACGACAACCACCGCCAGATCGAGAGCATGAGCCTCGCGACCCACGAGCAGCACGTCCGCGACTACCTCGCGGCCCAGGTGATCGCGGCCGCGGAGCGGGAAGCGAAGCAGCCGGCCGTGGTGGTCGCGGCGCCGGTCGAGGCCCCCGCAGCCCCCGACCGCTGGGCGCTGTCCGAGGCCGGCCAGGCGCGTCTGGAGCGGGTCAGGACGAGCATCCTGCTGTCGGTGGAGGCCAGCGCCAGCGGCCCCGACGCCGACGTCCACATCAACGTCAGCGCCCTGCTCCGGGATGGGTCGACGATGGATATCGACAGCAGCGAAAAGGTCTATCGGCTGGCGTTCTTCGACAAGGCGTTTCACGGCAAGACCTCGATGATGGTCGAGGTGTGGCTCAAGGATGATCCCACGATCCGCGTCGAGCAGGAGTTCGCGTACTCCTTCGACAACCCGCAGACCTTCGAGTGCCAGGGGGCGGTCGGCTTGACCGGCGCCGACTTCGACCACGCGCGTGGCATGTACTATCACGGGCAGCCGGGTCGTAACGGCCCCGACATCACCGTCGAGATCATGGCCACCGGCGAGACCACCGCCGACGGCGAGCAGATCCTGCGCTACCGCGTCGAGCGCGCCGTCGGGCCGTCGTTCGAGTGCGCGCGGGACGAGAACGCGGTGTTCGTCACCAGCGCGACCGCCAAGGTTCACATCGGCAGCCATGGTGGCAAGGGCGGGTGGGGCGTCCCGCGCATGGACGGCGACGGCACCAACGGTGGGCGGGGCGGGGACGGCGGGACCATCACGGCGATCGTCGACCCGTCGGTGAAGCGCTACAACCTCTCGCATGCCGCGAAGGGGGGCGCGGGTGGCAATCCCTCGGACCCGGAGAAGGCCAACGTCGGGACCGCGGGCAGCCGGGGCCGCACCGGCGCCGACGGCCGCTTCGAGGAGCGGCGCGCCACCGTGGAGATCCCGTGACGATCGCGCGATAGCAGCGGGTTGTCGCTCGGCGGTCAGCGCGCCGCGCGGTGGAAGGTGCGCTCGAGCTGGGCGTAGACCCCGCCGCGGGCGACCAGCTCGTCGTGGGTGCCGCGCTCGACGACCCGGCCGCGCTCGAGCACGACGATCTGATCGGCGTGACGGATGGTCGACAGGCGATGGGCGATCACCAGGGTGGTGCGGCCGCGCATCAGCTCGTCGACCCCGCGCTCGATCAGCTCCTCGGCTTCCGGATCGACGTGGGCGGTGGCCTCGTCGAGCACCAGGATCTCGGGGTCGCGGACCAGGGCGCGGGCGAAGGCCAGGAGCTGGCGCTCGCCGGCCGAGAAGCTGGCGCCGCGGAGGCCGACCGGGGCGTCGAGGCCCTCGGGCCGCCGGGCGAGCAGCCGATCGAGGCCGACGCGGCTGACGGCCTGCGCCACCTGTTCGCGGCTGGCGGTGCGGCCCGACGCCACCGCGCCGAGCGCGACGTTGTCGTACACCGAGCCGGCGAACAGCGCGGCGTCCTGCGAGACCACCGTGACCCGGCGGCGCAGCTCGGACGGTGGCAGGGCGCAGATGTCGGTGCCGTCGATGGCGATCGTGCCGGCGTCGACCTCGTAGAGCCGGGTGAGCAGCTTGATGAGCGTGGACTTGCCCGACCCGGTGGCGCCGACGATGGCCACGGTCTTGCCGCGCGGCACGTCGAGCGTCACGCCGCGCAGCACCGGCTCGTCACCGTAGGCGAACTCGACGTGATCGAAGGCGACCGCGATGCCGACGCCGTCCTTCGACGCCGCCGCGGCGCGGGGGCGCGCGGGAGCGACGGAGGCTGAACCAGCGGCAGCGGATCCGGCGACGGTCGGCGACGCCGGCGCGTCCGGCTCCGCGGTGCCGAGCAGCTCGACGATGCGCTCGGTGGCGGCCATCGCGCCCTGCATCACGGCGTACTTGGCCGACAGATCGCGCACCGGGATGAAGAACTTGTTGATGTACTCGATGAACACCACCACCAGGCCGACGGTGGCGATGGTGTTGGGGGCGGCGCCCAGATCGCGGGCCGCCCACCACGCCACCAGCGCGATGGCCAGGATGCCGATGGCCTCGACCAGCGCGTACATCGCGGCGTCGGCCCGGATCGAGACCAGGTAGGCGTCGCGGTGGCCGGCGTTGATCAGGTCGTACTCGCCGGCGGCGGCGTCCTCGCGGCGGAAGATCTGCACCACCTTGATGCCGAGCAGGTGCTCCTGCACGAACGCGTTCATGGCGGCCAGCCGGACGCGGATGACGCGGAACGAGGTCCGCATCGCGCCGCGGGCGTAGTTCACCAGCAGGAACAGGAACGGCAGGGTGACGAACGTGACCAGCGTCAGCTGCCAGTCGAGCGAGAACATGATCGACGCGATCGCGATCATCTTGATCGCGTCGGCGAACAGCGTGACCACGCCGGCCGCGAACATCTCGTTGATGCTCTCGATGTCGTTGGTCATGCGCGTCATCAGGCGGCCGACCGGCATGCGGTCGAAGAACGCGGCCCGCCGGCCCAGCACGTGATCGTAGATCGCCAGCCGCAGGTCGTGCATCGAGCGCTGGCCGAGCAGCTGGATCGCCCATTGCTCGAAGAATGACGAGGCGGCCTGGGCGGCGACCAGGGCGAGGAAGCCGAGCGCCAGCCACTCCAGTCCATCGGGGTCGCCGACCGCGATGTGATCGACGATCGCGAGCTTGACCAGGTACGGCTGGGCCAGCTCGAAGGCGATGGTGATCGGGATCAGGCACGCCGAGATCAACGCCAGCCGCCAGTGGGGGCGCACGAAGCGCCACAGGCGCCGCATCAGCTGCAGGTCGTAGGCCTTGCCCAGCACGGCCTCGCCGGCCGGCGCGCGGCTGCCTTCGGCGGCGCTCATCGCGCCGCCTCGCGCTGGGTCGCGGCCGGCGCCGACGCCGCGAGCTGGGTGCGATAGAGCTCGGCGTAGACCCCGCCGCGCGCCAGCAGCTCGTCGTGGCCGCCGGTCTCGACCACCTTGCCGTCGTCGAGCACGACGATCTGGTGCGCGTTCTTGACCGCCGCCACGCGGTGCGAGATGAGCAGCGCGGTGCGGCCGGCCAGGACCTGATCCAGGCGATCGAGGATGACCCGCTCGGTCTCGGCGTCGACGCTCGACAGCGAGTCATCGAGGATGAGCAGGCGGGGATCGCTGGCGATGGCGCGGGCCAGCGCGACCCGCTGGCGCTGGCCGCCCGACAGCGTGATGCCGCGCTCGCCGACCACGGTCGCGAAGTGATCCGGCATCGCGGCCAGATCGCGGCTCAGGCCGGCGACCTCGGCGGCGGCGGCGACCCGCGGATCGGGCTGGCCATCGATGAACGCCGGCGCGCCCAGCTGCGGCGCGCCGGCGCCGGTGACCCGTTCGAGCTCGTCGGCGCGGGCCTTGGGGATGCTGGAACCGGCGCCGTAGCCGAACGCGACGTTGTCGGCGATCGTGGTCGAGAACAGGAACGCCTCCTGCGGCGCGTAGCCGATCGCCGCCCGCAGGTCGGCGAGCGGCAGCGACGTGACGTCGCGGCCATCGAGGAACACCGCCCCGGCCGGGATGTCGATCAGGCGACACACCGCCTCGACCAGCGTGCTCTTGCCGCCGCCGGTGCGGCCGACGATCGCGGTGGTGGTGCCGGCCGCCACGGTGAAGCGGACGTCGTCGAGGATCCGGCGTCCGCCCAGCTCGACCGACAGGCCGCGCACCTCGAGCCCGCCGCGGACATCGCGGGCCTCGAGTCGGCCGCCGTCGCCGTCGACGATCGTGCTCCGGGTCGCGAGCAGCGCGTCGAGCCGAGCCCACGACGCCCGGCCACGCTGGATCAAGGACAGCATCCAGCCCAGCGCCACCGTCGGCCACACCAGGCGGGCCAGGTAGCCGCTCATCTCGACCAGTTGACCGAGCTCGATGGTGCCGCGCATCACCTGGTGACCGCCGACGTAGAGCACGACGATCGACGACAGGGCGCCCAGGGCCGCGAACGCCGGCACCAGCTGACCGCGCACCCGGGTCAGCGCCATGTTGGTCTCGAGCAGCTTCTGCGACGAGACCCGGAAGCGCTCCTTGCGCACACCCTCGAGGCCATACGACTTGATGGCCTGGATCGACGTCAGGTCTTCCTGGATCTCGTTCGAGAGCGTCCCCAGCTGCGCCTGCACCGCCTGGCTGGTTCGGTAGACCCGCTTGCCGAACACCCGGCCGAGCAGGACCATGGTCGGGTACGGCAGGCAGGCCCACAACGTCAGCCACGGATCGACCCGCAGCATCATCACCAGCACGGTCGCGAACGCGAACAGCGTGTTGATCACGTTGAGCACGCCGGCACCCCACAGGGCGCGCACGGTCTGCACGTCGTTGGTCAGCCGCGACATGACGTCGCCGGTCGGGTGGGCGCGGTACCAGGGCTGGTCGAGACCGAGCAGGTGGCGGAACAGGTCGCTCCGCAGGTCGTACTCGGCGGCGCGCGCGACGTTGAAGATCCAGACCCGCGACAGGATGCGCGTGATGGCGGTCCCGAACGCGAAGCCGACCATGGCCAGCGCGAGGCCGGGGACCTCGCCATGGCGGCCGTCCTTCAACGCCTCGATCGTGAGCCCGGTGGTGACCGGAATGCCCAGGAACAGCACGTTGGTGAGCAACAGCATGACCACGCCGCCGCCGATGGCGGGCCGATACCGCCGCAGATACCCCCACGCGCCCCGGGGTCGATCGACGGCGGACGGCGGTGGCACTCGCGGAGGCTTAGCGCCGCGCGAGCGGAGACGCAAACGTCGGGGGAGAGGAAGAGCCGTACCGGTACCGGTACCGGTACCGGGTACGGGTACCGGTACCGGTTGGCCGATCCCGATCCCGATTCCGATTCCGACGCCGATTCCGATCCCGACTCCGACACCGACTCCGACACCGACTCCGACACCGACTCCGACACCGACTCCGACACCGACTCCGACACCGACTCCGACACCGACTCCGATCCCGACTCCGATCCCGACTCCGATCCCGACTCCGATCCCGACTCCGATCCCGACTCCGATCCCGACTCCGATCCCGACTCCGACTCGGTACCGGTACCGATCTGTGGCTCTACATCACGTGGTCGCGCCGCACGCGCCGCACATCCCTGGCCAGGCCGGGTCGGCGAAGGCGACGAAGCCGCAATGACGATGGTTGCCCACGACGAGTTCATCGCACGAACGCAAGCAGCGGCGAGCGTCATCGCTGCGGCAATCCGGATTGACGCCAAGTGCTCGTTTCGTCACGAGCCCGCGTTGTTTCGTGACGCCCGGCGGCGGTAGCATCGCGCTGACTTCGCGGTGCCACTGCGCCGCGAACGGGGACGTCGTCTCATCACAGTCGTCTCATCACAGACTCGCACCAGGCGCACACCAGGGTTCATGGCTGATCTCCTCCAGTTCCTCGCCATCCTCGATAGCGATCCGGACGACGTCAACGTGCTCGCGGCGCTGGCCGACTCGGCCACGCGCGGCTTCGACTCGGGTGGCGCGCAGGCGCTCGGCACCGCCAAGAAGAGCCTGCGCGAGCGTGGCCGCCACGACGTGGCGCTCCGCCTGCTCGACGTCGAGCTGGCGGCCACCAACGGTCCGCGCCGCGCCGACCTCCTGGTCGAGAAAGGCCAGCTCCTCGACGAGGAGTTGCTCGACGAGCCGGCCGCCGCCCGCTGCTTCGAGGAGGCGCTCGGGGTCCGCCCCGACGACGAGACCGCCGCCGAGGCGCTGCAGCAGATGGCGCTCAACCGCGCCAACGAGAACTGGAGAAAGTTCGCCGCCAAGTTCGTCGACGAGGCCAAGGCCTCGACCGATCGCAAGTTGACCACCGGCCTGTACCTGGCCGCCGCCGAGAACTGGGCCCGCTACGCACCCGGCAGCGCCGAGATCGAGCAGTACCTGCGCCGCTCGCTCGACGCCGATCCCCACAACCGCAAGGCCGCGCTCCATCTCGAGCGCCTGCTGCGCGCCGGCGCCCGCTGGGTCGAGCTGGCGGCGCTCCTCGATGCCCGCGTCGATGCCGGGTCCTCGAAGGACGAGCGCATCGCGGCGCTGCTCGGCCTGGTCGAGATCTGTCACTCCTACCTCGGTCAGCCTGATCGGGCGCTCGAGCACGGCAAGAAGGTGCTGGCCATGGATCCGGCGCAGCCGCGCGTGCTGCGCCTGCTCGGCGACGCGTTCGAACAGACCCAGAACTGGCAGGCGCTGGTGACGCTGTACTCGGGCGCCCTCAAGGCCAAGGGAGATGCCGGTGAGCTCGGCCTGGTGATCCAGGTCGGCATGATCCTGTGGAAGCGCCTCGGCGACGTCGAGGGCGCCGAGGACTACTTCAAGCGGATCCGCAAGCACGACCCGGCGCATCCGGCGGCGCTCGACTTCTACCGCGCCTACCACAGCAGCCGCGGTGAGGCCCAGAAGCTGGTCGCGATCCTGCGCCAGGCCGAGAAGGCGCTGCCGCCGCCCGGCACCAGCCCGGCCGCCGACGCCCGCGCCCGCGCGCTGGCCCTCGAGATCGCCGAGGTCTCGGAGGTCCAGCTCGCCACCCCCGAGAAGGCCATCGACGCCTGGAAGCAGCTGCTGCGCTCCGATCCGAGCTCGACCGAGGCCAAGGAGGCGCTCAAGCGGCTCTACCGCAAGGCCGAGAAGTGGAATCCGCTGCTCGACCTGCTCAAGGACGAGATCGAGCGTCTGCCCGACAGCGACGTGCGCGGCAAGGCCGACCGCCTCTACGAGGTGGTCGCGATCTACCGCGACAATCTGCGCCAGGACCCGATGGTCCTCAACACGTACAACGCGATCCTCAAGCTCGATCCCGACGACCGGCGCGCGATCGACGAGCTGGCCGACAAGTACCGCGCGATGGGGCGCTGGCAGGATCTGATCGGCGTGCTCGCCAAGAAGGCCGAGCTGGCCTCGGCGCCGATCGCCGATCGAGCGGCGATCCTGCGCGAGACCGCCGACCTGTGGATCGATCGCTTCGGCAACTACGCCCAGGCCATCCGGCCGCTCGAGCGGCTGCTCGAGCTGGCGCTGCCGGATCCGGCCGTGGTCGCCGACGCGGTCAGCCGGCTCAAGGACATCTATACCCGGCGTCGGCAGTGGCGGCAGCTGATCGGCCTGCTGGGCAGGGAAGCCGACGCCGCCCACGGCGACGATCGTCGTCACAAGCTGTCGGAGATGGCCCGGCTGGCCGCCGAACGCGTCGGTGACACCCGGCTGTCGATCGAGATCCACAACCGGGTCGTCGCCGAGCACGCCGACGGCGGCGACGACGAGACCCTGGCCGCGCTCGCCAACCTGTACGAGCGCGAGAAGCGCTGGCTGGCGCTGGCCGAGATCCTGGGCCGGCAACGACGGCGGGCCAAGGCCCCGGCCGAGGCGGTCGCGCTGCTCGAGAAGCAGGGCGCCTTGCTGGCCGATCGCGTGGGCGCGCCAGCGCAGGCCGCCGATGCGTTCGCCGACATCCTCAGCCTCGATCCTGGCCACGGCAAGGCGCTGCGGACGCTGCGCGAGCTGTACGCCGCCGCCAGCGACTGGGACGGTCTCGAACGTCTCTACGGCGGGCTCAACCAGTGGGACGAGCTGTGCGACGCCCTGGTCGGGCTCGGCGATCGCCAGGATGACCGCGGGCCGCGCCTGGCGCTGTTCCGTCGCGCCGCCGCGATCGCGGAGCGCAAGGGCTCGGGCGATCGCATCGCCCGGACCTGGGAACGGGTGCTCGCCGTCGAGGCCAACGACCTCGCCGCCGCGCGGGCGCTGGCGCCCTTCTACCAGAAGGCCGAGAAGTGGTCGAAGCTGCTGCCGGTGCTCGAGGTCGCGCTCGCGCACGCCGAGACGCCCGCCGACAAGCTGGCCCGGATGTCCGAGATCCGGACACTGTGCGAGCACAAGCTGGGCTCGAAGGCGCTAGCGCTGACCTGGACCGGTCGCGCGTTCGACCTCGCGCCCGACGACGCGACGGTGCTCGGCGACCTGCTGCGGATGGCTCACCTGCCCGAGCACTGGCGCGAGGTGGCCGCGATCCTGGCCCGCCACGCCCACGACGCGGCGCGGCCCAGCGATATCCGGCTTCGCCTGCTGCGGGCGCTGTCGGATCTGTACGGCGTCAAGCTCGGCGATCTCGACGCTGCCCGCGAGGTGCACGGCAAGATCCTGGTCCTCACGCCCAAGGACGCCGAGGCCGCGGCTGCCTACGAAGAACTGTCGGAGCGGCTGTCGGACTGGCCGGCGCTGCTGGCCTCGTTGCGCCGCCGTCTCGACGAGGCCAGCGCCCCGGCGCAGCGCAGCGAACGGCGGGCCTTGCTGGCCCGCATCGCCGGGCTCGAAGAGGAACGGCTCGCTGACCTCGACGACGCCGCCGCCACCTGGCAACGGGTGCTGGCCGACGCCCCCGATGACGTCGCCGCGCTGGCCGCCCTGTCGCGCCTGCACGGGGCGCGCGGCGACTGGGACGCGCTGGCCGCGGTGTTGACCACCCAGCTGGCGGCGCCGGGGCAGGTCGACGATCGCCGCGGCCTGCTGATGCAGCTCGGTGCGCTCGAGGAGAAGAACCTCGAGCGGCCGCAGGCGGCGCTCGAACACTACCTGGGCGCGCTGCTGCTGTGCCGGGTGCCGGGCCCGACCGGCACCGTCGACGCGTGCGCTCGGTTCCTCGATCCGGCTGGCCCGGGCGGCGCCGGCATCACGCCCCAGTTGCGGCTCGACGTCGCGCGCGCGCTGCGCCCGCACCTGGAGTCGGCCGGCGACCCGTCGGTGCTGGCCCGCTGTCTCGAGATCATCACCGGCAGCGAGCCCGCCGGCAGCGAGCTGGCGCTCGAGCTCGACCGACGACTGGTCGGGCTGCACCACGGGCTCGGCAAACCCGAGCGGGCGTGGGACGCAGCGGCGCGCGTGGTCGCTGGCGATCCCGCCGACGTCGATGCCCGCGCCGCGCTGACCGGCCTGGCCCACGAGCTGGGCCGCACCAAGGATCTGGCGATCCGCCTCGGCGCCGCGCTGGCGGCCCGCAAGCTCGCCGCCGCGCCGCCGGCCGAGGTGCGCGCGCTGGCCGCCGAGCTGGCGCTGCTGTACGCCAACGACCTCGGCGATCGGGCCGGCGCCGAGAAGGCGTGGATCGCGGTGCTCGACGCCGAGCCCGACGACGCCGAGGCGTTCGACGAGCTGGCGGCGATCTACCGCGCGGCCTCGCGCTGGGGCGATCTGCGCGCGTTGCTCGAGGGTCGCGTCACCGCCACCGCCGACGATGCGGCGCGCAAGGTGGCGCTGCTCGAGCTGGCCCAGCTCGACGAGGAGATCCTCGGCGATCCGGGGCGCGCGGTCGGCGACTACCGTCGCGTGCTCGAGGTCGATCCGGCCCACGTGCCGGCGTACAAGGCGCTCGAGCGGCTCTACGCCGAGGGCCAGAGCTGGCGCGAGCTCGACGACGTGCTCGCGCTCGAGGTCGATCACGTCCCGGCCAAGGACCAGGTCGGGCTGGTCTTCCGGCGCGCCGAGCTCCACGCCCGTCAGCTCGCCGAGCCGGCCGAGGCCGTCGAGCTGCTCGAGGACGTGGTCACGATGCAGCCCGGTCACGCCGACGGTCGCGAGCTGCTCGAGGAGCTGCTCGGCGCGCCGGTGCAACGACAACGGGTGGCGCGCTTGCTCGAGCCGCTCTACGAGCGCGACCAGCTGTGGAAGGATCTGTGCGTGGTGTTGCGGGTGCAGGGCGAAGCGACCACCGAGCCGGTGGTCGTGGTCGAGCTGCTGGCGCGCATCGCCACCATCGAAGAGACCCACCTCGAGAACGGGCGGCAGGCGTTCGAGACCTGGGGCCAGGCGCTGGCCGCCGATCCGGCCGACGAGCGTCCGCGCACCGCCCTGGTCCGCCTGGCCAGCATCTACGATCGCTGGGGCGACACCGCGGCCGCGCTCGACAAGGCGGCGGCGGCGACCACCGACGTCGCGGTCGCGGTGCCCATCCTCCGTCAGCTCGCCGAGATCTGCGATCTGTCGCTGGGCGACAACCTGCGCGCCATCGCGGCCTACCAGCGGCTGTACCAGGTCGACCCCACCGAGCCCGAGGTTGCCGGGCCGGCGCTGGCGGCGCTGGCTCGCCTCTACGAGGAAGACGAGCGGTGGCGCGATCTGCGCGATACCCTGCGTCGCCAGGCCGAGGCCACCACGACGCCCGAGACCCGCAAGGCGCTCTACGCCCGCGTCGCCGGCCTCGAGGAGGTGCGGCTCGACGATCGCGCCCAGGCCACGGCGACCTGGCGCGACGTGCTGTCCGAGGATCCCGACGACCCCGACGCGCTGGCCGCGCTCGAGCGCCTGTACGAGCTGGGCACGCAATGGACCGAGCTCGGCGACATCGTGCGCCATCAGGTCGATCTGACCACCGACGTCAGCGCCAAGATCGCGCAGCTGTTCCGCCTGGTCCCGCTCCACGAAGGCAAGCGCCAGTCGCCGGCCGACGCCGTGATCGTGCTGCTCGAGATCCTCGATCTCGACGGCGATGACGCCCGGGCGCTCGACGAGCTGGCCCGCCTGCATCGCGGCGCCGGCCGCTACCTCGAGTTGCAGGAGGTCCTCGAGCGCCGGCTGGTGATCGCCGAGGCGCTGGCCGAGCCCGAGGCCATGGCTCGGCGCCACGAGCTCGCGCAGTTGCTCGCCGGCCCGCTCGGCCGCGAGCTCGACGCCCTCGACCACTGGGCGCTGGTGCTGGCACGCGAGCCGGCCCACGAGGGGGCGCTGGCGGCGGTCAAGCGGGCGCTGGACGATCCCAACCTGGGTAGCCGGGGCGCGGCGATCCTCGAGCCGCTCTACGAGGCCACCGGTCAGGATCTGGCGCTGTGCGCGCTGCTCCAGACCACCGCCGCGCGCGAGGTCGGGTCGGAGAAGGTGCGCCGCCTGATGCGGGTGGCCCACATCCGCGAGCGTCGGCTCGCCGATCAGGCCGGGGCGCTCGACGCCACCGTGACGGCGCTGCGGGCCGCGGTCGCCGAGCCCGAGCTGCCCGACCTGCTCGGCGAGGTCGAGCGCCTGGCCGCCGATCTGGGCCGTGAAGGCGACCTGATCGACATCTATCGCGGGGTCGCCGACGACGTCATGGTGGCCGACCTGCAGCGGCGGCTGTACCTCGACATCGCCGATCTCGCGCTCGCGGTGCGCGACGACGCGTCCCTGGCCCGGACCTTCTACCAGAAGGTGCTCGACGGGCAGCCCGACGACAACCGCGCGCTGGGCGCGCTCGAGGGTCTGTACCGCCGCGGCGGCGACGTCCGGTCGCTGTACGAGATCCTGACCCGCAAGGCCGAGCTGGTCACCGATCCCAACGACAAGCTGGCCGCCCTCGGCGAGCTGGCGATGCTGGCCGCCGGACCGGTCGATCGTCCCGATGACGCCATCGCAGCCTGGGAGCAGGTCCTCGAGCTCGATCCCAGTCGCGCCGACGCGGTCGCCGCGCTCGATCAGCTCTACCGCCGCGAGCGGCGCTGGCCCGACGTCGTCGATCTCTACGAGCGTCGCATGGGCTTCGCGGTCACGATCGACGAGGCGGTCGGGCTGCGCATCCGGCTGGCGGAGGTCCAGGAGCGCGAGCTCAATGATCTCGGCACCGCGGTCGACAGCTACGCGGCCGCGCTCGGCGGCGATCCGGGCAACGCGCCGGCGCTGGCCGCGCTCGAGCGGCTGGTCGTCGACCAGAGCGCCGATCCCAGCGTGCGCTCGGCGGCGGCCGAGGTGCTGGAGCCGATCTACATCGCCCGTCAGGACTGGACCCGGCTCGCCCGCCTCAACGAGGCGCAGCTCGAGTCCTCGGCGGAGCCCGGCGAGCGCCTGGCCTTGACCCGGCAGATCGCGCGGCTGTACGAGGAGCAACTCGAGGATCTCGACGGCGCCTTCCGCTGGCACGCGCGCGTCTTTCGCGAGGACGCGACCGACGCGACCGTCCGCGATCAGCTGCAGCGCCTGGCCACCATCCTCGACGACTGGCCGGGCCTGGCCGCGGTCTATCAGGCCCTGCTCGACGACGAGCCCGGCGACGCGCCGCATCTGCGCGACATCGGGGTCGCTGCCGCGACCATCTACGACCGCCGCCTCGACGCCTGGGAGCTGGGCGCCAAGGCGTACCGCCGCGTGCTGGCCTCGCCGGGGGACAGCCGCGACGATCTGGTGCTGTTCGGCCGGCTCGAGGAGCTGTTGACGCGCCACGGTCAGTGGCCGTCGCTGGTCGAGATCTACGCCGATGGCGTCGATGCCGCGGACACCGGCAGCGACGGTGATGCCCGGCGCCGCGAGTTGCACGCCCGCAAGGCGGTCATCGCCGAGAGTCGACTGTCCGACGTCGAGGGCGCGATCGCTGCCTGGCGAGCGGTGATCGAGCTCGCCGACGGCGCCGAGGCGCGCGGCGACTACGAGCGGGCCGCCGGGCAGCTCGATCGCCTGTTGCGCGCCGCCGCGCGCTGGTACGACGTCGCCGAGCTGCTCACCGATCGGCTGGAGCGTGCCGCCGACGAGCGCGACGAGGTCGAACGTCGACTGGCGCTGGCCGCCGTGCTGGAGCACGAGCTCAAGGACGTCACCGGCGCCATCGATCAGTACGAGGAGATCCTGGGCACCGCGTACCTGGAGCAGTCGCTGCCGCAGCTCGAGCGCCTGATCACCGCCCTCGAGCACCGCGAGCGGATCGCCGGCCTGCTCGAGCCGGTGTATCGCGCCCGCGACTGGTGGCAGAAGCTGGTCGTGATCCTCGACGCCAAGCTGGCCTACGTCGACGATCCAACCGAGAAGGTCGCGTTGTTTCTCGAGATCGCCGACCTCCACGACGCGCGCGGTGGCGATCCGCACCTGTCGTTCGAGGCGCTCGCCAAGGCCTGGCAGATCGAACCGTCGCGCCGCGACGTCTTCGACCGCCTGTGCGCCCAGGGCGGCCGTCTCGGGGCCTGGGACGACCTGGTCACCACGCTCGAAGCCGGCGCCGCCGCCACCCTGGAGCCCGAGGTCGGGGCGGTGGCCCTGGCGCGCATCGCCGAGATCCACGAGACCCATCGTCGTGATCACGCCGGCGCGATCGCGGCGTGGACCAAGGTGCTGGCGATCAACTCCGACGACGCGCTCGCGCTGTCGTCGCTCGACCGCCTGTTCGCGGTCGAGAGCCGGGCCGCCGATCTGGTCGCCATCGTCGAACGGCGGGCCGAGCTGGCCGACGACGCCGGGGTGCGGCTGGTGCTGCTGCACCGGGTCGCCTCGCTGTACGAAGAGGTGCTCGAACGGCCGCGCGAGGCGGTGGTCGCCTACAAGAACGTGCTGGGCGTCGACGACAGCGACGAGTCGTCGCTCGACGCGCTCGAGCGGCTGTACCGCGAGCTCAAGGAGCCACGCGAGCTGGCCCAGATCCTCGAGCGCAAGCTCGAGCTGGTCCGCGATCCGCTGACCGCGCGCCAGCTGCATCTGGATCTGGCCACGGTGAACGAGCAGGACCTCGGCGACGCCTACGAGGCGCAGAACCAGCTGCAGGCGGTGCTGTCGGTCGACCCCGGTGACCCGCTCGCGCTCGCGGAGCTCGACCGGCTGTACCAGACCACCCGGATGTGGCCCGAGCTGCTCGAGGTGCTGGACCGGCGAGCGGTGGTTGCCGCCGACGCCGCGGCGCGTGCCGAGCTGGCGTTTCGCGCCGCCGTGCTGACCCTGCGCGAGCTGGTCGAGCCCGACGCGGCCATCCCGCGCTTTGGCGCGGTGCTGGCCATGGCCCCGGGCCACGCCGGGGCCCGCGCCGCCCTCGAGGAGCTGCTCGGCAAGGACGATCACGTCGACGCGGTGGCGGCGATCCTCGATCGACAGCTGCGCGCCAGCGGCGATCACGACGCCCTGGTCAAGGTGACCGAGCGCCGCCTCGAGCTGCGCGGCGATCCCGAGGCGCGGCGTGGCCTGTGGGCAGCGCTCGCCGATATCCACGAGACGTTGCGCAACGATCTGAAGATGGCGTCGGCGACCTGGGCCCGGGCCCTGACCGAAGATCCCGGCGATGTGGCGCTGTTCGGTCCGCTCGAACGCCTGGCCCAGGCCCGCGGCTCGTGGGCCGAGCTGGCGGGCCTGCTCGAGAAGCGCCTCGACGCCGCCGGTGGCGGCGCCATCGACGGCGAGCTCGAGCACACCTATGCGCTGCGGCTGGGCCGCATCTACGAGGATGCGCTGGCCGATTTCTCGCGCGCCGCGGTGGCGTATCGGCGCGCCGCGGACACCCACGTCGACGAGCGTGGCTCGCTGGCCGCCCTCGATCGCGTGTTGTGGCGGCTGGGTCGCTGGGGCGAGCTGGCCGACGTGCTGGCCCGCGAGGCCGATGCCGCCGAGGGCGACGCGCAGGCCGCCGATCTGATGTTCCGGCTCGGCGACGTTCGCGAGGGACAGCTGCGCGATCTGCACGGCGCGGTCGACGCCTACCGGTTGGTGGTCGAGCGGCAGAGCCGTCACGGTGCGGCGCGGGCGTCGCTGGAACGCCTGCTCGGGACCGCGGACGCCGAGCGGTCGACCATCATCGAGACCCTCGAGCCGCTCTACGAGAGCGAGAGCGACTGGGGACGCCTGGCCGACCTGCTCGCCGCCAAGCTGGCCGTGACCGCCGACCACCACGAGCGGGCGGCGATCTACCAGCGCATCGCGGCGCTGGCCGAGAGCCGGCTGGGTGACGGCGTGCGCGCCCTCGACGCGGTCGGCGGCTGGCTGGCCGAGGACCCGACCTCGGGCGAAGCGCTCGGCGAGCTCGATCGGCTGGCGGCGGCACAGGGCCGATGGATCGAGGTCGCGGCCCGGGTCCAGGGTGTGGCGCAACACGCCGAGGATGTGGCGTTGCCGTTGTGGATCTACCTCGGCACCGTGCAGCTCGACCGCCTGGGCGACGCCGCCGGGGCGGCGCAGAGCTTCGCGGCCGCGCTGGCGGTCGACGACGAGCACGCGCCGGCGCTGGAGGCGCTCGAGCGCATCCACCGCTCGCGCGGTGACGTGGGCGCGCTGGCCCAGGTCCAGGCCCGCCGCGCCGAGCTGGCGTTCGATCCGCCGCGCAAGCAGGCGCTGTGGACCGAGGTCGCCGACCTGCGCGAGCGACTCGGAGACACCGAGGGCGCGATCGCGGCCTGGGAGGCCGTGATCGATATCGCCGACGACGATCGCATGCCGCTGGGCCGGCTGGCGGCCATCCACGAGCGCCGCGGCGACAAGCGGGCGCTGGTGACGACGCTGGGACGGGCGGCCCGCATCGCCGCCGACCCCGGCGAGGAAAAGTCGTTGCGGGTCCGGATCGCGACGCTGGAGTCAGCGGTCGATTCTGGCGCCGACGTTGGCGCGGCGGCGGCGGCGTGGCAGGCTGTGCTCGATCTCGACCCGACCGACGGTGCGGCGCTGACCGCGCTCGAGGAGGTCCACGCCAAGGCCGGTGACTGGATGTCGGTTCAGGACGTGCTCACGCGCAAGCTCGAGCTGGCGCGGAGCTCGACCGACAAGACCCTGGTGCTGGCCCGCATGGCGCGGGTGGCCGAGCGCGAGCGGGGCGCGATCGACGACGCCATCGGCCACTGGTACGCGGCGCTCGAGGCCGACAACGCGCAGGTCGCCGGTTACAGCGAGCTGGAGCGCCTGCTCGGCAAGTCCGAGCGCTGGCACGATCTGGTCGAGCTCCTCGAGCGGCGCGCCGACCTGCACGGCACGCTCGGCGACGGCGAGGCCGAGCTGGGGGCGCTGGCTCGGGCCGCCGATATCTGGGAGGGCCCGCTCGATGATCCCGACGCCGCCGGCGAGATCCTCGAGAAGATCCTGCGTCGCGAGCCGGGCTCGGTGGCCGCGCTCACGCGGCTGGCCAAGATCCACGAGCGCGCCGGTGACTGGGACAAGTGCGGCGACGTGCTGCAACGGGCGCTGAAGCTCGGCCCGCGCGGTCAGGACGCCGCCGATCTGTTCTTCCGCCTCGGCGAGGTCGCCGACAAGGCGTCGCACGATCGCGACACCGCGATCGCTCACTACCGACAAGCCTTGGTCCACGACGCGGCGCACCCGGCGGCGGTGGCGGCGCTCGAGAAGCTGGCGCGCGACGGCGGCGACTGGGTCACCGTCGGCGACATGCTCGGGCGTCGGCTGGCCGCGGTCGAGCGGGGCGGCGACGGCGACCTGCTCGGGCTCGCGCTCGAGCTGGCCGAGGTCAAGCGCCGCACCGGCGATCCGGCGGCGGCGCTGCCGGTGCTCGAGAAGGCGGCGGCGGCGGCGCCCGGCGACGTCCGGGTGCTCGCGCCGCTGGCCGATCTGTACTTCGCCGCCGGGCAGCATGAGCAGGCGGCGCCGATCTACGCCCGGCTCGCCGAGGACGCCAAGGCGGGGCGGCGCATGAAGGACGTCGCCCGTTACCGTCAGCGTCAAGGCGGGATCCTCGAGGCCCGCGGCGACGCGGCGGGTGCGCTGGCGGCCTATGAAGAGGCGTTCCGGGTCAACCCGACCGACGTTCCGACCATGGCCGGACTGGGCCGCCTCTACATGGCGGCCAAGGACTGGGAGAAGTCGCGTCGCGTCTATCGCTCGCTGGTGCTGCAGAACCTGAGCCCCGACGTCGGCGTCACCAAGCCCGACGTCTATCTCGCTCTTGGCCATATCCACGTCGAGCTGGGCGAACGGCCCCAGGCCAAGGGGATGTTCCAGCGCGGGCTCGAGATCGAGCCCCAGCATCAGGGCCTGAAGGACGCCATCGCGACGCTGGGCTGAGAGGACGACGCTCGGTCGAGCCGACGACGCAATGTCGTGTCCGGGGCGGGAACCCGCGCTACGCTTGGGCGTGTCCCGGTTGGCTGCGTTCACCGTCATCCTCGCCGCCGCGTGTGGCGGCGAGCGGGCGGTGCCGCCGGCGCCGGGCAGCGCGACCGCGGCGGGAACCGGGGCCGCCTTCGTCCCCACCGGGCCGGCCGCCAAGCCGGCCGATCCGGGGCTGCCGCACACCCTCGGCGACCACGACCAGCCGCTGGTCGGAACCTGCGCCGCGGCGACCGCGGCCGGCGACGAGGTGTCCGACGATCGGCGGCTCGAGTTGCTGGTCGAAGAAGCCGGCCGTCGGCTCGACGCCCAGGCGTGGGCCGACGCCTTCACGTGCGCCGACATGGCGGCCGATCTGGCGTCCCGCTCGATCGAGGCCCAGCACCTGCGCGCGGCGGCGCTCGCCGGCGCCGGCCACGACGAGCGCGCCGGGGTGGCGTACGGCATCGCGCTCGCCCTCGATCCCGAAGATCCGGAGACCTTGCGCGCGGTGGCCGATTTCTACATCAACGTCACCAAGGCCCGCTCGCGTGACACCACCGCGCTCGGCCTCGAGCTCGCGCGCCGCGGCTTCGCCCGCGCCACGGCGCGCCGCCGCGGTCACGGCGAGCTCCGCGCCCGGCTGGCGCTGCTCGAGGCCCAGGCCTGGAACGATCTCGACCGGGCTGACGAGGCGCTCGAGCGCGCCACCGAGGCGGTGCGCCTGACCTCGGACTTGATCGACGCCGTGCACGAGAAGGGCGTCGCCCTGTTCAACCTCGGCCGCTTTCCCGATGCGCGGCTGCAGTTCGAGCAGGTGCTGACCGCGCTACCCGACGATGCCTATGCGCACCAGTTGCTCGGGCTCACGCTGGAGCAGCTCGGCGAGCGCCAGGTCGCCGAGGACCACTTCGCGCGGGCGCGTTCGCTGTCGGCCGCGGAGTTCCCGGCCCCGGTCGAGATCACCGAAGCCGAGATGGCGGCCGAGGTCCAGCGCGTGCTCGCTGCGCTGGCGCCCGAGCGGGCGGCGCGGGTCCGTCAGGTGTCGCTGCTGGTCGTCGATCTGCCCGATCCCACTGACCTGCGTGCGGTCTCGCCGCCGTTCCCACCGACCATCCTCGGGCTGTTCCGCGGCTTGCCGATCGGCGCCGAGGCCGCTCCCGGCGAGGACGTGCCGCCCCGCGCGATCCTGCTCTACCGCCTGAACCTGGCCCGCGCCGTGCGCAGCCGTGCCGAGTTGTCGCAGCAGATCGAACGCACCCTGCTGCACGAGATCGGGCACCTCGAGGGGCTGGACGAGGACGACCTGCGTCGCCGCGACCTGGAGTAGTATCGCGCTGCATGTCGGACGCTGCGGCGCCGGGCACGATCGGCGGGGGTATTGGGACCGTCGGCGAACTCGTGGCCGTCCAGGATGGGGCCGCCGAAGTCGCCGCCGCGCTGCGGCGTGAGAAGAAGAAACTCGAGCTGGTCAGCGAGGTCGGCACCGCGCTGTCGAGCGCCCTCGCGCTGGAGGACCTGCTGGTCCTGTTGATGGAGAAGGTCACCCAGCTCATGGAGGCCGATCGCTCCACGCTGTACCTGCTGTCCGATGACGGCGGCGAGCTGTGGTCGAAGGTCGTGCAGGGCGGTGAGGTCTTGAAGATCCGCCTCCGCGTCGGCGAGGGCATCGCGGGCTGGGTGGCGTCGTCGGGCGAGGTGGTCAACATCGCCGATGCCTACGAGGACACCCGCTTCCAGCCCGCGGTCGACCTCCGTTCCGGCTACCGGACCCGCTCGTGTCTCACCGTGCCGATGCGCAACTCGCTGGGCGCCACCGTCGGCGTCCTGCAGGTGCTCAACAAGCAAGCTCCCACCGGCGACCACGGCCCGTTTGGCGCCGACGACGTCGAGCTCTTGCTGGCGCTCGGCAGCCAGGCCGCGGTCGCGATCGAGAACTCGAAGCTGTACCTCTCCGTGGTCGCCAAGAACGTCGAGCTGGCCCACGCCAAGGCCGAGCTCGAGCAGAAGAGCCACGAGCTCAACGTCCTCTACGAGGTCGAGAAGGAGCTGTCGGCGGCCGCTGACCTCGACTCGTTGCTCGAGCGAATCCTGGCCCGCGCCGCCGCGCTGCTCGGCGCCGAGGCCGGGACCATCGCGCTGCTCACGCCGGCCGGCGACGCGCTCGAGCTGCGCACGGTCGTCGGACCGGCCGCCGAACGGTTGCGCCACCAGCGCCTCGAGCTCGGGCAGGGGTTGCTGGGCTGGGCGGTTGCCCACCGCCAGGGCGTGGTCTCCAACCACGCCGCCGACGATCCGCGCCACGCCTCCGAGTTCGCGCGCCAGCACGGCGTGTCGCCGGTCAGCCTGATCGCGGCGCCGGTGATCTCCGGCGACTCCGTGGTCGGCGGCGTCGAGGTCGTCGATCGTCGCGGCGGCACCGGCTTCGATGACGCCGATCTCAAGCTGCTGGTCTTGATCGCCGGCCAGATCGGGCAGGCCATCTCGCTCGGTCGTTCGCGTGACGAGCACCGCGACCAGGACCGGTTGGCCTCGATCGGGCGGCTCATGGCCGGCGTGCTCCACGATCTCAAGACGCCGATGACCGTGATCTCGGGCTACGCCCAGCTCATGGCGGCCTGCGAGGACGCCGGCCAGCGCGAGCGCTACGTCGACAGCATCCTGCGCCAGTTCGACATCATGAGCGGCATGACCCGCGAGGTGCTGCAGTTCGCGCGTGGCGATCGCGAGCTGATGGTGCGCAAGGTCTATCTCCATCGGTTCGTCGAGGAGGTCGTGACCCAGCTGCGCCACGCGTTCGCCGGCCGCCAGATCGAGATCGAGGTCGAGCTCGGCTACGACGGCGCCACCCACTTCGACGAACAGAAGATGGTGCGCGTCCTGCACAACCTGGCCCGCAACGCCGCCGACGCCATGCCGGGTAGTGGTCATTTCTGGCTGCGCACGCGCCTCGAGGGCGATCACCTCATCCTCGAGGCCGCCGACGACGGCCCCGGCATCCCGCTGGCGGTCAAGGCCCGCCTGTTCGAGCTGTTCGCGTCGGGGACCAAGGGCGGTACCGGCCTGGGCCTCGCCATCGTCAAGAAGATCGTCGACGATCATGGCGGCACGATCGGGTGCGAGACCGGACCGACCGGCACCACGTTCACGATCCGCATCCCGCACCGCGCGACGCGCACCGGCGAGTTCCCGCCGATCCGCGGATGATCGGGCCGGTGATCGGGTGGACCGGCGGGCCCATGGTCGGGTCCGCGATCGCCGTCGCTGGCGTGACCCGGCGCTTCGGTGGCCGGACGGCGCTCGAGGGCGTGACCTTCGCGGTCGGGCCCGGTCGCCTGTGCGCGGTGTGCGGCGGCAACGGCGCCGGCAAGACCACGTTGTTGCGGGTGGTCGCCGGTTATCTCGACGCCGACGCCGGCCGCGTGACGCTGGCGACCGGGGCCCGCCTCGGCTATCTGCCCGAGGGTGCGCCGTTGCCGCTCGAGTTGACGATCGCCGAGTACGTACGCCATCGGGCCACGCTCGCCGGACTGGCTCGCGCCGCGGCCGGGGCGGCGGCCGACCGTGCCCTCGGCGAGCTCGGCCTCGGCGATCGGGCCGACGATCCGATCGGGCGCCTGTCGAAGGGCCTGCGCCAGCGCGCGGCGCTCGCCGGGGTGCTGGTCGGGGCGCCGGCGGTGCTGGCGCTCGACGAGCCGGCCTCGGGCCTCGACGAGCTGCAGCGCGGCGAGCTGCGCGCCACCTTGCGCACGCTCGCCGCGGGCGGCGCGGCCGCCGCGCTGGCCGGGGGGCGGACCATCCTGTGGTCGACCCACGAGCTGTCCGACGTCGAGGCGGTGGCCGATCAGGTCGTGGTGCTGGCCGGCGGCCGCGTGGTCGCCGATGGCGACGTCGCCGCGGTCAAGGCGGCGGCCGGGACCGGTGATGCCCCGCTGCGCGAAGCGATCGCCGCGCTCGCGACCAGGCCAGCGTCATGAGCTGGTGGCGAGCGGTCGCAGCGGTCGCGGGCCGCGAGCTGACGATCTACCTGCGCTCGCCGATCGCGCTCACCGTCGCCGCGGCCTTCCTGGTGCTCGAGGGCGCGTCGTTCGCGGCGCTGGTCGGTGCGCTCGCCGATCCAGCCCGTCCGGCGCCGCTCGGCGCGGTGCTCGAGAGCCACTTCGGCGGCACGCTGGTGCACTGGATGCTGGAGCTGACCGTCCTGGCGGCGCTCGCCGCGCGGCTGGCCGAGGAACGGCGGGCCGGCACCTGGGAGGCGCTGGTGACGGCGCCGGTGGACGAGCGCGCGGCGGTGACCGGCGCCTGGCTGGCGGCGACCGCGCTGTGGGCGGCGCTGTGGCTGGTTTGCCTGTCGCACGTCGCGATCCTGGTCGCGCTGGCGCCACCCGGCGCCGCCATCGACGCCGGTCCGATCGCGACCGCCTATGCTGGCGAGGTGCTGATCGGCGCCGCCGCGCTGGCGGTGGCGATGGCGGCCGGCGCGTGGTCGGCGCAACCGATGGTGGCGACCATCGCCGGCTTCGCCGTGCTCAGCGGCTGGTTGCTGGTCGGGGAGCTGGGGGAGCTGGCGCCCACCGTGGTCGCCGACGCGCCGCCGCTCGCCGCCATGCTCGATCGGATGGGGCCGCGACGCGTGCTGGCCGCGATGGCGCGTGGCGAGGTGCGCTGGGACGCGATCGGCGTCCTGATCGCGATGATCGCCGCCGGGCTGCGGCTGACCACGGCGCTGGGCGGCGTCGGCCGGCGGCGCCGGGCCACCGTGGCGGCCGGCGTCAGCGAGGCGGTCCTGGTCGGCACCGCGCTGGCGCTGGCGGCGGTGCTGGTGGGCCGCGTGCTGGGGTCGTGGGACGTGACGGCGGCGCGTCGCAACACGCTCGAGTCGGCGACGCTCGCCGTGCTGGCGCGGGTGCGCGAGCCGGTGACCGCGACGGTCCTCCGTCCGGGCGTCGACGCCAACCGGCCGCTGTTCGAGGAGACCGAGCGCGTGCTCGACCGCATGACGGCGGCGCAGCCGGCGCTGCGGGTGACCAGCTTCGATCCGGCGACCGACCCGTCGGCGGTGGTCGCGCTGGCGGCGTTCGCGGCGATCGACCAGACCGAGCTGGTGCGCGGCGGCGCGGTGGTGCTGGCCCGCGGCGAGCGGGCGCGGGCGATCGCGCTGCGTGATCTCGAAGGTGCCGGCGCGGTCGAGCTGGAGGCGCGGACCTTCGAGCACGTGCGCATCGAGGCGGCGCTCGGCCAGGCGCTGGCCGAGCTGCTCGACGACGCGCCGGTTCGGTTGTGCGCGACCACCGGCCACGGCGAGGCGTCGCCGGACGACGGGGCGGGGAGCTGGTCACCGGTGGTCGCTCGCCTGGCCGCCGACGGTCTGAGCGTCGCCGCCGTCGACGTCGTCGGCGGCGTCCCGTCGACGTGCCGGGCGCTGATCGTCGTCGGTCCGTCGGCCCCGTTCACCGCCGTCGAGGCGGCGGCGGTGGCCACCTACCTCGACGGCGGCGGACGGCTGATGGTCGCGTTGCCGGTGCTGGCGCCGGGCGGCACCACCGGGCTCGAGGTGGTGCTGGCGTCGTGGGGCGTGGCCACGCCAGCGTTGACCGTCGTCGACGAGGCGCTGGCCTTCGACCTGCCGGGCACCATCCGCGTCGTCGACGGTTACGGTGATCACCCGATCGTCCGCGGCTTCGCCCATCGGTGGGCGACGGTGTGGCAACACGCCCGGCCGATCGTCGCCCCCGACGCGGTGGCGCTGGTGCACGGCACCGCCGCCGGTCGGGCCGTGCACGGCCAGCGCCACACCCAGGGCGAGGTCGCGGGACCGGTCGCGCTGGCGATCGCCGCCGAGCGCGGCCCGGCGCGCCTGGTCGTGATCGGCAGCGCGGCCGCGATGAGCGGCGAGCAGGCGGGGCGGGGCTGGAACGGTGACCTGCTGGCCGCGCGCGCGATCGGCTGGCTGGCCGGTCGGGTGGTGGCGCCGGCGGTGCCCGAGAAGGACGGCGACCGGGTGCGGCTGGTGATGAGCGCCGCGGCGCGACGCACGGTGGCGGCGCTGGTGATCGGCGGCGTGCCGCTGATCGCCGTGCTGGCGCTGTGGCTGGCGGGTCGCCGCCGCCGCCGCGTGGCGAGGCGATCGTGACGCCGCCTGGCGCGGCGCGGCTGGTCGCGCTGACCGCGGTGGTGGTGGCGCTGGCCGCGGCGGTCGGCATCACCGGTGGCGAGCACGGCGCCGTCGAGCGGCCGTTGATCGCACCCGGGCTCGTGGTCGCCGACGTCACGACGGTGACCCTGGTGCCGGCCACCGGCCCCGCCATCACGATCGGGCTCGACGAAGCCGGCGCCCGGGTCACGGCGCCGGTGCCGGGGCCCGCCGACGAGGCGGCGGTGCGAGATCTGATCTCCGCGGTCGCCACCGCCCGCGCCGACCGGGTGGAGCGCGGCGCCGCCGCGTGGCGCCGCGCCGGGCTCGACGCACCGTCGATGGTGGTGGGTTTCGGGCGACCCGGTGCACCGCCGATCGAGGTCCGGCGCGGCGCCGCGCTGCCGGCCAGCGGCCAGGTCTGGCTCGGGATCGGTGGCCGCGCGCTGCTGACGCCGGGCTGGGTCGGTGACGCGCTGGGCCGCGATCTGCTGGCCTTGCGCCGCCGGCGGCCGTTCCCGCCCGGGCCGACCACCGGTGTCGAGGTCCACGGCGGTGGTGCGGAGGTCGTGCTGGCCGGCGATCCCCTGCGTCGCCGCGACGACGGTACCAGCGTCCGCATCGCGGCGACCGCGCTGGCCGGTCTCCAGACCGCGCTGGCCGCCATCGTCGTCGACGTGCTGGTCACCGGCGACCTGCTGGCGCCGCAGGTCACGGTCCGTGTGCTCGGCGGCGCCGCGGTCGCCGAGTTGACGACCTACGGACCGTGCCCGGGCGTGGTCGATCACGTGCTCGTCGATGGTAGCGCTGGCGTCGGCTGCGTGCCGGTGACGTCGATCGACGCGCTGGTCGACGCCGCGCGAACGCTCGCCGGTCGTGGCGCTGTGCTCGCCGCGCCCCTCGAGGGCGAGCTGGTGTCGGTGGCGGAAGGCGACACCGTGCTGGCCCGGCGCGGCGCCGGCTGGCAGCTGGTGATCGGCGGCGTCACCACCGTTGCCGACGACGGCGCGGTCCACGAGTTGCTGGCCGCGCTGGCGACGCCGGGCACACCCGCTCCGGTGCCGCTCGGCGCCGCCGACCAGACGTGGACGGTGACGCTGGCGCGGGGGGCGGTGGAGACCTGGCGCTGGTGGTGGCCCATGGGCACGACCGCGGCCGTCATGCGCCGCGACGACGAACCCGACGCGTTGATCGTCAGCACGGCCGCCGGCACCGCGGTGCGCGGCCTCGGCGTCGGCTTGCGCGATCTGACCGTGCTCTCGATCGACGCCACGACGATCGCCGCCATCGGCGCCCGCGGTGCGGCGCCCGCCGAGCTCGCGCGTGGCACCTTGGTTGGCGAATGGCAGGTCACGATGCCACCCGGCTCGGTCGCCGGCCCGGCGGTGGTCGCGATGGTCGAGGCGCTCGCGCTGGTGCGTGGCACCGCGTGGCTCGCTGCCACCGGCCTCGGCCGCGTCCGGCGCACGCTCGCGATCACCCTCGACGCACCGCCGGTGCTCGGCGCGACACCGAGCACCCACACGATCTCGATCGGCGCCGCGCGACCGGCCGGCGCGTGCGCGGTCCGCGTCGACGTGCTGCCACCGCTCGAGCTGCCCGCCGCGACCTGCGCCGCGCTGCTGGCGCCGCTGACCCGGCGACCGTGAGGCCGCCGTGATTCGGGCTCGGGCTCGGGCTCGGGCTCGGGCTCGGGCTCGGGCGCTGTGGCGGGGTTCTAGAACACCGATCGGTTTGAAACCGCTGCGAGTCCGATCGCTTGCGCGCCCCCACCGGTCGTCCTGAGCCGGACCGAGCGCAAGCGAGGACCGTGTCGAAGGACGGACTTCGTCGACATGCGCCCTTCGACTCGGCCGCTGCGCGGCCTCGCTCAGGGCAAACGGATTCCCACCGTCGTGGAACGTCGCGAAATCAGATCCGTTCCAAACCGTTCGGGGTTCTAGTGCGCGGGCGGACGGATCACGGGATCCGCGACCTCGATGGGCGCCGGCGAGACCCAGGCCTGGGTGACGTTGTTGAACGACTGGTAGACCAGCAGGCCTTCGGTGTTGCTCTCGCCATGCGGCGAGGCGTGCAGCCACTGCCCGGTGGCGATGACCTCGTCGCCGACCTTGTACGGCGGCGCCGCCGGCCAGGTCTCGACCATTTCCTTGGGCAGGTTCTTCTTCTCGAGCTTGCTCATCTCGCGCGGCACCTCGACCACCCACGCGGCGCGCTCGACGGGCGTATCGGGGGTGTCGCCGAGGTAGAGCGCCGGGCGCCGGCACAGCGTGGGGTTCTCTTCGATCCGCTTGGCGACCGCGAGATCCTCCTCGTTGGGCTGGCGGATCGCGGTGGCGCAGTCGTACGCCCACACGATGTAGCCCTTGATGGAGATCTGCTCCTTGATGTACCGGTTGCCCTGGACCCGCATCTCCTTGACGGTGTGCGAACCGTCGGGGTGCGGCTTGGGCACCTCGAACGCGGGCACGGTCGGCATCGTCACTTTGATCTTGTGGGTCTGGACCTCGGCCTGGGCACCCTTGAGCTGGTCGCCCTTGCAGGCCCCCAGCGCGGCTGGCAGGATGCACAACCCAAGGCACGACACGACCGATGCGACGGACCCGACCGAGCGCGGCTTCGACATGGCGAGGTGATAACACGGCGCTCCCGGCCCCTCAAGCCGGGCCGTCCCGAGGGTGCCTTGCGTTCGCTGTCCTCGGCGCGCTGACCCTGACAGTTGCCTGCGAGGGCACCCCGGCGCGCGCCAAACCGTGGCGCCATGCCCCGGATCCGATGGCGGTGGCCGGCGCCGCGCCGCGGTCGGCGGCGCTGGTCCGGCAAGAGGAGGACCTCGACATCCGGGCTCGCCGAGGTCACACCCTGCGCATCCACGTCGACGCCGAGCCGCGCAGCCTGCACCCCCTGCTCGGGCCGTCGGAGTGGACGAGGCGGATCGTGATCGGGACGGTGTTCGAGACCCTGGTCCGTTACCTGCCGCCGGCGGGCGGCGCCGGCGCCGGCCCGGGCCGGTACGTGCCCGGGCTCGCCCGTTCATGGCGCATCCAGGGTGGTGGCTCCGAGATCATCCTCGAGCTCGACCCCGAGGCTCGCTTCCACGACGGCCGCTCGGTGACCGCGGTGGACGTCCAGTTCACGCTCGATACCGTTCGCGATCCCGGCCAGCGGGTCGACCATCTGCGCGGCGCGCTGGCGGCGATCACCGCGGTCGAGATGGTGACGAAGTGGAGCCTGCGGATCAGGCTGAGCCGCCCCGACGGCTGGGTGATGCGGGCCCTCGCCGAGATCCCGATCCTGTCGTGGTCCACGTACCACGACGATCTCGCCGCAGGTGGACGGCTGGTCGGCAGCGGTCCCTACCGCGTGGCGTCACAGGACGGTGGAGTGGTCCATCTGCAGCGCCAGGCTGATCACGCCGGGCCGGCGCCGGCGATCGCCGACATCGAGCTGGTCTACGAACCCGACGCCGCGGCGGCGCTGATGGCGGCCAAGCGCGGCGAGCTCGATCTGGTACCGGCCCTCATCGCCGAGCACTGGCCGGAGCAGGCGTCGGCGCCCGGTCTGGCGGCGAGCTTCGTCGCGCTCGAGCTTCGGCCACCGAGCTTTCGTTACCTGCTGTTCGCGGCCCACGTGCCGCCCACCGACGACGCGCGGGTGCGCAAGGCGCTGTCGTTGCTGGTCGATCGCAAGCAGCTGGCCCAGGAGGTCGACGACGGGCTGACGCGACCGATCGCCTTGCCGATCTGGCCGGGGGGGCCGGGCGACGGTCCGGCTCCGGTGGCGCCGGTGCTCGATCCGGGCGCCGCCGGGCGGCTGTTCGACGAGGCCGGGTGGATCGACGCCGACGGCGATGGGCTGCGCGAGCGGGGCGGCCAGAAGTTGCGCCTCGAGGTCCTGGTGCTCGAGCACGACGGTGGCAAGCCGCACCCCGAGCAGCAGCGCGTGCTCGACGGGCTGCGTCGGGCCGGCATCGGCCTCGACGTTCGCGCCGGCACCAAGGCGGTGCTCGAGAACCGCCTGCGCGACGGCCTGTTCCACCTCGGATTTCTGGAATGGACGGGCGCGGTCGACAGCGATCTGACGCCGCTGGTTGGCACCGGCGGCGTCCTCAATTTCGGACGGTTCTCGTCGCGGCGCGTCGACCGTGCGCTCGCCGACCTGCGCGCGGTCTGGGAGCCGGCGTCGCGCGCGCCGCTGGTGGGCGAGCTCGCTGCCGCGCTCGCCGACGAGATGCCGCTCGCCGGCCTGGTCGCGGCCGCGCCGCAGGGGCTGGTTCATCGGCGGGTGAACGGCGTGGTGGTGTGGGACGGATGGATCGATCTGCGGGGCCTGTCGCTCGATCCGACCCGGTAGGTCGGCGTCGGTTTCGGTTTCGGCGACGGTTTCGGTTTCGGCGACGGTTTCGGTTTCGGCGACGGTTTCGGTTTCGGTTGCGGTCGCGGCGTCGGCCACGGCTCACGTGCGGGCGAGGCGCAGCAGCGCGGCGGCGGTCATCGTCGTGGCCAGGCCGGCCGGCAGCATGAGCCACCATCGCAGCTCGTGTTGCGACGCCTGAGCCAGGAGCTCGCCCCACGATGGCGTCGGCGGCGCGGCGCCGAGGCCGAGAAAGGACAGCGCCGCCTCGGCGAGGATGGTGGTGGCCGCCGTGATCGCCGAGGCGGCGACCAGGCCGGCCCGGGCGTGAGGGAGTGCGTGACGGATCAGGACGCGCGCCGGCGACGCCCCGGCGGCGCGGGCGGCGGCGGCGAAGGGCTCGGCGAGGGTGGCGCGCAGCGACGCGGCGACCAGGCGCGCGGTGTCGGCGCCGCGCGGCACCGCGACCAGCAGCGCCAGCGCGGTCACGCCGCGGGCACCGGTGAGGCCGCCGACGGCGACCGCGCCGAGCAATGCGGGCGCGGCGGCGAATACGTCGCAGGCGGCGAGCACGCCGACCCCGGTCGCGCCGCCGACGCGGACGGCGACCAGCGCCAGGATCACGGCGAGCACGAGGGCGAGCGTGGTGGCGATGGCGGCGGCGCGCAGCGAGGTCCGCACCCCATGGATGAGGCGCGCGGCGACGTCGCGGCCGCGGTCGTCGGTGCCGAGCAGATGTCGACGCGACGGCGCGGCCAGCGGCGCCAGCTCGCCGTCGGTACGGACGGCGAGCGGATCGGCGGCGATCGGCGGCCACAGCGCCCAGTCATCGTCGCCGAGGGTGGCGCGCAGGTCGTCGCCGCCCGGGCCTGCGCCCGGAAGCCAGGTCAGGTCACCGGCACGGGAATAGACGATCGGCCGATCGGCGGCGAGACAGTCGGCGGCGAACGCGACCACCACCAGCAGGCCGAGCCAGGCGAGCGCGAGCCGGCGCGTCATGATGGCTCCTCGGCGAGGCGCGGATCAGCCCAGCAGGCCAGACCGTGGGCCAGTGCACCGCTGGCCGCGACCGCCGCGGCCGCGAGCGCCGCCAGCGCGGCGACCACCGGGACGTCGCCGGCCGCCGCCGCGTCGGCGAGCGTGCGCCCGGCGCCCGGGATCGCGAGCGCGCGCTCGACGACGGCGGCGGCGCCGAGCGCGAAGCCGACCGTCGAGGCGGCGAGCGGCGCCAGGCGCGGCACCGCCAGCCGGGCACCGTGGATCCAGATCAGGCGGGTTCGCGACGCGCCCCGGGCCCGCACCGCCGCCGCCAGCGGCGAGCGCAGGAACTCCTCGCCAGCACCGCGGGCGTGGGTCGCGATCACCGCCGCCGGGGCCGCCGCCAGCACGAGCACGGCGAGGGTCGCGCTGCCGGCGGCCGCCGGCGCACCCGCCAGCGCGAGCTGACACAGCCACACCGTCGGTATCGCGAGCGCCAGCGCCGTGGCGCTGCCGAGCACGCCGCCGGCGACCCCGCCGCGCGCCGCGGCGCCGAGGCCGGCGGCGAGGCCGAGCGCGAAGGCCAGCACGCAGACCAGCGCGGCGCGACCACCGGTGGCGGCGAGGCCGTGGCCGACCACGTCGCCGACCGGGCGACGATCGCGCCATGATCGATCGAGATCGAGCGTCACCGCGTTGCCGGCGGCGCGGGCGATCCGGGCCGGCGCCCCGCCCCCGAGGCCGAGCTCGCGTTCGACGGTCGCGATGACCGCGCGCCGCGCCTGGTGTCCGCGGGCGTCGTCGGGCAGCCGCGCCGCAGCCCGCGCCGCGCGCTCGGCGGGCGCGCCGGGGGCCAGCTCGGACAGCGAGAACGCGAGCACGTACGTGACCACCCAGGCCAGCGCGACGCGGACCAGGCCGCGCGCGATCACGGCGCGCGCTTCCACAGGTCGCGCGTACGCGGCGGCAACCCTCCGGTCACGCCGCCGACGCCGGCGCGGGCCACGCCGGCGCGAGTGTCGACCGCGATGAACGCCATCGGCTGCAGCTCGTCGATCCGGCGATGGACGGCGCGGGCTGCCGCCGCGCGAGCCGCCGGCTCGAGCGAGCTGCGGTGGGTCGCGAGCAGCTCGTCGAGGGTCGGATCGCTCAGGCCGCACCACGCCTCCGACGGTGGCGCCTGCGACGACAGGCGCGACCACAGATCGACGTCGGGCCCACCCGACATCGACGTGATCGCGACATCGAAGTCGCCGGCGGCCAGCCGGCCGAGCAGCTCGGCGAATGGCACGCTGATCACCGCGAGGGTGGCCAGCCCGCGAGCGTCGGCGGCCCAGACGTCGGCGATGCGCGCCGCCGAGGTCGAGCCCCGCGGCACCAGCACCTGCAGCGATGGGCGGGCGTCGCCGAGCAGGCGCTGCGCCAGCGCGCGATCGAACGGGACCGGGCGGATCTGCGGATCGGCCTCCCGGCTGCCGGGCGGCCACGGTCCGGACGGCACGCGGGCGCCACCGAGGATGGTGCGGGCCACGCCGTCGCGGTCGAGCAGCGCCGTCAGCGCTCGTCGCACCGCCGGACTCATCAGCGCCGGCCGTCGGGCGTTGTACACCGCGGCCAGGAACGCCGGCTGCTCGTAACGGAACCGCGCCGTGCCGGCGTTGGCGGCGCTCATCGCGTCGGCGATGGGAATCTGGACCACGACGTCGATGGCGCCGGCGGCAAGCAGGCGCAACGCCTCGGCGCGGTCGGCGACCACGCGGTGGCGCACCCGCGCCGCCCTCGCCGGCGGGCCCCAGTAGTGCTCGGCGCGGGCGAGTTCGATGGCTTCGCTGCGCCGCCAGCTGGTCAGGGCCAGCGGCCCGGTGCCGATCGACCGCTCGTGCAGGCCATGCAGTGCGTGCGCCGGCGCGATCGGGACCATGGCGAGATCGCGAGCGCGGGTCGCGCGCACCCCGGAGAAGGTCAGCTCGACCTCGTCGGTCGCCGGCGAGCCGACCGCGACGAGATCATCGAGCAGCGGCAGCAGCGGCCCCCTGGCGGCCCGATCGACGCTGGCGATGACGTCGCGCGCCGTGAGTCGCGAGCCGTCATGGAACGTCACGCCCGGTCGGAGCTGGAACCGCCAGCTCCGGCCGTCGTCGCTGACCTCGAAGCGTTCGGCGAGACACGCGACCGGCTCGCCGCCCGGCGGCGCGCACAGCAGGCCCTCGTAGACGTCGCCAAGCACGCGGGCCAGGGTGGCATCGGCGCTGACGAACACGTCGAGCGACGCCGGTTCGGCCTCGAGCGCGATGGTGACCGTCGCCGCGGGATCGGCCGGACCGTCCGGATCGCGGACCAGCCAGCCGCCGTCGCCGGCAGCGTCGACCGCGAGCGCCGCGGCGGGGCGGCCGTCATCGGCGACGATCTTGGCTTTGCCGCCACGCTCGAAGCACGCCGCGCAGGCCAGCGCGAGGAGCGCGCCGGCAACCGGGCGAGAGGGCCGAAGCACGGGGAGAGCTTAGACCGTGGCCGGAACCGAAACCGTGGCCGGAACCGAAACCGTGGCCGGAACCGAAACCGTGGCCGGAACCGAAACCGTCGCCGAAACCGAAACCGTGGCCGGAACCGAAACCGTCGCCGAAACCGTCGCCCTACTGCACGGCGACCAGCCACAGCTGCGCGCCTTGCACCGGCGTCGCCGTCCACGTGACGCTGTACGTCCCAGCGGCGGCAACCTCCCGGACCGCGACGGCGCACTGCACCAGCGAACCGGCGAGCAGGATCGAGTCGACGGTGGTGAAGCCGAGCTCCGGCGTGGCGGTCTTGTCGCCGTCCGCGTTGGCGTCACCCCACCAGAACGCGACCAGGGTCGCCGGGCCAGTGGTCGTGACGCTGCGGCTGGTGAGCGGGTTGCCCGCCAGCACCTCGTTCCACTGTTGATCCTGGATCACCGTGCCGTCGATGACCTCGACCGCGGCCAGGGTCAGCTCGTCGTCATAGGGCGTCGAGACGCTGACCAGGTGGTTGGCACCGCCGCTGGCGCCGGTGAACGTGTACAGCGCCGTTCCCGAGCTCGGCCACAGCGTGTAGGTGTGCGACGTGCCGAGCTGGCGGTACGGTGTGTTGCCCTGGTTGTCGGTGGGTAATGCGAACGCGCTGGCGGCGCCGCGGCCGACGCTGGCCACGATCGTGCTGCCGGATGGTCGGGTTGCCATGGCCGGCGTCGTCAGCGTCACGGCGTGGCTCTCGACCCGAAAATAGGCGAGCGCGTGCGCGCCCGGGCCCGGGTTGCCAGGGACGTGGGGCGGGGCATCGATCGGCGCCCCGGCGGCGTCGGCGGCGTCGGCGGCGTCGGTGGCGTCGGTGGCGTCGGCGGCGTCGCGGGTGGCGCCGCACCCAGCGTGGAGCCACAGGCTCAGCATCACGATCGACATCCGCGCCATCGGTTCACGTTAGCGGATCGTCGTCGCGCTGGCGATCCTGATCGACGGTGCGTGATCTCGATGCTCCTCTGCCAGCACGCGGCCCTCCGTCGGAGCGGTCGGCGCCATCGTACCCGCAATCGCGGCCGGACCTGGACCGACCTGCTCGCCGCGCTGGCCCGTGATACAGCGAGCCGGTGGAACCGCCGGCACCGATCGCTCCGGGTGACGCCGTGCTCGCCGTGGCGTGCGGGCCGGGCCGCTCGGTGGTGACGCGCGCGGCGGCGCGCAGTCCGCTGCAGCTGCTGGTGCCGCGCAATCATGGCCACGCGGTGTGGGCGTTCCTGGGCAGCCACGGCGGCGGGCTGGTCGACGGCGACGAGACCTCGCTGCACGTCGAGGTCGGCGCCGGCGCCAGCGCGCTGATCGCGACCCAGGCGTCGACCAAGGTCTATCGCTCACCGCGCGGCTGTCGGCAGCGCGTCGCGGCCGAGGTCGGCGCCGGCGGGCTCCTGATCATCATGCCCGATCCGACGGTCTGCTTCGCCGGCGCCCGCTTCGAGCAGGAGGTCGTGGTGCGACTCGGCGTCGACGCGTCGGTGGTGCTGGTCGACGCCATCACCTGCGGCCGCGCCGCTCGCGACGAGCGCTGGGCCTTCGCGCGTTACCGCAGCACCCTGGCGGTGAGCCGCGGCGATCTCCCGATCGTTCGTGACACGGTCGAGCTCGATCCGGCCCACGGATCGATCGCCCTGCGCCTCGGACGGTTCGCCGCGCTGGCGACGGTGATCGCGATCGGACCGCAGGCTTCGCTCGCCATGGTGAGCCCGGTTCGGACGGCGGGCGACCACGCTCCGTGGCTCGCGGTCGCCAGTCCGCTCGCCGAGGGCACGCTGGTGCGCGCCGCCGCGGCGTCGGTGGGCGAGCTTCACCGCGGTCTGCGCGCGCTGCTCGATGGAATCCCGGCCCTCCTCGGTGACGATCCATTCGCACGCAAGTGGTGATCGGGTATCGTCGCCGCCGATGCACCTGGGTCCGCGCGATCTCGACAAGCTGGTCCTCCACGGCGCCGGCGTGCTGGCCCAGAAGCGTCTTGCCCGCGGCCTGCGCCTCAACTACAGCGAGACGGTGGCGCTGATCGCCACCCAGTTGCTCGAGCTCATCCGCGACGGCCGCTCGGTCGCCGAGCTGATGGATCTCGGACGCCGACTGCTCGGCCGCGCCCACGTCATGGCCGGCGTGGCCGCCATGGTGCGCGAGGTCCAGGTCGAGGGCACGTTCGAGGACGGCACCAAGCTGGTCACGGTCCACGATCCGATCGTCTTGCCCGACGTCGACCTGGCGCTGGCGCTGCACGGCAGCTTCCTGCCGGTGCCCGCCGCCGGGACCTTCATCGCGCCCGCCGCCACCGATGACGACGGTCCGGCGCCCGGCGCCGTGGTGATCGCGCCCGGCACGATCGAGCTCAACGCCGGACGCGCCACGGTGTCGTTGCCGGTGACCAACAAGGGCGATCGTCCGATCCAGGTCGGCAGCCACTATCCGTTCGCCGACACCAACGCCGCCCTCGACTTCGATCGGGCGCGGGCCGCCAACCGTCGCCTCGACATCCCGGCCGGCACCGCCATGCGCTTCGAGCCCGGTGAGACCCGGACCGTGCCGCTGGTCGACCATGCCGGCGGGCCCCTCGACTGATCGGAGTCCGATGTCGCACACCATCGATCGTCGCCACTACGCCGACCTCTACGGGCCCACCACCGGCGATCGGGTTCGCCTCGGCGACACCGACCTGTGGCTCGAGGTCGAGCGCGACTTCGCCCACCCGGGTGACGAGCTCACCTTCGGCGGCGGCAAGGTGCTGCGCGATCGCATGGGCCAGACCGAGGGCGTGCGCGACAGCGAGGTGCTCGACCTCGTCATCACCAACGCGCTGATCGTCGACTGGAGCGGCATCTACAAGGCCGACGTCGGCGTCAAGGGCGGCCGCATCGTCGGCATCGGCAAGGCCGGCAACCCGCGCATCATGGCCGGCGTCACCCCCGGCATGATGATCGGCGTCACCACCGAGGCCATCGCCGGCGAGGGCCGGTTGCTCACCGCCGGCGCCATCGACGCCCACGTCCACTTCATCTGTCCCCAGCTCGCCGACGAGGCCATCGCCAGCGGCGTCACCACGCTGATCGGCGGTGGCACCGGGCCGACCACCGGCACCAAGGCCACGACCTGTACCCCGGGCGCGCGCCACATCGAGCTGATGCTCCAGGCCACCGACGCCCTGCCGGTCAACATCGGCCTGACCGGCAAGGGCAACTCGTCGATGGCCGAAGGCCTGGTCGATCAGATCCGTGCCGGTGCCATCGGGCTCAAGCTGCACGAGGACTGGGGCTCGGGGCCGACCGCGATCGACTGCTGCCTCACGCTCGCCGACCAGGAGGACGTCCAGGTCACGATCCACACCGACACCCTCAACGAGTCGGGCTACGTCGACGACACGATCGCGGCGTTCAAGGGCCGCACCATCCACGCCTACCACACCGAAGGTGCCGGCGGCGGCCACGCCCCCGACATCATCCGGGTGTGCGGCGAGGCCAACGTCATCCCCAGCTCGACCAACCCGACCCGACCCTACACCGTCAACACGCTCGACGAGCACCTCGACATGTTGATGGTGTGCCACCACCTCAGCCGCGACCTCCCCGAGGACGTGGCGTTCGCCGAGAGCCGCATCCGGGGCGAGACCATCGCCGCCGAGGACATCCTCCACGATCTGGGCGCGATCAGCATCGTGTCCTCGGATTCGCAGGCCATGGGCCGCATCGGCGAGGTCGTGGCGCGCACCTGGCAGACCGCCGACAAGATGAAGCAGCAGCGCGGCCCGCTCGGCGATGGCCCGGCCGACAACGCCCGCATCCGGCGCTACATCGCCAAGTACACGGTCAACCCGGCGATCGCGCATGGCGTGGCCCACGACGTCGGCTCGGTCGAGCAGGGCAAGTGGGCCGATCTGGTGCTGTGGCAGCCGGCGTTCTTCGGCGTCCGTCCCGAGCTGGTGCTCAAGGGCGGCCTGGTGGCGTGGGCCCAGATGGGCGACGCCAACGCGTCGATCCCGACGCCGCAGCCGGTGATCGCGCGGCCGATGTTCGGCGCGCTCGGCGGCGCGCTCGGCGGAACGTCGTTCGCGTTCGTGTCGCAGCGGTCGTCCGAGGAGGGCCACGTGCGCGCCCTCGGCCTGCGCAAGCGGCTGTCGGTGGTGCGGCGCTGTCGCAACATCGGCAAGCGCGACATGCGTCTCAACGACGCCTTGCCCGTGATCACCGTCGATGCCGAGACCTACCAGGTGCGCGCCGACGGCGAGTTGCTGACCTGCGCGCCGGCGGTGCGGGTGCCACTGGCCCGCCGCTACGGGCTGTTCTGAGCATGTCGACCCTGTGGCGCCTGCTCCAGCTCGCCGACTCCGGGTTTCCGGCCGGCGGCTTCGCGCACTCGGGCGGGCTCGAGGCGGCGGTCGCGCTCGGCCTGGTCCGCGACGCCGACCAGGTGGCGGGGTTCGCGACCGCCGCGCTGTGGCAGGCCGGCACGTTCGGGCTGCCCGTGGTGCGTGAGGCCCACGCTGCCCACGCCGACGCCGAGCGCGCCGCCGAGCTCGACCGCATCTGCGAGGTGGCGCAATCCGGCCACGTCTCGCGCCGCGCCAGCCGGGCGCAGGGCCGGGCGTGGCTGCGCACCTTCGGCGAGGTCTTCTGTGATTCGCCGCTCGGACCGACCGCGTCGCCGGTGCTCCCGCATGGCCACCTGGCGGTCGGGTTCGGCGTGACCACCGGCGCTCTCGGAGTCCCGATCGCGGACGCCCTGGCCCTGTACCTGCACCTGGTCGCCCGCGGCGTGCTGTCGGCGGCGGTCCGGCTCGGCGCGCTCGGTCCGCACGCGGCGCAACGGGTGCAAGATCGGCTCGGGGCGATCGCCGCGGCGGTGCTCGCCGCCTGCGCCGCGCGCCCGCTCGCCGACGTGGCGCACAGCGCGCCGATCCAGGAGCTGTTCGCCAACCTGCATGACGCGCTGCCGGCGCGGATGTTCCAGTCCTGACCGGGGAGGGATTCATGGGCCACGACACCGACACCGACCACGACCACGGCCACGTTCACGGACCCGGCCACCGTCACGGCCACAGCCACGGGGACGGTCCCGGCGACTTCGCGGGTCGCGAGCCCCAGCGACGGCGCGACTACGACGCGCGGTCGTTCACCGTCGGCATCGGCGGTCCGGTCGGCAGCGGCAAGACCGCGCTGGTGCTGGCGCTGTGCCGCGCCCTGCGCGACCGGGTCGCGCTCGGTGTGGTGACCAACGACATCTACACGCGCGAGGACGCCGAGTTCCTGCACCGCCACCAGGCCCTGGCCCGCGAGCGGATCCGCGCCGTCGAGACCGGCGGTTGCCCGCACGCGGCGATCCGTGAGGACGTCAGCCTCAACCTGCTGGCGCTCGACGACTTGATGGCCGACCTGAACCCCGAGCTGCTGATCGTCGAGAGCGGGGGCGACAACCTGACCGCCCAGTTCTCGCGCGAGCTCGCCGACTACACGATCTACGTCATCGACGTCGCCGGCGGCGACAAGGTGCCGCGCAAGGGCGGCCCGGGCATCACGCAGTCGGACCTGCTGGTCATCAACAAGACCGATCTCGCGCCCCACGTCGGCGCCAGCCTCGATGTCATGGCCCGCGACGCCGCCGCCATGCGCGGCACCGGGCCGGTGGTGTTCGCCCAGGCGGTCCACGGCGCCGGCGTCGCCGACATCGTCGAGCACCTCCTCGGCGCCTGGCGCGCGGCGGTCGCGGGTTCGACGCAAAGGATCTGACCGGTGAGCTCGGGCTCGGGCTCGGGCTCGGGCTCGGGCTCGGGCTCGGGCTCGGGCTCGGGCTCGGGCGAGCAGGGGCGCGGTGGTCAGCCCTTGACGGCGCCGGCGGTGAGCCCGCCGACCAGGAACTTCTGCAGCACGTAGAACAGGATCATCACCGGCACGCTGGTGACGATGGCGCCGGCGGCGAAGCGGCCCCAGTCGGCGGAGAACTGGCCGACGCTCGACTGCAGGAGCACCGGCAGGGTGTACTTGCCCTCGTCGGTGAGGAAGGTCGACGCCATGATGAACTCGTTCCACGCGGTCATGAACGAGAACAGCGCCGTGACCGCGATGCCGGGCCGGGCCAGCGGCAGGACGATCGTGAAGAAGATGCGGGCCGGGCCGGCGCCGTCGACGCGCGCGGCCTCGAGCAGCTCGCGCGGCAGGCCATCGAAGTAGCCCTTGAGCGTCCACACGCAGAACGGGATCGCCGTGGTCGAGTACACCAGCACCAGGCCGGTCAGCGAGTTGAGCAGGTGGAGCTGATCGAGCAGCACGTAGAGCGGCAGGATGAGCAGCGAGGCCGGGAACATCTGCACCACCAGGAACGTGGTCAGCGCGGTGCGGCGGCCGGGGAAGCGGAAGCGCGACAGCGCGTAGGCGGCGGTGCAGGCCAGGGCGATGCCGACCGCGGTGGTCGCCAGCGCGACGACGATCGAGGCCAGCGCGTGGTGCACGAACGCCAGCTCGCCGCCGGCGCCGCGCTGGCCGAGCAGGCCGCGGAAGTGATCGAGGGTGACGTCGTCGGGCACCGGTGACGCGCCGAGCGCGAACTGCCGTCCGGGCTCGAACGCCTTCTTGAGCACCAGCAGCACCGGGTACAGCACCGCCGCGGTGGCCACCGCCAGCGCGGCGTAGACCGCGATCATCACCACGATCGACGGCGGCCGGGTCCGCGAGGTGGTCATGGCGCGTCCTCGGTCTTGCGGGTGACCCGGGTCCCGAACACCGTCCACAGCAGCAGGATGAGGAAGATGACGGTGCCCATCGCGGCCGCCATGCCGTAGCGCTCGCCGCGCTCGAACGCCCACCGGTAGGCGTCGGTGACCAGGATGTCGGTCGAGCCGCCCGGCTTGCCGCCCGAGACCAGGAAGATCACGTTGAACATGTTGAAGGTCCAGATCGAACCCAGGATCACCGCCGGTCCGAGCGCCGGCCGCAGGTGGGGCAGGGTGATCTGGGTCAGGCGCTGCCAGGCGCTGGCGCCATCGACCTCGGCGGCCTCGTACAGATCGCGCGGGATCGACTCGAGCGCGCCGAGCGCGACCACCATCATGAACGGGAAGCCGAGCCAGGTGTTGGTGGCGACGTTGGCGGCGAACGCCGTCGCCCACGACGAGAACCACGACACGCCGTCGAGGCCGACGCCCTCGAGCAGCGAGTTCACGGCCCCGTACTCGCCCTGGAACATGCCCTTCCAGATCAACGCGGTGATGTAGTTGGGGATCGCCCACGGCACGATGAGCAGCACGCGAAACAGACCACGGGCCCGCAGCCACGGTTGCCGGAGCGCCAGCGCCAGGGTGGTGCCGATCACGACGTGGAAGACCACGTTGGCGCCGGTCCACAGCACGGTGACGCCGAGGATGAACCAGAAGTTGAGCGGGTCGTCGAAGGCGCGGCCGTCGCCCGACAGGATGCGACCGAAGTTGTCGAGCCCGGCGAAGGTCCAGGTGCCGTGCTGGTGATCGTAGAAGCCGATGATGAGGCCGACCGCGAACGGCACCAGCACCAGCACCAGCATCGCGATCGCCGCCGGGGTCAGGAACGTCAGGGCCACGCGATGCGCGACGATGCCGGCGGCGAACCGATCGGTCAGGCCGCGGGCGTGGCTGACCGCGGCGATGGTCGCGACCACGACGACGAACCCGGCCAGCGCGACGCCACCCCACATCCAGGCCGGCACGGCGAGCACGGCGAGGCCGGCGCCGACCCCCAGCCCGCCGCGACCCGACAGCGCGCCGGCGGCGACCAGCGCGGCGCCCAGCCCGACCACCCCGACCAGCATCAGCCACGGCAGCCCGGCCGGCGCACCCGGCGGGGCGGTCACCGCGATCGAGGGACCGCGGGCGGTCGCGACCGCGGCCATGGCGCGGCCGCTGCCGTCGGGCAAGAGGGCCACGAACGCACCCTCGCGATCGAAGCGCGCCGCGGCGTCGTAGAGCAGCTTGTCGGTCGCCGGCGCCGCCGGGCCGCCGAGCCCCCGCTCGCGACCACCGTCGACGACCCGGCGTCGGGCCAGGAACGGATGGTCCTTGCTGGCCACCGCCGGACGGACCACGCCGGTCGCCGTGGTCGCGTGCATGGGCGCTTCGCCGCGCGCCACCGCCTGCGCCGCGGCCAGCGCGCGGTCGCGCTCGCGACGAGCGAACTCGTGGTTGCGATCGCGGACGAACGCGGTGAGCAGCACCATCCACACCAGCAGCGCCACGACCCCGGCGTCGCGCAGCGCGGCGCGCACCGGTGGCCGGGGTGGAGGCGGGGTCGTCATCTCGGCGCTCACGGTACTACGGCGCCTCGTAGGCGCGGATCTCGCCCGCCGCGCGCTCGAGCGCGTCGGTGGGACGGGCGGCGCCGGAGACCACGCTGCCGAGCGCGTTCTTGTACGGCGTCCACACCGCGCGCATCAGGGGGACGGCGGGCATCGGCACGGTGTGGTCGAGCTGGCGACGGAAGGCGCCCAGCACCGCGTCATGAGCCAGCTCGCCAGCGTAGGCGCGCCGGTTGGGCACCACCTGACGGGCCCGCGTCGCGCGCAGGGTCGCCGACTCGTCGCCGGCGAGCGCCAGCATGACCTCGATCGCCGCCACCTTGTCATGAGCCCGCGCCGACATCAGCACCCCCTCGGCGCCGAGGAACGGCGCCGCCGGCCGGCCGGTCGCCGACACCATCGGCAAGGTGGTGACCATCCACGGCACGCCCTCGGCGATGTCGCCCTGGAACCACGGCCCCGACATCGCCATCGCCGCCTTGCCCTCGTTGAACAGGGTCGCGGTCAACGCCACGTCGGCGTCGCGGGGCACCACCTCGCGCTCCACCAGCTGGCGCGCGAACGCCGCCGCCGCCACCGCCGACGGCGTCGCGATGGCGGCCTTGCCGCTGGCATCGAGCGCCACGCCGCCGAAGCCGTGCAGCCACGGCGCGTGGCCGTAGAGATCGTCGACCGGATAGGAGAGCGGAAACACGCCGCGGGCCCGCAACGCCGGCGTCATCGCCAGTAGCTCGTCGGTCGTGCGCGGCGGCGTCGCGACCAGATCGGTGCGTACGTACAGCGCCAGCGACTTCACCGCCAGCGGCAGCCCCCACAGCGAGCCCTGATACGCCATCGCGGCCAGGGCGTCATCGGCCCACGCGTCGGCGGTCGGCTCGTCGATCCAGAACTCGATGGGTTCGAGCAGGCCCGACGCGACCCAGTCGCCGATCCGGTCGTGCGAGTACACGAACAGATCGGGGCCGTTGCCGTTGGGGATCGCGCTGGTGATCTTGTCGGCGAACGAGTCGTACGGCACCGCGACCAGCCGCAAGGTGTGATCGGGATGGGCCTGGTTCCAGCGCGCCGCGACCTCCTCGAGCGCCACCCGCTCATCGCCGCCGTAGGCGTGCCACAGCGTGACGGCGTCGTCGCCGCGCCGGCCGCAGCCGGAGCCCGCGGTGGCCGCAGCCACCGCCAGCAGGATCGCCGCCCGGCCGGTCATGACGCGAGTCGATGCTCCGAGCGGGCGTCGAACCAGTGCACCGCGCTCGGATCGAGCCACATCGTCACCGCATCACCCGGTCGGCCCGGGGTGCGGGCGTCGGCACGCACCGTGACCTCGCCGGCCGCCGACGCGACGTGCAACACCACCTCGGCGCCCAGCATCTCGCGCACCTGCACCGCGCCCGGCAGCGGCACCCGATCGGCGCGGCGGTCGAGCCCGATGTCCTCGGGGCGGATGCCGATGACCACGTCGTTGCGCTCGCTGTCGTCGAGGCTGCTCGGCATCGGGACCTGGAAGCCGAGGCCGCGCGCCGCCCGCGCGCCGCCGCCATGTTCGACCGCCGCGGCCAGGAAGTTCATCGCCGGGGTGCCGAAGAAGCCGGCCACGAAGCGGTTGGCCGGGCGCTGGTAGATCTCGAGCGGCGTGCCGACCTGCTGCAGCGTGCCGTCCTTGAGCACGACGATGCGATCGGCGAGCGTCATCGCCTCGATCTGATCGTGGGTGACGTACAGCGACGTGGTCTGCGACTCGCGGTGGATGCGCGCGATCTCGCGCCGCATGTCGCCGCGCAGCTTGGCGTCGAGGTTGGACAGCGGCTCGTCGAACAGGAACACCTTGGGCCGCCGCACCACGGCGCGGCCGATCGCGACCCGTTGCCGCTGACCACCCGACAGCGCCTTGGGCCGGCGGTCGAGGTAGGCGTCGATGGACAGGTTCTTGGCCACCTCCTCGACCCGGGCCTTGATCTCGGCCTCGGGCAGCTTGCGGATGCGGAGCGCGAAGGCGAGGTTCTCGAACACGCTCATGTGCGGGTAGAGCGCGTAGCTCTGGAAGACCATGGCGATGTCGCGCTGCGCCGGCTGGACCAGGGTCACGTCGCGGCCATCCACGAACACGTGGCCCTCGGTCGGGTCTTCGAGGCCGGCCACGATGCGCAGCGTCGTCGACTTGCCGCAGCCCGACGGGCCGACCATCACCACCAGCTCTCCGGACGCGAATGTCAGGTCGAGGCGGTCGACGGCCGGCCGCGCTGCGCGCGCGCCTTCGTAGACCTTGCGGATGCCGGACAGGCGTACCTCGCTCATGGTGGACCTCTCGATAGCAACCCCCTTGCCACGGCGATTACTTACACGATTGCAGGTGGTTGGGCCCCAGATTGAGCGCCGTTCCGTTGCCAATCGCAACAGAACGGCGTTGCCCGTTCGCGCTACCGACGGTCGGCCGCGGTGCGCGACCCTGACATGGTTGTCATCACGAGGGGTGTCGAGGGGCTCCCACCGACTGACGGATTTCTGTGGGGTCGCAACCCGAGCCGCGGCGAGTTCCGCACAGTTGCGCGCCCTGACGGTCAACGGTCGCAGCGGCACACGCGTTGCTGAACGTCACGTCATGCGCCGTCCCCTCGCCGCCCTCGCCACCCTGCTCTCACTCCCCGCGCTGGCGACGGCGCAACCGGGCGTCGCGCCGGCGGCGGTGCCGGTCGACGCGGTCCCTGCCTACGCGGCCCCCGGCGCGGCGCCGGTCTCGGCCGCGGTCGTGTCGGCTCCACCGGCCGCGCCGGTCCTGGTCGGCATCGCCCGGCGGCAGGCCGAGGACCCGGCCGCCGACCGCGCCTACCTGGCGCGAACCGCCCTGATCGCGCCCAGCGGCTCGGTCACGTTCCAGGCCCGCGCGCCGCTGGCGCCCGGCATGCTGGGCCAGGTCAGCGCGTCGTTCGGGCGCTTCGAGCTCGGGGTCGGCGGCATCCTGATCACCGATGAGGCCGCGGTGCTCGGCCTCAACGCCAAGGTCCAGCTGCTGCGCAGCCGGCGCGCCGCCCTGGCGGCGTCCATCGATCTGTTCGCGCCGCCCGATGACGACGAGACGCTGTACCTGCCGTCGCTGGTGGCCAGCGTCTGTGCCGACGGCGACGCCTGCAACACCTTGCTTTCGCTCCACCTGACGGCGATCGGGATCGAAGGCGAGGACGAAGCCCCAGTGTTCGGCGGCGTGTCGTGGTCGATGGGCAAGCGCGGCAAGTTCGTCGGCGAGCTCCACATGACCGACGACGACAGCGAGAGCGTGGTCGCCGGCTACCTCGGCGGTCGCTGGGGAACGAACAAGGTCGCGTTCGACGCCGGCATCGGGTTCGGCGGCACGCTCGACGACGGCAACAGCTGCAGCGACTGCTACGACGACGGTCCCGACATCATCCCGTGGCCGTTCATCGGCCTGTCGGCGCGGATGTAGGGCCTGTCCTGAGCCTGTCGAAGGGCCCGGCGGCAGCGGCGCGCCTTTTTTTTCGGTCCGATCGCCCTCACACGGTCGCCAGGCTGGCTCTACGTCGGTGGAGGGTGACCACCGATGACCAGGCTACACCGCGACGACAACGATCTCGGCCTCGAGCTTCCGTGGCAGCGCGACGACCGCGCCAGCCCGGGTAAGCGCAGCATGACCCAAGGGCTGGCGCCCCGCTCGATCGTCTTTCGCGTCGAGAGCGCCGAGGCCGCCCGCGAGATGAACGCCATCCGCTTTCACGGCGACAACGGCAACCAGATCGAATACTCGGCCATCCCCGACGACCTCAAGGAGCAGGCCGACAAGTGTCGCGAGGAGATGCTCGACCAGCTCAGCATGGTCAACGACGAGCTCACCGAGGCGA
>CANKMW010000079.1 GCA_947483555.1 Myxococcales bacterium
CCTTGAGCGGATCCGTGGGAGCAGACATCGCGCGGCGCTTCATCATGCCGCGAGAACCCGACACCTCCGCCCGAAATTCCCGCCGTGTCGTCGAATCGGACGTCAGGATTCCGATCACTTACGCCGCGCAGATGAGGGGATCACTCAGCCGCACGGGATCTCGATCTGTCGACCTTCCACACGCGATCTCGTTCTTCGCACTCTCGCCCGATGGAGAAATGGCGGCCGTCAGCACGACGGCAGGTCGCACCCATATTCTCCACACCTCCGACGGCACCGTCCGCCAGACACTCAAGGCCCCCCGTCCGTTGATCGATGTCACCTTCGACACTGACAAACAACTCCTTCTCCTGGATGCCGAGCAGGTCAACAGCTACGACTCTGTCACGCAGTTGACCACCATCGTCGCTCGTCGCATCCGCGCGCCTCTGCTCGCCATCGCGCAGGCCGGCAGAACGATCGCAGTCATCGATACTGCCGGGTGTGTTCAGTGGAACGGGACATTTCAAGGCCGTCACTGCGCCGCTCCGGCCAGCGGTGAGGAAGCCAGCCGCGCTGCACTCCTGAGCGTTTCGCCCGTCGGGGCGCAGTTGGCATTTCACTACAAACAACGATCGACCTACATTGACCTGCACAAACCCCAGCTTGTCCACGAACTGACGATTCCGGGCGACGTTGCCTGGCTCTCGTTTGGGCCGCCCACCTTGCCACTTCTCGTCAGCGGGCACATCTCCGGCGAGGTACACTGGCTCAATACCGAACGCGGAAGCCATGGGCGCTTCATGGGGCACACTGGCTTCGTCTACGCGGGCGCATTCGTCCGGCTCTTCGGGGCGGCGCATCTCCTCACTGGCGGCCAAGAATCCCGCATGAGAGCATGGGCACTTCCTCGGCATGCGCCTGCCATCGCGCGGCTTTCGAACGACACGACGTTCAGGGTCCTTTGGTCTGAGGGCCTTCGCGCTCTATTGGTCAGTAGCCGCGATGGAACCGTCCGAGCATGGTCACCAACGACAGGCGAAAACACGATACTGTACAGGCACCACCAGCTCGTGGCGGGGCTGGCGCACGGCAATAGCCAAGGCATCTTCGCGAGCGCCAGCGCCGATGGCACCGTGACCGTGTTCGACCCTGCGGGGAAGCCGGCTGCGACGGTCGCGACGAGTACTTCGCTTGCGCTGGCGGCAGTGTCCCCCGACGAACAAGCAGTCGCCGCGGGTGCGGACGACGGACGGATCTGGGTTTGGCCGCTGGCCGATATGACCCATCCCTGGTTGCCTGACGGTCACACCGGACCGAACACGGCGCTGACATTCTTGGATAACCGCACGCTGCTGACTGGCGGACGCGATGGACGAATCATATTTCACGATATCTCGGCACGCGAGTCGCGAACGCTTGCAAGCCTCAAGGCAGGTATCGAGGTCGCGGCGACTGGCGATGCACGAACTGCGGCGTTCGGCGCTCGCGACGGGACCCTCGTCGTCGTCCAATTTTCCGCGAACTCAGCCCCGGTGCTCAGACAGGTCGTTCTAGACGCATGGATCTCCGCCCTCGCATTCTCGACTTACGACCGCAGTCTGTACGTGGGACTTCGGGATGGTCAGGTTCTTCACGTCTCACTCGAGCAATTGCAATCCAGGACGTTGTTCCGACATGCGGACATGGTACTTGGCGTCCGCAGCATATCTGAGGACGTACTTGCTTCCGGATCGCAAGACGGAACGATCCGACTGTTCTCGCTTGTCAGCGCACGTACCGCTGTGTTGAGAGGCTCCGAATCGCCGGTCGTGGATATCACCTTCGATAACCACCGCCATCGGCTCTTTGCACTCTACTGGAACGGCACGATTGCCACATGGACACTTCCTAGGCTTGATGAAGACGCCTCCCCATTGTTCGTGAACTGGCCCACTCAAGGCAGCCCACTCACCCCCAAGTAGCGGAGATCTCCGCTACCTCCGCGACCCGACGTGGCTCCTGCTGCGGCGCGCGCGGGCGGCGGCGGCGGCGACGGCGACGGCGACATCTGGGGACCGCACAGGTGGCCCGGGGCGTCGCAGTCGATCTGGAGCCCGAGCCCTTCGGCATCGACATGCAGACCACCAAGGTCGCCTGGGCGAACGTGCAAGCCTACCTGGACAAGGTCGATCCCGAGCATGCCAAGAGCCTGCCTCCCGGTCTGGCGCTCTTCGGCGAAGATGAGCATTCGGCCAGCTGGAGCAAGCTACCAGCCGAGGAGCGCACCACGCTGCTCGCCGCGACTGACACAATTGTGGCCCGCCTCGACGCGCAGCACCGAGTGTACGCCAAGGCCACGAGCAAGGACGAGTGGCGCTGGGCGCGCGAGGACGCGCGGCTGGTCGCGCAGGCGGCGACCATGGACGACGCCGGAGTCACGCGCGGCGTCACCGGCCGCTTCGAAGCACGCGACGTCGCCATGGCCGAGAACGTCGGCTGGGTCCTCGACCAGGAGGGCAAGAGCAGCAAGGTGGTGCTGTGGGCGCACAACGGGCACGTCGGTCTGGAGATGCCACCGTTCGCCAATATGGGCAGGCATCTGCGAGCGAAGTACGGCGCCAAGTATCGCGTTCTCGGCTTCGTCTTCGCCGAAGGCGGCTTCCAGGCGCGCGGCACCGCGGGCGCGCCCGGCGGCACCGGCGTCCAGCCGTTCACGGTCGGTCCGCCGGCTGACACGTACGCCAGCGCGGCCTTCACGCTCGCGGGCCAGAACCTGTGCGTCCTCGATCTTCGCAAGGCACCACCCGGCCCGGTTGCCGACTGGTTCCACGCCTCTCATCTGGTCCGCGACATCGGCGCGGCGTTCTCGGGTGAGGAGAACATGGCCAGCCCACACTCGCTGGCGCAGCGCTACGAAGCGGTCATCTTCGTGCGCAAGACCACAGCGGCGCGCCCGAACCCGACCGGCAAGCGCGAGCAGTAGACGGCGGGCTCGAGGGCGCTTCACCGCCCGGCTTGAATCCGCCCTGACCCAGCCACCACCGCGCCCTCGCCCCCGAGTTGCCAGCGCGCGGCGGCGATGTTATGAGCCGACGCTCGATGCTCACGCCAAACACGCCCTTGCCGACGCCGTCGAAGGAGCAGCCATGAAGGTTCTGGTCGCGGGTGGACGCGGGTTCATCGGCCGTGAGGTCGTGGCGCGGTTGAACGCCGCCGGGCACGAGGCCGTCGCCACCGGGCGCGGCGACACCGCGGCGACGGCGCCGCAGGGGTTCGATGCCCTGGTGTGGGCGGCCGGCGGGCGGCCGGTGTCGGCCGAGCAGTGCGTGGCGGATCATGCCCACGCCGCCGTGAAGACGGCGCGGGCCATGCCGGGCCTGAAGAAGATCGTCTACATGTCGTCGGCGGAGGTGTACGGGCTGCAGGACGTGCCGTTCCACGAGGACGCGCCGCTGCTGGGGGCGTCGCCGCTCGGGCAGGCCAAGGTCGCCGGCGAGCACTCGATGCCGGCCGCGGCCCCCGAGGCGAAGCTGGTGATCCTGCGTCCGTGCTGGGTGATCGGGCCGGGGCTGGCGCCGTCGACGTTCCTGCCCACGCTCATCTCGTCGCTGCACCAGCGGCGGCGCTACTCGATGACGCCGGGGCAGCAGACCCGCGACATGGTGTACGTCGACGACGTCGCCCGCGCGGTGCTGCGCTCGCTCGACGACGATGCGCCGGCCGGCGCGTACAACATCGGCACCGGGGTCGAGACCAGCGTGCTCGACATGGCGCTGATCATCGCCGAGCGGGTGCGCTCGAGCGCGATCGCGCTGCTCGACGTCGGCGCCCGGCCGTACCGCGAGGGCGAGGCGTTCCGGGTCGCGATCGACGTCAGCCGGGCCAAGGAGAAGCTCGGCTTCGTCGCCGAGATCTCGCTCGAGGACGGGTTGGCCCGGATGGTCGACGAGCTGATGCGGGCCGCCGATGAACGAGCCGCCAAGGCGCAGGTGGCGGTCGTCTGACGTTCCGGGACGCGGCCCCGCGATGAGCGCGCGTCCGACCGTCGGCTTCGTCCGCCACAACTTCCTGCCGCCGTCGGAGACGTTCATCCACGCCAGCATGATGGCGCTCGGTGACGCCGGCTTCGACGTCGCCGGGTTCGCGCTGCGGCGCCGCAACGCCGACAAGTTCCCGGCCCCGCACCTGACGTCGCTCGACGCCGTGCCCTGGGGCCGGCTGAACGCGGCGCTCTATCGCACGACGACGTGGTCGCCGCGCTTCTTCGCCTGGGCGCGCGGCGTCGACGTCCTGCACGCGCACATGGGCTACACCGGCGTCCACGCGCTGTTCGCCGCCCGCCGGCTGGGCAAGCCGCTGGTGACCAGCTTCTACGGCCACGATGTCACGCTGCACGCGTCGTGGCAGCGCCTCGATCCGACCTACTGGCACTACGCGCTCCTGCGCCGGCGCCTGTTCCGTCGCGGCGACCGCTTCTGCGTGCTGTCGGGTCAGATGCGGGCCGCGCTCGTCGCCCAGGGCTGCCCGGAAGCCAAGTTGCGCATCGTCCGGCTCGGCGTCGACCTGTCGCGGTTCAGCGGCGAGCGCGAGCCGCGCGGCACCGGCAGCGGCGGCCCGACGACGGTGTTGATGGTGGGGCGCGAGGTCGAGAAGAAGGGCTTCGACGACGGCCTGCGCGCCTGCGCCGCGGCCCGCGACCGTGGCGCCGACCTCCGCGTGGTGGTGCTCGGCACCGGCGATGCCGGCCGGCCGGCGCTGCAGCGGCTCGCCCACCAGCTCGCGCTCGAGGTGGCGTGGCCCGATCCGTCGACGCGCGTGGCGCCGGCCATGGCCGCGGCCGACATCCTGCTGGTGCCCAGCCGCACCGCCGCCAGCGGCGATCAGGAGGGCACGCCGACCGTCATCTGCGAGGGCTCCGCCGCTGGCCTGCCGATCGTGTCGACGCGCCACGCCGGCATCCCCGAGCAGGTCGATCACGAGCGCACCGGCCTGCTGGCCGGCGAGCGCGACGTCGAGACCCTGGCGACGCACCTGGTCCGCCTGGCTGGCGACCCCGCCCAGCGCGCCGCGATGGGCGCCGCCGGCCGCGCCAAGATGCTGGCCGAGTACTCGGTCGCCGCTCACGCCCGCGACCTCGCCGCGGTGTATCGAGAGCTGGTATGAAGCGGTGTCCAGGCGAGGTCCCCCGATGAGCACCCCGGTCGTCATCCTGTGCGGTGGGCACGGCACCCGCTTCCGCGAGCAGACCGAGCACAAGCCCAAGCCGATGATCGAGGTCGCCGGCCGGCCGCTGCTGTGGCACCTCATGAGCTTCTACGCCGGCCATGGCTTCACCGACTTCGTCCTCTGCCTCGGCTACAAGGCCGAGGTCATCAAGCGCTACTTCCTCGACTTCGCCGCCATGGAGTCCGACTTCACCGTCGACCTGGCGGCGCCCGACCGGGTCCACTACCACGGCGCCTCGACGCGCGACTGGCGCGTCACCTGCGTCGACACCGGCCTCGACGCGATGACCGGCGCCCGGCTCAAGCGCGTCGAGCGGTTTCTCGACGGCGACCACTTCTTGCTCACCTACGGCGACGGCCTGTGCGACGTCGACGTGCCGGCCACCGTGCGCTTTCACCACCAGCACGGCAAGGCGGCCACGGTCACCGGCGTGCGGCCGCCGAGCCGGTTCGGCGAGCTGGTCGTCGACGGCCAGCGGGTCGACAAGTTCAGCGAGAAGCCGCAGGTCGAGGGCGGCTACATCAACGGCGGCTTCTTCGTCTTCTCGCGCGACTTCCTGCGCTACGTGAAGGACGACGAGACCCAGATGCTCGAGCGCGAGCCCCTCGAGCGCTGCGCCGCCGACGGCCAGCTGATGGTGTTTCCGCACCACGGCTTCTGGCAGTGTATGGACACCTATCGTGACCTGGTTCGACTCGAGGAACACTGGAACCACGGCCGGCCGCCGTGGAGGAGCTGGTAGATGCGCCGTCCGGACTCGCGTACGCCCGGTTTCTGGACCGACCGTCCGGTCTTCGTCACCGGCGCCACCGGCCTGCTCGGCTCGCACCTGACCCGCGAGCTGGTCGAGCGCGGCGCCGAGGTCGTGTGCCTGGTGCGCGACGCCGTGGCCCGCAGCCACTTCTACAAGCTTGGCCTCGACCACCAGGTCACGATCGTGCGCGGCCAGCTCGAGGACTACCCGCTCCTCGAGCGGGTCATCAACGAGTACGAGTGCGAGGCGGTGTTCCACCTCGGCGCCCAGACCATCGTCGGCACCGCCAACCGCAACCCGCTGGCCACGTTCGAGGCCAACGTGCGCGGCTCGTACAACCTGCTCGAGGCCTGTCGCCGCAACGCGGCGAAGGTGAAGCGGGTGGTCGTGGCCAGCTCCGACAAGGCCTACGGCGCCCAGCCGACGCTGCCCTACGACGAGGACGCGCCGCTCGCCGGTCGCTTCCCGTACGACTGCTCGAAGAGCTGCACCGACCTGATCACGCAGAGCTACCATCAGGCGTTCGGCGTGCCGGCGTGCGTCACCCGCTGCGGCAACCTGTACGGCGCCGGCGACCTCAACTGGAATCGGCTGGTGCCGGGCACGATCCGCTCGGCGTTGCGCGGCGAGCGGCCGCTGGTGCGCAGCGACGGCACGTTCGTGCGCGACTACTTCTACGTCGAGGACGCGGTCGCCGCGTACCTCGAGCTGGCCGAGAACATGGAGCGGCCCGAGATCGTCGGCCAGGCGTTCAACTTCAGCGACGACCAGCCGCTGTCGGTGGTGCAGATGGTCGGCGTCATCCTCGCCGCCTGCGGCCGCCCCGACCTCGAGCCGGTGATCCTCGGCGCGGCGTCCAACGAGATCCCCGCCCAGTTCCTGTCGAGCGCCAAGGCCCACCGCCTGCTCGGTGACTGGAAGCCTCGCTTCGGCATGCGCGAGGCGCTGCCGCGCGCCATCGCCTGGTATCGCGAGCTGCTGGCGGTGTGATGCGGGTGCTGGTCGCCGGCGGCCGTGGCTTCATCGGCACCGCCACGCTGCGCGCGCTGGCCGCCGCCGGTCACCAGCCCGGCGTCCTCGAGCACGAGGACGATGCGGCGGTGGTGGGTGGCGCCGGATGGGACGCGCTGGTGTGGGCGGCCGGCTCGCGGCGCGCGACCGCCCAGGACAATCGCGCCGAACACGTGACCGCGCCGCTGGCCGCGCTGGCCGCCACCGGCGGGCTGGCGCGGCTGGTCTACCTGAGCTCGGGCGAAACCTACGGCATCCAGGCGGTCCCGTTTCGCGAGGCCACGCCGCAGCTCGGCACCTCGTCCTACGCCCACGCCAAGATCGCCGGCGAACGCGCGCTGGCGGTGGCGTGCGCGGCGCGCGGCGTGGCGCTGACCGTGTTGCGGCCGTCGGTGGCGTACGGCCCCGGCCAGCGCGGGCCGATGTTCGTGCCGTCGCTGGTCCAGGCGCTGGTGACCGGCGCGCGGTTCCCGATGACGGCCGGCGAGCAGACCCGCGACCTGATCCATGTCGACGACGTCGCAAGGGCGATCATCGCGGCGCTGGTCGGGCGACCCGGGACCTACAACATCGGTAGCGGCACCGAGGTGACGATGCGCTGGCTGGCCGCCGACCTCGCGGCGCGGTTCGGCGGCGACCTCCACTCCCGGCTCGACATCGGCGCCCTGCCCTACCGGCCCGACGAGCAGCTGCGCTACCTGCTCGATTCGACGCTGGCCGCCGCCGCGCTCGGCTGGCGACCGGAGATCGCGCTCGCGAGCGGCCTCGATCAGGTGGTCGCCGCGGCCCGGGCGGCGGTATCCTCGTGACGTGAAGCGGATCGACGCGCTCGCCGGCCACGGTCATGACCGGCTCGAGGTCATGACCGGGCAGGTGCTGTCGCCCGATCTCGACGGCGTGTTGCAGGACATCGTCGCGGCGGTGGCCCGGGTCATGGCGACGCCGGTGGCGCTGGTCTCGGTGGCGCTCGAGCGAACCCTCATGTTTCGCGCCTTCGTCGGGCTGAGCGGCGATCTCGCGGTGGCGCGCGGCACCGACCGCGAGGTGTCGTTGTGCCAGTTCGTGGTCCGCGACGGTCGCGGACTGATGGTGACCGACGCCACCGCGGAGGATCAGTTCCCGACCGAGATGGTCGACAGCCACGGCCTGCGCGCCTACGTCGGCGAACCGATCTCCGTGAGCGGCACCGTGATCGGCGCGCTGTGTGCGATCGATCGCGTGCCGCGCGCGTTCTCGGTCCAGCAACGCGCCCGGCTGGTCGAGCTGGCGGCGCGGGCCAGCGAGCGCATGCAGGAGCTGGCCGAGGCCACGCGGGCCACCCACAGCGCGCTCATCCGCCGCACCGCGGGGCCAGCGTTCGCCGAGCTGCGCAATATTCTTGGCCCGCTCTACGGCTACGTCACGCTGGCGCGCGCCGCGGTGGCGGACCTCGGACCGATGGCTCGCCTGGCCCGCGAGCTCTCCGACGACCTGCCGGCGCCGTTCGCGAGTCTCACCACCAGCACCGCCGCCTTCGTCGACCTGGCGGCGTATCTCGACGCCATCGAGGACTCGGGGCTGCGCATGGCGCCGCTGATCAGCTCGCTCGAACAACTCGTCCTGCCCAGCCGCGGCGTGGCGATGCTGAACGACGTGGTCGACGCCGCCGACCAGCTCGCGCTCCAGCACACCCGACCGATCGGCGGCGTCGCGTGGCAGCCCTGCCCGGCGGGCGTCGGCATCGCGGCGCCGCGGATCGCCGCGATCGCGATGCTGGCGGCGGCGCTGTCGCGGATGGCGATGGCGGAAGCGACGCCGGCGGCGGTCGACGGCGCCGTCGACCTCGAGGGGACGCACGCCGTGGTCCGGCTGCGCCGGCCCGACGTCGAGACCGCCGTGTTGACCGAGATCGCGCGCGAGCTGAACGCCGTGGTCGGCGGCGACCAGCAGATCTCGGCCGCGGTCACGGACGACTGGCTGACGTTGCGCTACTTGCTGGCCGCGTGACGGGCCGCCGACGAGCCGCTGGCTCGCTAGACGATCATCACGTCCTCGCCGGCGTCCTCGGCGGCGCGCAGCGCGGCGCCGGCGTCGCGCATGAGCTTGGCGAACGACAGCTCGCCGCCCGCCGCCACGCCGGAGACCCCGGCGGTCACGCTGGTCCGCCACTCGGTCCCGTTGCCGCGCAGCGGCGGGTGCGCCGCGACCGCCTTGACGATGCGCTGCGCCACCAGGGCGGCGCCGTCGGCGTCGGTGTAGGGCAGCAGCACCAGGAAGCGATCCGGGACCAGCTCGACGGGCATGTCGATGTCGCGGATGGCGCTGGCCACGGCGGTGGCGGCGCGGGCGCGCAGGTCGCGCTTGACCGCGGCCGGGACCTTGGCCGGATCGAGCTGGCGCAACAGACACACCGACAGCGGATAGCCGTAGCGGCGCGCGCGCTTGATCTCGAGCTCGAGGACGCGCTGGAAGAACTCGAGCTGCTGGAAGCCGGTGACGGTGTCGGCGTGGCCGAAGCGATCGAGACGATCGCGCAGGCTGGCCTCGGTGCCGCGGGTGGTGAGCATGTCCTTGCGCTCGGCGGCGAGCTTGGCGGCCGCGAACAGCACCGGGCCCAGCCGCTCGCTGTCGTGCGGTCGCAGCGCGACCAGATCGGCGCCGGCGGCGTGGGCCTTCTCGGCGGCGACCCGCCCGGTTCCGAGCACCGCCGCGATCAGCACCGGGCGCCGCGGCGCCAGCGCGCGGGCGGCGTCGAGGACGCCTTCGCCGCCCGGCAGGCCGACCACCACCACGTCGGGCACCGGCTCGATGCTGAGCCGGGCGCTCACGTCGGCCACCGCGGTCCCGCCGGCGGCGGCGATCACGATCTCGTAGCCCTGCGCCACCACCGCCGCCCGCGCCTGGGCGAGCGCCGCCGCCGAGGTCTCGCAGATCGCCACCCGGGCACCCGGCAACGGCGATAGCTCGGCGACCTCGACCAGCTGGGCATCCTCGATCGGCGCCGTCATGTCGCGGCCTTTGGGCGCCCGGCGCACGCCGGAGCGGGTCGAGGCACGCGGCCGTGGACGTTCGGTCACACCCGACCGTACACCATCCGGCGATCCGCGCGAACCGGCTCTCGACCGCCGCCGCGCGGCTACTCGTCGACGTCGTCGACGGTGGCGCGAGCCCGGCCGCGCGCGAAGCGCAGCTCGAGGCGATCGCCGGCGCGCACCGTCGCCGCGGAGCTGACCACGCGCCCGTCACGGGTCGCCAGCGCGTAGCCACGCTCCAGCACCCGCAGCGGCGACAGCGCCGACAGCCGCGCCACGCCCTGCGCGAACGCCGCCCGCCGCCGATCGAGCGTGCGCCGGACCGCGGTCGCCAGCGCTGCCTCGAGCCGCCGCACCTCGGCGCGGCGCGCCGCCAGCCGCGGGGCGGGATCGTTGGCGCGTAGCCGGGCCTCGACGCGCGCCAGCTCGCTGCGGCGCGCCGACAGCTGGGCCCGCGGGTGGGTGGCGGCGAGGCGGAGCTCGAGTCGACGCAGCTCGGTCGCCCGCGCCACCAGCCGGGCCCGTAACGTGGTGCGAGCGCTCTCGCCGATCCCGTCGAGCTCCTGGCGCGCGTCGCGCAGGCGCAGCCCGATCTCGCGCCGCAGCCGGCGCTCCTCGACGGCGAGCAGGCGCACCAGCTGCGCGCGCACCGGCACCACCAGCTCGCCGGCCGCGGTCGGCGTCGAGGCCCGGGCGTCGGCGGCCAGATCGCACAGCGTGATGTCGACCTCGTGGCCGACCGCGCTCACCACCGGCACCGGGCACGCCACCACCGCGCGCACCACGCGCTCGTCGTTGAACGCGACCAGGTCGGTGGCCGCGCCACCGCCGCGGCCGAGGATCACCACGTCGACGTTCGCGTTCTGCATCATCCGCAGCGCGTTCACGATCTGGATCGGCGCGCTCGGCCCCTGCACCGTGCAGTCGGCGACCACGATCTGCACCGGCGGAAACCGGCGCTGGATGGTCTTCACCACGTCGCGCAGGGCGGCGCCGGTTCGCGACGTGACCACGCCGATGCGCCGCGGCAACACCGGCAACCGCCGCTTGCGCTGGTCGGCGAACAGGCCCTCGGCGGCGAGCTTGCGCTTGAGCTCGTCGAACGCCGCCGCCGCCGCGCCCGCCCCGGCCGGCTCGGCGAAGTCGACGTAGAACTGCAGGCGCCCGTCACGATCGAACACGCCGAGCTTGCCGCGCACCCGCACCCGCAGGCCGGGTTCGAGCGCGAAGCGCAGCCGCGCCGCCGTGGTGCGCCACATCACCGCCGGGATCACCGCGCCCTTGTCGCGCAACACGAAGTACACGTGGCCGCTGACCGGGCGCTTGACCTCGGCGGCCTCGGCCTCGAGCCACAAGAGGCCGTAACGCTCCACGGCGTGGTTGGCCCAGCGCACCAGGTCGGCGACCGTCAGCGGCCGTTCGCGGGACGCGGGCTTGGGTTCGGCGTCCGTGCTCACGAGGAGCAGGACGTTACCCCAAACCCGCACGATCGCTGCAACCGCGGGCGGTGGCGCGGTGTCCGTTGTGCGGATACGATGCGTGCGCTGTCCATGGCCGCCGACGCTACCGCCCGTGACCCCGGCGCTCCCATCGGGAAGGACGAGATCGATCCTGACCTGGTGAGCCTGAAGCGCCCCGCGCCGAAGATCGGCATCATCACGGCAGCGGCGGTCGTGCTGCTGTGCGTGGTGCTGATGGTGCGCCTGCGCCACGACCTGGCGTTCGCACGCGGCGGCGACACGGCACGCCCGGTCACCGTCACCGACATCGTGGCCGGCAAGATCGCCGACGACAGCTACGTGACCATCGACGCGCCCCTCGACCGGGCCGCCGCGGCGGTGGCCCGGGTCACCGAGGCCAACGCCGGTACGCGTGTGGTGCCGGTGGCCGGCACCGGCGATCGGCTGTGGGTCGCGGTGCCCGGCGATCCGTGGTCGCCGTACCAGCACGACAACGTGCTCACCGGTCGGCTGCGCCCGCTCGCCAGCGTCCGCTTTGCCGATCCGGTCGCGGCCCACGCCGCCCGCCATCCGGCGCCGCGCTTCATCACCGGCGCGGAGCTACGCCGCGCTCGACTGACCAAGGCGGTCGAGGTCGCGGTCGTCGGCGGCGGCACCCTGGCGCTACGCGACCAGGATGACGTCGAGGTGGTGATCGCCGATCCCGGCGCCGCCGTCGTGGTCGCCACGTTCAACCCGCGCATGCCCGACGTCCGCGCCTGGACCGATGCGCTGGCCGCGGCCGGGGTGATCCCCGCCAGCGCGGCGCCGTCGCGGGTCAGCGAGGACACCGCGCGCTGGGAGGTCCGGGTGCCGGACGCCGTGGCCGCGGTCAACCGCGCCGTCGAAGCCGCCCAGCTGTGGGGGGCGCGGGTCGAGGTCGCGACCACGCGGCACCGCGTCTCCGTGAGCGAGCTGCCGGCCAACGAGGTCGGCATCACGTTGCCCGGGGCCGTGATTCCGTGGTCGGCGCTCGACGTGGTCGCGATCTGGGCGCCACGCCCGATCCCCGGCAACGCGCGCGTGTTGCTGGTCGGCGAAGCCCCCGACAGCTACTGGTACCTGACCTGGGTGTACGGCGGGCTGGCGTTGTTCGCGCTCCTGTTCACGTGGGCACTGGTGCTCGCGGTGCGTCGCCAGCGCATCGAGCCTTCGACCCGCTCATGACCCCTTCGACTCGCCGCTCCGCGGCTCGCTCAGGGTGACCGGGCAGGGTGTCCAGAGTTGATGGTAAAGAGGCGACCGTGCCTGCTCACCCGATCCGCCTGTACGACTCGCTCCACCGCCAGAAGGTGGCGTTCGAACCCGTGGTTGCCGACCACGTCGGCATGTACGTGTGCGGCCCGACGCCGTACGCCGCCGCGCACATCGGCCACGTCTACTCGGCGGTCAGCTTCGACACCATCCGCCGCGGGCTGATCTTCCTCGGCTACCAGGTCAAGTACGTCCGCAACATCACCGACGTCGACGACAAGATCATCAACCGCGCCCGCGAGACCGGTCAGGATCCGCTCGCCCTGTCGGCCCACTTCACCGCCGAGTACAACGCCGACATGGCGCGCTTCTCGGTGCTCCCGCCCGACGTCGAGCCCACGGTGTCGACCCATATCGCCGAGATCATCGACATCACGCGCAAGGTGATCGCGGCCGGCAAGGCCTACGTCGTCGAGGGCGACGTGTACTTCGAGGTCGCCACGTTCCCGCCCTACGGTCGACTGAGCGGCCAGTCGATCGAGGATCTGGTCGCCGGTGAACGGGTCGCCGTCGACGAGCGCAAGCGCGCGCCCGGCGACTTCGCGCTGTGGAAGGCGGCCAAGCCCGGGGAGCCGTCGTGGGACTCGCCGTGGGGCAAGGGCCGCCCGGGCTGGCACATCGAGTGCTCTGCGATGTCGGCCAGCCACCTCGGCGAGACGTTCGATCTACACGGTGGTGGCAAGGACCTGGTCTTCCCGCACCACGAGAACGAGATCGCGCAGTCGCAGGGCGCGCACGGCGCGGGCACCTTCGCGCGCCACTGGATGCACAACGGCTTCCTCAACTTCGACGGCGAGAAGATGTCGCGCTCCGAGGGCAACGTCTTCGGCTGCGATCAGATCGTCAGCGAGGTCGGCAGCGAGGCGTTGCGTTTCTACTTCGTCTGCCACCACTACCGCTCGCCGATCGACTTCGAGTACGTGACGACCCGCGACGCCGCCGGCAAGGTCGTCGACATGAAGTTCCCGTCGCTCGAGGCCGCCGACCGCCGCCTCGACTACTTCTACGGCACGCTGCGCCGCATCGACGAGTTCGTGGGCCAGGGTGGCGACGGCGGCGAGGGCGCCGTGGTCGCCGAGGCGGAGCAGCTGGCGGTGGCGGCGCGCGACGCGATCGCCGACGACTTCAACGCGCCGATCGTGATGGCCGCGCTGGGCGAGGCGGCTCGGGTCGCCAACCGGCTGCTCGACGAGGGCAAGGGGATCGACAAGGCGGTGCGCCGCCGCTCGCTGGCCCGGCTCGGACGCGAGCTGCGTGCGGTCGGCTGGGCGCTCGGCATCCTCGGTGGCGATCCGAGCGGCTACGCCCGCGGCCGCCGCGAGCGGCTGGTGCGCAAGCGCGGCATCGACACCGCGCAGGTCGAGGGCCTGCTCACCGCCCGCGGCGACGCCCGCAAGGCCAAGGACTTCGCGCGCGCCGACGCCATCCGCGGCGAGCTGACGGCGCTCGGCGTCGAGGTGCTCGACACGCCGGCCGGCACCGACTGGCGCATCTCCGACGCCGACCCGAGCTAGCCGCCCAGCGACGGCTACTGTTCGAGCCCGAGCCCGAGCCCGAGCCCGTCCCGACCCCGTCCCGAGCCCGAGCCCGTGCCCGTGCCCGTGCCCGGATCATCCGAGCCGGCGCGCCAGCTCGCCGCTGCGCGCCAGCGCCACCAGCTCGTCGTGGCCACCGATCGATGCACCGTCGATGAACACGAAGGGCACGGTCCGGCGCCCGGTCTCGCGCCCGAGTCGACGACGCTCGGCGAGATCGACGGTCACGTCGTGGACCCGGTACGCGATGCCGGCGTCGTCGAGGAGCGCGCGCGCCCGCCAGCACCAGCGGCAGTACACCGCCGTGTACAGCACCACGCGCGGCGACGTCATCTACTCGTCGCTCGTGTCCTCGGAGAGGTAGGCCAGGATGACCTCATCGAGGCTGCGCTCCGAGATCAGGTCGCCGCCGATGCCACCGTCGGTCTCCTTGGCGCGGCGCACCTTGCCCTGCCCGGCGGGGGTGCCGACGGTCTTGCTCGGGCCGCCGACGATCACGGGCGGCCGCGATACCACCACGCCGCCGCCGGTCGCCGGTCGGCCGCGCGGCGGATGGGTGCCGGGGCGCGGAATCGGGTCCACCAGCGGCCGCGGTCCCATGCGCGGCACCGCGGGTGGGGTCGGACGTGCGATCGGACCGCGCGGTGGCTGAGTCGGCGGCTTGGCAGGAGCCCGCGGCGTCGCGGGCGACGGCGGCGGCGACGCCAGCGACGGTGGCGTTGTCGTCCGGGCTGGAGCCCGCGGCGGCGGTAGCGGCGGCGACACCGGTAGCTTGTTGCCCGCCGGTGTCGGCCGGGGGATCGGGGGCCGGGTGCCCGCGATCTGGTCGAGCGGTCCGCTGCCGCGCTTGGCGTTGACGCTGTACTGACCGGGGCGCTCCGGATGAACGCCAGGCGGCTCGGGGATCGCAGCCGGCGCCGGCGAATGGACCTCGGCGACATCGCTGGCGTCGGTGACATCGTCGATCTCGACCAGCCCGGCGGCGGCGAGCTCGTCGTCGCCGACCTGGATCGCCTGCATCGCCTCGGAGATATCGTTGCGATTGTAGCCGCTCGCCACCGGCGAGGCCCGTTCGGTCGGCGCTCGCGACAGTGTCGGACCGGTTTCCTCGAGAGGCAGCACGTCGCGCACCACCGGGACCGGGACGGTCGGTGAGGCGTCGATCACCTCGATCACGGGCTCGGAGTTCTCGAACGCGATCGCCGTCGGGACGGCGGCGGCCGGATCGAACGGTGTCAGCGCCTCGTCGAGGAGTGGGCTCGGCTGGGTACCCTCGGCCGTCTTGCCCTGGCCGCGCGGCAAGAGCCCAACGGTGCCGGCTAGATACACGTCGATCTTCTCATCGAAGACCATGTTCTTGAGCTCCTTCATGACGGCCTTGTGCTGGGCCTGCATGAGGGACTTGACGACCTCCTCGGTGGCGTCGGGGTCGTAGACCAGCTTGCGCGTGGAGATGATCACGCCGCCGTGGAACAGGTGCGAGAAGACGTGCGGGTTCGAGAGCCCCGAGTCCTCGGTCTGCACGTGAAACACGATGCCCCGGTACCGGACATTGTGGTTGTAGCCAAGGATTGGAGAACGCTTGGCGGCCACGGCCTCGGATACGACCGTACCACGTCCCAGTTGTAATTCGGCGATAGGGTTGGTACTCCACGAGTCGGGCCATGCTGGCCTGCGTCCCACCCGTCCTCGCACGAGGACATTGCAAAAGAGTACGTACGTGTCGACCCCGGAAGTGCGGTTCGTGGAGCTGTTCAAGAGCTGGCTGGTCTCGCTGCCTCACGATCTCAAGATCGCGTTCGAGGCGATGGATGACGAGAACCTGCCGCGCAGCTCGCGCGAGGTCGCCGTCGGCGCGATCATGTTCGTCGTCTCGCCCAACGACTTTGTCTCCGATCGCAACGAGGCGGTCGCAAGCTTCGCCGACGACGCGCTGCTCCTGCGCCTGGCGCTGCGCACGGTGGTGAACGAGAGCGGCGAGGACGGCACGGCGTTCGCCGGCCGCTTTCCCGAATTGTTCGAGGGTCTCGACGCCGATCTCGAGGTGTGCCGTAGCGTGATGGGCGAGCTCATGACCTGGATCGAGAAGAAGGTCGACGGGCTGCGCAACCAGATCTACAAGGGCAAGAAGATCAAGGCGTGGATCGAGGACGACGAGGCGCGCGAGGAGCTGTACGAGGACGGCCTCGGCTTCCGGACCGACTACCCGGTGGATGACAAGATCATCGGCGACAAGCTGAAGAAGGCCTCGACGGTCACCGACGTGCTGCGCCGCCGCAAGGCGGAAGAAACCCGCGTCGCCGGTTGATCCGCCCGAGCCCGAGCCCGAGCCCGAGCCCGAGCCCGAGCCCGAGCCCGAGCCCGAGCCCGAGCCCGAGCCCGCGCTACAGATCGACGAGCTCGAAGCTCGAGATCGGCTCGCCGAGGAACCGGGGCGCGATCTCGTCGAGGCGAGAGATGTCGGTGGCGAAGCACGCCAGCGCCCCGGGCGTCACCGTCCGGGCGTCGGAACCGGCGACCGCGGGCAGCGCCGCGGCCGCCGCCGCCGCCATGGCGGTCGCCGAATCGACGATGGCCACCGGGCCGCGCGCGAGCTCCCGTGCGGTCGCGGTGATGACGTCCCGCAGGAGCGGGTAGTGGGTGCAGCCCAGGACGATGGTGTCGATGGCCGGATCGGCCGCGAACAACGTGGTCAGGTAGCGGCGCGCCACGGCGCGCGCCACGTCGTCGTCCACCCAGCCCTCTTCGGCGAGCGGGACGAACAGCGGGCACGCGAGCGACGTCACGTGGGCCCCGGGACGGGCCGCCAGGGCCCGCTCGTAGGCACCGGAGCGCACGGTGCCCAGCGTGCCGATCACGCCGATGTGGCCGCCTGTGGTCGCTTCCAGTGCGCTGCCGGCACCGGGCGCCACGGCGCCGATGACCGGCACCGGGCTGGCAGCCTCCAGCGCCGGCAGCGCGTTGGCCGAGGCCGTGTTGCAGGCGATCAGCACCAGTTTCACGTCACGGGCGAGCAGGAACGCCTGGCAGGCTAGCGCGTAGCGTTCCACGGTGCGGGGGCTCTTCGAGCCGTACGGAACCCGCGCGGTGTCGCCCAGGTAGACCACGTCCTCACCAGGCAGGCGGGCCCGCAGCGCGCGCACCACGGTCAGCCCACCCACGCCGGAATCGAAGACGCCGATCGGCCGCCGAGGCTCACTCATGTGAGCTCAACGCGTATGTTGCCTTGCACCTTCCAGTGCCGGCGGACTCCGGATGGTGCGACCGTCTGGCGCACATGGCTGATCCATCTGCCATGACCGCGGTCACCGCCAGCCCTCGAAATCAGCGGCGACGGCGCGGCTGGGCCGGCTTGATCGGGCGCCCGATGCCGGCGCGCCGAGCTTCGTAGATCCACAGAAGCTGCAGGAACGTCGCGGGCTTGTCGTCAAGCTCACGATACAGAGCGCCGATGCCCGGACATGACTTCTCCGCCTGGGGGAGATGTCGGTTGGTGATACGGCCCTGCACGGTTCGCCGCGCTGGAGCATGTATCGTACCAGGTCACGCAAGACCTTGACGCCGCGCACGCCGGCCGGTAGGTACCGGCGGTCATGTCGTCAGGCGTGGATACCGCGAACCTGCTCCGCCTCCCCAACGACGCGGACACGGCTGACCGTGTGCGCGCGTGGGTCGCCGCCAGCCCGGTGCTCCTGTTCGACGTCGCCACCGCCATCTCCGCGGGAGACGGCGCCTGGCCCGCCGAGGCGGTCACGCGGGTGGCGCAGGAGAGCGTCGAGGCGGTGCGCGGCGCCCCCATGGGCGACGTGTGCGCGGCGATCGGCGAGATGCTGCTCGGCCGCGAGGTCGACCACGCCCTCGAGTGGCTGCGCGAGACCGGCCTGCTGGCGATCGTCTTTCCCGAGCTCGAGGCCACGGTGCACCTGGTGCAGGAAACCGGACGCCAGCACAAGGACGTCTGGAGCCACACCAAGCAGGTCGTGAAGCAGTCGGTGCGACGGCCGCTGGTGCGCTGGGCGGCGCTGCTCCACGACATCGGCAAGGTTCCGACGCGGACGTTCACCGACGAGGGAGTCCACTTCCACGGCCACGCCGAGGTCGGCGCCCGCATGTTCGACAAGGTGAGTCAGCGGCTGCCGTTCGATCGCGACCAGCGGCGCTCGATCCGCTTCCTCATTCGCCACCATCTGCGCTCGAACCAGTACAGCGATCAGTGGACCGACAGTGCGGTGCGACGCTTCCATCGCGAGATGGCGCCGCAGCTCCACGACCTGCTCGACCTGTCGCGCGCCGACATCACGTCGAAGCGGCCGGGGCGGCGCAAGCAGATCCTCGAGCAGATCGCGGCGCTCTCCGAGCGCATGGAGCGGCTCGCCGAGGAGGACGCCAGGCTGCCGCCGCTGCCGGGCGGGGTCGGCATCGCGATCATGGAGACGTTCCACCTGCCGCCGTCCAAGCTGATCGGCGACCTCAAGCGCTTTCTCGAGGACCAGGTGACCGCGGGTACGCTCGAGGCGCGGCGCGAGGACGCCTACTACGTGGCGCACCTGGCGCGGTCGGGCCGTGTGCCGGGGCTCGACCCCGACCAGGCGCGCCAGATCGCCGCCGCGGGTGGGCTCGATTCCGACGCCAGCGCCGAGGCCGAAGCGGCCGAGATGGCTGGTGATTTCGCCGAGCCCCGCGTCGACGTCGAGCCCGAGAAGCACGACGGCGACCCGGCGCGGCCACACGACGGACCGGCGGCGTGTGGCGCCGATGAGGACGCCGTGGGACAGATGGACCCCGACGGACACGGCGGACACGACCACGGATAGGTCCGGCGCGCCTTCCGCACGTTTGGAGGCTTCATGCGCAGGGTCGTGGGTTTGTTGCTGCTGGCAGCGTGTGGTTCGGACGTTCGGGCCACCAGACCGACCACCCCGGGAGTGCCGGGCGCGAGCGCCGCGGGCGCCGGGACCGCCGCCGCCGTCGCGGTGGTCGCCACCGGACCGACGGTGACGGCCGCGCCGCCGCGGGGCGTGCCGCACTACGCCGCCGTGGTCGCGACCGCCGTGAGCCGCGGCGGTACCGCCGCGTTGTCGCGCGATGCGCTGGGCGAGGTCCGGGTGTGGCCCACGCTCGACGGCCGGGTCGCCGCGCAATCGGTGCCGGTGCGCGGCGTGACCGCGATGCGGCTCCAGGATCACGGCGACGGGATGCTGGCCGGCTTCGCCGAGAGCAGCGGTGGCGGGCACCTGGTGCGCTTCGATCGCCGCGGCGTCCGCCTCGGGGTCGCCGACCTCACCGGCCCGGGCACCGTCCTGCACGTCGCGCCGCTCGCCGACACCTCGGGCGCACTGGTGCTGTTCGCCGATCACAGCCTGGCGCTGGTCGGTCCCGACGGCGCCACCCGCGACACGCTGGCGCGTCGTGGGGTGCGGTTGCGCGCCATCGAGGCGGTCGGCGCGAACGCCGCGATCGTGCTGATGCGTCGCTCCGAAGGCGACGGCAGCGTGGTCAACTTCGTCGCCCGCGTCGAAACCGCCGGCGGCAAGCTGACGCTGGGCAACGAGGTCGTGCTGCCATTCGAACCGCTCGAGCCGACCCGCTTCGCGGCCACCGCCGACGGCCGCCGGGTGGCCTACGCTCGCGATCCCGACGACGCGCGGGCCCGCCGCGACGCCAAGGGCAAGGGCGAGCCCGCCGAGCGCCGGGCCGCAGACCGCCCGGCGGTGAGCCCGACCCCAGGGCGGATCGCGGTTCTCGATCTCGGCACCGGCAAGGAGGTCACGCCCGACGAGCTTCGCGCCCAGATCTTCAACGACGTCGTCACGCTCGGCTTCTCGTCGGCCGATCGGCTGCACGTCTTCGAGCAGACCAACCAGTCCGAGGTCGACCTGGCCAGCGGCATCCTGATCGCCGGCAACCTGGTGCGCACCGCGGCCGCGTCGGTCGGCGACGGCCTGCTGGTCACCGGCTACGAGGTCTCGTTGTTGACCCAGGTTCCGGGCGGCGCGGTGCGCTACCTCGGCTGGCAGGCCAACGTGCCGCAGCGAGTCGCGCTGTCGAACGACGGTCGGCGCGCGGCGTGGGCCAGCGCCCGCGGCGACCTGATCATCGAGACGCTCGACGGCAGCGCCGAGATCTTCGGCGGCCTGTTCGAGGCGCCGATCAGCTTCGTCAGCTTCGTCGGCGACGACCACGTGCTGCTCGGTTCGGGCCGCGGCACCGTGCACCTGGTCGACGCCCGCACCGGCACGGAGCAAGGCGCGATGGCGCCACCGGGGCCGATCAGCCGCGTCGATGTCGACCCCAGGACCGGCTGGCTGGCCGGGCTGCGGCCGGGCGGTGGCGTGTGGCTGGTCAAGATCGTGCCCGGTCAGCCGATGCCGACCACGACCTACGCGGTGGCCGATGGCGCCCAGCAGTTCGGGTTGCTGGCCGCCGCCGCGCCCGACGCGCCGTTGTTGCTGACCGTCGACGGCAAGCAGGTGGCGCGGCGCTACAACGAGACCGAGCTGATCGCCGGGGTGTCGGCGAAGTCGATCCGTGAACGGCCGGTGATCACGCTGCCGCGCGCGATGACGCGCTTCGACCGCCAGGGCCGCGGCTACGCCGTCGAGACCCGCAAGCTGACGGTGTTCGACGGCGCGACCACGGTCCACACCATCCCGGTCGGGTTCGACATCCACGACATCGCGATCAGCGACGTCGGCGCCCGCATGGTCGTGTTCGGGCTGCAGACCTCGGTCGCCGAGCTCGGCACCGACGGCAAGACGCGATGGACGCTGTCGATGGGACCGGGCGGGCGATGGGCGTGGACGTTCTCCGGCGACGGCACTCGCCTGGCCGTGGTCGGCAGCGGCGGTGGACTGGTCGTCGACACCGCCAGCGGAGAGCAGGTCGCCGCCGGCTGCGCCTGGCGCTTCGCCGCCACCGCGGCGCCGCCGATGTCGCGCGCGGTCGGCGTGGCCCCGGTGTGTCGCTAGTTCCGCGAGCAAGCGGTCGAGTTCCGCTCCATCTCGACGTCACTCGACGGCCGGTTCGTCCTCGCTGGGGTCACTCGCAGCCGACGTAGTACGACGTCGACACGGAGCCGCTGTCGGTCGACTTGCTGCCGTTGACGGCGACGCAGCCCTTGCCGACGAAGACGTTGTTGCCACGGCCGTCGCTGCGATAGACGGAGTCGCCGCCGCCGCTCGCCTGCCGGCGCTGCTGGGCAACGACGTACACGTTGAAGAGCGGCGGACCACCCTCCTGGCCCGCGTTGCCCTGCGCGTCCACCCACCAGCGGCCGGGGTACACCTGCCCGAGCATCTGCACGAGCGCGGCGTGGTCCTGGGCGTGGATCTCTCGTCCGTTGATGAACACGCCCGTGACCTGACCGCTGCCGCCGCCCGACGCGTTTGCTGGGAGCGGCGCGCCGAGTTCGAGGCCCGGGGCCACGAAACCGATCGTCGGACCGCCCCACATGCCGGTCGCACCGCTGGTGCGATCGTACCAGTAGGCGCCGTCGGGCAACTGGCGCCCGTACATCGTCTCGAGCTGCACGATGATCTGCCAGTCGGCCCCGGTGGCGACGCGGCCGTTGAAGCTGGCCGTGCGTCCCGCGTGCGTGGCGCTCGCCGCCGGCGCAGCAGCCGGTGCCGCGGACGGCGGCACAGGGGCCGGCGCGGGTTGCATCGGGGGCTGCGGCTGCATCGCGGGTGCGGCGGTCGGCGCGGGAGCACAAGCGGTCGCGGCGAGCACACTGACGATGGCGAACGTGGCGATTCGTTTCATGGCGTCCTCTCCACTGCAGCCGTGGTGCCACGCGTCGGCCAGGACCGTCCGGCTGCCTTGGCGCTCGGTGCCCCATGGGACAGCATCATTGTTTGGCCATCCAGCACCGCGATACGGGCCGCTCACGTATCGCTGGAGCGGCAGTAGCGGCTGGAGGCGCGCGGCGGCTGTGGGCGCGGTACGCTCGCCGCGAATTCCATGCGCGCCAAGCTCGTCCTCGTCATGGCCGCAGCGTGCGGCGCGCCCGCGCCTGGCAGCGGCACCACGACGTCCGCGCCGCTGACGCCCTCCCCGCCTCCGCCGACGCTCGCCGATTCGGCGATGCAGCCCCTGGCCTTCATGGCCGGCGCCTGGCGCACCGAGGACGGCACGATCGAGATCTGGACCCCGGCCGGCGACGCGCTGTTCGGCGTGACCTTCGCCGGCGGCGGCTTCGAGTGCGTGATCCTCGCCGCCGACGACGGCGTCCCGACGTACACCGCCATGCCGGGCGGGCAGAAATCGGTCCCCTTCCGGCTCGACGGCGCGGTGACCGGCGACGACGCGCGCTTCACCAACGCCGCGCACGATCATCCGCAGCTCATCCACTACGTCCGCCTCGGCGAGACCATGGACGCCACCGTCAGCATGCTCGACGGCAGCGACGCGCTGCGCTTCCATTTCACGCGCGTGGACCTGCCGGCGGCGCCCGTGCTCGCCGATGCCGATCGCCAGTTCGCCGCCGACACCGCCACCGGCGGCGCCACGGCGTGGACCTCGTGGTTCGACGCCGAGGGCGCCATGATCCGACCCGCCGGCCGCGTCGAGGGCCGCGCCGCGGTCGAAGCCGCCATGACCCCGCTGTTCTCCGATCCGGAGCGGCGCCTCGAGTGGGAGCCGGTCGCCTCGGGCTTCGCACCGACCGACGGCCTCGGCTTCACCGTCGGCTCCTCCCGCCTGATGGAGTCGGGCAAGCAGACCTGGCGCGGCGCCTACGTCACCATCTGGCGCAAGCAGGCCGACGGCACCTGGCGCGTCCTCTTCGACACCGGCGACGACGCGTAGGCTGCCGGACGGGCCGGACGGCCGTACGCGCCCTCACATCGGGATTGGCGACGATCGGCGCGGCGAGGTAGCGACAGCGATGTTCACGGCGCCCATCGCAGCGGGCCGCGGGCGGGCTCGCCATCGGAGGCAGGCCTGGTGACGAGCAGGCGCCGGCCACGGACATCACGGGCGACCACGCGATCGTTGCCCATCTCGCGGGCGATGACGGCGCGCGCAGGCGGTTCGACCGGATGCTCGGCCGGCGACTCGGTGCGCTGATCGCCGGTCGCGAGATCGATCCACACCACGTCGGCCTCGTCGCCGATGCGGCCAAAGGTCCCGCCGTCCCACGGATGCGAGCACGGCGACGGCCGGGTGTCGCTGATGCCCCAGCGAGCGACCACCGCGCCATCACCGTCGGTGTCGCGGCTGACGACCTCGGCACGGACCCACGTGCTGCGACCGGGAGCCGGCTCGAGCGACCAGATGCGGCCCTCGAGCTCGAGCGGGAGCTGGGCGCCCGTGTCGAGTGCCCGCATGGTCAACGTCGCCCCGAGCGACCACGCCATCCACGCGCCGTCGCCGCTGAACGCGGCCGCGATCGGCGGCGGATCGCGATCGGTGGCGAGGACCGGCGTCACCTCGGTCACCTGGCGCGACCGCACGTCGATCAGATGGAGACCGCCGGTGCGCCAGACCGCGAGCCAGCGATCGTCGACCGACGTCGCCAGGGGCGCGTCGATCGACCCGCCCTCGCCGGAGCCGAGCACCAGCGTCGGAAGCATCCGGTCGCCGATGGCGAGCCCTTCCATGAACGTCGTCGAGCGCGTGCCGTTGTGATCGGTGTCCTGGGCCTGGCACAGGAGCAGCCAGCTACCGTCGGCGGCCAGGGACTCGACCTTGACCGACGCATCGGCGCCGATCGCGCCATCGGGCGAGACCGGGTCCGGCCACCGGCCGGTGGTCGGCGACGGCGGATCGGGCGGCTCGGGACCACGCGCCGGACCGCCGCCGGGGCAGCCGGCGAGCGCGACGACGATCAGCAATGCCGGCGGGCGGCGGCGACGGAAGCGCATCACCATGACAGCTCCATCTGCTCGGCGAAGCCACGCATCCCGTCGATGGTCACCTTGCGACCGCCCTCGAGGAGCACGAGTGAAACGAGTACGAGTGCGCGACTCCCCGTCGTCCTGGGCCAGCGCGTGAGCCAGCGCGAGCGCACGCGCGCGCTGAGTCGAAGGACGCATTCCGCCAATTCAGAGCACGAACCCACGGCCTGCACATCGTGCCACAATGGATCTGATGACCGGTACGGGGACCGGACTGACGCCTTCCTCCGCCCAGAGGACGACCGGGTCGTCCTCGCTCGGCGTCGGTCGTCGCATCCTCCGCACCCGCGGCTGAGACCACCCTCACTCCTGTCCGCGCCGACCCCGCCGTCCCCGCCGCCCGCGCCATCCGCTTCCACGTCCCCGCCCCGACCGCACCACTGCCGCCGCTTCACACCATCGGCGTCTGGGTCCGCTTCATGGTCGGCTGCCTGACGCTCCTCCTCGGCGTCGGCGCCGAAGCTAGTGGCAAATGTGCCTGGCATGCCGAACCGGCATGCCGAAACCACCGCGGCATACCGAACCGGCATGCCGAAACCGCCGCGAGGTCGTCGGGCCGAGATGGAGTTTCGAGGACCTGCGCACCGACGGCGCGGGCGCGGAGCTTGCTCCATGACGACTTGCTCGCCAACCAGGGACGGCACGGCGCCGGCCCGCGAGCAGAGCTTCAAGGAGCCCATCATGTCCCCCGGATTTCGCACCTGTCTCGCCACCACCGCGCTCGGTCTGTTCACCATCACCGCCTGCGTCGATCCGTCCGACGTCGATGACGTCGCCGCCGGGCTCGAGTCGCAGCCTGGCACGTACCTCGTGGCCAACGGCTTCGCCGGCTCGGCGCGGTTCTACATCGACGTCACGGTGCAGGCGCAGGCGCAGACGAAGTCGAAGCTGCTCGAGTGCCAGCTCGCGATCGGCGCCGATTCGGCGTCAGCGGCGTGCCCGTCGCTGCCCTCCCTCCCCGTTCACCTGGTCGCCGACGACGGCGAGCCGGCCGGCCGGCTCATCGAGGTCGGCTTCGCGCCCCTGGCCGCGGCGCTCGCCAACCGCGGACTGACGGTGATCGCGATCGATCCCGGTGACGAAGACCCGGGCTACCACCCGGCCGAGGCGGTGTGGGACTGGTGGCTGGGAATCTGGAACTGCCAGGCCAGCCAGGCCGATATCGACACGTGCAACAACTCGATCTGCGCCGAACACGGGGGCGGCGACGTGACCGTGGACGAACAGAACCCGAGCAACAACCCGTTCGCCGAGCCATCGTGTGAGGTGACGTGCACCTGTTCCGATGGCCTCGAAGAAGACTGGATCGACCCGCCCCAGGTGCAGGGCGTCTGAGGTCGCAACCCGCGGGGGTGTGACAGGCAAGCGCGCTGGCGCGATCGAAGGGGAGGCAATCTCGCCTTTTCTCGTATGATGAGCAGCCGTGCGTGAGTACTCGTCCTCTTCGACACCGGTCTCGCGCTCAGGCGACGACGCAGCGACCGCCGACAATGCCGGCCGGCGGAGCCTGACGTCGGGCCTGGCGGCAGGGCCGCCCGAGGCCAGTGTCGGCGGCCTGCTGGGCCAGCCATCAGCACCGCCAACACCCCCGGCACCGCCGTCGCCGCCACGCGGAAACGACGACCCGTACGGGCTGCACCTCGGGACCGTGGTCGCGCCGCCGCCCGAGTCGATGCTCGCGACTGCCGCCGCGCTAGACACGGCGACGCCGGCCGGCGAGCTCGGTGCAAAAGCGGGCGTCGCCGCGCAGGTGTTCCACGGACCAGCGACGCGATCGGCACTCTGCGAGCTCGACGTACGCGGCGGCGCGATGGGCAACCAGGTCTTCGTCGCCGACGCGGATCCCCACCTGCTGGCACACGAGCTGGCGCACGTGGCGCAGGGCAGCAGCGGCGGGGCGGAGCGTGAAGGCCAGGCCGATCGGGCGGCGGACGCGTGGACCGGCGGCATGGGCGCGACGTTCGCGCGCGGCGTCGGCCCGACGCCGCTCAGCTTCTACGGCGGCCGCACGCGCTCCGAAAGCGGCACGGGCAACGTGGTCGTGCGCGAGACGCCCGGCGGCACGCGGGTCGGGCAGGTGCCTGTGGGCACACGCGTCGAGGTCGGCGAGACGAACGACGACTGGCTGCACGTCACCGTCGCCGAGCCGGCAATGACCGGCTGGATCCGCCACGACATGATCGTTGCCGACGCAACCAGCACCGGCGCGACGCCGGCGCAGACCGCCGCCACGCCGGCGCAGACCGCCGCCACGCCGGCGCAGACCGCCGCCACGCCGGCGCAGACCGCCGCCACGCCGGCGCAGACCGCCGCCACGCCGGCACAGACCGCCGCCACGCCGGCGCAGACCGCCGCCACGCCGGCGCAGACCGCCGCCACGCCGGCGACGGCGAGTGATACGCAAGGTCAAGAGGGCGAGACGCAGGGGCAGGCGGGCGCGACGCCGGTGGCGACCGGCGGGTTGCCGGCGGGACCCGGCTATGCGACCGAGACCGTCAACCTGTGGGACCGCACCGGCCGCCGACCTCGTCGACTCGAGACGCACCTCGCACCCCGCGACGTCGTCGAGATCCTCAGCGGCGACGCCGACTGGACGGAGATCCGGGCCGGCACCCACACCGGATCCGTACGCACGGCGCACCTCGCGGCGGGCGCGGCGCCAGCACACGAATCGCGCGCCGCCGAGACCACCATCGCGCCCGGTAGCGGGCCGCTGGCCGAGTCGGCGGCGGTCGCCGCGCTCGACGCCGAGCGTCGCGAGCAGGTGCGGCGCGCGCCGACGTGGATCGCCGCGCTTCAGGACGCGCTCTCGGTCGCCGCCGAAGCGCGCACCGGTTCGCTCAACATGCCGACCGTTCAGGCCATCGCCACGTACCAGGCCGACACCATGCATGCGACGGCCACCGGCCGACTCGACGCTGCCACCCTGGCTGCACTGCAGGCGCAGTATTCGACACTGGCCGGTGCCGGCGGAACGATGGCCACCGCGGGCGCGTTCGGACCGTGGTCGAACGACGCCGCGATCGTCGCTCAGTTCACCAGCGGCCGCTTCCTGGGCGTCGACATCGACCGCGTGCACCCCATCCTGCTCGAGCGCCTCGCCACCGCCGAGGCGTATCTGGTCAATCGTTTCCCCGGCCGGACGCCGATGCAGATCCGTGAGCTGCTCGGCGTGACCGACAGCTTCGGCGTGCTCCGCGGCGGCGGCAGCTACCACGCCAAGGGCTGGGCCATCGACATCAACTACCGCTCGAACCCGTGGGTGGGCGGCCAGGCCGCCGACATCCCGATCGGGACCGACGACACCACCCGCCAGACGCTGTCGGCCGCTCAGAATCTCCGCAACGACGAGGCGGTCGCGATCATCTGGCGCGCCGCGTGGCTGACCGGCCGCAACGAGGCCTACACGACCGCGGATATGGCGCGCCGCAACGGTACCCAGACCACCGAGCAGATCTGGGCCCACGCCCACGCGGTCAGCGGCGAGCTGCACGACTACCTCGCCGCGCGCACGGCACGCAGCGGCCAGACCGATCCGATCGTCGGCTGGCTCGCAGGCGACGGCACCATCCAGCCCATGGCCACCCGCGCTCTCCCGGCGCGGCCCGGTCACTCCCACGCCAACCGCGCCGACGAGTCGCATGGGTTCCTGCCGCCGCTGCACGAGGAGCTGCGCAGCGGCGACGTGGCGGCGTGGCGCGCCCAGATCGCCGCCGACCACGCCAGCTACCGCAGCGCCGGCTCCAACTTCGAGATGACGGGCGCCGGCACGCGCAGCTCGCTCACGGTGACCGATCACCACCTCGAGCTGGTACGGGCGCTGCGCGACGCCGGCGGACTGGCATGGGGCGGCAGCGACATTCCCGGCGAGCAGTCGGGCGACTTCATGCACTTCGATACCCGCACCGTCGAGGCCTGCCGCCACTACATGCGCAGCTGAGCACAGCAACGGTGTCGCTAGCGAGCCAGTGCCAGGCCGAGGCCGAGCGAGAACACGACGCGGGTGTTGTCGGCGCCGTCGAGCACCAGGTACGCGCTGGTGCCGGTGGTGATCGCGAGTGGCAGCTTGGTCGGCCACAGGTAGGTGGTCACGCCGCCGCCTGCCGCGGGCGCGAGCGGCCAGGCCGCGCCGGCGTCGGCGTGCACCACCAGCTCCAGCTTGGGGCGCGCCGCGGCGGCCCGGTACGCGATGCCGGCGGTGACCTGGCCGGCGTCGAACAACGGATCGATCGTGAGCTGGCGCGCCGCGGCGTACAGGCCGAGCCGCTGCCGCAGGTAGACCGTGAGGTCGGCCGCGAACCGGTTGCGTGGCCCGGGACCGGTGAGCACCAGATCGCCACTCACGCCGAGGGCGCCGCGCGGTCGCACGACCTCGGCTGACGCCGGCGACGCCGTGACCAGCGCCGTGACCAGCGCTGCAACCAGGGCCGCGACCAGGACGCCCGCGCGACGCGCCGCGCTCATGACACGTCGATCCGACCCTGGGCGCGAACCATCACGCCCGACGATAGCTCGTGTGGCGCGACGACGGCGATGCCCGGTAGCTCCGGATCGAGCACGGTCTTGAGGTGGCGCCGCACGTCGCCCGAGGTCAGCACGACGCCACGCTCGCCGACCTTGGCCCTGACCGCGGCGACGATGTCGCGGGCCAGCTCGGGCTCGAGCGCGATGATCGCCCCGCCGTCCCGGTTGATGATCGCGCCGCGCACCGCCTCCTCGATCATCGGATCCAGGGTCCACGCCGCGAGCTCGCCGCGCGGCGCGACCGTGCCGCAGATGACGCGGCCGAGGTGGGCGCGGGCGACCTCGGCCAGGGTGGCGGCGTCGCGCGCGCCGCCCGCCGGTGCCAGGGCCAGCGCCTCGAGCACCCCGGCCACATCGCGCACCGACACCCCCTCGCGGACCAGGCGCCGCATCACCTCGACCAGCACCGGCAGGGTGGCCAGCTTCGGGACCACGTCGCGGACCAGCGCCGCGTGCCCGGGCCCGAGCTCGTCGAGCGCCGCCTGCACGTTGCCGGCGCGCACCAGCTCGTGGGCGTGGCGGGCCAGCGAGCCGTCGAGCCGCGCCTCCAGCTCGCCGGCGACCCGCGGCGCTGGCAGCCACTCGATGGTGATGCCGAAGACGCGCAGCTCGGCTTCCTCGGCGCGTACGCCGGTGTCGATCCGCACCCGCAGCACCGGGGCCCGCACGCCGAGCTCGTCGTAGAGGCGCTGGCGGACCCCGACCAGCACCGCTGCCACGGCGCCGTCGGCCCGCAACTCGGCGCCCACGCCGGGCGCCACCACCAGCTCGACCGCGTCGCCGCCGGTGGCGAGCGGGCCGCCAGCGCTGCCGACCAGGTCGCGGGCGCCAGCCTCGCCGCGCGGCCGGGCCCGCAACCACAGCCCGAGGCCGAACCCGACCGCCGCGAGCAGCAAGAACGGCACGTGCGGCAGGCCGGGGACGATGCCGAGGCCGGCGAGCAGCGCCGCGGCGGTGAAGAACGCGCGCGGCTCGGCGCCGAACTGGGCCGCGATGTCGTCGCCGATCGCGCGTTCGCCGTCGGTGGCCGCCACCCGGGTCACCACCAGCGCCGCCGCCAGGGCGACCAGCAGCGCCGGCAGCTGCACCACCAGGCCGTCGCCGACCGACAGGATGGCGTAGGTCTCGACAGCGGTGCGGGCGTCCATGCCGCGTTCGCCCATGCCGATGATCATGCCGCCGGCGAGGTTGATGGCGACGATCAGGATGGCGGCGACGGCGTCGCCCTTGACGAACTTCATGGCGCCGTCGAGCGCGCCGTACAGGGACGACTGGCCTTCGAGCGCGGCCCGCCGCCGGCCGGCCTCGGTGGCATCGATCGCACCGGCGCGGAGGTCGGCGTCGATCGCGAGCTGCTTGCCGGGCAGGCCATCGAGCGCGAAGCGCGCCGCCACCTCGGCGACGCGCTCGGCCCCGCGCGCCACGACCAGGTACTGAACGATCGTGATCACCGCGAACACCACCAGTCCCACCACCAGGTCGTCCTGGGCCACGAACGAGCCGAACGCCTGCACCACGTCGCCGCCGTCGCCTTCGGCCAGGATGCGCCGCGTGGTCGACACGTTGAGTCCGAGCCGGAACAGCGTCGTCACCAGCAGCACGGTCGGCAAGGTCGACAGCCGCGCCGGCGACGGGGCATAGACGGCGGCGAGCAAGATCAGCACCGCCGACGTGATGCTGACGCTCAGCAGCAGGTCGATCGCCAGCCGGGGCAGCGGCACCACCATCATCGCCACCACCGCGATCACGATGATCGCCAGGGCGATGTCACCCCAGCCGCGCCGCATCGGAGGTCCAGTCATGGCCGGGTTATCCCCCGTCCGCCTGACACGCCCGAGCCCGAGCCCGTCCCGAGCCCGAGCCCGAGCCCGAGCCCGAGCCCGACCGCGCCCGTCCCGCCCCCGCCCTCCCGCGCCCGAAGGCTCAGGCCTCTTCGAGCTCGCTCGGGTCCAGCTCCATCACGTCGTCCTCGACGCGATCGCTGGGCCCGCCGAGGTGGCGCACCAGCGACAGGTGGACCTGGCTGCGAATCAACCGCAGCACGCTGTCGAGCTCCTGGGGGCTGACGTTCAGCCGCGCCCGCATCACCACCAGGGTCGCCTCGACCAGCTTCTCCTTGGCCTTCTCCAGCCACCGGAACGCGGTCACGCGGTGGACCCGATAGATGGCGCCGATCTCGTCGATGTTGAGGCCGTCGACGTGGTGGTAGCGCAGGAGCGTCTGCTCGCGCGGCCCCTGGCTGGCCAGCGCCTCGGTGAACGCGGCCTGGAACTCGCGCGCGTAGGTGCGCTTCATGTAGGCCAGCTCGGGATCGTCGCCCGGCATGGCGTGCTGGGCGATGAGCTGGTCGTCGTCGGCCAGCACCTCGTGCTTGCCCTTGCGCAGGTCGTTGAGGCAGGTCCGCACCGCCACCGACCGCACCCAGCGGCGCAGGTCGCCGCGGCCCGCGTATTCGGAGATCTTGCCGGGCACGCCGTCACCGACGAACAGGCGCTGGCGCACCAGCTGCTTCACGTCGCTGGCGCGGGGTGGACCGATGCGCATCCGGGCCAGCGCGATGTCGACCTCGCGCATGTAGTGACGATCGAAGGCCGCCAGCGCCGCCCGGTCACCATCGGTCAGCGCGCACGCCAGGTAGAGGTCGGCGGGGCGCAGACCGCCGAGCAAGTCACCGACGTCGACCTCGGCGTCGAGCCGGGCGGCCACGAACCCGACCAGCCGCGTCGGCTCGACCGCGACGTCGGGCCACACCGACCGGCCCTCGGCGACCAGCTCGAGCAGGCGGCGCCCCAGATCCGGTACCGAGGCCAGCCCGTTGCGCAGCGGCAGCGGCGCCGCCTCGAGGAACGACTGGACGAGGGCGGGCGGTTCCACGTCCTGCGATTTTCGCCACACCCGGCCTCCGGGCGCAATGGTCGCGACCGGCCCGAGGAGCACGAATGCGAGCCGGGCCCGGACCGGCAGTGCTACGATCGTCGCAGTGAGCGCTGAAGCCCACCGAAAGCCCCGCAAGCAGGGCCTCGAACATTTCATCAAGTTCGTCCGCGACCTGCCCGAGCCAACTCCGCGCGCGCTGTTCCGGCAGCTCGAGGAGCACGGCTACCGGGGCCAGGACGCGGCGCGGCGCGCGGTCTGTCTCATGGCCTACCGGCACGTGCGCCGCATCAAGCGCATCTACATCGACGGCGTCGATCGCACCGAGCTGCCGCGCAAGTCGAACTTCCTGCTCGCCGGGCCGACCGGCTCCGGCAAGACCTTCCTGGTCGAGGCGTTGTTCCAGAAGATCCTGCGCATCCCGACCGCGCTGGTCGACATCACCACCTACAGCGAGACCGGCTACGTCGGACAGGATCCGTCGACGATCCTGACTCGCCTGCTGCACGCCGCCGACGACAACCCCATGCTGGCGGCGATCGGGGTGGTGTGCCTCGACGAGCTCGACAAGATCGCCTCGGGGCAGAACAACGCCATCTTCGCCGGCGCCGGCACCACCAAGGACGTCACCGGCATGGGCGTGCAGCGCGAACTACTCAAGATGCTCGAGACCAGCGAGGTGGTCGTCCCCCTCGAGCTCGGCCACGCCACCTACGCCGACCATGTCGTGATGTCGACCGCCGATATCGCGTTCGTCGCCTGCGGCGCGTTCTCCGGCTTCCACCAGATCGCGCGGCGGCGCAGCGCGCGCGAGGCGCTCGGCTTCGGCCGCGAGCCGCTGAGCGGCGCCGACCCCGACGCGATCGCCGTCGGCTTCACCGCCGAGCAGGTCGAGAACGTGGCCAACTTCCAGGCCTACGGGTTCTTGCCCGAGCTGATCGCCCGCTTCACGCGCATCGTTCCGTTTCAGGCCCTCGACGCGGCGACCCTCAAGGACATCCTGCGCGCCGACGTGGTCCAGCGCATGATCCGCGAGTTCAAGGCCGAGGGCTTCGCGCTCGATATCGACGACGGCGTCCTCGACTACATCGTCGCAGCCGCGCTGCGCAAGGAGACCGGGGCCCGCGGCCTGGCGGCCTCGTTGACCCGCCAGCTCGAGGACGTCGCCTTCGAGTCGTTCGGCGCCGAGGCACCGAGTGACGGCGCTGGGACCGGGCCCACGGTCCGGGTTCGCGTCGTCGCCGGCGAGCTCGACGTCAGCCTGTCCTGATCTCGGCTCGGCTCCCGGCCGAGAAGCGCGCCACCGATCAGGCGCCGGGCTTGATCTCGTACGCCTTCAAGCCCTCGTAGATCGTGAGGTAGAGGTCGTCGGTCTTGCCGTGGACCCAGCCCGGGATGGCGAGATCGTCGGGCGCGAGGTCGACCGGGCGAGCGTACCCGCTGCGCATGACCGAGACGTGCGGGATGATCTCGACCTGGAACTCGCCGTTGCCGCCGGCCACGCGCAGCTCGAAGCGAATCAGGACGCTGCCGTCCTGGAGCTGGGCCGCGTTGCCGGTGGCGTCCATGTCCTCGGCGTTGCCCTCGGGCTCGTACCAGCGCGGCACGGTCACGACCACGCCGGTCGGCGCATCGGCGCGCTCGACCTTGTGCTTGAGGCCGGTGGCGTCGACGACCGCCTTGAACACCACGTTGGCGTCGGTCTTGTAGCGCGCCGAGCGAGCGGTCTTGACCTGGCCCGACGACGGCCCGCAGGCGGCCAGCGCGACGAGGACGACGAGCGCCGAGGCGGCGTGGCGCGAGAAGCAGCGGCGGCTGAGCATGGCTCGGCTGTACGGCAGGTCCGAGGCTCAGTCAACTGCCGGGCCCGCCAGGCGAACCGGACTTTGCGGCGGCGGCGCGGCGTTCCATCCACGCGCGGATCGTGATACGCGAAGGATCGCCCTCATGGACAAGATCGTCGTCGAAGGTGGGAACCGCCTGGTGGGTTCCATTCCGGTCTCGGGGGCGAAGAACGCCGCCTTGCCCATCCTGGCTGCATCCATCCTGTCCAGCGGGCCATCGACGTTCAAGAACGTGCCGATGCTGCAGGACGTCGCCACCATGGCCAAGCTGCTGCGCCAGCTCGGCGGCGAGGTCGACGGCAAGCACACGATGGTGGTGCATCCGCCGCACGGCAAGAAGCTCAAGCTCGAGGCGCCCTACGAGCTGGTCAAGACCATGCGCGCCAGCATCCTGGTGCTCGGTCCGCTGGTGGCGCGGTTCGGACGGGCGCGGGTGTCGCAGCCCGGTGGCTGCGCGATCGGCACCCGCCCGATCGACCAGCACCTCAAGGGCCTGGCCGCGATGGGCGCCAAGGTCCATCTCGACCACGGCTACGTCGAGGTCGAGTGCAAGCGGCTGCGCGGAGCCACGATCGTCCTCGACATGCCGACCGTCACCGGCTGCGAGAATCTGATGATGGCGGCGACCCTGGCCAAGGGCCGCACGGTGCTCGAGAACGCGGCCCGCGAGCCCGAGGTCGAAGATCTGGCGCTCATGCTCAACAAGATGGGCGCCCGCGTGCAGGGCGCCGGTACCGCGATCATCACGATCGACGGCGTCGACGAGCTGCACGCGGTCGAGCACACCATCATCGCCGACCGCATCGAAGCCGGGACGTTCGCGATCGCCGCCGCGGTCACCCGTGGCGACGTCCTGCTCGAGGGCGCGCAGGCCGAGCACATGGATGCGATCATGGCCAAGCTGCGCGGCGCCGGCGCCACCGTGACCGTCGAGAGCGGCGGCGTGCGGGTCCGCGGCGGCGGCGACCTGCGAGCGGTCGACATCACCACCCAGCCCCACCCCGGGTTCCCCACCGACATGCAGGCCCAGTTCATGGTGATGGCGACCCAGGCCAAGGGCGAGAGCATGATCAAGGAGACCATCTTCGAGAATCGCTTCATGCACGTACCCGAGCTGTGCCGGATGGGCGCCGAGATCCACGTCGACGGGCGGGTGGCGGTGATCCGCGGTCAGAAGAAGCTGGCTGGTGCGGCGGTGATGGCGACCGACCTGCGGGCGTCGGCCAGCCTGGTGATCGCCGGCATGATCGCGTCGGGCAAGACCGAGGTGCTGCGTGTGTACCACCTCGACCGCGGCTACGAGGCCATCGAGAAGAAGCTGCGCGGCGTGGGCGCCAAGATCAAGCGCGTGCGGGGCTGACATGTCGGCCGCGCCGCTCCGCCTCGCCCTGCCCAAGGGCCGCATCCTCGACGAGACCGCCGCGATCTTCGCCCGCGCTGGTTACGACCTCAGCCCGGTGTTCGCCGACAACCGCAAGCTGGTGCACGAGTGTGGAGCGCTGCGGGTGCTGGTGCTGCGCAGCTCCGACATCCCGACCTACGTCGCCCACGGCGCCGCCGACCTCGGCGTGGCCGGCTCCGATGTCCTCGACGAGGAGGGCCGCGACCTGTACGAGCCGCTCGACCTCGGCATCGGGCGCTGCCGCATGATCGTCGCCGAGCGCGCCGAGGCGCGGCTCGACGAGCGCTCGCAGATGCACGTCCGCTATGCCACCAAGTACCCGCGCACCACCCGCGAGTATCTGCGCCGCAAGGGCCTGACCGCCGAGGTCATCAAGCTGTCGGGCGCCATCGAGCTGGGCCCGCTCACCGGGCTGTGCGACCGCATCGTCGACATCACGCAGAGCGGGGAGACGCTGCGCCAGAACGGCCTGGTGGTGACCGACACCGTCGGCGAGGTCTCGAGCCGGCTGGTCGTCAACCCGGCGGCCATGAAGCTGAGCGCCGGGCCGCTCGCCGAGTTGATCGCGAAGCTGGAGTCCGCGCTCCTCGCCGAGCCGGCGCCTTGATGTAGAATCGGCGGGCTTCGTGTCCAATGACCTCCGCGCCTTCGTTGCCGAAGAGCTGCGCCGCCATCCGCGGGTCGCATACCAGGGCCTGTTCTCTGACGATGGGTCGGCCGGCAAGCTCGCCGTGGCGCTGCCGCCGTTGCCCAGCTTCCGCCACGAGTACGCCGGGGCCATCGCGATCGTCGACTGGGATCACAAGCTGCCATCGGCGACGCTGGCGCTCCGGATCTACGGGTTCTATGGCGACGACACGCTCGAGGCCGGGCTCGAGGCGTTCGACGACCGGCTCGAGCAGATCGCCGAACGCGACCGCTACCCGGAGTTCGACGTCCCCGACTTCGACGCCCTGGCCGCCGACGAGGCGTACGAGATCGAGCTGTCGCCGACCGGCACCATCGGTCGGGCGCGCCTGACGTCGGCGTGGCGACGCACGATCGCCTCGGCTGACGCCTCGACCGCGGTGGCGCTGGCCGCCAAGAGCCCAGAATTTCAGAAGTTGCTGGCCTCGAGCGGGGCCCGCCCGTCGTACCTCGGCGATCTCGAGGCGGTGTCGTGGACGCCGCCATGCGAGTCCCAGCACCCGCGCTGGACCCTCGACGTCTGGTACCTGCTCGCCTTCGACGGCCGGGTCGGCTCCGGGCGCAGCTTCCTGATCGACCTGGGCGAGAACTCCCTCATCACGACCCGCGACTTCTCGGTGCGCACCGGCTGAGCGGGCCCGCCGCGACAAGGACTACACGCGGTGATCCTGGACGGCGCCACGGTGGGACCGGCGTACACCTCCGCCTTCACGGTGCTCTCGACGCGCGCCGACATCCTGGCCGCCGTCCGGGCCGCCGCCGGCTCACCCGCCACCAAGGCGCACCGGATCGACCTTCCGTACGACTCGCCGGCATACCAGTCGCTGTATGGCGGCAGCGCGGTGTGGCTGTACGTCCCCGTCGACGGCCGGCTCGAGCAGCTGGCGCTGACCTGGGTCGCGGCCAAAGACGCCGGCACGCGCGCGGAAGGCCTCGCCGCCCTCGCCCACTTCCGCACACCTGGCAACATCCGGGTCGCCGAGAGACTGCTCGCCGATCCGGACTACGCCGTGGTCACCGAGTCCGGTCACCAGCCGGTTCGTCGCTACCTGGTCCGCGCTCGAGCCCACCAGGTGCTCGACGGCTGGGGCGTGCAACACGCAAAGCCGATCATCGACGGGCCGCACGCGCCCTGAGTCTCGAATATACTCGTCGGATGCTGCGGCCTGACCCCGCGCTCGGGTCGCCGCCCACGTCGGAGCGCTTCTACCGCATGGAGACGCTCGGATCGGGCGGCAACGGCGTGGTCTACCGCGCGCTCGACCTCACGCTCGGCGTCGAGGTCGCGATCAAGTACCTCACCCGCCCCGCCGGCCGCGATCTGTACCGCTTCAAGCGCGAGTTCCGCGCCCTCGCCGAGGTCTCCCATCCCAACCTCGTCCACCTGTACGAGCTGTTCGTCGATGACGACCGATGGAGCTTCACGATGGAGCTCATCGTCGGGTCGTCGATGCGCGAACACCTCCGGCGCGCGCCCGAGACGCTGGCCACCACGTTCACCCAGCTCGCCGATGGCGTCACCGCGGTCCACGCGCTCGGCAAGATCCACCGCGATCTCAAGCCGACCAACGTGTTGATCGAGGCCGGTGGACGGGTCGTGGTGCTCGACTTCGGGTTGGTGCGCGGCCTCGATCCGGACGAGATCGATCAGACCCACGAGGCGGTCGCCGTCGGGACGCCGGCCTTCATGTCGCCGGAGCAGGCGCTCGATCAACCGCTGACCACCGCCACCGACTGGTACAGCGTCGGGGCGATGCTGTACGAGGCGCTCACCAACAAGCGACCGTTCGATGGCTCGGTGATGGACGTCCTGCGCCGCCGCGTGACCGAGGACCCGCCACGGCCGCGTTCGATCGCGCCCGGCGTCTCCGCCGCGCTCGACGACCTGTGCATGGCGCTCATGCACCGCGATCCGGCCCAGCGCGCCGACGGCCGGGCCATCTTCGCGGCCTTCGCTGCCGCGCCGTCGAGCGCGACCCTGGCGCTCGAACGCCAGGCCGCGCCCGCGCCCTTCGTCGGCCGGGACGGCGAGCTGGCCCAGATGCGGTCGGCGCTGGCCACCGCCGAGGGCGGCGGGTGCGTGTTCATGCCCGTGATCGGGCCGTCGGGCATGGGCAAGTCGACGCTGTTGCAGCGCTTCGTTGACGAGCTCGACCAGGCCCACGTCATGGTCCTCGAGGGCCGCTGCCACGAGCGCGAGCACGTCCCCTACCAGGGCATCGAGAGCCTGGTCGATGCCGCGGCGTCGCTGCTCCTGGCGCGGCCGGCGGCCGAGGTCGGGGCGTCCCTGCCACCCGATCTCCCCATGCTGGCCAAGTTGTTCCCGGCGCTGCTCCGGGTGCCCGCGATCGAAGCGCAGCGCGGGCGCCGCGGATCCACCGATCCGGCGGAGTTGCGGCGGCGGGCGATCGGCGCGCTCGGCGATCTGCTCGCCTATCTGGCCGGTCAGCGCACGCTGGTGGTCGTGCTCGACGACCTGCAGTGGTGCGACGCCGACGGCGGCGCCGTCCTGGCCGAGCTGGTCCGCTACTTCGCCGAAAGTGGCGCGCTGTTCGTCGCCTCGTCGCGCAGCGCGGTCGACGTGCCGGCGACCTCGGGGCGCGGCCTCCGCGACGCGACCCCGACCCTGCAACTCGGCCACGCCACCGAGCCGGTGGGGCCGATGGTGACGATCCGCGAGATCGAGCTGGGCCCGCTGCGCGCCGCCGATGTCGCCGCGCTGGCGGAGGCGGTCGCCCCGTCCTCGGACTGGACCACCAGCGCGGCGAGCGCGCTGACCCGCGCCTCGGGTGGCGTGCCGCTGTTCGTCACCGAGCTCGCCGGCTATGCCCGGCGACCGGCGGCCAGCGGCGACGGCGACGACGACGACGACGGCGACGAGGGCGTCACGATCGTCGACGCCACCACCACGCTCGAACGCGTGATCGCCGAGCGGGTCGCCAAGCTGCCCGGCGAGGCCCGCGCCCTGCTGGCGGCGTGCGCCGCCGCGACCCGACCGCTGCCGCTCGAGGTCGCCGCCGCGGCCGCCGCCGGCGACGCCGCCACCGCGCTGACCATCCTGCGCAGCGAACGCCTGGTCCGCACCCACCGCCGGGGCAATCAGCTCCTGATCGAGCCCTACCACGACCGCATCCGGCTCGCGGTCATCGAGTCGACCGACGCCGGCGCGATGCGCGCGGTCCACCGCCGGCTCGCCACGGCGCTCGAAGGCCGCACGTCGACGGCGCCCACCGACCTCGTCGAGCACTGGCTGGCGGCCGGCGTCCCGGAGCGGGCGGCGGTCCATGCCCGCACCGCCGCCCGGCAGGCCGAGGACGCGCTGGCCTTCCACGTCGCCGCCGACCTCTATCGCACCGCGCTCGCGGTCAACGCCACGCCGGATCCCGGCGACCGGCCCGCGCTGCTCAAGCGGCTGGCCTCGTGTCTCGCCAACGTCGGCCGCCTCGACGCTGCCATCGACGTGCTCACCGAGGCGGCGGCGGCCGCCACCGGGACCGAGCGCCGCGCGCTCGAGAGCCAGAAGATCGAGTACGTGATCCGCCTCGGCGACCTCGAGCGCGGCATGAACGAGGCGCGCGCGCTGTGCGCGGCGATCGGCTACCCCATCCCGCGCGGCCGCCGCGCCGTGATGCTGGCCATCCTCACCGCCACCCTCGGGATGCGGCTGCGCGGCTCCCGCATGACGTTGCGCACCCTGGCCGACGCCGACCCGGCCGCGGTCGAGCGCGTCGACGTGCTGATGTCGCTGGTGAGTGGTATGGCCAACGTCGATCCGGCCTTCGGTCGCCTGCTCCAGGTCCATCACCTGCGCGCCGCGATGGCGTGCGGTGAGAAGACCCGCCTGGCACGGGCGCTTTCCGTCGAGGTGCCGTACATCGCGCAGTCCGGCTCGCGCGCCGGGCCGCGCCTCGAGCGCGCCCTCGAGCGGGCCCGGGTGGTGGTCGAGGCGGTCGACCGGCCCGAGATCCTCGCCGTGTTCCAGGTCAGCTGTGCCGTCGCCGCCGGCGTCTGCGGTCAATGGGCCAAGGCCGAACAGCTCTGTCGCTCCGCCGAGCAACTGCTGCGCGAGAACTACAGCGGCATCCGCTGGGTGCTCAACATGACCCAGTTCTACCGCTGCCTGGCGAGCTGGTACCTGGGCCGCACCGACGAGCTGGTCCGGCTGGTGCCGATGTACCTCGCCGACGCCGAGGCGCTTGGCGATAGCCATGCCCTGGGCGGCCTCCGGTTCGGGCGCGGCAATCCGTACTGGCTCATCATCGACCAACCCGAGGAGGCGCGCGCCCACGCGGTCCAGGGCTGGCGGCGCAAGCCGGGTGGTGACTTCCACCTCCACGACTACTTCCAGACCCTCGCCGAGGTCCAGTGTTCGCTGTATCAAGGCAAGCCCGAGGACGCGTTCACGCGCCTCGCCGAGGTCCGCGACGCCTTCGACCGTTCGCTGGTGCGACGCATCCAGATGGTCCGCGTCGAATGGAATTATCTGACCGCGCGCGCGGCGCTCGGGGCGGCGGCCACGCGCACCGGCCGCGGCCGGTCCGACGCCATCGCGATCGCGCGCGCCTGCGGGCGGCGGATCGCCGGCGAGCGCACCCCGTGGGCGGCCCCGCTCCACGCGCTCGGCGAGGCCGCGATCGCGCACCTCGGCGGTGACGGCGGCGCCGAGGTCGCCGCGCTCGAGCGCGCGATCGCGGACGCCACCACCAGCGGCATGGCGCTCCACGCCGAGGTCGCGCGCCACCGGCTCGGCGAAGCCCGCGGTGGCAGCGACGGTCGGGCGCTCACCGAACAAGCCGCGGGCTGGATGAAGAAGCGCGCGATCGTCAACCCGGGCGCGATCGTGCGCATGCTCGCGCCCGGCTGGGTCTGACCGCGCGCGCCGCTCTCACAGCGCCAGGTAGTACGGACGCCAGAAGTCGCAGTCGACGGCGCGGATGCCGGTGGCGGTGGTCAGCGGCGCGTCGAACACCAGCGCGTTGTCGCTGCCGTCGTGAACCGGCCACGCCGGCGTACCGCCCGGATCCCCGCCGCGGGCGAAGCGGGTCCAGTAGCCCTGCACGGCGGCCGACAGGGCCTGATCGGCCGCGGTCGGGACGTAGGGCTGACCGTTGATCAGGATGGCGTCGAAGCTGCCGAACACGTAGGGCACGTCGATGCCGTGCGGCGCGCCGACCTGCGTGGCGCGATACTGGAAGAAGTAGCGGTAGACCGGCTCGGTCTGGCCGCGGTCGGCGCTGGTCGCGATCTCGCGCGACGGGCACACGAAGCGGCTGTCGGTGGTGAGCCGCACGTACGCGGCGCGCGGCGACGGGTAGGCGGCGGACGGGTACTGCGCCAGCACCGCGTTGGCGATGGCCCCGTACTGGGCGCGCACCAGCGCCTGGTACGCTTGCTCGGTGAGCGAGGCCGGCGCTTCCCGCGCGGTCTCGTCGGCGTTGGCGCCGATCGCGAACGGCATGGCGTGGTGGCGGCCGCTGGCGATCGCCGCCTCGGGTTGCTCGAGCAGGACCACGCCGTCGATCACCGAGCCGTAGGTGCCGCCGGCGAGCGCGCCCACCGGCTGCGCGTTGGCGCGGATCAACTGTTCGGCGGTGGCGGCGCGCACGCACGTGCGGCGATCTCCCGTGCAGCCGAGCGCGGCGACGACCGCATCCGCGGTGACCTGACCGGCGGCCACGTCATCGATGAACTTGCAGGCGCCGCTCTGGATCAGCGCGCGGTGGAACAGGCCGCCGGCGGCGGGCGCGGCGACCAGGGTGCACGTGTTGCGGCCGCCGGCCGACTCGCCGAACACCATTACGTTGCCAGGATCGCCGCCGAACGCGGCGATGTTGTCGTGCACCCAGCGCAGCGCCGCGATCTGATCGAGCGTTCCGTAGTTGCCGACGCTGCCGTCGGCGGTGGCCAGCGCGGCGTCGGCCAGGTAGCCGAGCTGGCCCAGCCGGTAGTTGGTCGTCACCACCACGACGTCGCCGGCCTCGGCCAGTCGCCGGCCGTCGTAGAGCGGATCGACCGCCGTGCCGATCGCGTTGCCGCCGCCGTGGATCCACACCATCACCGGCCGCGCCGCGCCGCCGCTCGCCGGCGCCCACACGTTGAGATGCAGGCAGTCCTCGTCACCGACATAGGTGGTGTCGTCGAGCTGCGGGCACGCCGGCCCGAGCTGCGTGGCGTCGAGCTCGGTCGCCGAGCATGACGCCGCCGCCGGGGCGCGCAAGCGCAGCTCGCCGACCGGCGGGGCCGCGAACGGCACGCGCTTGAACGCCCACGTCGCGCCGGCCACGGCGCCGCGCACGACGCCGCTCGTGGTCGCGACCCGCTCGCCAACCGGGCCGGTGCCGGCCGCACAGGCCGCGGCGTCGCCATCACCCCCGTCGGCGAGCGCGGCGTCGTCGCCACCGCCGCACGAGATCACGAGCCCGAGCCCGAGCCCGAGCCCGAGCCCGAGCCGGACGGCCGAGTGCTTCATCTGGTTCATCATGCCAGCACGGTCAGCAACCGTCGTGCCGATCGATCGAGACCTCGAGATCCCGCTCGGAGCCCGGCGCCCCGCCGTCGATCGGGACCTCGAGGTCCCGATCGCGCCCCGCCACCGTCGAGGAACCCGACGCGGCCGCCGACATGTCGCGGTTCCCTACAGCAGTCGGCGGCCCAGGGTCCGGGCCAGCTCGACGGCGAGCCGGCGCTTGACGTCGAGCATCGCCACGCCCACCCCCAGCTCCGCCGCCATCGAGGTCATCACCGCCGACTCGAAGCCGCACGGGTTGATGCGAAAGAAGTACGACAGATCGGTCGTGACGTTGAGCGCCAGGCCGTGAAACGTCACCCAGCGCCGGCAGGCGACGCCGATCGAGCAGATCTTCTTGCGCGCACCGGCCGCGCCATCGAGCCACACCCCGGTCTTGCCCGGCTCGCGGCCGGCGTCGACGCCAAACCCGGCCAGCGTCGCCAGCGCCGCCGCCTCGAGGTTGCGCAGGAAGCGGTGCAGATCGCGCTCGCCGTCGTCGAGCCGCACGATCGGATACGCCACCAGCTGGCCGGGGCCGTGATAGGTGACGTCGCCGCCGCGCTCGACCTCCACCACCTCGACGTCGCCCGGGGCCACGACGTTGGCCAGCGCCCGCTGCGACCGCCCGACCGTGAACACGTGCGGATGCTCGACCAGCATCACGGTGTCGGTGCCGCCGCCCGCCTTGCGCGCCTCGACCAGCGCCAGCTGGCGAGCCCACGCGTCTCGGTAGTCGCAGATGCCGAGATCCATGACCGCCAGCCCCGGCACCGCCCGCCCCGGCACCGCCAGCGGCGGCTCAGGATCGTGCATCGTCGAGACCGTACTTCTGCACCAGCCGGATCAGGTTGCGCCGCGACACCTTGAGGTCCGCCGAGGCGCGGGTCTTGTTGCCCTGATGGCGACGCAGCGCCTCGACGATCATGCGGCGCTCGAGGCTCTGCAGCGCGGCCGGCAAGGACCGATCATCGGCGGCCGGCTGCGGCACGATCACGCCCGAGCTGAGCTGGCGGATGCGCGGCGAGAGCAGCTCGTCGCCGATCTCGCCTTCGTCACCCGACAGCACGACCAGCCGCTCGATCTCGTTCTCCAGCTCGCGGACGTTGCCGGGCCACGGATACGAGGTCAGGCGCGCGATGCAGGTCGGCGACAGCTCGCGGGCCCGCGGCGCGCCGCGCCGCTGGCGCTCGAGGAAGTGCTCGACCAGCACCGGCACGTCGGAGCTGCGCTCGCGCAGCGGCGGCAGCACCAGGTTGATGACGTGGATCCGGTAGTAGAGATCCTCGCGGTACGTGCCCTGCGCGACCATCGCCCGCAGATCGCGGTTGGTGGCGGCGATGATGCGGACGTCGACCTTGCGGGTCTCGGTGTCACCGACCCGGGTGAAGGTCCCCTCCTGGAGCACGCGCAGCACCTTGACCTGCAACGTCGGCGACATGTCGCCGATCTCGTCGAGGAAGAAGGTGCCGCGGTCGGCGATCTCGAACAACCCCGGCTTGTCGGCGACCGCGCCGGTGAACGCCCCGCGCTTGTGCCCGAACAGCTCGGAGTCGAGCAGGTTGTCGTTGAACGCCGAGCAGTTGGTGACCACGAAGGCGCGCGCGCCACGGTCGGAGCCGTTGTGGATCGCGCGCGCCACCAGCTCCTTGCCGGTGCCGTTCTCGCCCTGGATCAGCACCGTCGCCTCGGAGCGCGCCACCCGATCGAGCGTCGCGTACAGCGCCTGCATGGGCGGTGACCGGCCGATGATCGCGTCGTAGCCCTGCCGCTCCGCCGGCGCGATGACCGTCGGCGTCGTGGTGCGGACGTGCGACGCGACCTCGCGGGCCGCCAGCGCCAGCAGGTCGCCGAGGATCGCGATCTCGCCTTCGCCGAGGGTCGGCAGATCGCTCGTGTCGTCGGCGGCGAACGCGCCGGCCAGCAACGCGCCCATCACGGCGCCACCGACGCGCACCGGCGCCACCAGCTCGCGCATCGCCGGATGCACCTCGATCACCTGCCACTCACCCGGGTCGTGGAGCGACGACAGAACGCGGGCCTCGCAGTTGCCCCCGAACGGACAGGTCTCGGCCTCGCCCTGGTTGGCGTGCGGCAGCGAGCTGGCGCCCGCGGCGTCGAGCCAGCCCAGGGTCAGACCCCGGCGCCGCGCCACGGCGCTCAGGTGGCGCAACAGCTCGAGGTCGACCACCCGGTCCCAGTCGATCGCGGAGGTCGGGTGAAACACGATGCGCAGTGTGACAACAAGGCACAATTAGCGCAAGCCCCCGTGACGGTTGACACATTCTGGCAAGCAATATCAGGTTGGTAGATCCACTGCCCATCGCAAGGCCAGCCGGGTCTCCTCCCAGGCCCGCTCATCGACCTCCAGATAGGGCACCTCGACCGTGACCACCTCGAGCCCGCGGTCGACCCCGTACTTGGACCCGAACGAGCCCGGGGTCGGGTAGCCGATGTCAGCGGACGCCGGGTAGCCCGCCAGCCGGCCCATCTCCTCCGCAAGCTCGCGACCGCGGCCGTCCCAGTTCATCACCTTGAACGTGGCGTGCAGCGCGATCAGTCGCTCGGCCCCGATCTTGTCGATCAGCGCGGCGAGGGCCTGGGTCTCGGGCTCGGACTCCGCCGTCGCACCCGGGAAGTAACCGCCCTTGTGCTCGGCGGTCCAGTTCGCCGACCCGAAGTTGCGGTTGAGGTCGACGTCGCGGGCGTTGTTCTTGGTGCCGGCCAGCAGCCCATCGACGTTGACCGCCGGGATGATCCAGGTCTCGCGCCCGGGCGGCCGGTCGAGCAGCTCCTCGATCAGCCGCCTCGCCTGCAGCGCGCTCGCCGGCTCGTCGCCGTGCAAGGCGCCGAAGATGATCGCCGGCGGCCGCGGTCGGGCGTAGCTCGGCGGGCGGAACGAGATCGCCTCGATCGGCCGGCCGAGGATGGTCGTTCCGACGATCTCGTCGCTGCCCATGCCGCGCGGCCCTAGCTGTGCTCGAGGTTCTTGCCGAAGATCGTCGCGACGCCGTAGCCGATGAACGCGGTCCACGCCGCGGCGACCCAGCCGGTCATCAAGGCCGCGTTGGGGTTGGCCTTGATGACATCGCCGAGCTTGCCGTTCACCAGCAGCAACGAGTAGGTCGTGATCACCGCGGTGAGGATCATCAGCCACGCCAGCGTCTTGGCGCCCGCCGAGGTCGGTGGCGGCAGCCAGCACAGGAGCGCGACCACCGCGAGCACGACCGGTAGCAAGTTGACGATCGCGACCACCTTGAGCTTGCCGGGCGCGTCGCCGACCGCCTCGAACATCGTCGCCACCGGCGGATCACCGCCGCCGACCGGCACCACCAGCGGCACGATCACGCACAGCGCGCCGATCGTGACCAGGATCCGCGGCAAGATCTGCGCTCGATATTCCTGACGCAGCATGAGCCCAGGCACCAGCGTCACCACCGCCCCGAAGGCGACCAGCTTCTGCCACTCGATCTCCTTGGCGTCCTTCAGGTACATGACGAGCGCCAGCACGATCGGCACCAGCCCGAGCATGGCGGCCAGGGCCCCGCGCGGCACGGTGGCGAGCGGCACCAGCCCGAACACCAGGGCGAGGATCGCCGCGGCGCCGACGTAGATGAGCTGGAACTTGGCCAGCGCCGGCACGCCTTCGGCCGACAGCGCGTCCCACCGGAACGTGAGCTTGGGATCGATCGAGAACGGCAGCGCGCCGGCGATGAGCAGGGCCAGCCCGAACGCGATGAGGACGATCTTGATGCCGTCCTTGTACGGCTCGACCGGTGCGCCGACCCGCGCCGCGGTCCGCGACGCCAGATACGGTGGGTTCATCGGGGCCATGCCGGCACCCGGCATGGGCGCGACCGGCTGCGGGTTGTAGCCACCCATTGGCTGCGGGTTGTAGCCCGGCGGCGGACCGCCCATTGGCTGCGGCGGATAGCCGCCGCCTGGCGGACCTCCGTAGCCGCCCGGCGGGCCCATCGGCGCCGGCGGATAGCCGCCGCCCGGCGGGCCCCCGTAGCCACCGCCCGGCGGGCCCATCGGCTGTGGCGGATAGCCTCCGCCCGGCGGGCCGCCATACCCTCCGCCCGGCGGGCCTCCCATCGGCGGCGGCGGGCCGCCATACCCTCCGCCCGGCGGGCCTCCCATCGGCGGC
>CANKMW010000080.1 GCA_947483555.1 Myxococcales bacterium
GAGCTTCCGACTCGGGCCTTCACTCTTTTCGGTGCGCGCCCATCATCCCGGCGCACCCCGGCGTGGGCCACTTCTCCACCGACCTGGGGTGGTCCCCTGGTCCCCGGTGATTCCGGTGGAAGTGGTCCCCTTCGAGACCGGTGGTGACAACCGTGGTCGCACGCGCGACGAGACGGCCCCGCCTGCCACGGGATTGACCGCGGCCTACTTGAACAGCAAGCAGGCCGCGGAGTTGCTGCACTTTCGAAGTGCGAGCGGCGTGCGTGAAGCGGTTCGGCGAGGCGAGCTGCGTCCGGCCGGCGTAGGGGCACGCGGGACGTACCTGTTCACGGCCGCCGAGATCGCTCGATTTATTGAAGCGCGCGCTGTCCGACGAGCGAGCTATGATCCTCGACGGCACCGCCTGACGCCCGGACGCGAAAGAGGTGACCATGCGAACGAAGAAAGGATTGAGGACGAAGTTTCCGGGCGTGTTTCGATTGGACAGCAAGACGTATCGGATCGACGGAGAGGCGCGGGATCCACGAACAGGAAAGGTGAGACAGGTCGAGCGAGTACTGCGCGGGGTGACCTCTCAACAGGCCGCGACGACGCGGGCCGAAGAGCTGATGAAGGTCAGAAGCGGTCACGAAAACCAACCGGAGGAGAAACGACTCTTGCGCGATTCATGCGCATCGTGGCTGACGCTCAAGCTCCCCACCGTCGATTGGCGGACGGGGGAGACGTATGCGTACGGGCTCGCGCGCGTGTGCGGGGAGCCCGGCGTTGACCTGCATCGGAAGAAGGGCGGCCTCGGCGACTTCTTCAACGACGCGATTTCCAGGGAGGACGTTCAGGGGTGGGCGAACGCGAAGCTCGCGCACTACTCTCCGGAAACGATCAGGACATGGCTGCGAGTGTACCGCGCCGTGGCCGCAGATCATGGTTGGCCAGATCCGACGTTTCGGGTGCGTCTGCCCGAGACACCAGACCGAGGCGCGAACATGTTGACGGAGGAGCAGCTCGTCGCGTTCTTGTCGGCGATGAGGAACGGCTACCCGCAGCACTACGCTCTCACCGTGGTGCTCGGGTTCACCGGGCTTCGGTTTTGCCACGCATCGGCACTGCGCTTCGAGGACACCGATGAAACGCGGCAGGTGATCTACATCCGTCGGAAGCAGGTACGTGGAAAAGTTGGGCCGGTCAGCCGCAAGAAGCGGGCTCCGAAGATGATCCCGATCGAGAAGGAGATCCTCGAAGTGATCCGATGGCATCGTCAGCGAATGCTGGCGGAGCAGCATCCTGGTCTCGCGGAGGGGTGGATGTTTCCGTCGAGCGTGGGCAAATTGTTCCTCGGGACGTGCAGCTTGAGCAAGGCTTGGAAGAGGTCGCTGAAGACGGCGGGCATTTCGGAGCGGTTCACCGTTCATGGGCTGCGGCGTACGTTCAACGACGTGGCCCGTCGCGCGAAGGTGGATCCGCTCGTCATCAAGGCGATCACGGGTCACGTGACCGAGGACATGCGCGAGCACTACTCGACCGTGGATCTCGACGAGAAGCGTCAGGCCGTTGCTGCCTTCGGGCGGCGGGTGCGTTTCTCGTCGAAAACCGTGGACCAGACCGTGGACGCGAAGGTCGAGGCTTGACCGTGGACGCTTCTTAGGTAATGGTTACGCGCCTCTGCGGGATTAACTCAGTGGTAGAGTGTCAGCTTCCCAAGCTGAACGTCGAGGGTTCGAATCCCTTATCCCGCTCTCCGATTCGCTTGAGATGACGGCCGGTTGAAGGACTCCCCTTCGCCGGCCTCGTTCGTTTCGGCGAGTGCATCACCACTTGCATCACCACTGTCGGCCGCCTGCGCCGCAGCCTGCGCGACCTTCCGGAAGCCGGCGAGGTCGATCACCCGCGCCAGGCCGCACCTGACTTCCGCCGTGTCGACGCTGGAGTAGTGCCGCTGCATCTCCACGGTGGCGTGACCGCTGATCGCACGGGCGACGAAGTCATGCACATCGGCGGCTCGGCACAGGTCCTGGAACGTCCGACGCATGACCTTCGGCGTCAGGTGCTTCTTGATCTTCGCCGCGTCAGCGATCCGCTGGAGCGGGTTCGCCAGGCACGACTTTGCCTGGAACCCGCCGGTCCTGGACGGGAAGATCAGATCCGACTTCTCGCGTCGCGCTTCGGGAAGATCCTCGGCGTGTCGCTTGAGGATGTCCATCAGCGCCGGCGGTAGCGGGATGCGCAGCCGCACCTTCGTCTTCGTCCGCTCGTCGGCCTCGCCCATCACCTGCGAGCGCCGCACGAGCAGCTCCCCTTCCTCCCACCGCAGGTCGGGCGTCGCTCCCTTCCAACGGAGAGGCCGCAGCTCGCACGGACGCCTGCCCGTCGCGAACCCCAAGGCCAGCTGAGCGTAGTGCTGCGGGTACAGCACCTCCGCCCTCTGCATGTAGGCCGCGACTTCGGTGACCGTGAGCGCGTTCGGCTCCTCCTCCGTGTACGTGTGCCACGCCGACGTATCGAGCGGCTTCACGTTCCTCGTCGGGTCGTACTCCAGCTCCAAGTCGATGACGGCCGACCGCAACGTCGCGAGCAAGACCCGAAGCCGACCGTTGACCGTGTTGGGGCTCAGGTCGCCCCTCCGCACCTTCTCGGCCTGCTTCGTCTTCCACTCCTCGATGTCGGCCCGGCGGATCGCCTCGATGAACCAATCTTCGAACGCAGGCAGCAGGTGAAGATCCTGCGCGTCGGTCCACGTCCGCTGGCTCTTCTTCGACGACAGCTCACCGGTCGCGACCTTCCGCTTCAGCAAGGATTCGGCGTAGTCGCCGTACCGGTTCCGTTCGCGCTCCACGCTGACCTCGCCGCGGATCTCCGCTCGCAGTCGCTGCTGGAGCCTCAGCGCGTCCTCGATGCTGATGTTCTCGAACTCCTGGTTCTTCTCCTTCTGCGTGCCGGTCCTCGGATCGATCGCGCGCACGCGTACGCGATAGCCGTTGGTTGTCCTCAAGATTCCCGAGTAGCGGGTGCGCTTGCACCCTTTCATCCAGTCCGTCACGAGTTAGTTCCTTCCTGGATGCCTCGAACCGTCCAGCGCCCAGCGTACCAAGGGCTCCTGACGCGAGGACACGGTCGAGATCTTCCCGACGGTAGAGGAACGTCTGCCCTCGCTTCCCGGCCGGCCGTAGGACGCCGCGCTGCTTCGCCATGCGGATCGCGGAGGCCGACCCGTAGCGCAGGTACGCAGCGGCCTCGCGGGTCGTCAGGTAGGGCGACTCGCGCAGCATGTCGTTGTCTTCGGCGGAGCCGGCAGGTTCGAAAGCCATCGGGGGCCAAGCTGCGACCCAAGAGCCAAGCCGCACAGGTTGCAACCCGTTGACGGCGGGGCCCACTTGTCACCGGCTTCGTCGATCCCGATACTCGGTTCGTCGAGTTCGACCATGCCCAAGCTCACCGTGCCGCAGATTCTCCAGCGATTGGAAGAGGCCGGCATCACACCCGACGCCTACTACAACGCCGTCCTCGCCGTGGACCAAGCCGTGCTGAGCGTTGTCCTTCGCCGGGTCAGAGCAAGGAATTCGAAGCGCAGGAAGGCAGCAGCCTCTCTGCAAGCCGCTTTCGTGAAGCGTCAAGCGCTGTTCATGGACGCCGATCCAGATGTTCCCGACGATGCCGAGATCGCCGCCTTGTTCGCGAAGGCCCACGTGAAGACCGCCGAGCTGTTCAGCACGGCGCTGGAGGCGGTGGACGGCTTGGTAGCCGGGTTACGCCTCAATAGCGCTCGACGAGCGGCTGACGCAGTTGTGAAGGCCAAGCCACTACAGTGTCGGGATCTGGGAGAACTCGCGGTCGTGCTCAGCGCGCTCGGCGTGAGCTACACGAACCAAGCGCGGCTGCTGCTCGCAAAGCCACCGGGCGGATCCAATGCTCCGCGGACGAAGAAGCCGTCGGAGACGGAGGCCAAAGCGGTCGAGCGCCTCGCCTCGGATCTCAAGACCAAGGCGTGGCGAGCCAAGGCCGAGTACGAGGATGAGAAGGCCCTCATCGCCGCCGTCTTTCAGGAACCGGTAACAGACCCTCCGGACCCGTAGCGGGTTGCAACCTGTTGCCCGACGCTCGCTTCACCCAGATTGGTGGCCACCTATGCAAGGAGCCACCATGGACCATCTCCTCACCAGACCAGAAGCCGCCGCCCTCCTGCGAAAGCCGGAGAGTTGGCTCAAGTACGCCGAGCGTCACGGCCGGATCCCGTTCGTGCGGGTTGGCCAGCAGATCCGCTACCGCGCCACCGACCTGACGGCGTGGCTGGATGGCACCCGGTCCGCGGTCGAAGGGCGAAACCCGTGAGCGCCTCGCAGAGCTTGGGGCAGCCATCAGCCGCCGCCTTCCTCGCGGGCTGGGATGCTGTTCCCGCGAACCCGACCCCACCCATCTCTTCTCCGCCTCTTGTAGAAAGTTCCCTTCCTGAAGACGTAGTCCTCACCTGGGCTGACCTCGCGCAGGAACCACAGGAACTACGAGCACGCGAGCTGGAGCTGTTGGGCTACTCCACCATGGCCGCGCGTGTTCGAATGTGCGGGTGGACATCCTCGGGGTCCGGCTACTGGACCTGCAAGCAACGTCTCTGCCCCCAGTGCAGCAAGCGAATCGCCGATAGGCACGCCGACGCTCTTGCCCGCGCCATCGCCGCAATGACGCAGCCCGTGGAGGTCCTCTTCACCTACCGGTCGAAGGGCCTGGGCGCACCCACGCTACGCACGGCCATCACCGCGTTTAGGCGCGGCCTTCGACTCCTCCGGGCCCGCGCCATCTTTGCCTGCGTCCCGGCCGGCATCGGGGCGATCGAGGCGTCGCGAAGCGACGACGGCACCGTGTGGCAGGTCCACTCGCACATGGCCCTCGACATCCAAGGATCCGTCGACGAGAAGCTGCTAGCCAAGGCTTGGAAGAAGGTCACCGCCGGTCGCGGCGTGGTCCAGCTCCGCAAGAACATCTACAGCCCCACCGGGTTCGCGGACTACACGACGAAGGCCACGACCTGGAGCCCACTACCTGGGACGACGAAGCCGCTGTACCACTTGGAGGTCCTCAAGAGGGGATTCCAGGGCCGGCAGCTCGTCATCGCCTGGCGAGCCAAGATCAAGGCGAGCGACCCCGTATGACCGACGAGGAAGCGGACGATTGGCGCGACCAGGCACGCCATGGTGACCACGTGTTCGCTGTCGCCGAGGCGCTCCACCTTCTCCGTGGCGAGCCGGCGCATTGCCGCCGGTGGGGCTACGACAGCGTCGAGGAGTGGACGGAGGCCGAGCTTGGCTTCGGGAAACGCATGGCGCAGGAGTACGTCGCGATCTGGGAGTGGCTAGAGCGGGTTTCGCCCAGCGAGGCCCAGCTCGAACGGCTCCGTTCGATCCCGGTCACGAAGCTGAGGTTCTGGATTCGCGCCGGCTTCAAGCCCGACGATCTCGATGAGCTTCCACGCCGCCTCGTCGAGACCTCTCGCTCGCGGCTGGAAGGGAAGACTGCCCCCACCGACCTCAAGCGTCACCAGTTCATGCTCGATCCGATCGCTACCGACCTGCTCAACGCAGCCTTGGTTCGCGCCGGCGAGCTGTCCGGCTCAACATCCCCCAGCCACAACCTGACGGTGATCTGCCAGGACTTCCTTGCGACGAACGCTTTCGGGAAGCCCGACGACCCCGAGATGGTTGCGCAATACGTGGGCCGGTTCGAAGCGGCCATGAACCTGAACGTGATCGCTTTCGATTCCGAGTGGAACATCGTGGCGGGTGAGCATCACATCCCCGCCGTCCTGGGCGAGGACCAGAAGCTGACGAAGTAAGAGCAACGCCGCCGGGGGACGTCGGGCTCAATCGCAACTCGTCGATGCCGGTTGCGCCGCCAACTGATCATCCCTACGCCGTGCCCGAAGGGACCAGTGGTGGCATCCATGAACTCGAACAGGCGAAAGCGTCGGCCGCAAATTCCCAGGCGTGGCCGATCCACGAACGAACGAGCAATGACCGGACAGTCCGGACCAGCGCTCACGCTGCTTCCCGAAAGAGTGAACCCGAAGGAGCGGGCTGTCGTCCGGACCCTTGAACAGGCGGCGAAGACGTTGTCGCTGTCGGAGATCGCGGTTGGTGCCTTCGGGAAGGAGGCCCGATCTGCGTCGTGGACCCGGAATAGCCTTCGCAGGCTGGTCCGCGGCCGGTGGGTGATCAAGGTCCGCCCGGGCACATACCGGATCGGATCACGAGGCCGACGAGGGCTCGCAGCCATGTAGGTCCGGAGGCGCATCACCCTCGTTGTGGGCGAACGATCTCGCGAGCTCAACTACTTAGTGTCTCATTGACAATAAGTCTGCTTGTTGCTAACATGAAGTCATGACGCAGCGACGTGGGGGAGAGGAGAACCAGTTCACGCGGCAGGAGATCCAGCGCGCACTCGGACAGGCCGTCGTCAGGACGCTTGACGACTTGGGCATCCGCCCTTCGACCCTGAGCGACGCGCATGCTCGCCGCATTGTGCGGGCCCTCGTCCGGATCGGTGCCGGCCTCGCCCGAACCCAAGGCTGGCCTCTCGGACTGTTCCTTGAAACGGCGATCGAAGCCTACGCCTTGGAGGGGCCGTCGACCGCGCAGGGGACGCCGAAGGCCGTGGCGCAAGCGTGATGACGACCCAGGTCGAACCGAGCAGCCTCGCCTACGCGAGGGTCAGCGACCACTCGGGAGCTACCCAGCGGGAGGTTGTTCTCGTGGAAGGCCAGGAAGCGGTACGCGCGCTCGATCTCGTCACGCCATCAGGGGAGTCCGACACGACGGTCCCGTCCGGGCGCGAGTTCGGCACCCCGTTCGCCGCGCTGACGCGGCGGGAGAAGATCCGGATCGCGCTCGCGAACGCTAGGCGCGCGGGCAAGCCCGTCGGCCGTAAACGGGTCGTGGTGCCGATCGAGCAGGCGCAGAAACTCCTCGGCGAGGGCAAGTCCCTTCGGGAAGCCAGCCGCGTGCTCGGGATCTCGGTCGGCAGCCTCCACCGAGCCGTTCACCAGGGCCGCGCCGCGCACCAGGTGGTGCAGGTCGCCCAGGCCATCCAGGAAGCCGCATGACGACGACCACGAAGCGTGTCGCGCTCTATCATCGAGCGAGCACAGTCGACCAAGATCCGACGCTGGCCCGGAACGAGTTGCGCGCAGCCGCCGCGGCGCGCGGCCTGACCGCGACGATGGAGATCGAGGAGCACGGCAGCGGCGCGCGAAACGACCGCCCTGGGCTCCAGCAGGTCATGGACGCCGCCCGACGGGGGAAGATCGACGCCGTGCTGGTGTGGAAGCTGGATCGATTCGGCCGCAGCGCCCTCGATCTCCTCGGCAACATCGAGGAGCTGGAGCGGTGCGGCGTTCGGTTCATCGCCATGACGCAGGGGATCGACATCCAGCCGAACGGCGATCCGATGTCCCGATTGATCCTGACCGTGCTCGCAGGCGTGGCGCAGTTCGAGCGGTCGCTGATCGTCGAGCGCACACGCCTGGGCCTCGACAAGGCCCGGCGCGCCGGCAAACACATCGGTCGCCCCCGGAAGGGCGCGGCCCCCGATCCCGCGATCGTCGCCGCGCTCCGCGCTTCGAGCGCTTCGTGGTCGGCCATCGCCAAGAAGCTCGGCTGCACGCCCTCGGCAGCTCGGCGCGCTCGCCAAACAGGAGTACCGATTTCGATCTTCCAAGGTGCCGGGAACGCGGGGAGCAGCTTCCCGATCGCCAACGTGGTCCCTTTGGCAGGGCAGGGAGCCTGACCATGTGGATCTTCAGCCGCAAGGGGTTCTTCTCGGTCGTCGAGGACGCTCAAGATCCGAGCCGCCTCGTAGTCCGGGCACGGGTTGCAGCCGACCTCGACGCTCTTCGCGCCGACGTGCCCGACCTCTCGCCGACGATCACCACGCCCGCGCGGGACTACCCCTACCGGGCGTTCTGTTCGCGCGATGGGATGGCCGCCGGTCTCGCCAAGCAGGTCTTGGAGATCGACTACGCGAACTTCAAGCGCGAGGTCGAGCGGGTGCAGGGCTTGCCCCGCGAGCGTCTCTACGCGCAGGTCTGGAGCGTCATGAGCAGCGCGGAGGCGCGCCTGGGAGCGCCGGAGGTCGCGCCTGCCTGGCCACCGGCCGAGCTAGCCCCGAAGGCGGCCACGCGGAAGCCTGCACGACCACGGCGTGCCCGTCGATGACCGACGCCAGGCAGGAGACCGAGAACGCGACTCGGCCGCTGCGGATCGCCCGCGCCTTGGTCGAGGTCCTGGCTCCTCGGGTCGCCGTCGCTTTCTTCACCTGGACGAAGCCTCCCTGCAACGCCTACGTGACCTTCTACCCGGTGGACCTGCTGCCGATGGCCACCGATGAAGCCGCGCTCAACGATCCCCGGACCGGACACGCGATCTTCGCCGCGGCCGTGGGCGGCGGAAGCCGGTCGGTGTCGTTGGCGCTGTACGGCGGCGACGAGGTACACGTCCCCTGGTCGCGGGGCATGAGCAGCCGCGTCTGGCCTCCAGCCCTGGCGAAGGGCCTGCCGCCGCTCCCACCGGGCCTCACGACCTCCCTGACCGCAGGCGAGCGCGTCTCCGTGCGGGCCGCCTTGGCAAGGCTCGACGTCGGCTGGCTGGAGTCCGTCGGTCGCCCCCACGCAGGGGCGACGGCTGAGGTGCTCCGTTGGACCGCCGACATGGTCTCGCTGCTCGCGAGCTACCCAGGGGCGCGGCTGGTGTCGCTCATCGATGAGGTAGGGCCCGAACCTCGGAACTACCTGGCCGTCGACGTCGTTCCGGAGAACGGTGCCACCCGACGGGTGAGCTGGCCGGGCCGAGAAGCGGACTGAGCCGTCAGGGCAGCCCCTGGCGCTCGGTCTTCCCGAAGCATGCCGGCGTGGAGCGCCCGCGCGGCAACCAGCCTTCCGATGCAAACGTGTTCGTTGGGCGGCTGTCGAAAAGGCCGAGGAAACGGCCCCAAGTCGTCGAGCGCTGGCGGCGATGGGCTACGAGGCCCAGCACAACGACGCTTCTCAAGCCAAAGCCATCGCCGTTCCGGCCGGTCACGCGAACATGTGGTCGCCGCGGGGCGCGACCGACCTACGACGACCCGCTGGCTCCACGCCGCGCGGGTGACGAGCGCTTGCTCGGCCTGGCGTCCCCTGCCGCTGCCGAGCGGCTCTTCCGAGCGAGCCCAGCGAAGAGTTCGGCGATCGTGACGTCGAGGCCGTCCGCGATCCGCAGCAGGGTAGCGAGCGTGACGTTCAGCGGCGGGTTGCCGGCTTCGACCTTCTGGAGGTGCTTCAGGTCCAACGCCATCCGCTCGGCGGCCTGCTCCAAGGTCCATGACCGCGCCCTCCGCAGCTCGCGCACCCGCGCCCCCAGCGCCTTGGCGGCAACGCCGAACCGACGTGACTCCCTGACGAGTCTCGACGGGCGTTCGTCGGCGGTGCCGGCCATCGCGACACGGTCGCGGGGCGTGGCCCCCCGGAGTACCTCACATGTGACGAACGTGTTACCGTCGCGGGATATGGCCCCCGGGGCTGTGCATTCCGCTTCAACGATGCCGCCCCGCAGCCGGTGACCCGCGCTGCGCACGCTGACCAGCATGAGCTGACGGCCGAGAATCGCCGGGCCGCGTGACCAGCGCGTAGGGGTCGCTGGGGCCTCGTCAAACAGTTCGGCTACGTCTCAAATTCAGAGGAGGACGTGATCATGTTCCAGCAAGCGCAGAGAGATCGGATGCCGGGTCGGCTGCGGCCTCTTTGGGCGACTGGCCTCGCTGGCTTGCTCCTCGGATCGGGGGGCTGCGGCGGGAGGACGGATGGGGGCAAGTCTGACCTCAAGGCTGGGGCAGCCGCCTCGCGCTCAGCCTTGGTTGTCGACGCACAGGCTCCGCCGTCGCCGGAAAAGTCCGGCCGGCCGACCTTCAGCACCGCCTACTACATCGAGTCTCCCAAGGTGAAGACAGAAGGAGAAGACATCAAGGTGCTCCTGCGGATCTTCCACAACCCGAGCCGGCCGGTGGCCTTGGGGACCGTGTGTTTGAACCTGCTTGACCGCAAGAGCACGAAGATCGACTTCTCCTACGACGACGCGCAGAGCATCCCTCGCGGGAAGTCCGGTGACGCTATCGTTGACAACTCCGTTGAACCGGGACCGATGGCGCGTGGCGTCGCGGTTGAGGCGTTCATCGCCGAGGGGACTGCGGCCCAGGGATGCGATCACCCTGACAAGCTGCGAAGCAATGTCGCTTCTTCGCAGGTGGGGAAGCCCGGCTCGGCGACGAACCTCGGCAAGGAGGAAGGGGACGCCAAGTCCCAGCCCTTCGTGATCGAAGGCCTGGAAGCCGAGTACGTGCCGTACGACTTCCAGGGCACCAAGAACTTCACCCTGAGGGCGGTAGCCAAGGTACGGCACCGGGGAGATCAGCCGGTGCAGGTTCCGGGCGGCTGCGTCGTGGCGAAGGATGCCGATGGTTTCGACATCGGCACCTTCGAGCTTGAGGAGATCGAGATGGCAAGTGGAGGGGAAGCGGAGATTCGTGGACAGGCCACGCTGGACGCGGCAAAGGTCGCAAGCGCGACGAAGTTCGTCGCCTACGTGTCAAACTACAAGTGCGGGGACAAGCCAGCCGAGGCCGTAAGCAACGTGCTCACGTTCGCCAAAGGGCCCCCCCCATAGAAGCCGTGGGGCCTCCGCCGCCGGAACGCGCCGGCACCCGGGGACCGGCGCTGCTCCCATCGGAACCCCCCAAGAGCGAAGACACCGTGGTCGGCGTCGGCGAGCGTGCCTTCGGCGAACCGGCCCACCCCGGGGCCCGGGCCCGAGGCGCACGAGGCCCCGCATCGCAGGGCAAGCGGAACCTGACGATCGGCGGTGAAGATCGCCCGTGTGCTCCAGGTGCCGGTGGGGGAGCTGTTCGAGGCCCCTCGCCGCGCGAAGCCGGCAAAGGGCCGACCACGGGCACCAGCGCGAGCGGCTCGGCGCTAGAACCGCGGTCCGTCGCGAACGAGCGGATCTGAGGTCGCGGTCGAAACCGCGGATCGCGTAGGATCGGCGCGACCTCGGGGAGCCCATGCCTACGAAGCGACACGTTCTCGACAAGCTGAGCCGCAATGAGCTGGTGGCCCTCGCCGACCAGCATGACCTGGCGGTCGCCGACCGCCGCGTGCGTGACCAGCTCGTGGAGGCCGCTGCGGTGTCGCGCAAGGTCGTGCTGACCGACTTCCTGGCGACGCTCTCCCGCGACCGGCTGAAGGAGCTGTGCGGCGAGCTGGGCCTCGATGACGGCGGCCGGGAGAAGGCTCTGCTCATCGGACGGCTTACGGGGACAAGCGGCACGGGCGACGCCGCGACCGAGAAGGCTGGGCCGATCATCGGATCCTCCGCGAACCGCCTGGAGGTGGTACCAGGCGCGAAGCTGACGCTCGACAAGTTGGAGGGCTACCTTTGGTCCGCGGCCGACATCCTCCGCGGCTCGATCGACTCGTCGGACTACAAGAGCTTCATCTTCGGCATGCTCTTCTTGAAGCGGCTCTCGGACCGCTTCGACGAGGAGTGCACGGCTCTCGTCGCCGACGGGCTGGATCCGGAGGACAAGGACGAGCACCAGTTCTTCGTCCCGAAGCGGGCACGCTGGTCGGAGATCCAGCGCAGCGCCACCGGCGTCGGCGACATCCTCAACAAAGCATGCATGGCTTTGGAAGGCGAGAACGCCGCGCTGGAAGGGGTGCTCGGGGGCATCGATTTCAACGATGAGCGCAAGCTCGGCGATGCCCGCAACCGCGACATGGTTCTCGGGCGACTCGTGCAGCACTTCTCGAAGGTGCCGCTCGGGAACGCGAGCCTGTCGGAGCCGGACATGCTCGGGCGCGCCTACGAGTACCTCATCGAAAAGTTCGCCGACGACGCCGGCAAGAAGGGCGGCGAGTTCTACACGCCCAAGAAGGTCGTCGAGTTGATCGTCGCGCTACTCGCGCCGACGGAGAGAATGCGGATCTGCGATCCGACTTGTGGCTCGGGCGGCATGTTGATCGAGTGCGCCCACTATCTGGAACGCCACGGCAAGAACGCAAGGAACCTCTCGCTCTTCGGGCAGGAGAAGAACCTTGGGACGTGGGCCATCTGCAAGATGAACATGTTGCTGCACGGACTTCCCGATGCCCAAGTTGAGAAGGGAGACACAATTCGGGACCCGAAGCTTCGCGAGCGCGGCGACCTAATGGTCTTCGACCGCGTGATCGCCAATCCCCCCTTCTCGCAGAAGGATTGGGGGCACGAGATTGCAGCCCAGGACCCTCACGGTCGATTTTCGTTCGGTATCCCCCCAAAGAAGAAGCAAGGCAGCGATCTCGCATTCCTCTCTCACATGGTCCGGACGCTCAATCCACAGGGGATGGTTGGCGTCATCCTTCCGCACGGGGCCTTGTTTCGCGGCGGAACCGAGGCGGAGATCCGACGGAACGTGGTGGCCCAGGACCTTCTGGAAGCAGTGATAGGGCTGCCCCCGAGCCTCTTCTACGGCACGCCGATTCCCGCCGCGATCTTGATCCTGAACAAGGCGAAGCCGGCGTCACGGCGTGGGAAGACGCTGTTCATGGACGCCTCGCAGGGCTTCGAGAAGGGTGTGAATCAAGACCGCCTTCGGGACGTCGACGTCGAACGGGTCATCTCCGCATTCCGGGGTTTCCGAGACGTCCCTGAGTTCGCACGGGTCGTCTCCTCCGAGGAGATCGCTGTAGCTCAAGACGAGTGGCGTATCGAGACGTTCATCGGCCCCACCGCAACAGTTGCAGATGTTGAGAGCCTAGGTGCATCCCGCATTGAGCATGCACTTGCCGAACGAGATCAATCAGATCTCTCGCTTCGATCGACCCTTCGCATTCTTGGGGCCGGACGAACGAAGAGCCCGCTGATTGCGACAGGCCTTGGACCATGCCCGATCGGATGGACCGTGCGGCCGTTCGAAGAGATCGTGGATCAGGTGCGAGATCCTGTCTCCGTCGAGCCAACGAAGGAGTATCGAGAGATCGGAGTGCGCTCGCACGGCCGTGGCATCTTCCACAAGGAAGCGACTCTCGGGACATCCCTAGGGGACAAGAAGGTCTTCTGGATCGCGCCGGGGTGTCTCGTTTTCAACGTCGTCTTCGGATGGGAAGGTGCGGTCGCGGTGACGTCTGAGGCCGAACAGGGAATGATCGCCTCCCATCGATTTCCGATGTTTCGTCCTAGACCCGAGTTCATAGACCTTTCGTTCCTGCGCGTCCTCTTTCAGGGCCGCCCCGGCGTGGCAGCGCTGGGAAGAATCTCCCCCGGTGGAGCGGGGAGAAACAAGACACTTAATCAAGGTGCCCTTCGGCAACTCCGTATCGGCTTCCCTGGTTTGCCAGCGCAGCGACGCATCGTTACCGCCATCGAGAGCATGGAGGCGTCCGCTAGGTGCGCCGACCGGCTAGCAGAACAACTACGGGTGAGTCGGCGCAGTGCTCTGGAGTTGCTGGGAACGGGCCGTCTAGAGATCGGGAATGAGGCAGACCAATGACGCCCGGGCAGGGGTGGAACGAGGAGAACCTCTCAGAGGCCCCCGCGGTCGAGAACCTACGGCGGCTCGGGTATACGTACGTTCCATCCGAGGCCCTCGACGCGGAGCGCGACTCGTTCAAGGAGGTCGTGCTCGTGAAGCGCCTGGCCGCTGCGCTCAAGCGGCTCAACCCTTGGCTCTCCGACGACAACATCCAGAGGGCCATCCGCGCGGTCACCAGCGTTCAGGCGGCATCGCTCATCGAGGTCAGCGAGAAGCTGCACACCGCCCTGACCTACGGCATCTCGCTGGAGCAGGACCTAGGCGACGGGAAGAAGGGGCAGACGGTCCGCTTCTTCGACTTCGAGAGTCCGACGAGGAACGAGTTCGTCGTCACCCGGCAGTTCCGAGTCCAGGGCTCGAAGAAGAACATCCGGCCCGACATCGTCCTGCTTGTAAACGGGATCCCGCTGGTGGTCATCGAGTGCAAGAGCCCAACGCTTGGCGAGGGATGGAAGGCCGAGGCAATCGACCAGTTCAGCCGCTACCAAGAGCTGGAGAGCCGTTACCGCGAGCTGGGCGCGCCGAAGCTGTTCGAGTCCGTCCAGGTCCTCGTCACGACATGCGGTCATGCCGCCGCCTACGGGACCATCACGACGCCGCACCGCTACTACGCCGACTGGAAGACGCTGTGGCCCACGAACGAGGCGGCGTTCATGGAGGCCCAGGGCCGCGCCCCGTCGGCGCAGGAGGTGCTCTTCGAGGGCATGCTCACCCCGGCGAACCTGCTCGACCTCGTGCAGAACTTCATCGTCTTCGAGCGGGACGCGGCGACCGGCAAGACGATCCGCAAGCTGTGCCGCTACCAGCAGTTCGCGGCCGTCAACAAGGCGATCCGCCGCGCCCGCACGGCGAAGAAGCCCACCGACCGCGGCGGTGTCGTCTGGCACACCCAGGGGTCAGGCAAGAGCCTCACGATGCTGTGGCTCGCGCTCAAGCTGCGGCGCGACCCGCGGCACGACAACCCGACGATCGTGCTGGTGACCGACCGCAAGGATCTCGACCAGCAGATCACGCGGACCTTTCAGGCGTGTGGCTTCCCGAACCCGGAGCAGGCCGAGAGCGTGCGCGATCTGCGCGACCTCCTGGCCGGCCCGACGGGAAAAACCATCCTGACGACCGTGCAGAAGTTCCAGGAGCTACAGGACCAGACGAGCGCCACCAAGCGCCGGGCGCGCGAGGAGTACCCGTTGCTCTCGGAGGCATCGAACATCTTCGTCCTCGCGGATGAAGCGCACCGTACTCAGTACGGCGGCCTTGCGGCGAACCTGCGCAAGGCGCTGCCGAACGCCTGCTTCTTCGGCTTCACGGGCACGCCGATCGACAAGAAGGACCGGAGCACGCTGTCGACCTTCGGCGGCTACATCGACACGTACACGATCGAGCAGGCGGTCGCGGACGGGGCCACGGTGCCGATCTTCTACGAGGGCCGGCTGCCGGAGTTGCGCATCCTCGGCAACACCCTCGACGCGGTGTTCGACCGGGTGTTCATCGACCGAAGCGACGAGGAGCGCGAGGCGATCAAGAAGAAGTACGGGACCGAGGCGGCCATCGCCGGCGCACCGAAGCGCGTCGAGGCGATCACCCTCGATCTGCTGGAGCACTTCACCACGTACATCCGGCCCAACGGCTTCAAGGCTCAGATCGTGGCGTGCTCGCGCGAGGTCGCGTGCGCCTACAAGGACGCGCTCGACCGCCTCAACGGCCCGCAGTCCGCGGTGATCATCTCAGGGACGAACAAGGACGACGAACGCCTGGTCCGGCACCACACGAGCGAGGAGCAACGCAAGGAACTGATCGCGCGCTACCTCAAGAAGGACGACCCGCTGTCGGTCCTCGTCGTGTGCGACATGCTGCTCACCGGCTTCGACGCGCCGGTCGAGCAGGTCATGTACCTCGACGCGCCGCTCCGGGAGCACACGCTGCTCCAGGCCATCGCCCGCGTGAACCGCACCGCCGACGGCAAGACCTACGGGCTCGTCGTGGACTACTGGGGCATCTCGGAGGCTCTTCAGGAGGCCCTCGCCATCTTCGCGCCGTCCGACGTGCAAGGGGCGCTGACGCCCAAGGGCGACGAGCTACCCCGGCTCCAGACCCGGCACGCGGTGGCGATGCGGATCTTCGTGCGGGTGAAGGACAAGGACGACCTCGACGCCTGCGTCGCGGTGCTGGAGCCCGACGACGTGCGGGCCGAGTTCGACCTCGCGTTCAAGCGGTTCGCCCAATCGCTCGACATGCTGCTCCCCGACGCTCGTGCGTTGCCCTACGTCGCCGACGCTCGCTGGCTTGGAAAGATCCGCGCCACGGCCGCCGCGAAGTATCGCGACGACAAGATCGACGTCTCGGACTGCGGCGCGAAGGTGCGTCAGCTCATCGAGGAGGCGGTCATCGCCGAGGGCATCCAGATCCTCGTGAAGCAGGTGTCGCTGTTCACGCCGGAGTTCAGCGACAAGCTCAAGGCCCTTAAGAGCGACGAGGCGCGCGCCAGCGAGATGGAGCACGCCATCAAGAGGGAGATTCACGTCAAGCTCGACGAGAACCCGGCGTTCTTCATCTCCCTTCGGGAACGCCTTGAGCAGCTCATCGCCGACCGCAAGGCGAAGCGAATCGACGCGGCCCAGCAGTTGAAGCTGTTCGAGGCCCTGACGAAGGAGCTGCGCGGACACGCGGACGCGGCCGAGCGGGTCGGCTTGACCGAGACCGGCTTCGCGATCTACGGGCTGCTCGTCCAGCCCACCGGCACGAAGGCGGCGGAGTCGCGGGCCGCCTACGGCTCCACGACCGACGAGGCGAAGAAGGAGCTGGCGGCAATCCTCGAAGAGCAGCTTGAGCCGCAGGTCGCGATCGTGGACTGGGTTCACAAGGACGACGTGCAGCGTGAGATGCGGCGGCTCATCAAGCGGCAGCTCCGCGCGGCGAGCTACGCCGCCGACAAGATCGACTCGGTCGCCGAGAGTGTCGTCGACCTCCTGAAGCGGCGGCGTCGCCAATGAGCGAGCGCTCCGAGATCCAGTTCGGGATGACCCGCATCCCGTTCCTCATCCGGCGCAGCTCGAAGCGGGCGACCGTGGCCCTGACGATCGACGATGAGAAGCTCGTCGTCACGGCACCGGCGGACACCACGATCGATCGCCTGAACGCCGTCGTCCGCCACAAGGCCCCGTGGGTCGTGCAGCGGATCCGGGACGCGGCCGAGCTGCCCCCGCCCGTTTCGGAGCGCGAGTTCGTCACCGGCGAGACCGTCAGGTACCTGGGCCGGCAGCACCGGCTCAAGGTCGTCGAGGCCGACGACGACTGGCCCCGCATCAAGGGCGGCTGGTACCATGTGCCCGTCGCTCCTGGCCTCGATGAGCACCAGCAGCGCGTCGAGGTGCGACGCCGGCTTCTCGGCTCCCTCAAGGAGCACGCGGATCTGTACCTGCCGGACCGCCTCGCGGAGGTCTGCCGCCGCCTCCGCATCGACAAGCCGTCGATCATCGTTCGGGAGCAGCGCAGGCGGTGGGGGAGCTGCGACCCGACCGGGACCCTGCGCATCAACTGGCGCATCGTCCAGGCCCCGATCCCGCTCATCGAGTACGTCCTCGTCCACGAGCTGGCCCACATCGAGCATCGCGACCACGGCCCCGCCTTCTGGAGCCAGGTCGGCTCCTGGCTGCCCGATTACGAGGAGCGCCGCCGCCGGCTGCGCCTCCTTGGCCCGTCGCTGGAGTGGTAGCGCGCGCCCGCCGGCCCAAGTTCTCCGGTTCGACGAGGTCGCCGTCGCCCCTCCCACCGTGACCCTGCGCCTCTTTTTGAGTTGAGCCAGAGCCGCGACCCTTATCCGCGTTCCACAACGTTCCAGAAACGTCGAGGTTCGATGGAAACACGAGCGCCGAGGGGCGAGCGCGGGCCCGTGTACCAGGCCGTCCGTGTTAGCTCAGAGACGAGGCTGGGGAGTCCAGCCGGCCAGCGAGCTTGACGCACGCTCGCAGGCCCCGCCGGACTCGTCGCCCTCCCACGCTGCGCCGAGGCGTCTCGCTGACGCGAAGTCATCGACCCTACGGTCCAGCCCGCTCCTGCATGGCCACCGACTCCGGACCGGAACCTAGATCATCTCGCGCACTTACAGACGCGAGACGTCGCGCGATTGACAAATGATTCTCGCTGGTTACTATCTCTTTCGTAGGCGCTCCAATGAAGGCTCAGGTTGAGAACTGGTCGCTCGTGCTCGTCGGTGCGTGGAACACCGCGATCCTGACGCCGGACTGGTTGACGAAGCACCTTGGCATCACGGGCCCCGTCCAGATCGAGTTCCCGATCGGCAACCCCCTCATGCCGCTTCGCTACACGTTCAACGGCGTGCACTTGGTGGTGGTGCGCGACCGCATCGTCCTAGCGCCTTCAGCGGACGACGCAGACGTCCTCAGCCGCATGGAGTCCTTCAGCAGGTCGATCCTCACGGTGTTGACGCACACGCCGTTGACAGGGATCGGGATCAACTTCGAGTTCGTTGAGGCCGTTCCCTCAGATGAGGTGAAGAAGCTCTTCAAGTCGCCAGACCTCGCCCGGATCGCAGATGCGGACCTCGTGGTCGAGGCGACAGAACTCAAGCGCCAACTTCGGCTGCCGCATGATGGCGTTCTCAACCTTTCGCTCCGCCAGATGAACGGTCAGCAGGTAGCGGTGACCCTCAACTTCCACCGAGACGTTGATGGGGCGGCAACGGGCGCGAGCTACCTGGATGGCCGTGTGACGAAGTACCGCGCGCTCGCGACCAAATTTCTCCACGACGCATATGAACTCGACCTAGGGGAAGGCTGAGCGATGAGCATCGAAGAGAAGGGATCCTCCACAACGTTGCCTCGCGGCGACTACTCGACCACGCCGGCGAAGTACACGCCGACGAGCGTTGCCGACACAAGCGCCCAACCGCGTGCGCAGACCGATACCGTGCGCGTCGTCGCAGTTAGTCAGCGCGTAACGGTGAGCTACGATGCCGGCGAGTACGCTACGCGGCGGATGATCCGCAAGCTCAACGAGCGGTAGAACTGCGAGAGCCGGCCGTGCACATCACGTACGCGGCCGAGTTGGACCGTCATTCGCTTCAGCAAGGGGATGTGCTTCAGCGAACGCCCGCGATCGACGCGTTGCTGCGCGAGGTGCACCCCCACTACACCAAGGATGACTACCGCTACCTGATGGTGTTGACGCAGACCTGCGACTTGGTGCCCAGGCTAGGCGTTGGTGACGAAAAGCGGTGCAAGGCGAGGTACGTTTCCGTCGCCGCGGTGAGACCTTTTGAGCGCGTCATCGCGAGGGAGATCGCGAGGTATCAGCGCTCGCCGTTGGAGCGTGATCACCGACTGTGTGACGCGACTCATCGAGAGAAGGTTGAACAATTCCTCGCGCGGCTGTTAAACAACAACGAAGAGGAGTTCTTCTACCTTCACCCGTATCAGTACGCTGGCGTTGAGGCGGGATTGACCGAGCCGCACTGCGCCTTCCTCGCCCTGTCTATCGCGATCAAGAGCGATCTGCACTATTCCACGTGCCTCGACGCAAAGGTCCTTCAGCTCAACGATAGCTTCCAGCACAAGCTCGGGTGGCTTGTCGGGAAGATGTACTCGCGGGTCGGAACGGCCGACTGGGTGCCGGATGTCTGTACCGAGGAAGACTTCAAGAAGGCGATCGACGCGATGCTGAGCACGGCTTGTGCGTGGATCGAGCCGACGGTGAAGAAGCTGTTGACCCGACGCTTGAAAGGGGTCGATCCAGAGGAGTTGACGACCGAGCGCGTGCTCGCGGAGTGCGAGCAGGTCAAGATGACCGCCCCGAAGAAGAAGGACGTGCTCGTCGATCGTCTCGGCGAGATCCTTGCCGAGCAGAACGTCGACCCTGGTATCGTGCGACGCGTCAAGAACCTGGTGAGGTCTGACTCGGACATCGCAGAGTGCGTCGCGAAGTAAGGGCCAGCGGTCTCACCCATCCGGCCGAGCGCATCACCCCTCCCATCACCTCTCCCGCGTTACGGGGTTGGACGGCCCGAGGCGTCCTGAGACGCTAGGCCCCCGCAATCACGGAAAGTTTCGACGGAGAATTCGGGCAAGCACGGGTTCCCAAGCTGAACGTCGAGGGTTCGAATCCCTTATCCCGCTCGATACTTACGACCCTCACGGGTCCCGAAAACGGCTCAGTTCACACCTGAGTTCACACCTCGCCGGCGGGTGACCTCAGCCGCAGCGAGAGCAGCCGCAGCCTTGGCCTTGGTGAGTACGTCCATCGCCGCCTGCATCGCCTCGCGCTTCTCGGCGACGTCGACGGTGCTGTAGTGCCGCTGCATCTGCTCGGTGACGTGGCCGGTGAGCGCGCGCCTGGTAACCGCGTCCACCTTCGCCAACCTGGTGAGGTCGGTGAAGCTGTAGCGGCACCCATGCACCGTGAAGCGCCGGTCGATACCGGCCAACGCGAGACACTTCTGCTTCGCCCGGTCGAGCGTGTTCGGCGTGCGCAACGTTCCCGCTGCTGACGGAAACATCCACACGTCCCGGTTGGGGACCTTGTCGAACATGAGCCACTGCCGGTGCAGCGTCAGGGCATCCGCGAGCTCGGGCGTCACCGGGACGACAGGTGGGGCCCGCTTCTTCCGTGACACCGTCCCGATGCGGCCGCGTACCTGCTTCCGTTTCACATAGATAACCCCGACCTCCTCGTCCCAGTCCTCCCACTTGAGCGCACTCGCGTGACAGAAGCGCAACCCGGTGAAGGCGAGCATCACCACCAGCCCGTACTGGCGCGGGTGGTGCTCCTTCACCATGTCGAGGAACCTCAACATCTCCTCTGGCGTGAGCTGATTTGGCTCGCGCTCGGGATCCGGCGGAAACCGGATGCGTAACGTGGGGTCGCGCTGGAGCTCGAGGGTGTCGACCGCATCACGGGTCATCGTCCTGAAGATGCGGAACCAACCGTGGACCGTGTTGCGCGAGTAGCTCTGCACGAGCTGCTTCGCCTTGACCTCCTTCTTCCTCGTGCGGTTCTTCAACGGGTGCTTCACGTTGATCTGCTTCTTCCTGCTTGCCTTCTTACCGGTCCGCCACGTGGTGCCCAGCGAGCGGTCGACCCACGCCTGCACGTCGGCCTTGGTGATGACGTCGAAGTACAGGTCGCCGAACACGGGCAGGATGTGGTCGTCGAGCGCGTCCGAGTAGGTTCTAGCGACCGCCTCGTCGAGCGCGAGCGCCTTGGACTTCATCCACGATTGCGCGAATTCCCCAACGCGCGCTCGTTGCACCATCGCCGCGGGCACGCGGATCTCGTTCAGCAGCTCGGCGCGTTGCCGTGCTGCCTCTTGGGCGCTCACCCCATCGCAGAGCTTCTCCACCGCCTTCTTTCTGCCGGTCCGGGGATCGATGGCGATCGCCCGGATCCTGTAGCTGTTGTCGTTGATTCTGTAGACGCCTGGGTATCGGGACTTCTTGCCCAACTGCCGCATCGCGGGTTCCTTCCCCACGCATCTCAGGGCGAGGGCGATCGTAGCGCGTCATGCCGACGCTGATGAAGCGCTGAAGCTCCGCTTCGGTGAACATGAGCGTGCCCCGCGGGCCGATCCCGGCCGGGTGTAAGCGGCCCCGCGACACCGCGGTACGGATCCCGGACGTGGTCCGATACCGGAGGTACGTCGCGGCCTCGGCGGTGGTGAGGTACGGCGTGACCGCAGTCGACGAACGTGTCGGAGTTCGAGGCGACGAGGTCTCGGCGCCGCTGGCGGGGACGGTCCCCAGGTGGCCCCCTGAAACGGGTTCGCCCGACATGAACTTCGCGGGTACCAGAGCTCGCGCTCGCACGCTGCCGGCGCGCAGCGCGTTTACCCCAGGTTCCCGCGACCACTTCACTTGCCGATCTCGCGGTCGTAGAACAGCTCGTCGCGAACGAAGACCTGCGCGAGGGCGTCCTCGATCGACCACCCGCGGAGCCCGCAGATTGCCGCGAGCTCGCCCGCAGCGAGTGAAGCTGCGCGCAGGTCGTCGATCGGCAGATCGTGGGTCGAGTAGCCAGAGCGAAGATCTTCGACGAAAGCCGTGATCGTCGGGGCGACCGAGTCGCAGACCCACGAGGCCGCGATCAGCCGCCGGGCGCCCGCGCGGATCGAGTTGAGCAGCTCGTCTCGGGCGAGCGCATCCTTGGCTCGCACAGCAAGGGCCTGCGCTTCAGACGTGGGTTTGCGCGGCAGGGGGACGGCATCGTCGTGCAGGAGCTGGCGACCCGTCACGAGGGGGCGCGCCTCCATCCATGCTTCGAAGTACCCGGGGTACGGCTCCTGGTCGTCGCCGAGCATCTCTCCGTGGTCGCAGATGTCGACGCCGAACATCATCCGAACGCCGCCGCGGAACGCGCGGATGAAGAACTCCGGCGTCAGCGCGTATCCGATGCCTTCGACGCGAGCGCGGTCGCGAAGGTAGGCGTCGAGGCGGTTACCGAGATGACGAAGCACAACGCCGTCGCGGTCCTGGCGGTGGTTCTTGGGGCGAGGCTTGGGCTGGCTCGTCCTCGGGGCTGAAGCGCGCTTGGGTCGTTTCATCTGGATTCGCCTCCTGAACGACGCCTGAACCGTTCGCCTGGAGCGGATGAATGTTCATCGCGCTACGCGGCGGCGGAGATCTCGGCGGCGCCGCGATGCATCTCGGCGCCGCGATGGGGAACGCGACCGATTGTGTGCCGTCCAAGTACGGTGACTCGACGATCCCCTTCTTCTTCACCTTCGAGCCGGGGCCGCACGTGATCCCGACGCCCCCCACCGCCTGCTTCAGGAAGTAGGCGCTTCCGTTGGCGAGGCACTGTTTCCGCAGTAAACGAAGCCAATCGACGTCGGCAGGCCGGCGACCGTCGCCACTCTCGCAGCCACCGATCACCCAGGCGATGTCGTTGAGCCAAGGCGTGAGGTCGACCGGGCCGAGTAATGGCTCTGCCGACACGAACCGCACCGCGGCCGGGGCCTTCACCAAGAAGGGAACCCGCAGGTTCGCGTTCTCTTGATCCTCGGCAGAGACGCCGACCCAGACGTTGGGCAACGGCCAGGCCGCGTCCGCCGCGGCGGCGATGACCTCGTGCCGGCGTAGAACCTTCGCGCAGCTCGCGTCTGCGCCTCCGATCTCCTGCGCGCAAGCGAAGCAGAACTGCGCCGGCGTCAAGCCGCGCTCGGCCGCGGTGCGCACCACCCACGCGAACCACCTGGGCAGACGCTCGGCGCGTTTGGTCAAGACCTGGTATGCGTGCCAGCTGGCAGCAGCCATCACGCCGAAGGCCGCGGCGATCTGCTTGTTCGAGAGTTCCTCGTAGAGCAAGTCGCTCATGGAGTTCACGAAGATCTTGAGCGGCTCCCTCTTGCGGAGCGGCGCAACCAAGAGCCTGGTCACGAACCGAACATCGCCCGTCCACTTCGGCTTGCCGCCGCGGATCTGGACGAGGCCTTCGTACGGTTCGGGGAAACCAAGCTTCGAGTGCGCCTTGTTGACGCTGTGGGCGCAGGCCATGGCGTAGCAGTTCCGGCAGCCGGGAGAGACCTGGCGGCACCCTCGGACGAGGTTCCAGGTCGCGTCGGTCCAAGAGATGCCGGAGCTATGCATGGCGCACCTCGCGGTTCCCCTCGTCGAGGGAGTTGCCGTCGACGGCAGGGTCACCAGTGTCGTCGGCCGAGTGCTCGACGTCGTGCATGCACGGCGGGATGAGTTCCACGAACCCGTCTCGGCGGTTCACGTCGTCGATGGCCCCGTTCTCGTGCATAACCATTGGGAAAACGAAGCGCATCGGACGTCCCACCCGCTGGCGAAGCTCGACGAGCCCGAAGCAGACCAGGGGCATGGTCATCATCGGGCCGTCGTCTTCCTCGCAGTAGAGGGCGTGCCAGCCCGGGTCAGCCGGGATGATCTGTAGGATCAGTCGCTCGGGCTCGGCGTTGCGGCGCTTCGGCGCGCTCGCTCGGGGAGCTTTCGGCTTGGTGCGCTTCTTCTTCTCGATTCCGATCATCTCTACTCCTTGGTTTGTGTGACCACGTCGGTCGTCCCGGATCCCGTCAGCGCACCCAGCGGCAGCTCGAGCGCGTCCTCGATCCGGCGAACCAGGTCGCTCGGTGCGGGTGCCACGCCTCGAAGCCAGCTCGACAAGGTCGAGACCGGATGACAAAGCCGTTGGGCGAGGTCGAGCTGCGTCAGGTCCTGAAGCGCGAGGTGCGCACGCAGTCGCGCCAACATGGCCTTCGTGAACGTCCTGTTCGTCGTCATCTCAACTGCAGAATGCTTCGTGCAAAGGTCAGGGTCATCGGAAACTCCGGTGCCTCAGGACTGGCCTGATTTCCGCGAGACTGGATCCTCCAGAATTCGAGCCGAGTCCCGACAAGCCATGCGAAGCTGTCGTTCGTGCAACGACAGCGCGAGCAGCGAGCCCCCCGCTTGCCGAAGAGACAACCGGACACGTCGGTCAATGCTAAGGATCAGGCCGCGCTGGCACTCTGCACTGAGGTTGCCGCTCGTGCCTGGGTCGACGCCCAGGAGCGCACCGTCGCCGTCTACGTCGCTGGGATGCGAACCGCCAAGGCAATCTTCGACCACGCCGCGACGGTCCGTGGACTGACGACGGAGTATGAAGCGCTAACCGAAAGGTATCGCGCCACCTTCTCCACCTACCGGGATCTGTACGACTCGGGGCAGGCCGCCCTCGACCTGTTGGGGCTCGCCGACACCGATGTTGATCGAGGTCGCGTTTGCCTCCGCCGTGGAGGAGTTTCGGCGCGCGTTGACGACGTCGCTCACACTGTTGCCTGGCGAGTTGGTGCAGCAACCGAGTCGTCGGATGGAGCCACAACGAGTCTTGCTGCCTTCGGGACTCTGAAGTCCCTTCTCGACTGCCTCTACAGTGCCCAACTCGATCAGAGGAGAGTCGTCGAGTGGGGGAGCATCACGATCAAGACGTCAGAGGGTCCGTTCCGCCTGGAACAACTCGCGTGCGCCATGATCGATGGGTTGACCGAGGTCCTGGAGCTAAGCAGGCTCAAGCTCCACGAAGTACCTGTCGTTGCTGTCGCCGCCAGTATCGACTGCGCCACCGGGACCCACTCGCTGGCCGCGCTTCGCGAGGAGCTACGCAAGCGAGCCGACGAGTGGCGCCAGAAACCGAGCCTTCTCAGAAGGCGGCGACCACTCCGGGGCCGGACGTTCTACACGGAATAGTTGCGGATTCAGGTCTGCGGAAACGACGGCCACGACCTTGGGGGGCGTTTCCATGGCGACTACGCCGGGGCATGGCCATCGTCGTTCCTACGATGAAGGCCGGCCAACGTGCCAACGGCGGACCCGGCGTTGCGCGCCATCCCTGGGCGCGGCGGTGGCGTGGTTGGGGACCGACGAAGTCGGACGGCGCGCGTGCATCGCGCACCAACAATCTCTCGACGAGAAGCCGGTGTTTTTCCTCGAGTCCATCCGCGGCGTCCTACCATTTCCGCGATCCCGGAAAGGGGAAGACCTTCTGATGCCGAGTCCAACGAACCAGAACGACCTGGCTCTGTCTGTGTGTCTGCGACGCGAGCTGCGCCTCCAGCTCGAGCAGTTGCGGCTCGCGCGCGGCTACCGTCAGCACAAGTTGCCGAGCCTGCGCGCGCTCATCGAAGAGGCCGTCCAAGCGCTCGTCGAGCGCGAGACCACGACCTCACTGACCCGTTAGAACAACCCGCACCGCGGGTGCCGGCCTGACTTCCACGCCGACCGGCAACCCGCAGGAGGACGTACAGTGGATAGTGTTCCACATAGCGCAGATGCGCGCGATGAAGATCTGCACGCCACAGGCGCGAACAGTGCCATAGGCGGAGGCTCATGTGTGCCCGCCGCCGCCGCCGCAACGCCCGTGCTGCTGCCCCATCATCTGGAGCATCTGCGCCGCAGCGGCTTGACCGATGAGACGATCGCGAAAGCTGCGCTGCGCTCGGTGACCGATCCAGAGGAAGTGCGATCGATCCTGCGGTGGATGCCAAGCAAACCCCGCCCGAACGTCCCCGCGATCGCGTTTCCCTACGAAGGCGCCGTTGACCACGTTCGACTGCGTCCCGACGTGCCTCGTCGGCACAAGAACGGACACGTGGTGAAGTATGAATCGCCCGAACAGGTCCCGGGCGAGATCTACGCGCCCATCAGCGTCAACCCCTCGATCAGCGACCACTCCAGCGAGTTATACGTGACCGAGGGCGAGAAGAAGGCGCTTGCCGGCTGCCAGGCAGGCCTCCCGACGATCTCCGCGCCTGGCGTTGACCATTTCCACAACGTGGCCACCCGCAAAGCGGCGAAGAAGACGGGGAGCGACGCCTGGGAGTTGCATCCCATGCTCGACTCGATGGTCCGACGGGTTCGGCCAGGGGATCCGAAGCGGGACGTGACGATCGTCTTCGACTCGGATATCGACGGGAACCAGAACGTCCAGTGGGCGGCCGCGCGGCTCCTGACGATGCTGCGTGCTGCGGGCGCTACGCCAAACATCACGTTTCTTGAAGCCGGCGAAGATGGCGAGAGGCTCGGGCTGGATGACCTCTACCTCAATCTCGCTTGCGACGGCGCCGCCCTGAAGGAGACCGTTGGCACCGCTAAACGTCCGACGATGCCAGACCCGCTCTTGGAATGGACCGCCAGCCGCTGGCCGGATTGGGACGCGGTCCGGCAGCAGCGGGAACTGCGCCGCGCCCTCTGGATCGTGTCCCGCACGCAGCCGCCGGAGGTCTTCAAGCGCTGGTGCAACGATGCGGCGACAGCACTCAATACGAAAAGGACGACCATCAAGACGCTGGTCGCTGAATTACATGGAAACGAGTCCATGGCTCTCATGCAGGAAAGTGCGGAGAGCGAGTGGCTCCAGGCACCCGGATACTGCGTCCTCGGGACGCCGCCAAGAGCGGGCGTGTGGACGATCTACGGAACCACACTTGGCGACCAGATCGCCCGCGCACCGATGAATGTCATCGATATCGGCACCGACGAGCACGATCATCACTACGCCACCGTTCGCTTTGCCCACGGGGCGCAGCAGATCGAACGCGTGATCCCGAGGGCACACATGGCCGGCCCAGAGTTGCTCTCACTTGCAACGTTCGCAGCGCCGATTACCGCGGCTAATCGCGCTGTGATGCAGCAGTTCCTGGCCGCGCAGGAACAGGCCTCACTCGACGAGATGCCCCGCGTCCCGATCTTCACCCAGTGCGGCTGGAGCAAGGACCTCTCGAGCTTCGTGCTTGGCCGCCACGTTATCGGCAAGCAGGGGCGTTCACGGGTGGAGTCAGATGACAACTTCCTGGATGCTCTGCAGCCCGGAGGCGACGAGCGGATGCACCGCGAGTTGCTGCTCGAGGCGCGTCGCGCGTCGATCTTCGGTGAACTCGGCGAGGCCGCCGGCGCCACGGCGCCCCTGATCCGGCTCTTGGGGCTCCGCAGCCTGCTCCTTTCGATCTGGGGAACCTCGATGGGCGGCAAGTCCGCAGGCCAGGCGGTCTCCGTTTCCCATTTTGGGAAGCCGGAAGGCGTCAAGCTCACGGGGAATTGCACACCCACGGCACTTGAGGGCGCGCTCAAGCGGTGCCGCGACCTGCCTCTATGGTTCGACGATACACAGTTGACTCAGAGTCGCGAGTTACTGGAGTTGCTCGCCTATCAGGTCGGCGCGGGCACCGGAAAGGGGCGAGGCATGCCTACCGGGGACCTCCGCCCGCTCTCGAACTGGCTCTCACTAGCGTTCGTGTCTGGGGAGAAGCCGCTACTCAAGCTGGGCATCGCGCAGGGCGCGCGAAACCGCACGGTCGAGCTGCGCTTCTTGCGCTTCGAGGATGAGGGCTTCCCGAGCTACCTGCACCGCGAACTATCCCGCCACTACGGCCACACCGGACCGGTGCTCATCCGATCCCTGCTGGAACGCGTGATCTTGCCAGGGAGGATCGACCAGTTTCAGGCGCTCTACCGAGGCATCTCGCAAGCGATCTCCTCCAAGCGTAGCGAGAAGGTCGACCAGATCGCGCTGCTGGCAATGGGCAGCTTGGTATCCCGTGTCTTCATCCACGGCGAGGACGAACGAGACGGCGCCGAGGCGGCCGTGTGGTTTGGCCAGAAGCTGCACGCGATGGTTCAGACCGGTGCGGACGTTACGGTGGACCGCATCGCGGCGGGCCACGAGGCCATGCGCGGCTGGATCACCGAGCACGCCGGCGAGTTCGACGATTCGGCTGTCGAGAAACAGCGGAGACGCTTTGGCGCCGCTGTCACCCACTCTGATCACGAGGGCAAGACCATCTACGCAATCCTTCGTGAGCCGCTCTTGGTGTGCGCACAGAAGAACGGGTTCGATCTCGACGAGGTCCTCCATGGGCTCAAGGATCGCAAGCTGCTGATCGAGGGCGAACCCGACACGGGCAAGGGTGGGTACCGCCTCGCCAGGAAGACGTCGGCACTCGGCAAGGCGCGCGCCTACTGGATCGTCTTCGACGACGACGACGGCGCGCAGGACGGGAGCAAGACTTGAAACAAGACCCTGAGCTCGGAGAACCGTTTGCTGACTATCCTGCCCCGCCTGAGCCCCGCGCGGTGCTCACGTCGCCAGCTGTCTCGAAGCCAGCCGCGGCTCCTGCGGCCGAGGGCATCCCCCGACCATCCTCCGAGGACATGGCCCACGTACACCTTCTGCTTGCGCAGTTACTCGGCGGTGCGCCAGCTGCACTGAACATGCACCCCACGACTATCGCGGGGATGCAGCAGCTCACGACGCCGTACGCAGAAGTTGTGCATCACGAGGAGGGGGTGGCCCGCGCGTGCGAGGCCCTCGAAAGACGAGGCTCGATCGCCATCACTGCCGTGACGAGTCCAGATAACAACAAGCTCGACTACCTCGCCGTCGGCGCCGCCGAGAAGACGGTGATCTTCGACCTCCGCGGAAGAGGTCTGCCGGACCCGCTGCGCGCCTTGATTGAGGGCCCCATCGTCAAGATCATCCATGGCCTCGACCGCACCGCGCGGACGCTGCTGGCTTGCGCGAACGTCGAGTTGGACGGCGTCGAGGACCTGTATGCGGCGTCGGTTCTGTCGGACGGTTTTGTGCGCCCCCGTGACGGCGAGAACCACGGCCTTCCTGCGCTCGTGGCGCGCCAGCTTCGGCGCTCCCTTCCAGGGGGCGACGGCGTGGCGAGCCCGGCCCGGTGCGCGAGTGACGTGGCCGCAATGGTCAGCCTCTATCAGCCGCTTCGAGCCGCCGTGGCGAGCGCGAACGTCCACAGAGCTTGGGAACTCGAGAACGACCTAGTCGGCCCGGTCGCGGCGATCGAGACCAGTGGATTCTGGCTCGACATCGACCGCACCAAGACCGTGCTGGACCGGGCACGCCACGCGGCCAACGACGCCCGAGGGCGTCTCGCAGTTGTCCTCGGTGACGTGAATCTGGACAGCCAGGACGAACTGCGCGCGGCCCTCGGTAAGACGTGTGATTTCGCATTCTCCTCGACCGCGCAGCTGCATCTGCGGCGGCTGGTAAAGGACCACCCGTTTCTGCTCGAATTGCTGAAGTACCGGAAGGCGGCGATGTACGCGCAGCATGCGGAGGCGTGGCTTGCCGCGGTCAGCGTCGACGGCAGGGTGCACCCGACGTTCGAGTCACTGGCCGCCGCCACCGGGCGGATGAGCTGTTCTGACCCGCCACTGCATTCGGTGCCCCACCGGCCTGACGTTCGCGAGTGCTTCGTGGCGGCTCCAGGCTGCAAGCTGATCATCGCGGACTACAGCGCCATCGAGCTGGCGATCATTGCGGACCGCGTTGGAGACGAGGAGATGCAGCGGTGCCTGAGGGAGGGCATCGACCTCCATCGCCGGACCGCAGGACACCTGCTGAAGGCGCAAATCGGCGACGTCACGGAGGAGCAGCGGCGCCGCGTGAAGCCCGTGAACTTCGGGGTCGTCTACGGCATGGGAATCGACACGCTGATCGAGTACGCAGAAGAGAACTACGGGATCGTCTACACGCCAGCGGACGCGAAGCGGATGAGGAGCGCGTTCTTCCACCTGTATCAGGGCGTCGGATCGTGGCACCAGCAGGTGAAGAATGACCTACCCAAAACGACGGAGATTCGCTCGGCCAGTGGACGGCTCCGGCGCTTCTCGGAACCGAAGGTCACCGAGCTGCTGAACACGCCCATCCAGGGCACTGGTGCCGATGGGTTCAAGCGTGCCGTAGTGCTGGCCCATCGCGCCGTGGCCCAGCTCGGGGGACGCCTCGTTCACCTCCAGCACGATGAGATCGTTGCCGAGGCCCCGGACGCGGCGGCCGAGGCGGCGGCCGAGGCGGTCAAGCAGGCGATGATCGAGGGCATGGTCGAGTTCGTGACCAAGGTGCCGATCGGCGTGAAGGTCACTATCGGCGACGCCTGGGCCCGGCCATAGGGCGATGGGGCCGGGGCGGGGGCCCAGGACCCAGGAGTGGGATGTCAGGTGGGATTCGGATTCCGCTTGCGAACCAAAGACTTATGGCGCTACTCCCACCATCCCACCGATCCCACCAGCAGGGATGCGGCTGTGGAGAGAATCATGGCTGGCGGTCTCGGCCGGTGAGGCCTCGCGCAGCGAGAGTCTGATAGGCCATGGAATGGTGGGATGGTGGGATTGGTAATGAAGTAGAAATAGAAAAATAGATAGAAACCATGGACTTGACCTTCGTCGACACCCTTCCCACCTGCCTTCCCACCTGGTGGGATTCCTGGGAATGACGCACCGAACCCCCTTGGCTGCCTCCACGAGGCGCGCTGCGCCGGCGTTGGGCGCCGGAAGCCAGAGCGCTGCCAGCGTGGTCTGGATGGCCTTCCCCGTGGGCGTCCGCGCCAGCGGCGCCGGCAAAGCGCTCATCCTATCCCGGGCGAATACGCGGTCCCGATGTCGGTCCCGCTGTGTGACCCGACCTCGACCGTTATCCCGGTCTCCAGCGCGCGCAGCACCTGGTCTCTGCGGCGGGGCAGTCTCCGATCATCAGTGCCGCTGCCGGTCACGCCGCGCCTCGGCGAACCTCGCCAGGGACGTCGTCGTGTTTGGGTAGAACGACTCCGCAGCCTACATTTCTGTCGTGCGAAACACGCCCGCAAACGATCGCGCGCTGCAGGTCGTCTCCGATGCCCCCGTCCTCGACCCCGTCCCCGCGCGCGATTCAAACAAGGGAATCACGCTCGCCTTGGACCGGCTCCACCTCTCGACCGCCTCCGCCTTCCTCACTGAACCCTCCGCCGAGTTGTCCTCGCTCGCCGCCGCCGCCGCGACGACGTTGGCTATCGGCACCGACCGTGAGCGCACCGACAGCCGCATCCGCCTGGCCGCGCGAATGATCGCGATCGCCAGGATGCAAATCCAGACGCTCGAACTCAGCCTCGCCGACGCCTTGGAACGACGAGACGACGCCGGCATCGCCATGCTGAGCCGTGTGCTCGAAACCATCTCGAAGCGCATGCATCGCTGGCTCGAGGAACATCGCGTTTCATGTAGCGCGGCGCATCGCTCCGTCTCGGTCGCAGTCAACGCGATCGGCGACATCACGATCACCGGGGAGCGCTGACCTCGTGCTGCTCGCTTCCGACGTACCGCGCGTGTCTTTGGCGCAGCTGCGAGCGCAGTACAAGCCTCGCCGCTTTCGAGAGCTGACATCCATCGAGCTCGTCGTGGGCGGCCAGCGCACCGAGTTGCAGATCATCACAGCGACCGGGGACGGGTGCGTGACGCAGGATCGACGATGGTTGCGTTGCCACAGCTGCGACGGCCGAGCGAACGTTCTCGGCTTCATTCTTGGCTTTGGTTGGTCGTGCCGCCGCTGCCTGGGGTGGCGATCAAGGGGCCGCCCGACCAGCTCCTCGACAACCACGAAGGGATCAGCGCCATGAACTCGACCAGCAGCGCGAAAGCGGTTCCGGTTACCGAAGACCTCCTCGCTGCTGTCCACGAGGCTGGCCATGCGGTCGTGTTCTCGGTCCTTGGACGACCGTTCACCCGCGTGCGCCTAGCCGGTCCGCACGGGCACGCGAGTATCGACTTCGAGCCCGTCGGCCTATTGACCGGTGACGACCTGGAACGAGAGGTCATCTGCGCACTCGCCGGCGTGATTGCCGAAGCCTGCATCGCAGACGGTCAAGCACCGGTACTGACCGCGCTTGGCGGTCTAGGCGACCACGCAGCCGTTCGCCAGTTGCTCGGCCCTCGAGCGCGCGACAAGCAACTCATCGAGCGGCTTCAAGAACGAGCCTTGAAGATCGTCGAGTCCAACATCAACCCGATCAAGCGCGTGGCAAAGGCGCTGCTCAAGCGGGATGAATTGTCCGCGGACGAAGTTGCCGTTGCCGGCGCACCGTTCGTGGTGCCGACGTAGCCTGGATGTCCGCTCGCCCGACCTCCGAAGCCCAGACCGCCCCCAAGCACCTGCGGCCCCTCAATTCGTGAGGCATCATTGGGCGGCGATCGCCAGCGAGCCGCGAGTGGCTAGAATGTGCGAATGCTCGATCCGGAACTACGCGCCCTGCTCGCTCAGTTTGAGGTTGGCGCAGTTGCCGAGAAGAGCGTACTTCGATCGCCGCGCGACGACCTCCGCCGTGGGTGGAGAGTCGCATTGGACCGCGCCGCTCGTGAGGGCGTGCGGACCACCGATGCGACGACATCGTGGATCCGGAGCGAGCTTCGCAATCTCGCTGAGCACGACGCGACAGATGAAATGCGAGCCCTCGCCGCTGAGGTCGAGGCGGCGCTGAGGCTCTCGTGGATCGGCCCCGTCGCGCGCGTCGCGGAGGCGCAACGGCAGGCAACGGCCGACTTCCAACTTGGCGCGTTGAACGTCGAGGTCTACTGCCCTCAGGAGCACGTGGCGGAGCGTCGTGTGGTGGAGGCGCTCCTCGCGTCGGAGATCCAGCGGGCCACGGGCCCTGTGAAGATCGCCATCGTGCGCAGCTCTCCAACGACCGGGTCAGGCCGCAGTGTCGGCAAGGACGGTCTCGTGGTCCGAGATCCGCGCAACCAAGCGCGGACCTTCCCAGCGAACAAGCTGATCGATCGCATCCTCAGCGATAAGAAGCGGGCCGGGGCGCAGTTGTGCGCGGGCGAGCTGAACCTCCTCTGGCTGGACCTAAAGCACGGGCTTGGGTTGACCGCGATCGACTGCATCCCGCTTCGGTCGGCCGTCGCGAAGGGCATGTGCTTCGTTGGCTCGCACGGCGTCTGGCACGCGTTCTACGGGCGCATTGGGGATCCTCTGTTCGTGGAACGGACCGTCCTCGACTTCCCCGGCCCACGTCACGCGTATCCGCAGCAACGCCATGGTTGGTTCCGCGAGATGCCGAAGGCTTCTTGCGCGATCCTTTCAGTGCTCGACGGGATCATCCTGCTGAGCAACCCGTGGGCAGCTGTTCCTCTTGACGCTGCAACGACCGAATCGCTGATGACCCTCAGCGAGGTCCGTCCCGAGTTCTGTTGGTTCGATGAACTCGCTCCGACGCTAGTGATGCGTGTCGAAGCCGAGCGAAGCAGGATCTCGTCGCTTGCGAGCAGGGGTAGCAGCAAGACAGTTGATGAACCGACGTGATGAGGGTGGCGCACGTCGACGTCGTTCACATCGAGGCCGGCGACCGCGCATCTAGTCTGGGACTCGACTCACGGCAACCACCGTCGAACGCGCATGGGCGTCGCACAGCAGCGCCGGGCGCTTCGCTGCGCCGGTCGCGTGACGATCGAGGAGAAGAGCCCCTCGCTCGTCGCCACGGCCGAGGCGCTCGCCCATGCCAGCCACCAGCAGGTCCAGTGTCGCCTTCGCGATGGCGATCTCCCGGGCCAGAAGGCGCGCCCGGGCCGCGCTCGGGTCGTCGCGCTGAGCGACTCGGCCGAGGCCCGAACCAGCTCGACCAGGGCTACGGTGTCACCGTCGGCGCAGGCGGAGGCCGCTAGCCTGTCGAGCCAGGACAGCTCGAGCCGCGGCGGTCGCCCCACGCGCGAGGCCGAGCCGGCTGGGACGGTTTCCGGCGTGACCAGCTGCAGGTGATGTCGATCAACCATGGTTGATGAATGGTAGGTCACGGGGCGGCGCCGTCCCATGGCAGCCGCAGGGGCTGCCGGGACTATCTCGATCGCCCGCGCGCCCGGCGCGTCGGCCGGCTCGCCGTCTCGGCTGTCGGACGCACGGCCTCGAAGGCCGAGTCGTCACCCAGGTGGATGAAGAACCGCCCGCGGAGCACGCCATCAGCATCGAGCGCCGCCCAGCCGCGCCCGCTCCGCGCGTCGCCGTCGTCCTCGCCCTCCCAAGTGAACTCCACGAGGGCCTTGCCGTCGCGCGCGCCGTAGTAGCAGTGGAGTCCGCCGCGGATCGCGATCATGCCGAGCTGCCCGACGTGATCGTCCTCGAACCGCAGGAACGCGGGCTGGACGAGGTCGAGCGCATCACCGTCCCAGAGTTCCGTTGAGGTGATCCGCCAGTCGCCGTGAAGCTGCGCCTCGGCCTCGGTTGTGGGCATCACCGAGAGAGCATGACCCGGGCCCCGGCCTCGGATTCGAAATCCGACCCCCGGTTTGGGTAAAAGAACAGGTACAGCAATCTAGACTCCGACGGGCCTCCTGCCAGGTTGGTGTCGATCGCTCCCGCCCCGTGCCCACCGGCACGACCGGAGGTCCGCATGCTCATCGAGCGCGGCGTGCTCACGCGCGCCCTCAAGACCCTGATCACGGTCATCGACAGGAAGGCCATCTCGCCGTTCGACCACGTCCGGTTCGAACCTGCCCCGAACGGTGTCGCCATCACCGCAAGCGACGGAACCATGTCCGCGTCGCTGACGGTCCCGTCGGACGGCAGCATCGACGTCTGCGTCCCGGCCAGGGACCTCCTGGCCGCCGCGAGCGGCGCCGCCAACGGTGACTGGCTCGCGCTCGCGGTCGACAACCGCGAAGCGGTCACCGTCACGTACTCGGGCGCCGAGGCGAGGCTGCCGAACAGCCCGTCGTTCGACTTCCGAGCGGCCAGCCTGGGCGGCGATGACGGCGGGCCCCGTCACCAGGTGGATGCTGGGCCCTTCAGCGCCGCGCTCGCCTGGGTGTCGCCAGCCATGTGCATCGACGACATCACCCGGCTCCACCTGGGCAGCGTGCTGCTTGAGGGCGATCAGGTGGTCGCCACCGATGGCCACCGGCTGCACGTGGCCACGGTCGCGGGACTCGGCTTGCCGCGCGCCCTCGTGCCCGCGAAGGTGGTCCAGTTGCTGCTCCGCGTCCTCGGAGGCCAGGGCCCGCTCGAGATCATGGACGGCGATGGCGTCATCCGATTCGCGACCGAGGCATGGTCCGTCCGCACCCGCTTGCTCGACCAAGCGCAGTTCCCACCATACAGGCAGGTCATCCCCGAACGCGCCGCGGCGATCTTCACGATGGAAATCGAGGCCGGTCACCTGGCAGCTGCGGTGCGCCGGGTCGGCGTCTCCCGCACCGGCCGGCAAACGGTGCCCCTGTTGATGACGGCCAACGGCCAGATCGTCCTGGCGACCACGAGCGCCGAGGTCCTGCGCGTCGCCAGCGTGGACCCAACCAGCTCGACCCACGACGATTCGGCCGGCGACCACGTCATTGGAATCGACGGCCGGTATCTGCGCGACGCGTGCGACCTCACGGGCGAGATCGTCTTGCGCTTCGGGGACGTCCTGGCTCCGATCGTCGTCGACGCAGGCGCGCGCCTGGCGGTCGTCATGCCGATGCGCCTGTAGACCGCGGACCTCGTACCGCTGCGTCTTTCCCTAACGGTGATGCCTTGTGGCTCGCCGCATTCGCCGCGCTCGATCTCCGAGCCGCGGCCCAACCGCGCCCAACGGGCGCAAGGAGAACTGACATGAACATGCAACGCCTGAAGTCCACCCTGTCGACGGGCGGCGCCCACCTGGGCGACCTGATCTTCTGGACCCTCGCTGATGCACGCATCGACCGCGGGACGCTCGAGAGGCTGTGGGTCGACGCCGGCCTCGGCCTCGACCTCCTGCCCGACCCGCCGACGGCAGAGAAGGCCATCAAGCTCGCCGTGCGCGAGGCGCAGGTCGGGCAGCGCGAGCGGCTGCTGCGCCTCGGCAAGGAGGACGACGAGGAGGTGGTCTTCTGCGTCGTGCACGAGCGGCGCGACGACGCCGGCAACGTCACGTTCAACCAGGAAGCTCGGATCCGGCTCGATCGGCAGCGTGAGCTGCTGACCAGCGACCACGACTCGCACGACATGGTCTGCGCGGTCAGGACCGCGTTCCAGGTGTTCAAGACCACGCACACCCCGGATGACGTTCGCCGTGGGATCGTCAAGGCGATCGGCACCTGGGCGGCGGTGACGTTGCGCGAGTCCGGCGGCGTCTACTTCATCGCCTCGCCCTTCGCCGAGAACCTCCGCCGGCTGCAGACCGCCATCGAAAAGGTCGGGGCCTCGCGGCTCCACCTCCTGCCTGTCCACGACAGCCCCGACGCGGCCCGCTCGCTGGGCGAGATCGCGAAGGGGTCCATCGAGGCGGAGCTGGCGGCGCTGCAGACGGAGATTTCGGCGTTCGTCGCGAGTCCGCCGGACCGGGCGTCGACGCTGCTCCGGCGTTTCGACGCCTTCGAGGCGCTCCGGGGGCGCGCGCGGCTCTACCGCAGCGTCCTCAACATCCAGGTCCAGGATCTGGACCAGCAGCTCAACCAGATGTCGGCCACGGTCGAAGGGCTCGTCAACGCGAAGGCGGCGTGAGATGGCGGACTACCACAGGACGTTCGCAGTCGCCGTCCGCCTGCAAGGCAAGCTGGCCGCGGCGTGGATCACGGAGACGTTACGCAGCCGCCAGAAGAGCCGGCAGCAACTCTTGGACGCCGGTGACGATGAAGCCGCCGACGCCATCGGCATCGAGTTCCACTGGTTCATCGAGGATGGGTACCTCCACCTGACCGACAAGGGCGAGACCGGCGACGTCGAGCAGGTCGCCGACTTCCTGCGGCAGTTGGTCCGGCTCGGCTACGTGCGGGATCCGGTCGCCATCCACTGGGCCGACACGTGTTCACGGCCGAGACCGGACGCGTTCACCGGAGGTGCTGCCCTGGTGACGAAGAAGCGAACGTACTGGTTCGTGTTGCCCGAGCTGGTCGAGAAGAAGGCGAAGGCGATCGAACGGCGGCGACGAGCAAGCGGCGCCAGCAGCAAGACCTGACGCTCAACCATCAACCCCATCAATCATCACGAGGCGGCCCTGGGCAGACACCCCGGGCCGCCTCTCCATTTTCGGAGGTCACCATGCACAAGCAGATCAACCAACTACGCGCCGAACTCATGGCGCAGTTTCCCGAGCGCAAGGACGTCATCGACGGATCTCTCGCAGCCATCTTGGCTGGCGAGCATGTGATCCTGATCGGTCCTCCCGGGACGGCGAAGTCGGCGTTGGTACACGCCTTGGCCCAAGCGTTCGGCGGCACGTACTTCGAGCGCCTGCTCACCAAGTTCTCGACGCCCGAGGAGCTGTTCGGGCCGATCTCGCTCAAGGCCCTCGAGCAGGACCGGTTCGTCCGCGTCACCGCCGGCAAGCTGCCCGAAACCCAGTTCGCGTTCATCGACGAGATCTTCAAGAGCAACTCGGCGGTGCTGAACTCGCTCCTCTCCGTCATCAACGAGAGGACTTTTTTCAACGACGGCGCCCCGATGCAGTGCCCGCTGGTGTCCCTCTTCGGAGCCAGCAACGAACTGCCCGAGGGCAAGGAACTGGAGGCTCTCTTCGATCGCTTCCTGCTCCGCTTCGACGTCGGCTACCTTCTCGTCGCCTCGAACCTGCGGCACATCCTCACCGCGTCCGAGCCGTCGATCGCCACGAAACTTACGATCGATGACCTTCTTCGTGCGCAGGCTGAAGCCGCCGCCGTCAAGATCACCGACGAGACCATCGACGCCCTGCTGTCCATCCGGGACGCGTGTCGCGGGGAGGGCGTCGTGGCGAGCGATCGCCGTTGGAAGAAGAGCCTGAAGCTCGTGAAGTCGGCCGCCTGGCTCGCCGGTGAGAAGAAGACGTGCCCCGAGGACTTGAGAATCTTGGTGGATTCGCTGTGGCGGGTCCCTGCCGAGCGGTCGAAAGTGGCCCGTCTGGTCGGGACCCTCTCCGATCCCGCGAGCATGCAGAGCGTCGAGATCTTGGACGCGGCTCGGGAGATCGCCACCAAGGTCGCGTCGCTCAAGTCTGGCGACCGGAAGCTCTACATCGGGCAGGCGGCGCAGGCGGTCGAGCAGTTCGACGCTCAGCAGGTCAAGCTCACCGACCTGGCGAAGTCGGGGGGCCGTCGCGCGAAGGTCGTCATCGCCGACGCGGTCGCCGAGATCCAGGGCCTGCACGCCGAGGTCGCTCGAGCCGTGTCGGCGGGCCTGGGGCTCGGCCTGCGGAGCCTCCGGTGAGGCGGGTGATCTACGACGTCCCGAAGTGGTCCTGCTACCTGCACAGGGCCGCACGCGGGCTCCACCGTTCCGACGCGAGTGACTCGCCGCAGCTTCGCTTCGCCGACGAACTCTTCGAGCAGCTGTTCGCCGGCGAGGTGGAGCCGCTGTCCGAACGTGATCGAGATGTCGCGTTCGCTGATTGGGCACAGCGAATTCACGACACCTGCTCGCAGCTTCCGGCGTTCGAGCGGCTCGCGCAGGAATGCCGTGGCCGCGCAGACGAGTCGGCGATGGCGGTCGAGGCGCTGATCAACGAGTTGAAGCCGGACGATGCCGATGACGTCCTGCGCAGGTCGGCGCGATCGGCGTGTGGAAAGGCGTCCGAGGCGGTGGCGCAGCTCCACGATGCGATGGAGGGGCTCGAGCACGTGGCGTTCGGGGACGCGCCAGGAGTTGGTAGCAACGCACCCGGTGCACCGCACGACGGCGGGCGTGTCCGGTCTCTCGCGGCACGGCTCCGTGATGACGGTCGGCTTCGGCGCATCGCTCAGCTCGCGGGTCGCTTCAAGCGCATCGCTGGTGCGAAGCGGCGGTCGAAGGTGCGGCACGGCGCAGACGAGATCGTAGACGTCGAGCAGGGCGCCGACCTAGGACGGCTCCTGCCGCTCGAGCTTGTGCAGCTCGTGCACCCGCGTACGAAGCTCCTGGCTCTCCGGAACTTGATCGAGCGCCAGTGCTTGCAGTATCGGCTCGAGGGGACCGAGACCCTCGGCCGCGGGCCGCTCGTCGTGGCGATCGACAAGTCGGGGTCGATGGAAGGCGAGCGGGACGTCTGGGCCACCGCCGTGGCGTTGGCCTTGCTCGACCTGGCGCAGGCCGAGAAGCGCCCGTTCGCGTTGCTCTGCTTCGACGGCGCCGTGAAGCACGAGGTCATCGTCATGCCGGGGCAGTCGCTACCCGAGGCCGGGCTCTTTGTCCCGGCTGATGGTGGCACGAACATCGAGGCTGTAGTCCGGCGCGGTCTCGACATCATCGAGGAGAAGCCCGGCGCGCTGCGTAACGCCGACATCGTGATCATCACAGATGGCGGCAGCAGCTCCGACAACGCTCAGGAGCTTCGCGACCGCGCAGCGAAGCTGGGCGTGACCGTCCTCGGCGTCGCGATCGATGTGGCGCCGGAGCGTCTTCAGCCGTGGTGCGACGAGGTCATCGCCGCGAACGACATGAGTCGCGTCGACGACAGAACGGCCGAGGTGCTCTTTGGCCGGTAAGAAATCAACGAACAAGGACTTCGACAGGCTGAAGCAGATCGCGATCGTCGTCCTCGGCGCCGTGTTGTCGGCGCTCGCCGACATGCTCGCGCCGAGGAAGTCGAAGTAGCTCACAAATGAGGAGACCACCATGCTGTGGATGATCTTGCGAGCAATCGCCGGCGCCGTCTTTGCTGCGCTGGCCGACCTGCTGAGACCGCGCGCGTATCGCGCCCGGTAAGGCACCAACTCAACCAAGCGGAGGAGGGACTGAAGGCAAACACCTTCGGGCCCTCTCCCTTTTCGGCCTCGTCTTCCGACGAGGCATGGAGGACTTCATGGAATCGAAGACGAAGGACATCCTGAACCGCCCGTTCGAACGGACTCAGGTCAAGGAGCGTGTCGGCCCTGGTGGTCGCACGCTCAGTTACGTCGCGATCGGCGACTACATCGCGCGTCTCAACGAGGCGTTCGACGGTGGCTGGAGCTACGAAATCACGGACGCACGCATCCTCGACGAAGAGGTGGTCGTGCAGATCCGCCTGACCGCCGGCGGCATGGTCAAGATGGGCATGGGCGGGGCTGCGATCACCAAGCGTCGGGACAACGGCAAGCCGGTGGCGATCGCTCACGACCTGACGGCGGCTGAGGCGCGCGGACTAAAACGAGCCAGCCGACTCATGGGCATCGGTGCCGCGCTGTACCTCGACGACGAGGAGCCGGCCGCAATCGAGCAGCAAGACCAGCGGGGATCCGGCAGCCGCCCGGCACAGCAGGAAGGCGAGACCCAGAACGACTCGCCGCGCATCACCAACGCCCAGCTCGCGAAGCTCCGCAGCCTCGTGGCGAACGGCAGTGGGGACTGGGGCGCGTTCAGGAACTCCGTGAGGGAACGGCATCGCGTGAACGTCGAGTACGCCGACCGCCGCCTCGCGAGCACCCTCATCCAGGAGATGCTCGAGCGCAGCAAGCCGGCGCCGGTTCACGGCGGAAACGGAAACGGCAACGGCACCGCCCACGGCGGCAACGGCACCGGCTGGCGGCGGTCGTGAACGACGGCGTCTACGTCTCGGCCTCGTCGCTGAGGCTGCTCCAGGATTGCCCCCGCGCCTGGAGCTACCGCTACCTGAAGGGACACGCCGCCGAAGACGTCGGTCTCGGGCTCGTCCTTGGCAAGGCGTGCCACGCCGCGCTGGCGCTCTTCTACGAGCGACTCCGTGACGGTCTGCCTGCGGCTACGCTCGACGAAATGGTCGCCGTCGCGGTGGCCAGCATCGATGAAGCCGGTCGCAGCTCAACGCCGATCGCCCGCGACGATGATGACGAGACCGACCTCGCGGCCGAGGCGGAGCGGATGCTGCGAGCGTTCATCCTCTCGCATCCGTTCCAGCCGAAGCGGGTGCTCGGCGTGGAGCTGCCGTTCTTCTTGGACGCAGGGCAAGTAGCGCGGCATCCGATCACGGGTGAGCAGTTCGCGTTCGAGGAGGGTATCTCCGGAGTCTTGGACTTGGTCATCGAGGACGAGAACGGCATCGCGGTGATCGATCATAAGATCTGCAAGACGCGACCCGCGCTCTCCGGTGGCATCGACCTCCAGCTCGCAATCTATGCACTCGCCGCGGAGGAGTTGTTTAGATCCGACAAGCCAGTGCGATTGTTCCACCATCTGCTCGTGCGGACGAAGACGCCTCGCATCGAGCTGCGCGAGGTGCCACGCTCGCCGCACGACGTCGCCGAGGCGCTCGAGGCCGTCGCGTCGGGTGTCGAGCTGATCCACGTAGCGGTAGGGCACCCCCGGCCAGGGCGGCTCCTCGGTCGGCACCGATCGTGGAGATGCTCGGGCTGCGGGTACCGAAGACGGTGCGCTGGAGATCGAACGTGAAGCGGACACGGCGGAGAACCCGGGATGCAGAAGTCGTTCGCGTGCCCGAAGAGCAGTCGCCGGTCTTCCATATCGCCGGACCGCGTGGAGGCTGGTTCGTGTCGCTGCTCTGGGGCTTCGGGGAGAACGTCGAGGTCTCGTGGGAGGATCTCTGCGATCTCCTCGCGATGCGTGACGGCTCGGTCGTCGTCGCCCGCCGGCTGACCGCATTGGAGACGCACCTTCTCGAGCGCAGCCGCGGCGATTGTGATCGCGAGGTTCACGCTCGTATTGTTCACAGCGAATCCGCACGATGGCGCCGACTGCGGTAGCCCGCGCGTCGCCTCGTCGGCGAGGAGTTGCGTCTGCTCAAGCGGCACCGCGACGACACGAACGCCGAGCTGCAAGGAACGTTCATCAGCAGGGAGGAGTTGCGGTTTCGGCGATCGCGGCGAGGAGGGTAGCTGCGGGCGCGCGACCTCGGGGTCGAAAGTAGGCAGCGCGGCCCCCGATCCTCATCGGTGGGGGTCGCGCTGTTTTTTTGCTCCGAGGCCTACTCGCCCGCAGATTCAGCGGTGATCGGGCTCGACGTCCCAAGACTCAGTGCAGTACAGCCTCGAGAATCCGTACAATTCTCACCACGTCGGCATCCGACGCCTCGGCGATCAGCTCCCGGGCGCGCGCTCGCGACGCACGTGGGGTGCGGTCCTCGGCCGTGAACAGCTCGGCGGGCAAGACCCCGAGCCCGCGTGCGAGCTTCTCGATGGTCGCCACCGTAGGCATCTGCCTGCCCGTCTCGACGGCCTGGATGAACTTGTCCGAAAGCGTTGCGCCCTCGCCGAGTTGCTCGAGCGTGAGGCTTCGACGCCGTCGCAGCTCACGCACGCGCTGACCAAATCGGACCCGTAGATCGGAGGATCTCGCCATCTCGGCACGGCAAGCTTCGACGAGGCGCGCATGCACTTCCACCATCGATGGACGGTGCTCAGACCCATATGCGACCCTCGACAGATGGTGAATGGCAGCCGATCGACGGGGCTTGTGGGCGCCGGCTACGTCGGCGTGTCGGGCTGGCCGGAGGCGAACACAAGTGAAGGCTGATCTCGGCACACGGCTCAGGGCCGCAGGGTTCATCGGGCTCGTCGTCGCGCTCGTCTTCTACGCTATCGCGGTCGATGGTGGTTGGTATCGGGTAGACGGTGTTGAGCGCATTGCCGCGGAGACCCACGGCATGCTGCGCTGGCGATTCGTTGCCCACGCGCTCGGGCTGGCGAACGGTGGGATGCGAGATACCTCTTGGGTGTTCCTGGTGTTCCCCGTATTTTTCTGGGGCGCTTTTGGAACGCTTGTCGCTGGTTCAATCCTGCGTCGTCGTGGTCGTCGAAAGATGTCGCGGTTGGAGTGGGCGTTGTCTCGTCTCGAGCAGCGCTCGGTAGCACCCGTGGCCGACCGTGGCCGAAGGCTGAATGGGGTCCTCTGGCGCCAGCTCGGCGGCTTCATCGCAGGCGTGTTCTGTATTGTATGTTTCCACAGCGCTCCCAAGGCGGAGGATCTCAGGGGTGCCCAGATCATCGCGGGAAACTGGGCGTGGCACTTGGTGGAGATGCGCGACGACCAGAAGCTGGTCGTGTTCAAGCTCAAGGGGCGCTTCGGCGACTTCGTGTCGATCGAAGAGGCGAGGGCGTTTGAAGACGAGGTTGCTCGCGAGATATCTCGGATCGAACGCTCGAGCCTGGATCCAGAGACCCGAGGGACCAGGCTCGCCTTGTTGAGCTTCGATACGCCGGAGTTGTTGACGAGGGATCAGGTACTCGTCCGGACGGCGAACGCGCGCGAAGCGTGGCAGGCCGCGCTCGACGACCTCGATAGAGCGACGTTGGGCGGGGCCGCTTTCGGCCTGCTCTTTGCCGGGCTTCTGTGGAGGGCATGGACCATCTCTCGGCGGCTGGTGGCAGCTGGCTTTCGTGGCTTCGAACCGGAAGCTGAGGACCCGCTGTACCCCAGGTATGCGCAGGTCGGGAACGCTGCGCTCGTCGGTGCGGTGATGGTCCTGGTATTGGGGTTGGCCGGCACACGTGGTGCTCAACCGGCCGGCATCGCATTCGCAGTGGTGGGCATCGCGTGCGCCGGTGCTGTGTCGCTGTTGGCCTGCGGGCTGACGCTGCGGGCACCGATGGTGCTCGCCCGCGCTCGCGATCCGAGGGTCGCCGCGGCTCCCGCGGTTGCTCTCCACGATCAGCGGTTCGTCGCGGAGGCCACCAAGCTGGAGGCACAAGCAACGGCGAAGCAGGTGTACGCTGCGACCCTGCAGGCTGCGGGCTCGCCGCCCCCGATGATCGCTGAGGCTGCGGCAGCAGCCCACCAGCTTCACGCAGCAGCGGCAGCTTCACGGTCGCGGATCCTCGGCGGCGTGCTCGCGAACATCCAAGCTCGCCTGACCGCAGCCAACACGCAGATCCAAGCTCTGCGAAGCCAGGGGGCACCATCGGAGGCCTTCGGCGCCGTCAACGCAGCGGCTCACCATGCGACCGAAGAACTCAAGAGCCTTGCCTACGCCGCCGGCTGGGAACCTTGGCCGCTGCAAGCCTTCGAGACGGCAACTCCGGCGCCGGCTGCGGCCGTCATGGCACCGCCCTCGACGCCAGCCGCCACCGCGTCCGCGAGCGTTCCGCCGCCGGAACAGTATCCACCACGGCCCGCGGCGAAAGGCGACGGGCCGCGCGTTGGGGTGCTCATGTCGACGGGCATCTCAACGCGCGTGAAGGTCCTCGCGGTAGTCGTGGGCCTCGTCGTGGTCGGCGGCGCCGCGGTGGTGACCAAGGTGGCGACCGGCAGAGGCTCGACGCGAAGCGCGGCGCCAATCGCCGAGCCGGCGCCCGCCGCAGCGCCGACACCTCCGACAATCGTGACGGCGGTCGAAGTGACAGATCCGTGGGCTGCAACAGCGCGGGCTTCGGAACCGATCGAGGCAAATGGCCCCGCGTCAGGATGCGACGATGCGATGGACGAGTACGAGGGGGCTCTCATTGCGGCACGTGACACTGCAAGTGCGTTGGAGCAGCGTGGGTGTGCAATGGCGAACGGTCTCGAGTTGAAGCCAACCGATCAACTCACCGATGAGTGCAGCGCGATCTGGCGGCGTCATTCGGCGAGCGTGAGCCGTGCGATCGAGGTTCAGAAGTCCACGCGTGCTGCGTGTCCCGGTAGCGATATTCGCGCGCTCGAGCCGCCGGTCGCGTCTTCGGTAGCGGCTCGAACAGCTTCGACGACGCGACCCTCCACGCCATCTACGGTGGCCGATCTGTCGCATCATGTCGGGGCGGTCGCGGCTGCCGAGGCCGCTCCGCGGTCCGTCGAAGCGTCAGCTTCGTCCACCCACAAGCCGGGCGCCGGCTATACCTTCGTGCCCTCGAACCTCACCGACGGCGATCTTGCAACCAGCTGGCAAACGGCCAAGGGGGCGCACGGCCCGCACTGGGTGCGCCTCGATTTCGCTCGCGCCATCACGATCACGGCCGTCGACATCGCGAACGGGTTTCAGGTGCAAGATCGCTTCGGCGACGAGTTCACCTTGAACAGCCGGATCGCAACCGGACGCCTGCGCTTCTCCGACGGGAGCGAACAACCGATCGCCTTTGACTCGGACGCCGAGGGCTACACGAGGTTCCCGGTCGCCGACGTGACGACCAACTCGGTGACGATCCTGATTGACAGCGAGCACCTCGGGACGAAGTGGCATGACGTCGCAGTGTCCGAGGTGGTGGTCATCCAGCCGGGCGCCGACGAGTAGCGCGTGGCTGGTGACGGTTCTCACGATCGGGCAATGCCGCGTGCAGTCACGGCGTGCCCGGTGCCCGTGCCCGACCCCGGTCCCGGGGCCGATCCGGCGGACGCCGCACATCGACACTGGGTCCGTGCGAGCCGACGCTTGACCTTTACTGATTGGTCGCCGCGTGCGTCGTCGCTCGTTCCCATCGATTACGCGGCCGGCGCACGCTGACCGCCAAGTTCATCTCCCAAGTGGAGAACGGCCATGTCAACCCGTCGATCGGCGGCGTCGCACGCCTCGCCGGCGACGGCTTGGGTCTGCCGTTGTCGGGGTTCTTCGCCAGCGAGCCAGCCGGGCTCGTCGATGACCTCGCCGCACTTCAGGCGCTCGTCGGCGCTCAACCGCCGGCTGCCCGAAAACGTGCGCGCCGCGTGCGCGTGCTGCGGGCTTTGTTCGACGAGTAGGCCGAGTCCAACGCCCTCGACGCGGCGACCCCCGTATCGGCCGGCAAGATCCGGCAGCTGGGCGGCCTGCCTGCCGCAGCCGACGTCGATTTCTCACGGCGGCACGCAACCCGCGAACGGCGCCACCGACAACGCAGGCATGACGCACACCACCACCGACTACCGCCTGCAATGGCAGCGCCTCCTCGCCAACGTGAACTCGCTTCGGTCATCCGATTCCGAGACACGCGAGCCGCTCATGACCAACCGCGACGCGCACACGTTCCACGACTGGTTCCGCCAGGCGCTCGTGCGCGAACAACGCGCTGGCCGCCTCCACACCGCCGCGGGGCGCGCACTGGTGGTGTGGTGGACCACCCGCACGAGCCGCATCAGCGTCGCCGAGCCCGACGACCACGAGGTGCCCCCGGACTGGCGAGCGTTGACGCTGGCCGAGCACGGCCACATGGCCGAGCGCATCACGGATGTCCTCGCGGCGGA
>CANKMW010000081.1 GCA_947483555.1 Myxococcales bacterium
CCACCCGCCCACGAACCCACACGATCCCGCCGTCCTCGTCGGTGTTATGCTCGCGCCACCGACCCAACCCACTCATGACAACCAGCGTCCGCCTCCTTCGCCGCACTTGCGCATTTGAGCGGCAGGACGTTGGGAATTACGACAAGTATCGAAACGATGTTGGCCAGCGCGTGGTTTGGTCTTTTGTGAGGGTGAGTGACATCCAGGATCTCGCGGTCGATGAACTCGCCGACGGCACCGAGGTCTTCTCCCGCCTTGGCCGGCACGACCCAGACGATTCTTCGCCGCAGGAGACGGACTTGAGTTCACGTTGAATGACCGCGCGCGTCCGCCCCGAGAGTCGGCCAGGATCCGGCCGCGATCCGGACCCCGATCCTGAGCAAGTCCTGGAGATCAGGACCGCGGCGTGATCCGCCGGCCGCTTGGGCCGTGCGGAATCAACCCGCCAGGCGGGAGAGAGTCGAGTTACCGATGCCCATGGCGCTCGTCCCCACACAAATGAACCTCGCAGCGGCGATCGCCGCTACCTTCGCCGCGGCCTGCGGTGAGGGTGACGCAGACGCGACCCCGATCGATGGCGCCGCCGCGGGAATCGATGTGAGAGGTTGCCCGGGCGTGTGGAAGGTCGCGGCAGGCGTGGATACCAGCGTGTCCGTCACGGACGGAGCGCTCGTGCTCGCAGGAACCAACCTCGCCGGCAGGGATCTGCAGATCACGCGGGACGCGATTGGCGGAGATTTCCAGTTCGACTTCGTCATCGAAGACTTCATGGCGGGCGGACCGGGTGCGTACATCTGGGCGGCCATCTCCGATCTGGCGACCGCGCGGACGCTGACCGCCGGGTTCGACTCGTACCCGGTGGCCGGCGTGAGCGCTGGCGAGATGCCTGGTGGGCAACACAATCTCAGCGCCACGAGGCTCACGACCGGTGGGGTGCGGTTCACGCGCAGTGGCCCGCAGGTGGAGGTCGTCGCCAGTACGGGAGAGCGATTCACAAGCGTGGCCGCCTACGACTTCACCACGGAACCGGTCCGGATCTGGCTGCTGCTCGGAAGCAACGCCGGCAGCGTCGTGCCGGTCTCCACCGCGCGGGTCGTCGAGTTCATCGTCACTGCCGGCACGGGTGTCGTCGGCGACACCTTCGATTGCGATAGCCTCATCCGCTGAACCGTCAGCGCGGGCTCACCGGGTCGAGTCCTTGTCCTCGGAGCCGCCGGTGGAGTCCGGGGGCTGCGCCGAGCCGCCGCTGCCGGATTCGGCCGAGCCGGGGGGCGGGGGTTGCATCGACTCGATCCGCGGGGTCGGCATGTCGCCGGGCGGCGGATTGCCGGGCATGGGCTCGGGCTGGTTGCCGCTGCCGGTGGCGGCGCCCGGCGTCGGCGGTGCGCTGCCGGCGCCCGGATCGGTGAGCCCCTTGAGATCGTCGGGGGTCGGCATCGGGCGGCCCATGTCGACCGGCGGGGGCACCGGCGTGACCGTGCCGGTATCGGGCCGCGGCTCGGGGACCAGGTCGAGCGTCGGGCGCAGGCGATCCTTGTCGGTGCCGTCCTTCGAGAACACCTCGTCGGAGCTGCCGCCGGCCTCGCACACCGCGCCGATGCGGCGCATCGTGCTCAGCTTGCCGGTCAGCTTGATGTTGCGGAAGCCGTCGCGATCGACCGCCGGGCTGCCCAGCTCGCACGCCGCCGGCGCCTTCGACAGGTACGCGCCGGCGCACTTGTAGCGGATGCAACCGGTGATCGTGGAGTCGCCGATCTTCTTGGCCAGCTTGATGTTGAAGTCGATCGCGATCTCGCCGTCGGGCGACTGGAACTCGAAGGTCTGCTTCTTGGCCTCGCCCTTGGCGATCACGATGCCGAGCACGAAGCGCCCGACGGTGACCGTCTCGACCGGGAAGCCGTCCTTGACCATCAGGGCGTCGCTCTCGCGCTTGGCCTTGGGATAGACGCGCGACACCCCGTCGCCCACGGTGCAGCCGACGGTGCACGACAGGTCGACCTTGCCGGTCGCCTTCTGCCAGTCGTTCTTGGGCAGGGTGAGCGTGATGCGGCCGTCGCCGCCGCCGCCGAGCGGCAGCCCGACCGCGTCGGCGATGCCCGGGATCGTGGACAGCGGCACCCGCTTGAGCCGGAAGTCGATCGCCAGGCTCGCCTTCGACATCTTCACCGAGCCGGTCATCGAGCCACCGCCGGTGGCGATGTCGAGGCCGATCTCGGCCTTGCCCGACAGCAGCGGCAGGAACGCGAGGTCGACCTCGACGCGCTTGAAGAACATGGTCGTGACCGGCTGGCCGACCACCGACGGCCGCGAGGTCAGGGTCACGCCGGTGAGCGCGAAGCGGCCCGGCACCACGCTGCGCTGGACGTCGACGATCGTCACCTCGTACTTCGCCGACAGCGCCTCGACCATGCGTTCCTTGACGCGGTCGTACGGGAACGTCAGGTGGAGCGCGTAGACGAACGACACCAGGCCGAGCAACACGAAGCCGGCGATGCGGGCCGCAAAGCGGGCGCGGGGCGAGAACCTCATGGTCAGTTGCCTCCCTTGGCGGTGCCGGTGCCCGAGCCGCTGCCCGAACCCTTGCCGGTGCCGGCCGGCTCGGCGGCCACCTTGGACCACGTCACCACCTCGAGGTTGAGGTCGAGCTTCTCCTTGTCGCGGAAGTTGCGCCGCACCTGCAGCGCGCTGACCACGACCACCTTGTTGTCGGTCTCGATGGCGTGCAGGAAGTCCTTGACCTGGATGATCGACAGATCGCGCACCTCGACGGTCGCGGCGTGGGCGACGAAGCTGCCCTTGGGCGACGGCGAGCGGGTGTTGACGCCCGGCACCGTGACCTTGGCGGTCTCACCGGCGCGATAGATGTAGCTCTCGAGCTTCACCGCTTCGGTGCCGATCTGGCGCGCCGCGTCGTCGGGGGCCGCGGCCCGGGCCTGCGCCTTGTACGAGGTCAGCTTGGCGAGCGCGCTGCGGGCGCGGTGGTTCTTGAGCTCGAGCCGGCCGAGGCCGTCGCGGATCTCGAGCGAGACGTAGATGATCATCACCAGCACGAACGAGACGCCGAGCAGGACGACCATGCGTCGTTCGCGGGGCGAGATCGCTTCCCAGCGGTCGCGGAGCTTGTCGAAGGTGGCCATGGCTACATGCACTCCGTGCGCATCGTGAACGAGAAGTTCTTCTCGCCGTTGGGACCGTTGGTGGTCGAGCCCCGCGTGATCTCCTTGATGCAGGTGATCTCCTTGAGCGCGGCCTCGACCTGATCGATCTCCTCGGGCGTCTTGGCCGACGCCTTGAGGCTGACCTTGTTGTCCTTGATGTCGAGATCGGTGACGTCGAGCGTGACCTTGTCGCGCGCCGGCAGCTTGGCGTTGATGGCCAGCATCAGGTCGAAGGCCGACATCTTGGGCATCGGCGACTCGCCCGGCCCGACGTCGCCGCTCTTGAGCGCGAGCAGATCGGCCACCGACTTGGCCTCCTTGAAGTACTCGGCCGACTCGCGCGCGACCCGATCGGTGAGGACCCGGTCGGCCTGGCGCAGCTTGCGCAACCCGGCGTACGCCGACCCGCCGGCGAAGACCAGGACCACCAGCATCGCCACCGCGACCTGGGTCAGCTTGGTCTTGACGAACGACATGTCGACCTTGAACGCCAGCGGTCCCTGGCGGAGGTCGAACGTGGGGCGGGCGCCGCCGGCGTCGTGGGCCGCGGCGATGACCAGCGCGGCGCTGTCGACGCCGGTGATCTCGGCGGCCCGCGGCCCGACCAGCGCCGCCGGATCGTCACCGGCCAGCGTGGTGGTGGGAATGCCGAGCTGCTCGGCGACGAACGGCGCCAGCCCGCGTAGCCGGCTACCGCCGCCGACCAGCAGCATCCGCGACGCCGCCACGCCGGTCTTGGCGCGGCACCCGGCCAGGGTCTGGCGCAGCTCGCGCGCCCACGGCCCGAGCTCGCCGATCAGCACGGCGTGAACCCGGCCCCAGGCCTCGCTCGGCGCCGGGTTGGACTCCGACGCCACGAAGCCGTCGGAGTGCTTGGCGTGCTCGGCCTGCGCGGCGTCGAGCCGCCAGTTCTTGGCCACCGCGTCGGTCACCTGACGACCACCGCGGCCGATGGTGCGCGAGAAGACGGCCTTACCACCGTGGGTGACCACGACGTGGGTGTGCTCGTGGCCGACGTCGACCACCGCGACCGCCGCGCTGCCGGCGGCCGACGGCGCCCGCTCGGCGAGCCGGGCCAGCACCGCCACCGGCAGAAGCCCGCGGGCCTCCGAACCCGCCTCGCCGGTGAGCTCGAGCAACTGGCGGGCGCGCTCGAGGCGCATCGAGTAGGTGAGGACGCGCATGCCCTCGGTCGGCAGCGCGACCCGGCCCCGGGCCGGTGCCGCGGTCGGGTCGACCGGTCCGGTCGCCGCACCAGCGCTCGCCGGCAGCGGATCGCAGGCGTAGACCAGATCCTCGAGATCGACCGGCACCACACCCTCGAGCTCGCCGCCGACCACCTTCTCGAGGTCCTGGCGGCGGACCGCCTTGAAGCCGAACTCGAGCACGTGCACGAACACCTGGGCGCCGCCGACGACCAGGAAGCCGGTGTCCTTCTCGAGGTGCTGCTCGCGGATGATGCCGGCCAGCACGCGGGCCGCGCGCCGCTCGTGGGGCTCGTCGCCGGCCGGGACCACGCGCTCGATGACGTCGGTGATCGCGGCGTGGCGCAGGCCGGCGTGGGCGATCGCGACCTTGACGCTCCACGCGCCCAGGTCGATGGCAAAGATACGGCTCATGGCACGAACCTCACGGCGTTGCTCACGTCATTCCTCCCGCAGATGCAGCCAGGCACCGGTCTTGGTGAGCTGCTGGTTGCGCGCCTGCTGGTTCACGTGCTTCTGGTTCCAGAACGCGCGCAGGGTGCGGCGCGCCGGGAGGAACGGTGCGCGGTCGACCTCGCCCCACGCCTCGACCTGGTAGTTCTCGATGGTGCCCGAGGCGGCGACCTGGTTGAGCTTGGCGGTGTCGAGCTCGATGCCCTTGATGCCCGGCGGCAGCTGCGGCAGGCCGGGCAGCGCGGCGCCCGAACCACCCTGCCCACCCTCCTCGCCGCCGCCGGCCAGGCCGGCGAACGCCGCCGCCGGATCCTTCACGAAGGTGGCGAACTCACCCGTCTCGACGAAGTAGAAGCCGAACTGCTTGGCGGTCAGCACCAGATTGGCGATCGCCCACAGCGCCTGCGGATCGCGCAGCACCGGGTCGTTGGGGTCCTTGGCCGACAGCGAGATCACCGCCGCCACCACCTTGGTGTCGTCGAGCGCGCGCAGGTTGACCTTGCAGCCGCCCCAGACCCGGAACGCGTTGCCGAACAAGGTCCAGAAGCGGTCGTCGACGCCGCGCACCAGCTTGAGCTCGGCCACCGAGTCCATCTGCGCGTTCTTGGGCTTGTACGAGTCGCGCAGGTTCTCGTAGCCGTAGTCCTCGGGGCCGCCGGTCGACTCGGGCGGCTTGTCGTCGCGGATCTCGATCCGGCTCTGGTTCTTGTCGACGTAGTCGATGATCGCCGCCACCTGGGTGCGGCGGTCGCGGCGCCAGCCGTCGCCGTCGGGCTCCTCGAAGATGGGGTCGAACGCCGGCGGGTAGATGAGGGACTGGAGCGATCGCGCCATCAGCGAGACCTCGCCGGTCGGGCCGGCGGCGCCGGTGCCGGCGCCACCGCAGTTGACGTTGATCTTGCCGTCGACCGGCGTGATGCGGACCCCGAACGTCCCGATGCTGGCGCCCAGGCCCTTGGTCTGGTCCATCGAGATCCCGATCGCGGCCTGGACCTGCTCGGCGTCGCCACCGAACGCGGCCATCAGCGGATCGGCGAAGTCGGTGATCTGCACCCCCTGCAGCTGCTCGAAGTCCTTCGACGCGGTGTCGAGACGCAGCTGGAGCCGCACGATCAGCTCGGTCAGGTTGAGCGACGAGCGGGCCAGGAAGTGGGCCTGCATCTGATCGCGGTTGTTGCGCGCCTGCATCATGTCGATGGTCGTCGAGGTCCCGAACTCGTTGACGATCACCATGCAGATCGCGACCGCGGTGACCACCGCGAGCATGGCGATGCCGCGCTGCCGACCGCGCCGTCGCGCTGGTCGTCGTGGGCGACGCGCGCCCTTCGACTCGCCGCCAGGCGGCTCGCTCAGGGCGAACGGGGTTCGCGCCAACGGGCCGCGGGCGAACGGGGTTCGAGATCTCGGAGTCATTGGGGGAACGTCAGCTCCTCTTGCAGCAGCACCCGGGCCTGGGTCGAGAGCTTGAGCTCGTCGCCGCGCGGGTTCTTGTAGGTGAGCTCGATGCGGACCCGGGTCGGCAGCCGCTTGCTCTCGGCGTCCTGCTTGGTCGAGTCCCAGGTCTCCTGCCACTTCTTGTCCTTCCAGTCCCAGTACTGGAGCTCGAGCTTCTCGACCCCGCGCAGCAGGATGTCGTGCTCGCCCGGCTCGCCCTCCCAGGGCTCGTTCGACGGCCGGCGCAGCTCCTTGCGGTACAGCGCCTCCTGGCCGGGCGCCTCGCGGTCGTCGTCGAGGTAGTAGGCGATGATGGTCTGGTCCGATTCGTTGGCGTCGGCCCACAGCGTGACGTGGCCGAAGCTGGAGAAGCGCAGCTCCTCCGACTTGCCGATGAACATCGTGCGCCGGTTGTCGAACGCGGTGTCCTCGTTGCTCGACAGGTACGCGCTCTGGAGATCCTGGACCATGCGCGCCATCGCGACCCGGATCTCGTGGTTGCGCTCCTCGAGCGCGACGAAGTTGACGCGGGCCCGGGACGCCGAGCTGATCGTCGTCCACGCCATGGTCATCATCATGCCGATGATGGCCAGCGAGATCATGATCTCGATCAGCGTCATGCCGCGCTGGCGGGCGGCCGTCATGGGGTCGCCCCCAGGCCGCCGAGCACCTTCTGCATGCCGGCCGCGTCGGTGACGTAGAGGATGACCTCGAACGACGACTTGCGGAAACCGGTCTCGTAGTCGATGGTCAGCGTGATCTTGCGGATCGCCTGCTTGAGGACCTGCTGCACCATCGTGTACTGGCCCTGCAGGAAGCCGGCGGTGGCCTGCTGGCCGGCCGAGGCGCTCTCGCCACCGCCGCCGCCACCGCCGCCGAGCATGCCGATCATCCCGCCCAGGGCGCTCGACTGGAACTTGTCGACCTGGCTCTCGCCCTCCTCGCCGTCACCCGAGCCCGAGCCCGCGCCCGCACCTTCGCCCGGCTCGCCCTTGGCCAGGCCCATCAGCACGTCGAAGCTCGGCAGCTCGACCGGCTCGACCTTCGACTTCCACTTGACCTCGTCCCAGCCCTCGTCGGAGAAGTCGCCCTCGTCGGTCTGCTCGGTCTCCTGGAACCCCTCCTGGAGCAGGCCCTCCTCGATGTCGTACATCTTGCCGCGCGCCAGATCGGTGGCGATGCCCATGTAGAACGAGTCCTGGGCAGCGGTGATGTTGCCGGCGACGCTCTTGACCAGGACCACCAGCGACGCGCCCAGGATCGCGAGGGCCAGCATGACCTCGATCAGCGTGAAACCGCGCCTGCCGCGGAACGACCTCATCGCTCCTCCGCCCGCTCGCCCTTGGCGTCGCGCAGCATGTGGTCGTCGGGATCGCGGAGCGCTTCGCCGCGGACCTCGACCCGCCCGGTGAGCCCGTGGACCAGCACGGTCTCGACGGCGTCGCCACCACCGAGCTCGATGATCGCCTTCTCGGCCCAGCCGAGCGGGAAGAACGCGACGCTCACCTGCCCGGTCGACACCGACTGCTCGAGGTGCTGGACCCAGACCTCGCGGAACTTCACGCCGCGGTCGACGTCGAGGGCGCGACGCAGCTCGCGGCCGACCGCGTCGCCCGACAGCACCGGGCCGAGCTCGTCGGCGGCCGGCCCGCTCCCGAGCGGACCGCAGATGCGACCACCGACCTTCTTGCCGGCCAGCGCCGCCGCCATCCTCGCCTCGTCCTCGGGCGACGCCGCCTGCAGCTGCCCACCGGGCATGGTGGCCAGGCGCTGGCGGGCGTCGGCGAGCGCCTCGGCCGCGCTCTCGGCGTCGACCTTCTCCTCTTCCTTGGCCCGCGACAGCGAAGGATCGCCGGTGCACGCCTCGACCCAGTAGGCGTGCTTGTCGAGATCGATCACGACCCGGGTCGGGACGCCGCTCTCGACCGCCAGCAGCTGCGCCCGCCGCAGCACCAGGGCCAGATCGCTGGTGTCCTCGGACAGCGCGGCGCCGGTGAGCAGGCGGAAGCCGCTGTAGCCGAGGTACGACATGAACCCGATGATGGCCAGGACGATCATGATCTCGAGCACGGTCATGCCGCGCTGCGCCCTTCGACTCGGCCGCAAGGCGGCCTCGCTCAGGGCGAACGGGGTGGGTGACGGGATCGACATGACGGGTGCGATGCGGTGCGGTGCGCGGGGGTCGGGCTAGCGGATCACTGGTCCCACGACTTGAGGTCGTCGGCGCTGTCGGCCTTCTTGTCCTCGCCCTTGCTGAACACCGCGACGCCGACCGCGCCGGCCGGCAGGTCGGTGCACTTGATGACGTACTCCTCGTCCCACGGATCCTTGGCCGCGCCGCCGACCTCGCTGAGCTGGGCGGCGGTCGGGCACTTGCCCTTGTTGCCCGACAACATGACCCACTGCGGGTAGGACTCGAAGGCCAGCTTCTTGGCCCCGGCGCGGGCGATGTCGTCCTTGCCCTTGGCGAACAGCTTGAGCACCTGGGGGCCGACCAGCAGGCCCATCACCAGGGCCAGGATGGCGAGCACGATCATGATCTCGAGCAGCGTCATGCCGACCATGCGGCGGAGGCGGCGACCAACACGGCGAGCGCGGGCGGGAGCAACGGGGGTCATGGTCTTCTCCTTGGACATCACTTGAACTGGCCCATCGCCATGATGGGCTGCAGGATCGAGAACACGATGAACGACACGGTGCCGCCCATCCCGACCAGCATCAGCGGCTCGAGCATCGCGGTCGCGCGGCCCAGCCGCATGTCGACCTCGGTCTCGTAGGTCTCGGCCACCCGCTCGAGCATCTGCTCGAGCGCGCCGGCGCGCTCGCCGACCGCGACCATGTGGGTCATCATCGCCGGGAACTGGCCCGAGCGCTTGAGCGTCACCGCCAGCGACTCACCCTCGGTGACCGCCTGCTTGGCGTCCTCGACCGCCTTGCGCATGATGACGTTGCCCATGATCTGCTTGGCGGTATCGAGGGCGCGCAGCATGGGCACGCCGGATTGCAACATCGTGCCCAGCGTGCGAGCGAAGCGCGCCACGTTGATCTTGCGGGCCAGGTCGCCGATCATCGGCAGGCGGAGCACGAAGCGGTCCCACGACTGCCGGCCGCCCGGACTCTTGAGCCAGGCGCGAAAGCCCCAGATCGCGCCCGTCCAGCCGAGCACGATCAGCAGCAGGTGGTTGCGCAGGGTGTCGGAGAACCAGATCAGGAAGCGGGTGTTGACCGGCAGGGTCTTGTGCTGCGACTTGAACATCTTGGTGATCTCGGGAATCACCGCGACCATCAACAGGCCCATGATCCCGACGCCGACCACGACCATGATGATCGGGTAGATCATGGCGCTCTGCACCTTCGACTTGAGCTTCTGCGAGCCCTCGAGGAAGTCGGCGAGCCGGTCGAGCACGGCGTCGAGGTTGCCGGCGATCTCGCCGGCGCGGACCATCGACACGAACAGCTCCTCGAAGATCTTGGGGTGCTTGGCGAGGGCGTCGCCGAACGAGGTGCCCTCGTTGACCTGGGTCCGGATCTCGCCGAGCGGCACCTTGAAGCGCACGTTCTCGGTCTGCTCGAACAGCGTGCCGAGCGCCTCGGCGAGCGCGATGCCGCTCTTGAGCAGCGTGGCGAGCTGACGCGTGAAGTTGGCGATCTCGGTCTTCTTGACGCCACCGAACATCGCGCCGAGGTCGACCTCCTTCGACAGCCCGGCGCCGGCCGCCTTGCCGCCCACCGCCGCGCCCTTGGCGCCCTGCTTCGACGGCTCGCAGTCGGTGACGATCACGCCCTCCTTGCGCAGCACCTGGCGCAGGACCTTGGGCGAATCGGCGTCGCGCACGCCGCTGGCGGCCTTGCCGGTGGCGCCGATGCCCTTGTAGGCCCACATCGGCATCAGAGATCGGCCTCCGCGGTCATCAGCATGACCTCCTCGGTGGTGGTCAGGCCCTGCACCACCTTGCGGGCGCCGTCGAGGCGCAGGCTGATCATGCCGGCCTCGGCCGCCGCGGCGCGGATCGAGCCGGCGTCGGCCTTCTCGAGGGTCAGGTGGCGGACCTTCTCGTTGATCATCAGCATCTCGTAGATGCCGGTGCGGCCGCGGTAGCCGACGTCGAGGCACGACGGGCAGCCGACCGGCTCCAGCACGGTCCCGGCCGGCGGCGGCCGCTGGCCCTTCACGTTCGGGAACTGGTAGCCACCGCGATAGAAGATGGCCGGATCGAGGCCGAGCTGGTTCAGGACCTGCTCGTCGGGACGGACGGCGCGCGCGCACTCGTAACAAGGACGCCGCACCAGGCGCTGGGCGAGCAGGCCGACCAGCGACGACGCGACCAGGAACGGCTCGATGCCCATGTCGACCAGACGCGTGATGGCACCGGCGGCGTCGTTGGTGTGGACGGTCGAGAACACGAAGTGACCGGTGAGCGACGCGGTGATCGCGATCTCGGCGGTCTCCTTGTCGCGGATCTCGCCGACCATGATCACGTCGGGGTCGTGGCGCAGGAACGAGCGCAGCCCGGTCGCGAAGGTGAGGTCGATCTTCGGGTTGACCTGGGTCTGGCTGATGCCCTCGAGCTGGTACTCGACCGGATCCTCGACGGTGAGGATGTTCTGATCCGGCGAGTTGATCTCGCTGAGGCAGGCGTACAGCGTGGTGGTCTTGCCCGAGCCGGTCGGCCCGGTGACCAGCAGGATGCCGTGCGGGCGCTTGATGATGGCGCGCACGATCACGAGCATGTCCTCGGCCATGCCGATGTCGGCCAGGCCGAGCAGCACCGAGCTGCGATCGAGCAGACGGATCGTGATGCGCTCGCCGCCGGCGGTCGGCACGGTGGCGACGCGCATGTCGACGTCCTTGCCGCCGATCTTGCGCCGGATGCGGCCGTCCTGCGGCAGGCGCTTCTCGGCGATGTTGAGGCCGGACATGATCTTGACGCGAGCCAGGATCGAGGCGAGAAATTTGCGCGGCGCGCGCTTGGCCTCGCGCAGGACGCCGTCGATGCGGTAGCGCACCATCACGTCCTTCTCGCCGGGCTCGATGTGGATATCGGAGGCCCGCTCCTTGACGGCCTGGAACATGAGCGAGTTGACCCAGCGGATGATGGGCGCCTCGTCGTTGAGGTCGAGGATGTCGACCAGCTCCTCGGCCTGGCCGAACTCGTCGTCGCCCTCGTCCTTCTTGGCGTCGTGCTCGAGCTCGGCGCCCTGCCGCAACCGGCCGTAGGCCTTGTTGATGTGGTCGACGATCTTGCCCGGCGCCGCCACCACCGCGTCGACGCCGGCGCCGAGCATGACGGCGACGTCATCGACGATCTCGAGCGCGGTCGGATCGGAGACCGCGACCTGGACCCGGCCGCTGTCGGGATCGCGGCCCAGCGGCAGGACCCGGTGCTGCTTGGCGAAGTTGATGGGCAGCGCCTCGATCAGCTCGTTGGGGATGTCCTCGGCGCGCGGCAGGTCGCGCACGAACGGCAGCTCGGCCTGCTGGGCCAGCGCGAACGCCAGCTGATCCTCGTCGACCAGGCGGAGCTTGAGCAGCACCTCGCCGAGCAGGCCGCCCTCCTCGCGCTGCTTGTCGAGCGCCTTGTCGATCGCCTCGCGGCGGACGCCGAGCTCGCGGACCAGGATCTCGCCCAGCAACTCGGGCCCGTATGCGGCCGCCGGGTTCACTTCTTCGCCCCCGCGCCCGCCGGCTTGGCGTCCGGCTGCTTCGCTTCGGGCTTCTTCTCGTCGGGCTTCGGCGCGTCGAGCGGCTTGACCTCCGGCTTCGGCTCGTCCGGATCATCGAAGCCCGCGCCCGCGCCGGGCAGGTCGTACTCGATCGCGCCCTCGGTCACCGTGGTGTCGCGCTGCTCGAGGGCGCGCAGGACGTCGCGCTCGGAATCGACGGCCTGGATGGTGCGATTGATCTCCTCGACCAGCCCGCGCTTGCGCCGGTAGTCGACGCGCGGCAGGTAGGTGGCCTTGTCGAGGTTGTAGAAGGCGCGCAGGAACTCGTTGCGCTCGCGCACCTTGCGCTCGACGATCGTGTTGAGGTCGAGCTGGTCGTGGATGACGTAGGGCGTGAGCAGGATGAGCAGGTTGGTCTTGCGCTTCTCGCGCTTGGTGTACTTGAACAGGTAGCCGAGGATCGGGATGTCGCCGAGAAACGGGACCTTCGATTCGCTGTACGAGACCCGATCCGAGATCAGGCCGCCGATCACGATGCTCTGCTGATCCTTGACCACCACCGTGGTCTTGATCTTGCGCTTGGTCCACGACGGGCCGAGCTGCGGGTCGCGCTCGCCGACGTCCTGGATCTCCTGCTCGATCTTGAGCGTGACCATGTTGCCGGCGTTGATGGCCGGCGTGATCTTCATCGCCAGCTGGATGTCCTGGCGCTGGATCGAGACGTTGCCGAAGCCGGGGATGCCGCCGGCGCCGCCGGCCGGCAGTCCGAAGCTGACGCCGCCGACGTACGGGATGTTCTGGCCGACCGAGATCTCGGCCTCCTGGTTGTTGGTGGCCAGGATGTGCGGGCTCGACAGCACGTTGACGTTCGACGACTTGGCCAGGGCCTGGAACAGCACCGCGTACGACGGGATGCTGGTGCCGAGCAGCTCCTGCGACTGGGGCAAGATCGGCCCCAGCAGGCCGCCGATGAGGCCGGTGGCCGAGATCAAGGTCGACAGCTGCAGCGACTTGAGATCGCTGCCCTGCACACCGCCGAACATCAGCGCATCGTCGTTGTCCCCGATCGGCAGCCCACCGTGGAAGCTGGTGCCGAGGTCGAGGCCGTTGCCGACGTTGAGCTCGAGGATCACGGCCTCGATGAAGACCTGGCGCCGCGGCAGGTCGAGCGCCCGCACCACGCTCTTGAGGGCCTGGAAGTCGCGGCCGCTCGACAGCACCACCAGCGAGTTGGTGGGCGCATCGTGGGTGATGCGGACCTGGCCCTCGAACGCGGCGCCGCCGCCGGCGCTGCCGCCGCCGTCGAAGCTGCCGGGCGGCGCCACCGGCCGGGCCGGCGTGCGACCACCGCCGCGGGTACCGCTCTGCTGCGAGACGCCGGTGAGCGCGGCGTTGAGCGTGGTGGCCAGCTCCTCGGCGCTGGCGTTCTCGAGCGCGTAGACGTGGATCGAGCCCGAGTCGCCGCCCTCGATCCCGACGTCGAGACGCTCGACCAGCGCCTTGACGCGCAGGTAGCCGGCCTCGCTCGACAGCATGATCAGCGTGTTGGTGCGCTCGTCGGCCATGATCTTGGTCGGGATCGCGGCGGTGATCTCGCCGCCCCCACCGCCCTTGCCGCCGCCCATGCCGGTGCCGAGGATCTCGCCGAGCTTGGCCGCCAGCTGCGCCGCATCGGCGAACTTGACCTGGATGGTGTAGACGCCCTCGCCGGACGCCGGTCGATCGAGCTCCTTGGCGACCGTGACCATGTCGCGGATGTGGCTCGAGAAATCGGTGATGACGAGGACGCCGGCCTTCTGCACCGGCTGGATCACGCCGATGTTCGACTTCACGACCGACAGCGCGTTGGACAGCTCGTCGACACCGACGTGCTGCGGGCGCAGGATCAGGCGGACGACGTCGTCGGAGTTACCCGGGGTGCCCTTGCGGTAGATCGGCACCGTCTCGCTCTTGGCGTTGGCCGCCTCGACGACCCGCAGCACGTTGCCCTTGGGCACCACGGTGAGGCCCATCGTCGACAGCCCGACCAGGAACACCCGGTACGCCTGCTGCGGCGTCATCTTGATCGGGGCGATGATGGTCAGCTTCTTCGAGCGCTGCAGGATGCTCGACTCGTAGATGAAGTTCTTGCACGTGAACCCCATCGCCCAGGTCAGCAGGTCCTTGAGCTCGGTCTCCTGCTTGAGGGTCACGGAGAACGACGCCCGGGCCTTGCCGCAGGCGTACAGCTGGGCATCCTCCCCCGGCGGGTCGTCGCCGGCGGCGGGCGCGGGCTGGGCGGACGCCGTCCGCGTCCCGGCGAGGACCACCGCGGAGATCAGGAACAGAGGGATCAGACGACGGGTGTGGATCATGACGAGACCGATCACGGACATCAGCGGATGCTGTAGTTGAGGGTCACGGGTTTGCCGCGACGCGTGACGTTGACCTGGAGGCTCTGGGCGTCGCGCACCTTCGAGTAGACCTCCATGGCCTTGTCCATCGAGTTGAGCTCCATGCCGTTGACGGCGTGGAGGGTGTCGCCGTTGGCGAAGCCGAGCTTGGCGTAGACCGAGCTGGGCCGGACCGCGTAGAGCTTGAAGCCGTTGGGCTCGCCGTTCTTCGACGACGGCATCACGCGGGCGCCCTTGGCGACCGCCATCGGGTTGGCGAGCACCTTCTCGACCAGCGAGCGGTCGATCTCGAAGGTGGTCTCGTCGATCTTCTTGATCCCGGAGTCGATCGCGGCGGTGAGGTCGTCGCCGTCACCGGTGGGCGGGTTCTCGGCGACCACCGCCGGCGTGGAGACCACCGGCGCTTCACCGGTGATCGAGATGCGCTCCTTGCGCCCCGAGGCGGTGTTCATGAAGTCGACGTACTTGTAGTGGATGGCGATCACCCGGCCGGCGCCGGGGATGTCGTGCTCCATCCAGTACGCGCCCTGCTTCTGCGACGCGGTGTTGAGGATGGTGGCGAACGCCTCCTTGGCATAGCGCTGGTCGGTGACATGGGTGGCGACCAGCAGCAGCGGCAAGGACGTCATCGGCACCGAGTTGGGATCGACCGGGCCGTTCGGGGTCGACGCCACCGCCACCGGTGGCAAGCAGCTCGAACAGAACATGTTGCGATCGACCAGCGGCGTCCCGTCCTTGGTGCGCGACGACATCGGCGCCGAGGGCGACGGTGCCGGCGGCGTGACCTTGGGTCCGCTCTTGGCGTCGGCGAGCAACTTGGCCTCGGCGACGTGGTTGACCAGCTTGGCGCCGAACAGCGCCGACAGCGCGACGGTGAGCGCGATCACCACCCAGAAGTAGCGTTTGACGTATTCCTGCATCACACGCTCCCGTCGGGGGCGAGCACGGGCTCGGCCTCGGGCTCGGGCTCGGGCTCGGGCTCGGGTTCGTCGGCACCGTCGACCTCACCGACCTCGGCCAGCCGGCGGTAGATGGTGCGGGTCGCGATGCCGAGCAGCTTGGCGGCCAGCCGCTTGTCGCCGCGGGTGTGGCGCAGGGTCTCGCGGATGACGCGCATCTCGATGTCGGCGAGCGTGGTGCCGATCACGAAGCTCATGCCGGGCGCGCCGGCGGCCGCCGCGTCGCGGACCTCGCGCGGCAGGGCGTCCTCGTCGAGCGTGGTGCCGCGGGTCAACACCACCGCGCGCTCGATCGCGTTCTCGAGCTCGCGCACGTTGCCGGGCCACGGATAGTCGGCGAGCCGGGCCAGGGCGGCGGCGGTGGTGCCGATGATCGGCTTGGCGTTCTTCTCGGCGTAGAGCTGGACGAAGTGCTGGGTCAGCAGCGGCACGTCCTCGCGGCGGTCGCGCAGCGGCGGCACGTGGACCGGGATGACGTTGAGGCGGTAGAACAGGTCCTCGCGGAAGCGGCCGGACTTGACCTCGTCGCCGAGGTCGACGTTGGTGGCGGCGACCAGGCGGATGTCGATGCGACGCGGCTTGCCGCCACCACCGAGGCGCTCGATCTCGCCCTCCTGCAGGACCCGCAGCAGCTTGACCTGCACGTGGCGCGAGATCTCGCCGATCTCGTCGAGGAACAGGGTGCCGCCGTTGGCGGCCTCGAAGCGACCCTCGCGGGTCATGGTGGCGCCGGTGAAGGCGCCCTTCTCGTAGCCGAACAGCTCGGCCTCGAGGATCGACTCCGGGATGGCGGCGCAGTTGATGACGACGAACGGCCCCTTGGCGCGGTGGCTGGTCTCGTGCAGCGCGCGGGCCAGCAACTCCTTGCCGGTGCCGCTCTCGCCGAGCAAGAGCACGGTGGCCTCGCTCGGCGCCGCCTGATGCACGATGTCCATGGTGCGGCGCCACGGCAGCGACGTGCCGATGATGGCGCGGCGGCGGTGTTCGGCGAGCTGCGCCTTGAGGGCGCGATTCTCGGTGACCAGGGACTGCTTCTCGAGCGCGTTCTTGATGATGCGCACCACGTGGGCGCGCTTGAGCGGCTTCGACACGAAGTCGTAGGCGCCCTCTTTCATGGCGTCGACCGCGGTCTCGACCGTGCCGTACGCCGTCATCAGCACGACCTCGGTCTCGGGCGCGATCGACTTGGCGGCCTTGAGCAGATCCATGCCGGTGGTGCCCGGCATCATCAGATCGCACAGCAGCACGCCGACCCGATTGCGGCGCAGCAGGTCGAGGCCGGCCTGGCCGTCGGTGGCGGTGAGGACCGAGAAGCCCTCGCGCCGGAAGATCTTCTCGAGCGAGTCGACGATGGCGGCCTCGTCGTCGATCACCAGCACCGAGCGCGACGGGTCCCACCCGCCGCGACTCTCGGTGTCGCCCCGGCTCGGGTCACGACCGGCGCCGTCGGCGGCCGGATCGCGATCGGTGGCGCCGGCCCAGTAGCCGCGCGGAACACCGCCGGGGCTGCGCAGGGCGTTCATCGGGCGGGGGCCGGAGCGTCGAGGTGTGCTGGTGAGCATGGGGGCACCGATCAGCCTGATTACAAGCCCGATGCCAGGCCTGACTCATGGCAACTACCTGTTATTACATCATCCGCGTGGTGTCACCCACCGCGCGCTGGTGCCATGGTGACACGGCCGCGGCGGCCGGCTGCCAGAATGGCACGATCGCGGGTGGTCAGGCCCGCAGGTCAGGCCGGCGGCTTGGTGCCGGAACCAGCGCGATCGGCGCGCGCACGGTCGGCGGCGCGGCGGGCCGGCGTCACGGCGACCTCGGCGCGACGCGGCATCGTGACGGTGAAGGTCGTGCCGGCGCCGAGCTGGGTGTCGACCTCGATCGTGCCGCCGTGGCGCTCGACCAGCTCGTGGACGATCGAGAGGCCGAGGCCGGTGCCCTCGCCGACGTCCTTGGTGGTGAAGAACGGATCGAAGATCCGCGGCAGGACCTCGGCCGGGATGCCGGGCCCGTTGTCGCCGATGCGAACCTCGACGTGCTCGCCCTGGGCCCGGGTGTCGATCGTGATCGTCGCGCCGTCGCGACCGGTCAGCGCCTGCGCCGCGTTGGTCAACAGGTTCATGAACACCTGGTTGATCTGACCGGCGTGGCCCCGGATCTTGCCGACCTCGCCGTAGCGCTTCTCGACCAGGACGGTGCCCTTGAGCAGGTGGCGCAACAGCTCGAGGCTGTCATCGAGGGACCGGTTGAGATCGAAGTCCACCACCTTCTCGTCGTCGGTGCGCGAGTAGTTGTGGAGCGCGCCGACGATGGCCTTGGTGCGCTGGGCGCCCCGCTTGACCACGTTGACCATGTCGCGAATGTCGCGCGCCGCCTCGCCGCGCCGCTCGAGGTCGGCGCTCTCGAGCTCGCCGATCGCGTCGTCGAGCGGGCCGACGGTGTTGACGATGGCGTTGACCGGGTTGTTGATCTCGTGGGCGATGCCGGCGACCAGCTGACCGATCGACGCCATCTTCTCCGAGCGCACCAGCTGGGCCTGGGTGCGGGTCAGCTTGTCGAGCGTCTCGGCGAGCTCCTTGTTCTTCTTGGCGAGGTCGGCGGTTCGCTTCTGCACCGCGCGCTCGAGATCGAGGTTGACCTCCTCGGTCGAACGCAGCTTCTCGCGCAGCGCCCGCCGCATCTCTTCGAGCGCGAACGTCAAGCGCCCGATCTCGTCACCGTCGCCGCCCGAGCTGACCGGCTCGACCAGCTCGCCGCGGGCCATCGCATCGGCGCGCTGCTCGAGGCGACGGATCGGACTGACGAACTGCGCCACCGTCACCACCACGATGCCGCCGCAGGCGCCGAACAGGACCACGAAGAAGACCAGCAGCTCCTTGAGCGGCCGCACCATCGACTCACCACGGCCGCGATAGTTGGGATAGAAGACCGCGACCGCGCCGAGGTCGTAGCTGGCGCCGTGCCAGGTCACCGTCAGCCGGCCGCTCTGGCCGGCGAGGTACGCCCGCGCCAGCTCGATGCGCGTGCTGCGGGCGCGCCGGATCTCGCCGACCACGTACCACGGCAGCGTCGGCGCCCCCATCGGCCCGCCGCCGACCGACATCACGGCGTCGCCGCTGACCACCGACGTCGGCAGCCGGTGGGTGTGATCGTCGATGTAGTACACGACCGTCGAGCCCTCGGGGTTGCGGGCGCCGATGTCGACCAGCGCCCCGCGCACCAGCGCCGGCGTCGGCGGCTCGAGGTGGGCGGCGGTCGCGGCCTGGACCTCCGATCGCACCCAGGCCAGACCGACGCTGGCCTGGCGCGTCACCGCCTCGGTCGACAGGTTCTTGTACTGGACGAAGCCCCACAAGAGCGCCATGCCGCAGGCCAGGACCACCACGCCGCCGAACGACAGCATCAGCTTGGCGCGCAGCCCCAGGGACGGCGCGATGGCGCGCACCGGGATGCGGTAGCGCGCCGACAGGTGGGCCAGCAGCGGACGCAGGGTCTCGCGATGGCCGAGCGTCTCGTAGATGCCGGCGGCGAGGGCGACGGCGATCAACGCGACCGCGCTGACGATGGTGTTGTCGAGCTCGATCGCGAGGTACCAGCGCGCGAGCAGGACGGTGGCCAGGGTGATCATCGCCCACACCACCAGCCCGACGATGGCCAGCCGGTACGGTAGCGACTGGGCCAGGCGGTAGACCTGGGTCGCGTTGCCGGCCTGCGCCGCGTCGCCGCCGTCGCCGGCGGCGGCGTCGAGGTAGCGACCGAGCGGCCGGGTGAGCTGGCGCGCCGCCAGCGCCCAGGCACACCAGCCGAGCGCCGCCAGCGCCGGCACGTAGGTCTCGAACGCCAGGTACTGCTCGTGCGTGATGGGCACGAAGTAGTAGAGAAACGCGGCGTGCAGCGCGAGCGCACCGGCGGCGATGACCACCGACATCAGCACCAGGCGGCGAAAGTGGTCGTCGGCGTAGCCGCGCAGGGGCGGCGTCACCGCGAACAGGCGGGACCGCACCGCGTCGAGGACGCGGCCGAGCCACAGCGCGCGGGCGCCCGCGATCGGGGCCGCGTGCAGCCCGGCGAGCGACGCCATCGCCAGCGCCTGGCCGGGGTCCCAGCCCTCGTAGCGCACGAACGCCAGCCCGGCCGCCGACGCCATCGCGATCCACAGCACGGTGCGGGCCACGAACACGCGCAGCGGGGTGCGCAACGCCGAGCGGTAGCCGCGCGACGCCAGATCCTTGCTGGCTCGCGCGCCGCGGCGTCGTGCGGCGACGCACGCCCGCACCGGGAGCAGCCACGCGGTGATCGCGGCGCTCCACGCCAGCGCGGCGCCGACCAGCACCGGGATCCCGATCCGCGCCAGCGTGCCACCGTCGAGATCGCCGAAGTCGAACAGGTTCCACAGCGGGTAGCCGACCAGCACCGCCTCGGCGGCACCCAGCACCAGCGCGGGCAGGAACAGATGGCGCTTGAACGGCACGCCGGGGTCGCCGTCGGCCGGTGCCGCCACCCGCACGTCGTCTCGCTCGCGGCCGGCCATGGCGCCCACTGTAACCGGTCTGGCGCGAGGCGCGTCAGCGCTCGACCCACTCCGCGCCGCTGCAGCGAACCGTGCCGGAGATGACCTGGCAGTCGCCCAGGTGGCCGGGGAGCGCGCGGACCCGGTCCCAGTCGGCATCGGCCAGGGTGCCGCGCTGGATCGCGACGTGGTGACCGACGGTGGTGATCGCCAGGCTCCAGCTCAGCCACAGCCAGGGGGTCTCGTCCTCGGCGGTGCGCTGGAGACGGAAGACACCAAAGAACGGGCTGGTGATGATCGGGATCAGCTCGTCGGGAGCGAGGGCTCGGGTGCGCTTGCCTCCCGGCAGCCGCTCGAACAGGCGGACGCCGTCGGGCGGCGCGATCCACGACAGCAGCTCGCGCCACGACGTCGGACGCCGGCCCCAGACCAGGAACTGATCGGCGCGGGCGCGCCGGGGCGGCCGCCAGCGCTTGTCCGGGAGACGCTCGACGTCGAGGGTGACACACTCGAGGGCCAGCCGACCGGGGAGGTCCTGGTGCAACACGATCGGCGCGACGCCGCTGGCGTCGGGGACGAACGAGATCACCTCGTTCTTGTCCCATTCGCCGTCGAGGCTCCAGCGGCTGACGCCGGTGGCCCGCGCGCCGTACATGGTCAGCTTGGTGGTGTCGGGAACCACCAGGCCCCACTCGAAGCACACCTCGGACGGGGGCTGCCTTCCGCGCGGCTTCGGCTTCAAGGCGCGCAGCAGCAACTCGGAGAGGTACTCGCCGTGCATCCACGCGATCAGCTCGGCCGTCGACCGCAGGATCACCGGCATATGCGTGCGAACGCCATCGCGGCGACGGTAGCGCAGTATGCTCTTGGCGTGCGGACCACCCGCCTCGTGATCGCCGCCGCGGCCGTCGGCGCGCTGGTGATGCCAACGGCGATCGCGGTCGCCGAAGATCCGGTCCCGATCACCGATCGCGACTGGGCCCTCGACCTGTTCCGCGGCGCCGCGCTGGGCAGCGTGCGCATCGTCGGCATGGGCGGCGTCCAGGTCGCGCTCGCCGAGGGCTCGGCCGGAACCCTCGGCAATCCGGCGTCACCGGCGGTGCGCAAGGCGACCTCGACCACGTGGTGGGACTGGGACTTTCACCTCGACGCCCTCGAGGCGGTCTACGCCAGTGACTTCGACAACAACGGGCTGGTCGACGACGGCCGCGCGCAGACCAACGCCACCGCCGGCCTGGCCGGCATGTACTACGGCTGGGGCACGGCGATCGTGGTCTCGACCCAGCGCGACCGCCTCACCGACGCCGCCGGCGATGAACTGACGGCGATCGCCACGCTGGCCAAGTTCGCGGTCGCCAACACCTGGGGTGACGAGACCTGGACCGTCGGCGCGGCGATCCGGGTCGGGACCCTCGACGTCACCGACGTGCGCCCGCTGTTCTCGATCACCGGCGGCGGGCTCGAGGCCGGTGCGCTGTACCGCCCGCACGGCGAGAACCTGCGGCTCGGCGCGACGCTGGCGCTGCCGATCACCGGCCGTGACGTCGACGTGGCCGGCTGCGACCCGCTCGACTGCGAGGGTCACATCCTGCCCGAGCGGGTCGCCGCGCCGTGGGAGATCGCGGCTGGCGTGGCGTGGCGTCGCGGCCCGACGCGCTGGAACCAGGTCGTCGGCGGCAAGTTCCGCGACGAGCGCGCCCTGATCGTCGCGGCCGATCTGCGGTTGGTCGGCGCGGTCAGCGACGGCATGGGCCTCGACGCGTTCGGCGACGATCTGTGGCAGCGCTCGGGACGCCACGTCTCGCTGGGCGCGAACACCGGTGCCGAATGGGAGGCCGTGCCCGGCCGGCTGCGCCTGCGCGGCGGCACCTACTGGGAACCCGGCCGCTTCACCGACGTCCGCGGCCGACCGCACCTGACCGCCGGCGTCGAGGTCGGGTTCTTCACGTTTCGGTTCTGGTGGAACAAGCGGTACCGGTTGCGCCTCGGCGTCACCGGCGACTTCGCACCGCGTTTCGGCAATGCCGGGCTGTCGTTCGGCTTCTGGGGATGACGGAGGAACCATGGGACCACGAGCCGGCCACCGATCGGGTCCGGATCGCGGTGCTCGATCACATCGAGCTCGCGCTCGTGATCGGGCCGGTGACGACGCGCGACGCCCGCGCGGCGATCCCGTGCTGATCTCCGTCAACGGCGGCGGTGCGAGGCGATCCGCGCGAGCGCGGCGACGTCGATCAGGATTGATCAGCCCCCCGCGCGCCAGCGGCCCGCGACCACGCGTCGCATGCAGTACCATTGTGGGCGTCGCCTGGGCGAGCCAACACTCCGCTGCATGGCGCGTCAACCCACCGCGTACTGGGACTACATCAAGCTGGAGGAGCTCCTCGCCCTGCAGGGCGGGCTCGCCGCCTCCGACGGCGAGCTCACCAACGACGAGGTGATGTTCATCGCCATCCACCAGATCGAGGAGCTGTGGCTCAAGCTGGTCTTGCGCGAGCTCGTGACGGCGCGCGATCTGTTCCGCCAGGTGCCGGTGCCCGAGCAGTCGCTGGCCGCCGCGGTGCGCGGCATCGATCGCATGACCACGCTGCTGCGCTTCGCCGGCGATCACTTCGCGGTGATGGAGACCATGACCACCCGCGACTACCTGGCGTTCCGCGACAAGCTGAGCCCGGCCAGCGGCTTCCAGTCGGCGCAGCTGCGCGAGATCGAGATCCTCGCCGGGCTGCCCGAAGGCGAGCGCATCCCGCTCGGCCAAGAGAAGAGCTACATGCAGATGCTGCGCAACCACGACGGTTCGCCGTCGAGCGCGTCGCGCCGCGTCGACGCGCGCCTCGCCGATCAGCCGACCCTGCGCGAGGCGGTCGACGAGTGGCTGTACCGCACGCCGATCCAGGGCTCGGTGCCCGGTGACCCCGACGACGCCGCGCGGGTGGCGGCGTTCGTCGCCGCTTACGGCGCGGCCCACGCGGCCAGCGCGCGGGCCGCGCTCGCGCTGGCGCTGGAGGCGGCGCCGGGTCCCGAGGACGCGGCTCGACTCGAGGCCCGCTACCAGCGCGAGATCGAGTCGGCCGCCGCGTTCCTCGCCGCCGTCGAGGTCCCGGTCGAGCGCCGGCCGCGGGCGTCGCGGGTGCGGGCCGCGCTGGTGTTCATCGAGAGCTACCGCGAGCTGCCGCTCCTGGCCTGGCCGCGCGCCGTGATCGACGCCGTGGTCGCCTTCGAGCAGGCCTTCGTCATGTTCCGCCAGCGCCATGCCCGCATGGTCGAGCGGGTCATCGGCCGGCGCACCGGCACCGGAGGCTCGGCCGGGGTCGAGTACCTGGACCAGACGGCGCTGCGCTACCGCATCTTCCGCGACGTGTGGGCCGTGCGCACCATCCTGGTCCCCGAACGCGTCCTGCCCGCGCTCGAACGTTCCGAGCTCTATGGCTTCTTCGTTCCCGGCGCCACCACGGCGCGCTGACCCGCGACCCGGAGGACTACGTTGCGCATCGCGTGTCTCGGCGGCGGCCCCGCCGGCCTCTTCTTCTCGATCCTCGCCAAGCAGGCTCACCCCGACTGGCAGGTCCGCGTCATCGAGCGCAACCGCCCCGACGACACCTTCGGCTGGGGCGTGGTGTTCTCCGATCGCACCATGGAAGGGTTCCGCGCCGCCGATCCCGAGGTGGTCGACCAGATCGAGCGCGCCTTCCGCCACTGGGACGACATCGACGTCCACTTCCGGGGGCGCAGGTTCACCTCGGGTGGCCACGGCTTCTGCGGGGTCTCGCGCCGCCGGCTGCTCGACATCCTCGACCGGCGCGCGGCCGGGCTCGGGGTCGAGCTGTGCTACGGCGTGGAGCTCGACACGCCCGACGGCCTGGCGCGCGAGCACGACCTGGTGATCGGCGCCGACGGCGTGCACTCGGTCACCCGCACCCGCCACGAGGCGCACTTCAACCCGCGCATCGACGTGCGCAAGTGCCGTTTCATCTGGCTCGGCACGCGCAAGCGCCTCGACGCGTTCATCTTCGCCTTCAAGCAGACGCCGTGGGGCTGGTTCAACCTCCACGCGTATCGCTTCGACGACGAGTGGTCGACCTTCATCGTCGAGACGCCGGAAGCGACCTGGCAAGCGGCGGGGCTCGATCGCATGGAACCGGCGGCGGCGATCGCGTTCTGCGCGGACCTGTTCGCCGAGCTGCTCGACGGCCACCCGCTGGTGTCCAACGCGCGCCACCTGCGTGGCTCGGCGGTGTGGCTGCGCTTCAACCGGGTGCTGTGCGAGCGCTGGTGGAAGGACAACATGGTCCTCATCGGCGACGCCGCCCACACCGCCCACTTCGCGATCGGCTCGGGGACCAAGCTGGCGATGGAGGATGCGATCGCCCTGGCCCGCGCGCTCGACCAGACCGACGGTGATATCCCGACCCGGCTGGCCCGCTACCAGGCCGAGCGCGAGGTCGAGGCGCTGCGCCTGCAGAGCGCGGCGCGCAACCGCATGACCTGGTTCGAGGACATCGAGCGCTACGTCGGGCTCGAGCCCGAGCAGTTCGTGTTCTCGCTGCTCACCGGCAGCCAGCGGGTCGGGCGCGACAGCCTGCGCCGTCGCGATCCGGCCTACGTCGACGGCTTCGATCGCTGGTTCGCCGCCCACAGCGGCCTGACCCCGCGCGCCGTGCCGCCGATGTTCACGCCCTTCCGGGTCGGCGCCCTGACCCTCGCCAACCGGGTCGCGGTCGCGCCGATGTGCATGTACTCGGCGCGCGACGGCCTGCCCACCGACTTCCACTTCGCGCACTACGCGGCGCGCGGCACCGGCGGCGCCGGGCTCCTGTTCACCGAGATGACGTGCATCAGCCCGGACGCGCGCATCACGCCCGGCTGCACCGGGCTGTGGAACGACGACCAGCAGGTCGCGTGGACCCGGATCGTCGACTTCGTCCACGGCGCGGGCGGGGCGCGCGTCGCGCTCCAGCTCGGCCACGCCGGCCGCAAGGGCGCCACCCGCCTGGCCTGGGACGGCGCCGATCAGCCGCTCGCGCATGGGGCCTGGCCGACCATCGCGCCGTCGCCGCTCCCCTACACGCCGCAGTCGCAGGTGGCGCGCGCGATGACCCGGACCGACATGGACGCGGTCCGGGACGCGTTCGTGGCGGCGACCCGGCGCGGCGCCCAGGCCGGGTTCGATCTGCTCGAGCTCCACGCCGCGCACGGCTACCTCCTGTCGTCGTTCCTGTCACCGCTCACCAACCAGCGCGACGACGCCTACGGCGGCGACCTCGAGCACCGCTGCCGGTTCCCGCTCGAGGTGTTCGCCGCCATGCGCGCGGCGTGGCCGGCCGAGCGGCCGATGTCGGTGCGCCTCTCGGCCCACGACTGGGTGCCCGGTGGGCTGGTGCCCGACGACGCGGTCGAGATCGCGCGGCGCTTCAAGGCGGCCGGCGTCGACATCGTGCACGTCTCGTCGGGTCAGGTGAGCCGCGACGAGGCACCGAGCTACGGCCGCATGTGGCAGGTGCCGCTGTCCGACAAGATCCGCAACGAGGCCGGCGTGCCCACCATCGCGGTGGGCAACATCTTCGAGCCCGATCACGTCAACACGATCATCGCCGCCGGCCGGGCCGACCTGTGCGCACTCGGACGTCCACACCTCGTCGATCCGATGTGGACCCTGCGCGCGGCCGCGGCGCAGGGCTATCGCGACGTCGCGTGGCCGCGCCCGTACGGCGCCGGCCGCGTCCAGCTCGAGCGCGATCTACAGCGCGCCGCCCAGCTGCCGCTCGACGCCTGACCGGGCCCGGGTCCGGCATTAGTACGCCGTCAGGCTCGGATGGCTTCCCGGGCCGGACGGCCGTCGCCGAGAATCTCGTCGCCGCCCTCGCCGCCCTCGGCCTCGAGGCCATAGCGCTTGAGGCGCCGCAGCAACGCGCCGCGCGACATGCCGAGCGCCTTGGCGGCGCGGCTGCGATTGCCGGCGCACGCGGCCAGGGTCTCGGCCAGGCGATCGCGCTCGAGGTCGCCGAGCGTCTCGCGCAGGCCGGCGCGCGGCGCGCCGTCGACGGTGACCGAGGCCGACTCGATGGCGTGCTCGGCCTTGCGGCGGAAGACCTTGCCGGCCATCGGCAGGTCGCGAGCCAGGATCTCGTCGCTCTCGGCGTAGACCGCCGCGGCCTCCATCGCGTGCTCGAGCTCGCGGATGTTGCCGGGCCAGTCGTGCTCCAGACACAGGCTGATGGCGTCGGCGGCCAGCCGCTTGATCGGCTTGTGAGTCCGCTCGGCGATGCGGGCCAGGAAGTGGTCGGAGAGCGCGGCGATGTCGCCCTTGCGGGCGCGCAGCGGTGGCACGGCGATCTCGACCACCTGCAGGCGGTAGAGCAGATCCTCGCGGAAGCGGCCGGCCGCGACCTCGTCGGCGAGATCGCGATTGGTGCCGCACACCACGCGGACGTCGACGGCGATCGCGCCCTCACCGCCGACCGGCTGCACCTCGCGCTCCTGGAGCACGCGCAGCAGCTTGGGCTGCAGGTCGAGCGGCAACTCGCCGAGCTCGTCGAGGAAGATGGTGCCGCCGTGCGCGGAGCGGAAGGCGCCCAGCGCGGAGCGGAACGCGCCCGTGAACGCGCCCTTCTCGTGCCCGAACAGCGCCGACTCGACCAGGCCGACGGCGATCGCGCCGCAGTCGATGACGATGAACGGCGCCGAGCGGCGCGGGGACGCGGCGTGGATGGCGCGCGCGATCAGCTCCTTGCCGACCCCGGTCTCGCCGTGGACCAGCACGGTGACGTCGGTGTGGGCCACCTTCTGCACCAGCTCGAAGGTCGCGGCCAGGCCGTGCCCGATCACCGGCGCCTTGCCGGTGCGCGACGCCAGCTCGCCGACCAGGGCCCGGTTCTCCTCTTCGAGGCGCTCCTTGAGGCGGACGATCTCGCGGCGCCGCCGCTCGGCGATGTCGACCTCGCGGCGCAGGCGCTCGGTCAGCTCGCGCAGCGCGTGGTGGGCGCGCGCATTGCCGATCGCGATCGCGAACCCGGAGGTGGCGGTGGCCAGCAGCTCGACCTCCTCGTCATCGAAGCGCGCCTCGCGCGCCACCACCGCGATGGTCGGTGCGCGATCGTCGGCGTGGATCGGGACCGCGAGCGCGCCGCTGGGCAGCTCGCGGGGTGCCTTCGCGGTCAGCGCGGCGTCGAGGGCCCGGCAGGCCTGGTCCCAGCCCGGCGTCGCCGGGGCGATCCCGGGGTCGCCGGCCTTGACCACGCAGCGCCAGCCCTCGCTGCCGGCGACGAACAACCCGACGCCATCGGCGCCCAGCGCGACGCGCGTGCGTTCGACCAGCCCGAGGTTGAGCAGGTCGATGTCGAGCGTCGCCACCGCGGCCTCGGCCGCCTCGCGCAGCAGGCGCCGCGCTCGGCTGCGGTCGCGGGCGAAGCGACCGTCGACGAAGCGCTGGACCTTGACCCGCAGCGGCCCGAACACCACCGCCGCGGCGAGGGTGGCGCCGAGCGCCGCCGGGAAGCTGCCCCCCGACAACGTCGACGCGGCGCCACCGAGGAGCCCGATGAACATCAGGTACAGGCCGGCGGCGAGCAGCGTGGCCAGCAGGTAGCCGCTGGAGCGACGCCACAGCCGATCGAGCTCGCCGAACGGCACCCGGGTCATGGCCAGCACCACGCACGCCGAGCCACCGACCATCGCCACCGCGACGTAGGGGCCGAACCCGCCGGCGATGAACGACTTCAGATCGTGGATGGCGACCCCGGTGGCGACCAGCAGCGGGACCGCCATGATCAGGCCGCCGACGTGCAGCCACTTGGCTGCCACCGGATCGATGTCGGCCTTCTTGGCCCGCAGGCGACGGGCCCGCGCCACCGCTCCCCACGACAGGTACGCCGCCGCCAGCGCGCCGGCCGCGCCGCCGCCCCACAGCGTCAACTGGTGGCGGTGAGGGAGCGGGTGCCCGGCCCAGAACGAGGCGTAGTTGACGGCCAGAAACGTGGCGAGCACGAACGGCGGCGCGTACAGCAGCCAGCGCTCGCGGCGCGAGAAGTAACGCTGTCCGTTGGGGAAGCGCAGCATGAACTGACAGGTCGCCGGCGCCGCCAGCACCATCGAGTACAGCCACGGCACCTGGAGCAGCGGCTGGTGCACGACCACGTCGAGCGCGAACGCACCAGCCAGGAACACGACGTAGATCACCGTCGAGCGCAGGAACTGCTGGGGCAGATCGTGCGAGCGGCCGCGATCGGCGAGCAACGCCAGCGCCAGCAGCACCAGCGCCAGCGCCACGCCGCCGGCCGAGGCCAGCGGCAGCCGCCGCTTCATCGCGAAGCTGACGTCGATGGTCTCGCCGGCGCGCAGCACGGTGAAGGTGACCATGCGATCGGGAGCGATCGACGCCAGCGTCTTGGCGCGATGCACGTCGTCCGCGATCCGGACACCATCGACCGCGACGATCCGGTCGCCGACCACGAGCCCGGCGGCGGCGGCCGGTGATCCGGCATCGACGACCACGACCTCCGAGCCCTGATACGTGAAGAAGCCGCGGTCGGGCGACGTCAGCGCGGCGGCGAACAAGCCGACCGCGTAGATGAGCGCGATCGAGACCATCGCGATCACGCGGCGGCGGGTGCGGGCCAGCCGCTGCGGCAGATGGCGACCGGGGCTGGTCTCCTCATCCGGCGCCGCGATCGGTGCGGTGATTGCGCGCAGTTGGTCCACGACGAACTCCCGTTCAAGCAAGAAGCTCGCCCGCACCTCGGCCCACACCAGGGCCGCGAGATCCTTGATTCCCTACAACGATAGTTGCGATGGCCCGACCGATCAGCGGGGCGATCCTCCCCGGGCAACGTCCCGAAGTGCCACTGCCCGGATCCGGACGCTGGGCGATCGCCGGGGGCCGGGTTCGAGGTCCGGGATCGCGACGGCCGGGGAAAAAGTCTCCGATCCCGATGACTTGTTCCCCACGTTTCGGCGGCGGTCGGAGTGTCCGGAAGCGATCAGGTCTTCGAGGGAACAAGCGCGCGGAACCTTGGCTCGCGCCGGGCTGGCCCGCGCCTTGAAACCTACATCGGTCATGCGCATCGCCGTTTCCGCTCCGGCTCTTCTGCTCCTGGTGCTGGCCGCCGGCTGCCAGGTCGGTGACATCAACGCGACCGGCGGTGGCCTCGGTGATGACGGTGACGACGAGGACTACCCGATCCCGGCGTGCGACGGACCGCTCGGTTCGGCGCGCGATCCGGACTCGCTGCCGGCGTGCTGCGAAGGGTTCGTCGGCGGCGCTCATTGCGTGCCGACCGCCGACGTTCCCGGCGTGCTGCAGGACCGCTTCGACATCTGTGCCGGCGGCGGCTACTGCGTGCCCGACCCGCTCATCGCCACCGGCGGTGTGTACACGCCGCCCTCGTGCACGTCGCTGCAAGGCGCCGAGGGCGTCTGCCTCTCGGGCTGCATTCCGGAGGTCGGCGAGGTGTGGGGCATCCTCCCGCAGGACGGCTGCGACGATGACGAGCGCTGCGTGCCGTGCGTCAATCCGCTCGACGGCAAGAACACCGGCGCCTGCGAGCTCAAATACACCTGCGAGGGCGGCTTCGGCAGCGGGCAGTGCCCGCACACCGGCCCCGATCTGGTCGATCCGACCACGCTGCCGGCGTGTCAGCCCGGCGCTCACTGCTTGCCGGTGATGCTGGTCCCCGACGACATGCGCGACCGCCTCGCCGCCTGCGCGGCGCCCAACGCCGGCAGCAAGTGCGTGCCCGATCCGTTCATCCGCGCCGGCGGCAACTACGTGCCGCCGACCTGCGACTCGGTGGCCGGCGCCGAGGGGCGTTGCCTCTCGAAGGCGCTACCCGAGGTGCAGTCGCAGGCGGCGCTGCTGCCGCAGAGCACGTGCCCGACCGACGAGCTGTGCGTGCCATGCTTCAACCCGCTCGACCAGACCGACACCGGGGCCTGCCACCTGTCGTGCGATCCGGGACCGACCGAGACCCCGACCGGGCTGCCGGCGTGCTGCGACGGCCGGGGCACCTGCGTCCCGCGCGCGGCGGCCGGCGCCGACGCCGAGCGGCTGGGCGTCGACGTCTGCCCCGAAGGCGGCGACCTGGTCTGCGCGCCCAACGTCTTCTTGCAGCCCGGCTTCCAGCCGGCGACCTGCGAGACTGGCCTCATCCAGAACCTGTTCGGAGCACAGTACGCCGAGGGTCGCTGCCTCCCCGACTGCCTGCCCGACGTCGACAACTTCCTCATCGGCCAGGACAGCTGCGCCGAGGGCATGAAGTGCGCCCCCTGCCTGACGCCTCCCTTCGGCCAGCCCAGCGGCGCCTGCCCCTGACCGGGGACAGGTTCATACCCCGCAGACTGCCGAGATTGTTCGACTTCTGGCGCCTACCGCGACGCAACTCTGGCAGCGCGAATTGCGTCGCGGTGCGCCCTAAAACACATGTGATCTCAAGAACATCAGACCCATGAACCTGTCCCCACTCAGCGGCGGCTGATCTTCACGGACTTGATGGTGACCGGGGTCAGCGGCTTGTCGTTGCCGTCCTTGGGCACGCTGGTGATCTTCGTGACCAGGTCGACCTCCGCGCACTTGCCGAACACGGTGTGCTTGCCGTCGAGCCACGGGGTTGGCTTTTCGGTGATGAAGAACTGGCTGCCGTTGGTGCCGGGGCCGGCGTTGGCCATCGACAGCACGCCGCCGACGTCGTGCTTGAGAGACGGCACGATCTCGTTGTCGAACTCGTAGCCGGGGCCGCCCACGCCCTGACCGAGCGGATCGCCGACCTGGACCATGAAGTCGGAGATGACGCGGTGGAAGATGATGCCGTTGAAGAACGGCACGTTCTTCTTGATCTCGCCGGTGTTGGGGTCCTTCCACGGCTTCTTGCCGGTGGCGAGACCGACGAAGTTGGCCACCGTCATCGGCACGTTCTCGTACAGCTCGCAGTGGAAGTCGCCCATCGTGGTGGCGATGGTCGCCATGAGCTTGCCCTTGCCGGCGATACCCTCGAGATAGCCAGCGAGGTCGGCGGCGACCGGCGGGCGTAGCTCGCCCGCCGCCGGCGGGGCGGGCATCGAACCGCCCGGCGGCGGCGCCGTCTCGAGGTTCGAGGTCAGCGAGCTGCCAGCGGCGAAACCGCTGCCGGCGGCGACCGCGGCATCCGGCGCTGGCGGCGGCGGCAGCTTCCTGGGGCTCGATCCCTTCTGGATCGGCGCCTCCTCGGTGGTCTCCTTGGACTTCTCGCAACCGGCGGCGACCGCGAGCACGCACACGACACAGGCGAAACGCTTCATCGCCGGCATCCTGTCGCATGGTCAGGGCCGGTGCAAGTCGCCGGTGGCGTCCGTGCCCGCTCAGTGATCGTGGGTGACCACCATCACCGGGCAGTGCGCGGACCGGATCACCTTGTCGGCGGTCGAGCCGAGGATCGCGCGCGCGATCAGGCCGCGGCCGTGGCTGCCGACCACGATGAGGTCGATGGACTGCTCGCGGGCGATGCGCGCGATCTCGGTCGCCGCCGGACCCTCGCTCCACTGGGTCTGGACCTCGTGCGCTCCCAGATCGGTGGCGATCCGCAGCTCGTCCTCGAGCCCTTGCCGGGCACGCTCGACCAGGTCGGCCATGAACTCGGGGCCGCGCAGCACGACACCGTCGGGGATCGCGTACACCGGCAACTGCACCGCGTTGTAGATCACGAGCGGAACGCCGAGCCGGGCCGACAGCTCCGACGCGCACCCCAGGGCCTTGCGCGAGTGCGGCGAGAAGTCGGTGGCGAACAGGAGCTTCCTGATTCTCGACATGGCGCCCACCCTCCGGCCCGGTCACGGGCCCAAAAAGCATGCGCCTCCCGCAGCGATGTGCAAGCCATCACAGCAACGGGCACCCGGCGCTCCGCCGCGCCACCTGCGCGATCGGCGGGGTGTACCGTTCGCCGATGCGCATGCTCCTCGTCCTCGCCGCGCTCGGGCTGCTGACCGCGGTCGCCGGCGCTCAGCCCGGCCAATCGCCGCCACCGCCGCCGGTGTACGCGCCGCCGCCGCCGCCGCCGGTGTACGCACCGCCGCCGCCGCCACCACCCGGTCACCTCCCGCCGCCGCACACCTACCAGCCACCGCCGCCCGGCGGCCTGACCGCCGAGGACGCCAAGCTGCTGGCGCGCGGCGAGATCTCCGCCGGGGCGCACATCGGCGGTGGCGCCGCCAGCCTGCTGTTCGGCTTCGGCCTCGGACAGGCGATCCAGGGCCGGTGGAGCGAGACCGGCTGGATCTTCACGGTCGGCGAGACCGTCGCGGTCGTCGCCCTGTTCGCGGGGATCGGCAGCCAGATCGATGACTGCGCCTTCGAGGACAGCTGCAACAGCGACGACGGCGAGACGCTGATCGTCGGCGGCATGATCGGCTTCGTGGTGCTCCACGTGTGGGAGGTCGTCGACGCGTTCGCCGGACCGGCGTCGCACAACCGCAAGCTCCGCGAGCTCCGCACCCGCCTCGGTTACCCGCCGGTCTACTACGGCCTGACGCCGTTCGTGGCCCCGCCCCGCGATGGCGCCGGCGGCGTCGCCGGCGTCAGCTTTCGGTTCTGATCACCGAAACAGCCGGCCGCGCAGCTCGGGCGCCGGCTGCGCGATGCGCTCGAGCAGCACCAGCCGATCATCGGCAGCGGCGCGCGCGGCCGCGGCGGCGGCGTCGACCGCCGACAGCGCGCCGGTGAAGGTGAACACCGCCTTGCCCGCCAGATCGACGGCGAGCCGGACATCGCGGATGATCACGTCGGCGGCCTTGCAGGCGGCGTCGGCGGCGGCGATCGCCGCACACACGGTGCGAGTCTCGACGATCGCGACCGCCTCGGCGTCGCCGTCGCCGGCCCAGTCACCGGCCGCGATCACGCCACCGACCGCGAGCATCGGCCACACCTGGACGTCGGCCATCGCGAGCTCGACCCGATCGATGAGCAGGTCGCCGGCGGCGGCGCGCCCCGCCGCCATGGCCTCCTCGACCGACGCCACCTCGCCCTCGAGCACGATCAGGTGCTTGCCGCCCGACAGCGTGCGCGACGACAGCAGCACCGCCGGCGCGCGCTTGAGCGCGGCGTCGGCGACCACGACGCCACGCGCGACGCTCGACAGCTCCAGCAAGCCCAGCGCAGGTCCAGGCACGCTCGCCGGGCTCGGGCTCGGCATCGTCGCCATCAGACGAAGCGAAACGCTTCCTTGAGCGTGCAACGCCGCTCGCGGGTGAAGTGCAGCGCGGTGGTCAGCCCCTCGCCGGTCGGGCTGGCGATCGTGAACGAGGTGTAGCCCTCGCCGCCCAGGCCGAGGCCGGCGTACGAGGCGTCGTTCTTGACGAAGATGGAGCAGTTGCAGACCCGCGCCATCGCCGCCATGTTGTCGATGTTCGTCGATTGCATCGTCGCGGTGTGATGGAAGCCGTGCTCGACGCGGACCGCCATCGCGATGGCGTCGGTGGCGTCCTTGACCCGCACGAAGCCGAGCACCGGCGTCAGCAGCTCGTGCTGCACGAACGGGTGCTGCTCGTCGACGTCGGCGATCAGGATGCGCAGGTCCTTGCCATGGCCGGTGATGCCGGCGGCGGCGGCGATCACCGACGCGTCCTTGCCGACGAAGTCCTTGTTGACGTGATCACCGTCGAGGACGACCTTCTCGACCGCCTTGGTCTGGCGGGCGTCGAGCAGCAGCGCGCCGCGCTTCTGCAGCTGGCGCAGCAGCTCGTCGGCGATCGAGTCGACCGCCAGGATCTCCTTCTCGGCGATGCACACGATGTTGTTGTCGAGCGAGGCGCCGCGCACGATCGCGTCGGCGGCCCGGTCGAGGTGCGCGGTCTCGTCGACCACCGCCGGCGGGTTGCCCGGACCGGCGCCGATCGTCTTCTTGCCCGACGCCATCGCCGCCTTGACCACCGCCGGTCCACCGGTGACCACCACCAGGCGCACCAGCGGGTGTTTCATCAGGATGTTGGCGCTCTCGATGGTCGGCTGCTCGACCGAGCTCACCACGTCGCGCGGACCGCCGGCCCCGATGATGGCCTCGTTGAGCAGGTGCACGAACCAGTTGCTGGTCCGCGCCGCCGACGGGTGGACGTTGAAGACCACCGCGTTGCCACCGGCGACGATGCCGATCGCGTTGTTGAGGATGGTCTCGGTCGGGTTGGTGGTCGGCGTGACCGCCAGCAGCACGCCGTACGGCGCCCGCTCGGTCAGCATCAGGCCGTCGTCGCCGGTGAACGCGATCGGCCGCAAGATCTCCACGCCCGGCGTCTTCTCGGCGACCAGGCGGTTCTTGGCCAGCTTGTCCTCGTAGCGGCCGAGCCCGGTCTCCTCGACGGCGTAGCGCGACAGCAGCTCGTTGTTGGCGAGCGCGACCGCGCGCATGGCGGCGATCATCTTGATGCGGGTCTGCACCGCGACCCGCTCGTTGGACTCGAACGCACGCCGCGCCGCCTTGGCCGCGCTGTCGGCGTCGGGAAACACGCCCAGCGTGCCGCGCGGGATGTTGGGTGCGGGCTTGCGGGCGTCGCTGCCGATGCTCACCGGCCGCGGCGGAGCGGCGGTGGCGCCGCCACCGAGCCGTTCGACGACCCGGGCGACGATCTCCTCGATCTTGGCCTCGTCGAGCCCCATGCCTCGCAGCGCCATGGTCGTCGCGCGCCTCAGTCTTTCCGGTACCGCGGCTGGTCGCCGACGGTGACCGCGTCGACGATCGCCATGATGGTGGCGTCGACCGGACGGTTCTGCGTGGCCTGGGTCTGGCGCGCCGAGCTGCCCGAGCAGTACAGCACCACCTCGCCGACGCCGGCGCCGACCGCGTCGACCGCGATCACCGGGGCCCCGGAGGCGGCGAGGTTGCCATCGACGTCGCAGGCGCGCACCACCAGGAGCTTCAGCCCTTCGAGCGTGGGCTCCTTGCGGCTGGCGACCAGCGTACCGATGACCTTGCCGAGCACCATCGCCGGCTACTTGTTCGACGTGCCCGGGGCCGTACCCTGCCGACCGAGCGGCAGCGCTCCGTCGACATTGGCGTGCGGCCGCGGGATGACGTGGACCGCGACGACCTCACCGACACGCTCGGCGGCGCGCTGGCCGGCCTCGGTCGCGGCCTTCACCGCCGCGACGTCGCCGCGCACGATGGCGGTGACGTAGCCGCCGCCGGTCTTCTCGTACCCCACGAGCTCGACCTTGGCCGCCTTGACCATCGCGTCGGCGGCTTCGACCATGCCGACGAAGCCCTTCACTTCGATCATTCCAAGTGCATCAGCCATCGTTGTCTCCTGCCTGGGCCCCGAGGGGCCCCAGATGTCTTGGTACCGGGCTAGCGGTCGACGAACTTCTCTGGCTCCTTGCCGGTGACACCAGCAAGCGCGCCGATCGCCGCCGCCGCCGCGGCGTCGATCTCGGCCTCGGGGCCTGACATGTAGAGGCGCCCGAAGGCGCCGTACGGGGTGACGTTGATCAGCGACACCTGGGCGGCCTTCTCGGCCTCGTTGGCGGCCAGCACGACGTAGCCGGCCGGCTCGCACTCGAGGATGAACAGCGACTGGCCGGGCAAGATCATCATGCCCTGCGAGGTGCGGTTGATGATCTGGGTCTGGTAGGCCTCGACGCCGCGGATGATCTGGTTGGTGAGCAGCTTGGGCTTGAGCCGATCGCCCTCGCCGACCCCGAGGTGCTTGAGCACGGTGGCCCCCGCCGACAGCACCTCGCCCTGATCGTGATCGTGGACCTCGAGCAAGCCGTAGGCGCGCTCGACGACCTGGACCGCCGGCTGCACCCGCGTCGCCTTGAGCGCCGCATCGGTGACCTGGTTGATCGCGATGCCGGGCGCGATCTCGACCCACAGCGAGGCCTGCCCGGGAACCGGCAAGAACCCGCGCGCGGTCTTCGCGATGAAGGTCGCGAGTTGCGGCTGCAGCGCGTCGAGGAAGCAGTAGGTACGAAGGACCGTTGCCATCGCTGGGAACCGACCCTATCACGCGATGAACCGGCGTTGGTCCGAGCCGCCCTCAAAACGGGGCAGGTTGACACCCTCGCCTGGCACCGACATGGTTCGCGCCGCATGACCTCCCGCGCGCGCCTGTTCGTCGCTCTCTCCCTTGCGCTCACCACCGTCGACCCGGCCATCGCCGCGGCCGATCCGATCCTGACCGCGATCCACCTGGCGGCGCAGGATGGCGGCGGCAGCGGCGGCAGCGCGCCGGTGCCAGCGGCCGCCGCGGTGCCGCCGATGCTCGCCGAGGTCGCTGGACCGGCGCGGGCGATCGGTCTCGCCGAGCTGCTCCAGCTCGCGGTCCGTCAGGCCCCGGCCCTGGCGCAGGCGCGGATCGACATCGAGGTGGCCGAGGCCTCGATCCAGGGCGCGCGGGCGTGGGCCGACTGGGCGCTCGCGGCGCAGGCCTCGGCGTCGACCCGGGTCGCGGGTGGCATCGTCACCCGCCAGGACGCCGTCGCGCTGTCGAGCGATCTCACGCGCCGCATCTCGACCGGCGGCACGCTGGCCCTGCACGCCGACGGCGGCTGGTCGCGCCAGGACCTGTCCAGCTTCGACGACACGACGATGACGGAGATCACCGTCACGTCGCGCAACTACTCGGGCGGCGTCAGCATCGGCTTCACGCAGCCCCTGTTGCGTGGCCGCGGTCGCGCCCAGCTCGATGCGGCCGAACGGATCGCGGTCACCAGCCGCGACGCCGCCGCGGTGGCAACTCGGGCCGCCGCGATCGCGCTGGTGCGCGAGGTCGCGCTCGGCTACCTCGATCTGATCGCCGCCGAGCGCGACCTCGAGATCAGCCGCGCCAGCCTCGAGCTGGCGCACGAACGCCTGCGCATCACCCAGGCCGGCATCGACAAGGGTGGCGTCGCCAAGGCCGAGACCATCCCGGTCGAGCAAGCCATCGCGACCCGCGAGGAGGAGGTCCTGGTCGGCGAGCTGGCCACGCTCGACCGCGGGCTCGCGCTGCGCCGGCTGGTCGGGCTGGCGGTGGCCCCCGGCGACATGGGGCTGGCGTCGACGGTCGACCTCGCCATCCCGTCGCAGGTCTGGGATCAGCGAGCGCTGGTCGCGGCGGCGACCGCCAGTAGCCCCGAGCTGGCGCGCCTCTCCGCGCTGACCGCCGGCGCGACCATCGAGATCGAGGTGACCGAGAACGGCCTCTTGCCGGCGCTCGATCTGGCCGCGACCCTGGGCCCGAGCGCGATCTTGCGGAGCAGCAACGACGAGCTCGACCCCGGCCTGACCGCGGCGCTGACGCTCACGTATCAACAGAGCCTCGGCAAGACGGCGGCCCGGGCCGAGGTCCGCCGCGCTCGCGCCCAGCGCGAAGCGGTGCGCGTCAACGCCGCCGACGTCCGCAACCAGCTGGTCGAAGCCGTGGCCCGCGCGGTGGCGCAGATCCAGGTCGCCGAGCGCCGCTACGTCATCTCGGTGCGCGCGGTGTCGCTGGCCGAGCAGAACCTGGTCGTCGAGCAGGCCCGCCTCGGCCTCGGCAAGTCACGCAACGTCGACGTGCTGACCCGTCAGGACGAGCTGCGCGCGGCCCAGCTCCGCGCCGCGCGCGCGATCATCGACTGGCATCGGGCCGCGGCGGCGATCGCCGCGCTCACCGGTGAGATCCTGCCCCAGTACGGGATCTCGATTCCCTGACCCCGAGGTCAGTCGCCGCCGCCTTCGCCGCCACCGCCGTCTTCGTCCGGCGAGGCACAGAAGTCGACCCGCGTGATCGGCTCGGCGAGGCCGCTCGCCAGCTCGGGGTGAGTCCACAGCATCAGCTCGGACCAGAAGCGGGTGCGCCCGGTGCGCACCTCGTAGTGCACGCCGGCCGGGCCGGCGAGCGTGAACCCGACCAGATCGCCGTTGCTCGCCGCCTGCCACGACTCGAACCCGTAGGTCCCGATCGGCGACGTCACCTGCAGGCCGACCACGCCCAGGTCGGCGCCATCGACGCGACACGCCACGGTTCGCGGCGGCGGCGGCAGCGGCGGCTGGGTCACGACGCCGGCGTCGAGCTCGGGATCGATGCCGGGGTCGGGTAGGCCGGGATCATCCGCCGGCCCGCCAGGACCACCCGGCTCGAAGGCACAACCTGCGAGCCCGGCGAGTACCAGCGCAACGAGATGACGCATCACGGACCTCCCAGCAGCAGGACGATGCATCTCGTGGGCCGTCATGCGTGTGAGCCGGCTCTCAATGATCACGGCGTGCTGCGTCGCAACACGTGGATTCCCCCCCGCAGGCGGGCCCGGTCGCCGGAGACTCACCCCCGCCTACGTGGGAGCGGCGCCCCAGGCCACCCAGGGCGCGCGCGCCGCTCAGCCCACGGTCCCGGGCGACGACTCGTCATCGCCCTCGGCGGGCTCGGCGGACGTCAGATCGGCGGCGTCGGCGTGCTTGGCGACGTAGCGCCGCAGCTGGTTGCGATGCAGGCCGAGCCGGCGCGCCGCGCGCGTGACGTTGCCAGCCTCGTCCCGGAGCGCGCCGAGGATCGCGTCGTGATCTGGCAACGCCGCTGGCTTGGGTCGCTGCGAGATCGGCGGCAAGGTCGCCAGCTCGCCCGGGACCAGCACCCGCCCCGCCGTGCCATCGAGGTCCTCGACGCGCACCACCTTGCGCGCGGCCTCGGTGGCGGCATGGGCGGCGCGCGACACCTCACCCATCAGCTCGCGCACGTTGCCCGGCCACGGGCGCAGCAGGCAGGCCTCGACCAGCGACGGGTGCGGCGGCAGGCCGGAGCCGCGAGTGGCCTCGGCGACCAGCCACGCGATGTCCTCGAAGCGCTCGCGCAGGGGCGGCAACCGAACCTCGGGACGGCCGATGCGGAAGTAGAGGTCGTCGCGGAACTTGCCGGCCTGGACCTCGCCGCGCAGATCGCGCAGCGTCGCGGCCACCACCCGCAACACCACCGGCCGCGGCCGCGCGGCACCGAGCGGTAACAGCTCGCCGGTCTCGAGGACCCGCAGCAGCTTGGCCTGCACCTGCAGGTCGAGCTCGGCGACCTCGTCGAGGAACAGGGTGCCGTTGTCGGCGACCGCCAGGTATCCGTCGGCGTCACGATCGGCGCCCGAGTAGGCGCCCTTCTTGGCGCCGAACAGCAGCCGCTCGGCGACCCCGGCCGGGATCGCGGCGCAGTTGACCGCCACCAGGTCGCCGGTGGCGCCCGAGGCGCGATGAAACGCGCGCGCCGCCAGCTCCTTGCCCGCGCCGCTCTCGCCGGTGAGCAGGAGCGAGCGGCCGCCGCGCGCCGCGCGCTCGACCGCGTCCCAGGCCTGGCGCAGCGTCGGGCCGACGATCGCGCCGTGCTCGGCGACCACGGCCGCGCTCTCGAACAGCTGGACGTCCGGCACCAGCATGCTGATGGTGCGGCCGGTCCGCACCACCACTGGCGGCAACGCGGTGACCTCGCCGTCCGCGACCAGGGAGCCGCCGACGAACGTGCCGTTGCGGCTTCCGAGATCGGCGACCTGGAAGCGGGTCCCGTTCCAGCGGATGCGCACGTGCTGACGCGACAGGCGGTCATCGCCGGTCTGGGCCAGGCTCTCGCGGCCGAGCACCAGGCCGGGTGGCGGGACCCGCAGCGTGAGGAGCCGCGGCGTCTCGCAGCTCCACACCACGACCACCCCGGCCGCCGGGCGACCATCCCCCCGGTTGTCGACCTCGCTGTCGCGCGCGGTCTGTGACATGCCCGGCCGAGTATACGGGCAGTCAGGCGGCAGGTGTGGCGCCGGGCGCCGGCCGGCCGGGCACGTGCCCGGGCCGCGGCCACCCGTGATCGCGTCCCGACCGCGACATCCGCGTCGGGGCGAGGCGCGTAAGTCGTGGCCCGGCGACGACGCGGCGCGCCGTTCGGAGTGGCACGCGGGTCGCTATCTGCTTCGGCCACGGAGGGGATATGAAACGAACCAGAATCTCGATCTTGCATTTCGGCCTCGCGCTCTCGACGCTCGCAGCCTGCGGCGACGACGGCGGCGGCAGTGACGATGACGCCGGTGTCGACGCGCCCGACGTACCGGCGGCGGTCTCGAAACGGGCGTCCAAGTCCGGCACCATCGCGGTCAGCAACGACGACAGCCGGGTGCTGATGATCAACCCGGAGACCGACACGGTGTCGCTGTTCGACACCGCCACCGACACCCGGGTCGCCGAGTTCGCCACCGGCGGCGAACCCTCGTCGGTGGTCATCCACCCCGACGACGACACCGCGTTCGTCGCCAACCGCGCCGACGCCACGGTGGTCAAGGTCACCGGCCTCAAGGGCGCCGCACCGGTGGTCGGCACGCCGCTCCAGGTCGGCTCCGAGCCGGCCGGCCTGGCGCTGTCGCCGACCGGCGCGCGCCTGTACGTCGCCGAGTTCGCCGAAGGCCGGATCGCCGTGATCGACACCGCGACCATGACCGAGATCGGCGCCATCACCGCGCCCAAGAACCCGCGCGCGCTGGCCGTGACCAACGACGGCGACACCGACGATCTCGACGAGCTCATCGTGGTGCCCGAGTTCTTCGGCGAGGTCGGCCCCGGCGAGGAGGCCACCGATACGTCGCGCAGCGGCCGGGTCCGCATCTACAACTCCAGCGACCTGGCCGGGACCACGCCGATCACGCTGGCGGCGATCGACTCCGGCTTCGCGCCGTCGACCGCCGGGGTGGGCGCGCCGACCGTGATGACCTCGCCCAACCAGCTCTTCAGCGCCCTCGTCAACGGCAGCAAGCTGTACGTGACGTCGATCTCGGCGTCGCCGGCGCCGCCGACCAACTTCCAGGTCAACGTGCAACCGGTGCTCTACGTCGCCGACCTCACCGGCCGCGTCGAGGATCGCGGCCCGCTCGGCACCGCCGACCTGGCCCGCCTGGTCCGCGACCAGATCCCCGATCCGGGCGTGAAGTTCTTCCTCGCCGACCTCGTCGATCTCGGCTTCGTCGGGACCGACCTGGCCTACGTGCTGTCGCGCGGCGCCGACGTGGTGCAGCGCATCTCGTACACCGGCGCCGCGCCGACCCTGGGCTCGTCGTTCAACAAGCAGATCGATCTCAACCTGACGCCGGCCGGCAGCCCCGGCCCGTGTCAGAACCCGACCGGCATCGCGGTGACCCATTCCGGCGCCCGCGCCTACGTCAACTGCTGGGGCACCCGCCGCCTCGGCGTGGTCGACTTCTCGACCCAGACGCTGACCAAGACCGTCGAATCGGCCGCGGTCGCGACCGCCGAGCGTCCGACCCAGGACGGCCTGCACTTCTTCTTCACCGGCCGCGGCCGGTGGTCGAACAGCGCGTGGTCGTCGTGCGGCTCGTGCCACCCCGACGGTCTGTCCGACAACGTGACGTGGAGCTTCGCCGCCGGTCCGCGCCAGTCGACCTCGGTCGACGGCACCTACAGCCACGGGCCCGGCGCGCAGAAGCAGCGCGCCATCAACTGGAGCGGCATCTTCGACGAGATGCACGACTTCGAGCGCAACACCCGCGGCGTGCAGGGCGGCAAGGGCGCGATCACGCGCCCCGACCCGGCCATCGTCGGCGCCACCTGCGGCACCCTCGCCCAGGAGGTGACGATCGCCATCTCCGACGCCGGCCTCGGCCGCTCGGTCAAGTTCGATCAGGACAACACCACCGGCGCCTGCACCACGGACTGGAACAAGATCGACGCCTACGCCAAGACGGTGCGGCCGCCGAAGGCGCTGCAGAAGGTCGACGCCGCGTCGGTGGCGCGCGGCGCGACGCTGTTCGGCGAGCCGACGGCGGGCGCCAACAACGCGGCCTGCGTTCGCTGCCACGGCGGCTCGGGATGGACCGCGTCGAGAGTCGCGTTCGCGCCGGCCGGCCTGCCGGTGGGCAACGCGGGCACCGATCTGCAACCCCTGGCGACCACGCCGTTCACGCCGCCCGCGTTCTGGCCGCCGGCGACCAGCGCCGCGGGCTGGAACTTCCACACCCAGACGCTCGCCAACCAGCCGCTGTCGGCCCAGTTCTCGGCGCCGGAACAGACCACCGCGGTGGCACCGGGACAGATCGCATGCGTGCTGCGCAACGTCGGCAGCTTCGGCAGCGACGCCCTCGAGGTCCGGCTCAACACGGCCGGCGCCGTGGTTCGTTCGCAGGGTCGCCTCGGCTACAACATCCCGTCCCTGTACGGCATGTCGCTCGGCGCGCCGTACTTCCACCACGGCAAGGTCGACAGCCTCGAGGAGCTGTTCGACGACTCGGCGTGGGCGGCCCACGCCACCGCCGGCAACCCGGTATGGCTGTCGGCAGGCACGGCGGCGGAGATCGCGGCCCGCAAGGTCGACCTGATCGCGTTCCTGCTGTCGATCGATGCCACCACCGCCGAACAGTCGATCCCGACCGGCTGGGACGGCTGCCCCTGAGGTCGTGACGGGCACGGAGGCCCGTCGTCGATGACGATGGCGCGTTCGCCCTCCGTAACGCACGCGCTACCGCGACCGGCCGATTGGCCGGTCGCGGCCTTTTCGGCGGCCAGCCGTGTCGCTCGAGCTGGCACGGCGCTCGCTATGTGAGGTCGACATGCCGCGACGCCACGACTCGTTTCCTTCCTCCTGGTCCGCGGAGCTGGTCGGGGCAGTTCCCGACCGCCCGGCGCCCGGCAAGGAGAACCTGACGCAACGGATGGCACGGCCGACGCCGCGCGCCGAGGTGCCGGTGCAGCGCGAGGTCGATCCGGACGCCGCGGCCGGGCAGCGCCAGCGGACCGAGCACGACCTGGCGGCCGCGCTCGGCTTCCTCGGCGGCCCTGCCGCCAGCATCGAGGAGTCGCTGGTGCAGATGCAGGCCGATGCGGTGACCGGCCTCGGCGACGACGCGATCCGCGCCCACGCCGCGGCCGGGGTCGCGGACGGCGGCACGACGCTGCCGCACCTGGGGGCCATCCAGCGCGCGTTCGGTCCCCACGACGTGACCGGCGTCCGCGCCCACGTCGGCGGCGCCGCGTCCGACGCCGCGCACGCGATCGGCGCCCACGCCTACGCCACCGGCACCGACGTCGCGTTCGCGCACCAGCCCGACCTGTTCCTCGCCGCGCACGAGGCCGCGCACGTGGTCCAGCAGCGCCGGGGCGTGCAGCTGTCGAGCGCCGTCGGCCACAGCGGCGACCGCTACGAACGCCACGCCGACGACGTGGCCGCTGCGGTGGTCCGCGGTGACAGCGCCGCCGACTTGCTCGGCGCGGTTGGCGGCGGCGGCGGCGCGACGGCGGTGCAGCGCGGCGGCGAGGACGGCGGTAGCGAGATGGAGGCGAGCAAGACCGGCGGCGGCAACAACGCCCACCTGGAGAAGAACGCGCCCGATGGCGCCACCGAGCTGCCGTGGACCAAGCGGGGGTGGAACGGCAAGGCGATCCTGACCCGCCTCGGTCAGTACGATCGCGACGACTCGACCGTCGAGGACGCCAACCGCTGCGTCCCGACCGTCGGCCTCATGAGCCACGTGTTGCAGGGACCGGAGGCGACCGCGGTCTATCTCGACCGCATGGTGGCCGACGCGCAGTCGGTGTCGAAGCGTCCCGTGGCCGCGCAGCTGGGGCCCATGTTCTCACTGGGCATGATCGCGCTGGCCATCCGCAACAAGTGCGCGACCTACGCGACCTTGTCCGACGCCCAGGAGCTGCTGCACAAGCTCATGCTCGAACCCGACCACGGCACCGACAGCAGCGTGCCGTTCATGGCTCCCAGCGGCGAGTCGATCGCCCGCCAACCGATCGACGTGTGGTGCAACAGCGCCGAGGAAGCGATGACGTACATCAAGCAACTCGGCGACGGCGAACGCCTCACGCTGGTGGCGCTCAAGGTCACGCTGGGTTCCAAGACCGAGGCCGAGATGGACGACTACGCGGCCACCCGGCCGGCGCGCGCCGACGTGACGCGCAAGCGCGACGGGTTCCAGGAGCACCAGCTCATGGCGTTCAACGATGGCGGCACTCACTACGTCTACGACCCCGAGCTCCAGGCCACCGGCAAGCACCTGTGGAAGGCGTCGAGCGCCAAGGCGCTCAAGGAGTACTTCACCGCCGAGCTCAGCTTCGGCCAGGTCGACTACATCCAGATCGTGGACAAGTACGTCAAGGCGGCCAAGTAGGCCTGACGCTGGCGGCGCCGCCGCGGGTACCATCGGGCCGGGCCGGGCCGGGAATGTCTGACCGCCGCGGCCGGTACCCACCCGGTGCGTTCGACGCTGCTCGCCGCCCTGCTGACCGCCAGCGTCGTCGCATGCGACGGCGGCGGCGGTTCGACGCGACCGGCGGCGCCGATCGCGCCCACTGCGCCCGGCGCGACCCAGGTAGCGATCGGCCCCGACTCGGACACGATCGACGCCACCACGATCGTCGGCCGGCCGCCGCCGCCGTGGGACGTGGACTGGATTAACGGCACGCCGCTGACGCTCGACGCCCTGCGCGGCGAGGTCGTACTGGTGCGCTGGTTCACCGACGGCTGTCCGTACTGCGCCGCGACCGCGCCGACGCTGGTGGCGCTCCACGACGAGCTCGCCGGGCGCGGCCTGCGCGTGGTCGGCATGTACCACCACAAGAGCGACGAGCCGCTCACCGTCGACGACGTCCGTGCGCTCGCCGACCGCTTCGGCTTTCGCTTCCCGGTCGCGATCGACCGTGACTGGCGCACGCTGCGGCGCTGGTGGCTCGACGCTCACGAGGGCTGGACCAGCGTGTCGTTCCTGATCGATCGCCAGGGCGTGGTGCGCTTCGTCCACACTGGCGGCTCGTACCCGCCGGGTAGCGCCGACGCCACGCAGATGCGGCGCTGGATCGACCAGCTGCTCGCCGAGCCGGCCGCGAGCTGAAGATCTCGAGGTCGGCCGCCGCGCCTGACGTGCAGCGGAAGCGCAGCCTCGAGTGTCGTGGGGTGTCCCCCGCCACCAGTACCCATATGACACGCCCGTCATATGGGTAACGTCGCGGTCGGGTATGCGTGCGCCACCGGCCCACTGATCGCGGCGCCACCAGGGCGGGACGAGGGTGCTTGCTGCTCGCGACCAGCCGATATTTCTACAGCGCTTGAGCCGCGCCGCCGACGCTCTGCGGTCGACCAGATCGCGCACCGCGACCCCGGCCGGCCGGCTGGCCGGCCCGCGCGCGGCCAGCGGGGCCGACGGTCAGCGGTCGCAAGGGCTCGATTCTGTCGCCGAATCGACCGGCAACCGGTGGCACGGCGGTCGCTATTGGTTCGATCCATGGCCCCTCGTTACGATTTCCCGTCGTCATCGTCGTCACCCGAGCCCGCCGCTCCCGAATCCCCAAGAACGGATGTAGTGGCCGCTCGCTCGAACCCACCGCGTGGACGAAGAGGATCCGGATCAACCGACGACGGCGCCGGCGCGGCCGCCCCGATGCCACGGAGCCTCCGCCGCGTCCAGGGCAAGCTCGCTCCGCTCGGCGCCTGC
>CANKMW010000082.1 GCA_947483555.1 Myxococcales bacterium
ACAGCTCCGGCTGCCGGCTGCGGGGCCGGCGACGGGACGTTGCCATGGCGGGGCTCCTCGAGTTGCACGGGTGACGAGGAGATCGTCGCCGCCGCCCCTGACACTTTCCGTCGAGAACCGCCCGGAATTGCCGGGCAAGCTGTAGCTAGATCGGTGCGCTACGCCGGCTTGGCGCCGTCGTCGAGCGCGGTGAGCGCGATCGCCAGGGCCTTCTTGGCACGCGCGACGACCGCCTCGTCGGTCTTGATCTTCTGGTACGCCTTCAGCACCTGGTCCTGGTAGGTGGCGTTCTCGCCTTCGAGCTCGTCGATCTGGGCGCCGAGCTCTGCGAGCCGCTGATCGCGGGCGGTGATCGCATGCTGGTGCTCGGTCAGCGCCCGGTCCCGATCGCCGATCGCGGCGCGCGCCGCGACCAGCTCGGCTTCGAGCCGACGGCTGGTGCCACGCGCCGAGCTCAGCCCGCGCTCGACCTCGTCGCGTTCCTTCTGGACCTCGGCGACGGCCCGCTCGCCATCGGCGCGCGCGGTGGCGAGCGCCGCCGCGTGGGCCGCCGCGGCGTTTTCCATCGCGGCGGCGTGGGCGGTGCCGGCAGCTGCCATCGCGGTGGCGTGGTCGGCGGCGTCGGCCTCGAGCTGCCGGGCGAGGCCGTCGCGCTCACCGGCCAGCACCGCGATCTCGGCGGCGGCGCGCGCCGTCGCCGCGTCGCGTTCACCGGCCATCGCGGCCTTCTGCGCCTCGAGCACGCGGAGCGCCTCGGCGACCTCGGCCTCGCGCTTCATCCGATCGCCGTCGACCTGGGTGTCGCGCCGCCGCCGCTCGGAGACCGAGTGGGACTCGAGCTGGGTCCGCTCGGCGGCGAACCGGGCCTCGAGATCCTGTTGCTCGCCGAGCAAGCGGCGCTCGAGCGCGGTCGCGGCTGCCTGGTGCTCGCTCACCAGCCGCTCCCGCTCGGCGGCGAGCTCCTCTTCGCTGGCCTCGCGCGCCGCGGTGAGTCGTTCCTCGAACGAGGCCTGGGCCACCGCCAGCGCGGCCTCGTGCTCGCTGCGCAGGCGCGCCGCCACGTCGCCGCGGGCGGCATCGGCCTCGCCACGCGCGGCGGTCAGGGCGGCTTGATGATCGGCGGCGAGACGAAGCACGGCCTGCTCGTGCACGCCGCGCAGCTCGGTCAGCTCGTGGCGGGTGCGGACCTCGACCTCGGCGATCGTGCGTCGCGCGTCGGCGTCGGCGCTCGACACCGCGTCGGCGCGTTCGCCGGCGGCGACGGCCAGCGCGCTGGCCATCCGTTCCTCGAGCTCGTGGGTGGCGGCCTCGCGCTGGTTGAGGGCCGCCGCCAGCTCGGCGGCGCGCTCGGCCTGGAGGTGACGCATCGCCTCCTCGTGGGCCGCGGCGGCGGCGGTCAGCTCTTCGGCGCTGCGGCGGCTGAACGCGGCCAGCGCGGCGGCCAGGGCCTCGTCGTGCTCGGCCGCCAGCTCGGCGGCACGCTGATCGCGCGCCTGCAACTCGGACTCGAGCCGGGCCTCGGCGGCCGCAGCGCGGGCGGCGTGCTCCTCGGCTGCGATGGCGAGCGCCGCGGCCCCGCCCCGCACGATCTCCTCGTGTTGCGCCGCCAGCTCGCTGCGCTGCCTGGCCAGCGCGGCCTCGCGCTCGGCGTCGGCGGCGGCCACCGCCTCGGCCACGGCGGTCTGGCGTTCGGCGTCGGCCGCGGCCCGCGCCGCGGCCAGGGCGCGATCGCGCTCGGCGGTCGCGACGGTCAGCGCGACGCCGTGCGCACGCTCGGCCTTGTCGAGCGCCGCCTGCACGGCTGCCAGCTCGTCGCGGGTGCGGCCTTCGAGGCTGGTGCGCGCGGCCGCGGCCTCCGCGAGCTGGGCCCGGGTCGACTCGAGCTCGGCGGCGACCTTGGTCGCCCGGGTGTCGACGGTCGCGAGCTTGCTCTTCAGCTCCTGGAGCGCGAGCTCGGCGTTCTCGGTACGCTCGGAGTCGCCAAGGAGTCGCGACTCGAGCTCCAGGTTCTTGGCGTCGACCGCGGTCTTGGCGTGCAGGAGTTGCCGCGCCTTCTCCTTGGCCTCGATGGACTCGTGGTCGCGGTGGGCGATCTCGTCGCGGAGCGCGAGCAGCTCCTTGTCCTTCGCGGTCATCATCTCGCGCAGGTTGAGGAACTCGCGCTCGCGGCCGCCGCTCTTGCCGTCGCCGCCGGCGCGCGCCTTCTCCAGTTCAGCCTTGAGCCGCTGGTTGTCGCGTTCGACCAGGTGGATCTTCTGCAGCGTGCGCCGGTCGTGCACACCGGACTGCTCCTCACCGGCGAGGGCCGCGATCTCGGCCAGGCCGAGGTCGAGCGGTGGGGCCGCTGCCGGGGGCAACTCGGCGATCGGTTCCGGGACCGGGTCGGGCACGGCGGGCGCTACCTCCGGCGGCGGCAGCGGATCGACGTCGGCGATCGGCTCGGGCACGTTGGTGAGCGACTTCGGCCGTGGACCGCTGGCCGGGGCGCGCGGCGGCGGGACCGCCGCTGGTTGCTCCGGCTGCTCCGGCTGCTCCGGCTGCTCTGGGTACAGTGGAGGCAGGGGCGGTGGCTCGGCCCGCGGCGGCGGGGCGCGGAACGTCAACTCGCTCGGTTCGACGGCCGCCGCCGGTGGCGCGGCGGCCGCGGGCGGGGTCGTGGCCGGCCTTGATCGTCGCGGGGCCGGTGTGGCATCGGGGGCCCTGGTGGTCAGGCTGTCGAAGCCGGCGTCGAACTCGGCGTCGAACAGGGCCGCGACGTCGCCGGGCTCGGCCTGCATCGTGCGCTGGCCCTCGTCGGCGAAGTCGTCGATGGCGCCGAGATCGAGCTCGGCGCCGTCGACCTCGTCGACCATGACGTCATCGTCGAGCGGGACCTCCTCGACCTCGATGGGCAACGCCAGGTCGCTGTCGCTGTCCATCGGCACCGCCAGATCCGTGAGGCTGTCGACGTGGCTGTGATCGAGCTCGAGCAGGTTGTGCAGCTTGCCGATCAGGACGTGGGGTGACAGGCCGCGTTTGTCGAGATAGTCGTCGGCGTGGACCTTGAGCTTGCGGTGGCCGGCGAAGCCCTCGGCGCTGATCGACCTGGTCACCAGCACGACCGGGATGTTGGCCGCCGGGCCCTTCTTGGCCTTGCTGAACAGCGCGTAGCCCTTCTTCTCCTCGGGTTCGTCGACGGCAATGAACAGCGCCTCGGCGCCGAGCTGGGCGATGCGACCCACCGCGTCGGGCGATTCGTCTCGCACCACCTCGACGCCGTAGGCGGACAGCTCGCGGGTGAGGAGGCGGTGGAACTCGAGATCGGCGTCGACGAGCAAGATGCGGCGCTGGCTCATGGTCTCCCAGGGCCAGCATATCCGCTAAGGCGCGCCGGTGCGCGGTCGCAGCCGAGGAAATCCGGCGGCTCGCGAGCCGCCGGCCAGCGGTCGGATGGAAGCGCGTCAGCGGGACGCGCAGGTCACGGGAAGCGCTCGTCGTCGCGGACCTGGATCAGCAGGCTGGAGGTTCCGACCAGGTCGGTGAGCTCCTGCGGGCGGAGCTGGCTGGAGGTGAACAGATACGCGCGATCGCGGCCGTCGCGGTAGGTCACGACGCTGCGGCCGCCGTGCACGCCGACCAGCAGCACCCGCTCGTTGATCACCGCCCGCCGGCCCTGAAAGCCGAGGCCGCGGGCGTCGAAGATGGTCACCTGCACGTCGCGCGCGAAGCCCTCGGGCGTGGTGACGCGGTAGTAGAGCTGGACCGCGTCGCGGTCCAGCACGTCGGTGAGCCGAGCTCCCCACTGCTCGATGCGAGCCGAGGCGAAGGTCGGCAGCGCCACGCCGGGATCGAAGTTGCGCTGCACCCACTGGTTGGTGGCCGCGCCTTCGACCTCCAGCGGTCGGCTGCGGGTCGTGCTCTTGGCGACCGCGCCTTCGATCGAGCTGTTCGGCGGCGGCGTGCGCGCACCCACGAACACGACCAGCGCGGCGACCGCCGCCAGCGCCGCGGCGCCCGGCAGCAGCCACGTCGACAGCGGGCGGCGGGCGGCGCGATCCTCGCCATCGAGCGCGCGGGTGATCCGCGCCCGGAGCAGATCGGGCGTGGGCGGCGGCGCCAGGCGGCGTCGCAAGGCGCTCATCGTCGCCGCCTGTTGCGCCGTGTGCTGGCGGCACGACTCACATTCGGTGAGGTGGATCTCGAGGTCACGCAGCTCGTCGCCGGCCAGTTCGCCGTCGTCGAGCGTCATCGCCAGGGTCTCGATGCTGTCGCAGAGTTGCTGCATGGGATCTGATGGGAGGCGGGGGTTCAGGAACGGGTTTTCTTGGTGCGGTACTCGGCCAGGTCGATCGCGGCCGGGGCCGGCGTCTGGTCAGCCGCGGGTGGCGTCGAGCGTACGTAGCCCTGTTCGACCGCGAACTGGGCCAGCGACTGCTGCAGCAAGCGTCGGCCGCGGAACAGCCTGCTCATGACGGTGCCGACCGGGCAATCCATCACCTCGGCGATCTCCTTGTAGGCCAGGCCGTCGACGTCGCACAGCACGACGGCGGTGCGGAAGTCGGCGGGCAGCGCGTCGAGCGCGCGCTGTACGTCGTCGGACACGCTGCGCTCGAGCATCATCCCCTCGGGGCTCTTCTGGGCCTGGGCGCCTTCGTGAGCCAGCACGCCGTCGGTCGCCGATTGCTCGGCCGTCGCGGCGTCGAGCACCTCGCGCTGCCGGCGCTTGCGCTGGTACTCGTTGATGAACGTGTTGGTCAGGATGCGGAGCAACCACGCCTTGCAGTTCGAGTCCTTCTCGAACGTGTCCCAGAACCGGTAGGCCCGCATCAGCGCCTCTTGCACCAGGTCCTCGGCGTCGCGGGGATTGCGCGCCAGCCGGTACGCCGTCCCGTACAGCGCATCGAGGTGAGGCAACGCGGTTGCCTCGAACTCTCGGCGGCTGTCCCGTCGGCTGCTCAACATCTGTAACCGTAAACCAGCCTACGCTCGGCGGCATTCCCGAACCGGGGACAGGTCCCTGGACACCATGAAGTTTCGGTACTTGAGCGATTTCTCGGCGCTCGCCGACGAGCTCGATGACCACACGGTGGTGGGCGTCGCGCCGCCGGCATCAGCTCGACAACCGCCGCGGGCTGCAGCTCGGTGGGCGCCTGGGCTGCGCGCCGTCGGCGAGCTCGTCAGCTGGGCGGGCGGTGCGCGCCGAACATCCTGACCAGCGACGCCCGGTTCTTGTGGGTGGCTGGCCACAGGCTGTTGCAACGGTCCACCGCGAGTCCGCCGCCGCCGGCCGTTCGCGCGGTGAACACGAACGCCCGGCCCGTGCGGGGCTTGATGGGTGCGACGAACTTGCACCCGCGGTCGGCGATGGTGACCACGACGGTAGCGCCGACCGTTCCCTTCCAGACGCCGTCCACCGTCACCGTCAGCTCACCGCGACCCCCACCACCGATATTGGCGATCGTACCTGAGAACACGGTGTCAACGAATCTTGCAGAAGATGTCAGCGTGGGAGCGCGGCAGCCCGTGCAGGCCTCGGCGGACCGATGCGGCGCGGCGAGGACGAAGGTCAGCATGAGGCAACCGACCAGGAACTTCATCGAGGTTACAACGCGCGGGATCATCGACAGATCTACGATGACACCTCAGACCGGAAACGGCGTGTGCGGCACGCCCAGCGCATCGGCGACCGCCGGGTGCGGGACGGTGCCGCGGTACGTGTTGAGGCCGCTGATGAACACCGGATCGGCCTTGATGGCGCCCTCGAGCCCCTTGTCGGCCAGCCGGGTGACGTACTTGATCGTCGCGTTGGTCAGCGCGTAGGTCGACGTCCGCGGCACCGCGCCCGGCATGTTGGCGACCCCGTAGTGGATGACGTCGTGGACGACGTAGGTCGGGTTGCTGTGGGTCGTCGGCCGCGCGGTCTCGACGCAGCCGCCCTGATCGATCGAGACGTCGACGATGACCGAGCCCGGCTCCATCGCCTTCACCATGGTCTCGGTGACCAGCCGCGGCGCGCGCGCGCCGGCGATGAGCACGGCGCCGATGACCAGGTCGCTCTCGAGCACGCAGCGCTCGATGTTGACCGGATCGGAGTACTGCGTGGAGACGCGGCCGGTGTAGACGTCGTCGAGATAGGCCAGCGTCTTCAGGTTGACGTCGAGCACGGTGACGTTGGCGCCGAAGCCGACCGCGATCCGGGTCGCGTTGGCACCGACGACTCCACCGCCGATGATGGCGACCCGGCCGCGGCGCACGCCGGGCACGCCGCCGAGCAGCACGCCCTTGCCGCCGCGCTCGCGCTCCAGGTACATCGCGCCGGCCTGCACCGCCATGCGGCCGGCGACCGCGCTCATCGGCGTCAGCAGCGGCAGGTCACCCGGCGTCGGCTCGAGCGTCTCGTACGCGAGGCCGTCGACGCCACGGCGGAGCAGCTCGTGGCCGAGCTCGTGCGCCGCCGCGAGGTGCAGGTACGTGAACAGCACCTGACCCTTCCGCATGAGCGGGAACTCGGGCGCGATCGGCTCCTTGACCTTGACCACCATGTCGGCCTCGCCCCACACCTCGTCGCGGGTGGCGACGATGCGGGCACCGACCTTGACGTAGTGTTCGTCGGGGATGCTCGAGCCCAGGCCGGCGCCCTGCTCGACCAGCACGGTGTGGCCCCGGCTGGTGAGGATCTGCACGCCGGCGGGGGTCATGCCGACGCGGAACTCCTGAGTCTTGATCTCCTTCGGGACACCGATGCGCATGATGTCGCGCACTATCCGCCGCCGATTCGCCCGCCGTCAATGCGGCGACCCGTCGACGATCTCGAGAATCGGCGTGTCGCGTCGCGTCATGACGGCCGCGGCCACGGCAGCCCCGGATCGGGCAAGCGATGCACCCGCCAGGTCACGACCGGTAGTCGGCGTTGATCGACACGTACTCGTGCGACAGGTCGCAGGCCAGGAAGCGGGCCGCCGCGCGGCCGGCGCCGAGGTCGATCGTGATCGTGTACGCCGGCTCGCGCATCACGGCGGCGGCGCGGACCTCGTCGTAGCCGGGGGCGAGCGCGCCCGTGCGCACCACCTCGACGTCGCCGACGCGCAGGCCCAGGCGGTCGGTCGCCAGCGGCACGCCGGCGTTGCCGGCCGCGCACAGCACGCGGCCCCAGTTCGGATCGCCGCCGGCGATCGCGGTCTTGACCAGCGGCGAGGTGGCGATGCGCCGGGCCACCGCCTGCGCCGCGCGTTCGCTCGCGGCGCCGCGGACGTCGATCGTGACCACGTGGTGCACGCCTTCGCCGTCGCGCATGAGCTGGGTGGCGAGATCGTGGCACAGCTCGGTCAGCGCGGCCGTGAACCGCCTCAGCGCCGTGCCGACCAGCGCCGGACCGGTCGCGCCCGAGGCCAGCACGGCGAGCATGTCGTTGGTGGAGGTGTCGCCGTCGACGGCGATGGCGTTGAACGACGGCGCCACCGCGGCGCGCGTCGCTCGCGCCAGCGCCGCCGGCGCGACCGCGGCGTCGGTGACGATGAACGTCAACGTGGTGGCCATGTTGGGGGCGATCATGCCGGCACCCTTGGTGCACCCGAGCAACGTCACCACGTGGCGGCCCAGCCGCAGCTCTCGCCGCGCGGTCTTCGGCTGCTTGTCGGTGGTCAGGATCGCGCGCGCGAAGTCGTCCCAGCCGCGGGCGTCGAGCGCGGCGCCGGCGGCCGCGATGCCGGCGCCGACCCGATCCATCGGCAGCGGCTGCCCGATCACGCCGGTCGACGCCACCAGCAGCTGCTGCGGCCGGGCACCGATCGCCCGCGCCGCCGCCGCCGCCATCGCCCGCGCATCGGCGGCGCCCTGGCGCCCGGTGCAGGCGTTGGCGTTGCCGCTGTTGACCACCACCCCGCGCATGCGTCCGCGCGCCGCCCGCAGCGCCGCCGCCGACAGCAGCACCGGCGCCGCCTTCACGCGGTTGGCGGTGAACACGGCCGCCGCCGCCGCCGTGGTGTCGGCGGCGATGATGGCGACGTCGAGCCCGCCCTTCTTCTTGATGCCGGCCGCGACCCCGGCGAAACGAAATCCTGGACAGCTCACGTCGCCGGATGTGTACCAGAGAACGAGGGGCGTGCGACGCTGTCAGCGTGTCAGTCCGCGGCCGCCTCGGTCTCGTCCTTGCCGTGGCACTTCTTGTACTTCTTGCCCGAGCCGCACGGACACGGATCGTTGCGTCCGACCTTGGGTCGCTCGCGGCGCACGGTCTCGCCCTTGTCGGCGCCGTCATCCTTGGCCGCCGCCGAACCCCGACCGCCCTGCGGCCGCGCCCGCCGGGCGCCGGCGGTCTGCTGCTGCTGCTGCTCGGCGTCCTCGTCGAACTTGTCGGCCGCGCCGCGCTCCACCAGCTGGCGTTGCTTGGCCTGCAGGGCCGGGATCGGGTCCTCTTCCTTGCGGATCTCGACGCGGAAGATCTTCTGCCCGACGTTGAGCGAGATGCGAGCCATCATGTCCTGGAACAGCTCGTAGCCCTGCTTCTTGTATTCCTTCTTGGGGTCCTTCTGACCGTAGCCCTGCAGGCCGATGCCCTCGCGCAGGGCGTCCATCGTCTTCAGGTGATCGATCCACTGCTGGTCGATCTCCTCGAGGAAGAAGCGGCGCGCGAAGTACATGAGCCAGGGCCGCGACAGCTCCTTCTCGCGCTCGTCGATGCGCTGCTCGATCAGCTTCCAGGCCTGGGCGGCGAGCTCGTCGCGTGACGCGTTGTCGAGCTGGATCTCGCACGTGAACTGTTCTTCGAGGCCCTCCTCGAGGCCCTCGAGATCCCACTCGTCGTCGGGCTTCTCGAGCGAGCAGAACTGATCGATCGCCACGCCGATGAGCTGCTCGCACAGGTCGTAGACCCGCTCGCGCTGCTGGACCAAGGACACCGCGACCCGCTCGGCGACCCAGTCGACCAGCGCCTCGCGCGGGCCTTCGGCCCGCTTCTCCAGGTCGAGCAGGCAGCCGTGCTGGCGCCACAGCTCGGCGCGCAGCACCCGCCACGCCTGGCGGGTGTCGGTGATCGGCTCGCCGGCGGCGATGCGCTCGTCGCGCTCCTTCACCTTGGCGAACACGACGTCGATCATCTCGGCCAGCTTGGGCCGCATCTCGGTGGCCAGCTCGGGCGCCTTCCACGTCCCGCTGACGGTGATCTCGGGCGGCGCCTCGGCCTCGCGCTTCTGCTTGAGCTTCTCGTCCTTGGGGTCGTCGAGCGAGAACGGCGCGTAGGTGCCCTCGAGCACCTGGCGGCGCAAGGCGTAGATCGTCTTGCGCTGCTGGTTCATGACGTCGTCGTACTCGAGGACGTTCTTGCGGGTGTCGAAGTTGCGGCCCTCGACCTTCTTCTGCGCGCCTTCGATGGAGCGGGTCACCATCGGGCTCTCGATCGGCGTGTCCTCCTCGAGCCCCAGCCGCTCCATCAGGCCGGCCATGCGGTCGAGACCGAAGATGCGCAGCAGGTCGTCCTCGAGCGAGAGGTAGAACCGCGACACGCCCGGATCGCCCTGGCGGCCGGCGCGGCCACGGAGCTGGTTGTCGATGCGGCGCGACTCGTGGCGCTCGGTGCCGACGATCTTGAGGCCGCCCGCCTTCAGGACCTCCTGGCGTTCGGCTTCGCACGCGGCCTTGAAGTGGGCCAGGTGGTGCTTCAACCGCGCGGCTTCGTCGAACGCCGGCTGCGTCGAGCCGCGATACGGGCTGTCGCCACCGGCGGCGTCCGGATCCGACGGGTCGACGCCGGGCGGAGCCGGCTCGGCCCGGCTGGCGTCGTCGGCCAGCTTGGCGCGCTCCTCGTTGACGGCCTCCTTGGCCATGAACTCGGGGTTGCCGCCCAGCAAGATGTCGGTACCGCGGCCGGCCATGTTGGTCGAGATCGTGACCGAGCCCTTGCGACCGGCCTGGGCGACGACGCCGGCCTCCTTCATGTGCTGCTTGGCGTTGAGCACGTTGAAGGGGATGTCCTTGTTGCGCAGCAGCTGGGCCAGCACCTCGGACTTCTCGACCGAGATGGTGCCGACCAGCACCGGCTGACCGCGCTTGTGGCAGTCCTCGATGTCGTCGAACACCGCCTTGAACTTTCCCTTCTCGTTCTTGTAGACGAGGTCGGGGAGGTCCTTGCGGATGAGCGTCTTGTTGGTCGGGATGACGCGGATCTCGAGCTTGTAGATCTGGTGGAACTCGGTCGCTTCGGTGTCGGCCGTACCGGTCATGCCGGACAGCTTCTTGTACATGCGGAAGTAGTTCTGGAACGTCACCGTGGCGAGGGTCTGGTTCTCCTCCTCGACGGTGACGCCCTCCTTGGCCTCGATGGCCTGGTGCAGCCCATCCGACCACCGCCGGCCCGGCATCTTGCGGCCGGTGTGCTCGTCGATGATGACGACCTTGCTGTCCTCGATGAGGTAGTTGACGTCGCGCTTGTAGAGCGTGTGGGCGCGCAGCGCCTGGCCGACGTGATGGTTGACCTGCAGATTCTTGATGTCGTACAGGTTGTCGATGCCGAGCAGCTTCTCGACCCGCTCGGTACCATCGTCGGTGAGCATCGCCGAGTGGGCCTGCTCGTCGACGGTGTAGTCGACCTCGCGCTTGAGCCGGGGGACGATCTTGTCGACCTGCTCGTACAGGTCCGCGGACTGCTCGGCCGAGCCCGAGATGATGAGCGGCGTGCGCGCCTCGTCGATGAGGATCGAGTCGACCTCGTCGACGATGCCGTAGTTGAGGCCGCGCTGGACCATGCGGTCGGGCGCGTCCTTCATGTTGTCGCGCAGGTAGTCGAAGCCGAACTCGTTGTTCTGGCCGTAGCTGATGTCGCAGCCGTAGTTGCGCTGCCGCTCGTAGTCGTCGAGGCCGTGGACGATGACGCCCGTCGACAGGCCGAGGAAGCTGTACAGCCGGCCCATCCACTCGGCGTCGCGCTTGGCGAGGTAGTCGTTGACGGTGACGACGTGGACGCCCTTGCCATCGAGCGCGTTGAGGTACGCGGGCAGGGTGGCGACCAGGGTCTTGCCCTCGCCGGTCCGCATCTCGGCGATCTTGCCCGAGTGCAGGACCATGCCGCCGATCAGCTGGACGTCGTAGTGGCGCATGCCGAGCGAGCGCTTGCCGGCCTCACGCACCAGCGCGAACGCGTCGGGCAGGATGTCGTCGAGCGCCGCGCCCTGGCCGAGCTTCTCCTTGAGCTCGCCCGTGATGGCGCGCAGCTGGGCGTCGGTCTTGGCCTCGAGGCCCTTCTCGAGCTCGCCGATGCGCACCACCAGCGGCTGCATCCGCTTGAGCTCGCGCTGGTTCTTGCTACCGAAGATCTTCTGGAGGAATCCCATGGCTATCCGAGGCGGGTTCTAGCACGGCGCGCCGTCCGCCGGCCTGCGCAGAGCGGGTCGGAACGAGAAGCTAGACATTCCGCCGGCCTGGTCACCTGGGAAATCGGGCAGGCCTGTCGAAGGGCGGCAGGCCCCGGCTTCAGGCCGGCCGCCAGCTCCGCATGAACGTCAGTCCGTCGCGCTTGAGGTCGAAGCGGGTCAGCGCCCGGCCGATGACCCGGCCGCGGTCGTCGGTGACCTCGCCCGGCAGCTCGGTCCAGGTCCGCAGCGGTGCCAGCCAGCGGATGTCCTTCTGGCCGGCGAACCGGTACGGCCGGCGGTCATCACCGGTGAACTCGAACTCGTAGCGGAGGACGCGGCCGAGGAACGGCTTCATGAGCAGCGTGCCGCGCAGCGGCTGGCCGGTGGCCAGGTCGCCGGCGTCGACGGTGCCCTCCATCTCGGCGACCTGGTCGCGCCGGAAGTCACGCAGTCGTCCCGATCGCACCTTCACGGTGAAGCGGAACGGGCGCTCGACGCCGTCTCGGGTCCACGTCCCGCTCATCGTCTCGGCGAACCCGAAGCCCATGGGCAGAGCGTAGCCCGAATTCCGCAACCCGAAAACCCGAACGGCCCGGCTGATGGAAGACCACCAGTCCGGACCGCTCGAAGAATCGTCGTTCAGGCGTCGCTCAGCGCCGCCTCATACGTCAGGGTGCAGTCGAGCAGTAGATGAATCCGTACCCCTGGCAGATGCAGCCCGGCTGACCACCCTGGCACATGCTGCCATCGGACATGGCGCAGTCCGTACCACCGTCGACGCTGCGGCAATCGCTGCGACCGTCGCACGAGGCCTCGTCGAGGGTCGAGCACGCGGGCGGGGGCGGGGGCGGCGGGGGCGGCGGGGGCGGGGGCGGGGGCGGGGGCGGGTTCGCGCCGGGAACGCAGGTGCTGCGCGTCTCGTCGCAGGTCTGGCCCGTCGGGCACTGGCTGTCGCTGGTGCAGATCGACGACTCCTCGCAGTTGCCGCCGAGGCAGTAGCAGCCGGCGGCGCACTGCTGGTCGCTGGTGCAGCCGGGCGGCTGCTGGTCAGGGACGCAGCTGCCATCGGCGGCGCACACGAAGCCAACGGGGCAGCCGTTGATCTGGCAGGTGCTGCAGTCGCGGGCGCCCTCGCCGTCGGCGCACGACCCGGAACAGTCGCAGGTCAGGTTATTGCCGCAGTCGGCGTTGCTCGCGCACCAACCGAGCTCCTCGCACGCGCCGCTGCTCTCGTCGCACGCGCAGCCGGTGGCGCAATCGTTGTCGCTGTTGCACCCGTAGTTGTCCGGGAAGCACTCCTGCCAGCCATCGGGGTAGCTGTAGCAGGTGTAGCAGGTGGTCCCACCCCCGGTTCCCTCGCAGTAGTTGCTGACCACGACATCGTCGTCGTCGCTCTCCCCGAAGTACAGGGTACATCCCGAGGCGGTGATCGCCATCAGGGCGGCGAGTGCTACGAGCAGTTTCTTCATGGGAGTCCTCCAGGTGGTCGAGCGAGCGAAGCGGGTGCGAGGTTGGTTGGTCGGAGTGCAAAGCAGTCATCGTGCCAGTCTGGCAGCGGGATCGAACCGGCTGGAATCAGTGCGGTCTGCGGTGGTCGGGCCGGTGAAAATTCGTCGACCGCGCCTGACATATGACAGAAACGCCCGGGATTTCGGTTGCCCGCCTGACCTGATGGTGACGGATCGCGGTGTCGGTCACGCTCACTCCCCTTGGTGACTCGGACGCTCGAGATCCATCACTCGATCTGCGTCAACTTCCGTCCACGGTCGGGTGTAGCAAACCGTTCACACCCTGGTGTGGCCAGATGGGTCAAGATGGGGCAGTCAGCTGGGCCGATCAGCTGGGTCAGGGCTCGTCGACGGCGCGGATCGTCTCGCGCAGGGTGGCCCGGGCGCGGAAGCCGAGCTCTTGCTCGGCTCGGTTGCCGTCGACCATGCAGACGTAGCGGATGAAGTCGAACTCGGCGACCGGGTATCCGGACAGCCCGAGCCGGAAGGCGAGCGCGTAGAGCGGCTTCGCGATCGGGTGCGGGATCGCGAGCGTGCGGCGGCCCAGCTCGCGGACGATCACCGACAGCGGCACCTCGCCGGGCCCGACGATGTTGTAGATGCCACGCACTCCCGGCGTGAGCGCGCACGTCAGGGCCTCCGCGATGTCGCGCTCGTGGATGACCTGCACCATGGGATCGAACCCGAGCAGCATCGGGACCGGATCGAGGCGCAGGTAGTTCGACGGCGCGTTGTGGACCCGGCCCAGGATGTGGACCGGGCGCAGGATCACGGTCTCGATGTCGCGCGCCTTCCAGAAGAACGTCGACGCCAGGTGGTCGATCTCCACCAGGTCGCGCATGGCCGGGAAGCGCTGCGCGGCGAGCAGCGGCGCCTCCTCGGTGAGAAACTGCGGGTTCTCGGGTCGCGGGCCGTAGACGCTGGCCGACGACAGCACCACCACCTTGGGCACGTTGTAGGCCAGGCAATACTCGAGCAACTTCGAGGTGCCGCCGACGTTCCACGAGTACAGCTCGGCGATCGTGGACCGCGGATCGTGCATCTGGCCCATGTGGATCAGCGCATCGATGTCGCCGGCGCGGAACACGTCGCGCGCCTTCTTGCTGCGCAGGTCGACCTGGTGGTGGACGATGTCCTTGGGCTTGTCCGGAAACGGCCGTCGATCGAGGCCGACAACCAGGAAGCGCGGATCGTGGTGCAGCGCGCGCGCCACCACGCGACCGAGCCGGCCGGCGATGCCGGTGATGACGACCTTGCGCCGCCGCGGGCCGGTCGTGAGCGAGTCCCCGACGGGGCGAGTCGAAGGGTCACCAGAAGACATGTTTGCGCTCGCGCAGCCCGATGTGGATCATCGACTCGATGCGGTGCTTCACGGCCCGCACCTTCTCGTCGAGGACCTCGTCGTCGTCGTCGGCATCGCCCTTGAATTCCATGGCCTCGCCAAAGTAGAGCCGGTACTTCACGGGCAGCGGCACCAGCGGCACGAACGGCGGGTACGGCACCACCGGGAACGACGGTGAGCCGAACAGGCGGGCCAGCGACCGCACGTTCACCGCCGGCGCCTGCTCCTCGGCGCCGATCACCGCGACCGGCACGATCGGCGTGTTGGTGGCCAGCGCGAGGCGCATGAAGCCGAGCCCGAACGGCTGCAGCTGGTAGCGGCGCGAGAACGGCTTGGAGATGCCGCGGACGCCCTCGGGAAACACCAGGATGGCCTCGTCCTCGTCGAGCAGGCGGCGGCAGTTCTCGGGCGTGCCGGTGATCTGACCCCAGCGCGGCAGCAGGTAGCTGGCGAACGGAATGGTGGGGACGAAGTGCTCGACCATCGAGCGCACCAGGCGCGGCTGCGGTGGTTCGAGGAAGCAGGCCGAGCCGATCACCAGGCCGTCGTAGGGGAGCTGTCCGGAGTGGTTGGCGACGAACAGCACCCGGCCGGCCGCCGGGATGTGCTCGATGCCGTGCGCGTGGCAGCGAAAGTAATGCCGGTAGACCCAGCCGGCGAGCAGCGCGGCGACCTTGAGGTGGTCGCGGCCGAGGCCGTAGGCGTCGAAGCCGTACTCGTTGCCGCGGAAGACCAGGGCGCGGGTCCGCGCACCGACGTCGTCGCCGAGGCGGTCGTCGACGGCGTGGTCGAGACGGCGGCGGAGCCAGTCGGTGACGCCCATGCGCGCAGCTTAGACCACAGCGTGTCGCGACGGGCTCGATCGTGCGGCCATCGTGATAGCGTGGCGGGCGATGAGTGAGGCTTTCGTCGACGTCTCGTGGCGTGGGCTCGAGGTGGGCAAGCGGGTCAAGCTGCACGCCATCCAGCCCGGCGACGCCTATCTCGATCACCCCACGCCGATGCCGGTGGGGACGTTGCTGTCGATCAAGACCGATGAAGGCATCGAGATCGCGGCGACCGTGGCCCGGGTGCACGAGCAGGTCGGTGGCGCGACCGAGACGCCGGGCATGCAAGTGGTGCCGAAGCTCGAGGGCGCGGCGGTCGGGTGGTGGACGCGGCGGGTCGAGGCGGCTGCGGCTGCGGCTGCGGCTGCGGCTGCGGCTGCGGCGGCTTCGGTTGCGGCTCCGGCTTCGGTTTCGGCTCCGGTTTCGGTTTCGGTTTCGGCTGCGGTTTCGGCTCCGGTATCGGTTTCGGTTTCGGCTCCGGTTTCGGTCGTGGGCCTGGCGGCGCTGGCGGCTGCGGCCGCCGATCCTCGAGCGGCGATCACCAGCCGGTCGACCCTGACCATGTCGACCGTCGAGGTCGAGCGAGCGATGGCGGCGGTGAGGGTCGGCGACGACGATCGTGACGCCGGGATGACCGACGTGATGGCCGCGGTGGATCCGGAGCTGATCGAGGGCCTGGCGGGAACCGACGACCGCATCGTCGACGACGGCCGCCCCACGACGGTGATGGCGGCGGTGGACGTGTCGGCGCTCATCGAGGCTTCCGAGGCCGAACCCAGCGGCGCGGTCAACGGCGACAGCGACGGCAACGGGGACGAGCCGTCGAACGACGGACCCGGCGACGGGACGGCCAGCGACAATCCGGGCGACAGCGGCGCGCGGGGCAAGAAGCGCCGCGGCGGTGGCAAGCGCAACAAGCGCAAGGCCTGACGTCGAAGGCGCGCCGCTAGCTCACGGCAGCGTCGAGCAGGTCGATGGTACCGGCCGCGAAGTCGATCGTCGCGCGGCCACCGAACGGCAGGGCCACGTTGTGCGCGCCGTGACCGAGTGGGGCGCCGGCGAGGCCGGGTAGACCGAAGGCCGCGAGTCGTTCGACCACGGTCGCGATCGCGGCGACGGGATCGTCGGGCGCGCCGGCCGCGATGGGCGGATCGGTGCAGCGCGACAGATCCCCCAGCACCACGCCGCGGCAGCCGCTCAGCACGCCGGCGTGCTGGAGCTGGGTCAGGTAGCGGTCGATGGCGTAGGGCTTCTCGGTGACCTCCTCGGTCACGACGATCGCGCCGCTGGCGTCGAGCTGCCACGGGGAACCGATCAGGTGCGCGAACATGGTCAGGTTGCCGACCACGAGCGGTGCGGTCACCGGCGCGGCCGGCGCCGGCGCGCCGATCGGGGTCAGGGTCCATGGCAGCCGGCCTGGCGGTCGCGGATCGGTGAGCAGCCGCACCAGCCACGCCAGGTCGTGGTCGGGCAGATCACCGAGCTGGCTCACCATCGGGCCGTGGATGGCCGCGACCCCGGCGGCGGCGGCCCAGGCCAGGATCGCGGTCACGTCGGAGAACCCGACGATCGGCCGCGGATCGGCGATCAGCGGCGCCGGATCGACGGCGGCCAGCATGCGCGTCACGCCGTAGCCACCGCGGGCACAGATGATCGCGCGCACGTCGCGATCGGTGAGCAGCGCGTTCAGCTCGGCGGCGCGGCGCTGGTCGGAGCCGGCCAGGTAGCCGGCGCGAGCGTCGAGCCCGGCGGGCACCCGGACCCGGAAGTGGCGCTCGAGCAGCGCCAGGCCGATGGCGAACCGTTCGGGGTTGACAGGACCGGCGGGAGCGCACACGCCTATCAGGTCGCCCGGTCGCAACGCGGGCGGGCGCACCATGTCGATCGTCGAGACGCTCACCACGTGGGTCGGACGCGAGGATAGCCTCCCGGGCTGGCTCGCGCTCGCTGGCTCGGCGGTGATCGAGTACGTCTTTCCGCCCTTCCCGGGCGACGTCGTCACCGTGCTCGCCGCGTCGCTGGTGATCGCGGCGTCGTGGAGCTGGTTCGGCGTGCTGTCGGCGCTCATGATCGGCTCGGTCATCGGCGCCGCGCTCACGTTCGAGCTCGGGGTGCGCTGGGCTCGACGCCGGGCGGCGCGCGGTGAAGCTCACGGCGCGGCCCTCGACCGCCTGGTCGCGGGCTTCCGCAAGCACGGCGTCGCCTACCTGGTGCTCAACCGCTTCGTGCCCGGCGTGCGCTCGCTGTTCTTCGTCGCCGCCGGGCTCGCCGGCATGTCGCGGCGCGCCGTGTACGTGTATGGCGCGCTGTCGTCGCTGTTGTGGAACCTGGTGCTGCTCGCGGCCGGCGCCGCCCTGGGTGCCAACTACGAACGACTCGAGCGGCTGGTCTCGATGTACACCGCGGTCGCGGTCGCGATCGTGGTCGCGATCGTGGTCGCGATGGCCGTGATCCAGTGGGCGCGCCGGCGCGCGGCCCGACGGGGTCAGTGAACGAGTCGGTCGTCGTCGTCGCCCAGCTCGCCAGCGTCGATGGTGCCGAAGCGTTCCTCGAAGCGCTCGAGGTTCTTCTGCAGCGCGCGCAACAGCCGCTTGGTGTGGCGCGGGGTCGAGATCACACGGGCCCGCACCTTGGCCCGCGGGCTGCCCGGCTGCAGGAACGCGAAATCGAGGACGAACTCGTTCTCGGTGTGGTTGATGAGCACCAGGTTGGCGTAGGTCCCTTGCGCGGTGTCGTCGTCGAGTTGCACCTGGATCTTGGGCGCGGGTTCGTCGGCCATGACCGCAGCGTACGCCGCGCTGCGCCGGCGCCGCGACACTGGCCCGGCTGAAAGTTTGGATCGGCGGCCGCGCTGGTGCGTAGGAACCGCCGCAGTCCTACCAGGAGCCTCCATGCGCCCGATCACGCTCGCCGCGACGCTCGCCATGATCACCATGTCCGCACCGGTGGCCGCCGACTGCTGGGACAGCGACTGCAAGGACACGCGCGCGAGGGCGTGGGAAAAGCCGCGCTTCGAAGGCGCGTTCGGGTTGCTGGCCGGTGGCTACAGCGTGGGCACGATCAGCGGCGCCGCGATCGGCATGCACCTCGATGGCGGCGTGCGGTCGGGGCGGGTGGCGCTGCTCGGCGAGTACGACTTCCTCTCCCACGGCCAGAGCGCGTACGACTACGAAGCGCCGATCCGCGGCAACCTGCATCGACTCGGTGCCAACCTGCGCTACTCGATCGCGGCCTTCGGGGGCCGCGAGGTCCCGATCCGCGGCGACATCTGGCTCGAGGGCGGGGTCGGCAACCAGCTGGTGCAGTGGCACGGCGGCGGCGAGCTGTCGCGGCGCGACCTGTCGTTCGGCGCCGGCGGCCAGATGACGGTGCGCGTCGGCAGGGACAAGCCCAAGTACGTCGGCTTCTACTACGCGTTCCGAGGCCTGATGGCGCGCGATCCGATGGCGAGCGAGGGCGGGCCGCCGACCTGCGCCGGCCCATGCGACATGCCGACCGGACCGTCGCCATGGGACATGGGCGCGTTCTTCAACTTCGGCGTCGTCTTCTCGCGCTGAGCAAACGGCGCGTCCGTGGCCGACCAGTGCCAGCCTCTGCCGCCCGCCGACAGCGTCAGGCGGTGGGGCCCCAGTCACCGAAGACGATGACCGCGGGCCCCGAAAAAAAGAAGGCGCTGCAGTGGGGGGAACCATGCAGCGCCCAGCGCTGATCACTTCGAGATACTGGTTGCCTCAAGTGGGAGGGGGATGCCGACAGGGATGAGGGGAGGGAGACCAAGTCGGCGCCACTGAGTCGAAATTTTCTCTCGCTATGTCGCGCGTGTGTAGGGGGTGGGGGGCCTTGGGAAGGGGTGCCTGTACAACCGGCACCAGTGGGGGGAGATTCCAGAAGCGGGGGGGAGATAGAAGAGACAGCGTCAGCTGGTGCCGGTTGCTCGTTGCTGACGAGCGGAACTAGAGCAACACGCGTTCCAACTCCGTGGCCGAGATCTCGCGATGAGCGATCACGGCGTTACGCAGTACGTCCATGCAGCAATGTCGCTCCGTGTCACCGCCGGTTGACGAAGTGGCAGATCGAGTTGCCACGTACTGCGCCATGCGCGTCTCACCAGCGGCCACTCGAGTAGCCACCTGGCAACTTCGTGAGGCTGCGTCGGGGGTTCGGCACCGGTTCGTCGACTCGAACCGGGAGCACCTTCGTCCCAGCGATGGCTTCGGGGCCCGGCTCCGCGCTGACGCGCAGGCGTCAGGCGGTGGGGCGCTGAACGCGATCCGCGTTCACTCGTGGTACGAAGCCGCCATGCGCGCCGTGGGCCTCGATGTCGGCATGAAGACCATCGGCGTCGCGGTGTCGGACGAGCTCGGGATCGCGGCCCATCCGGAGGTGGTGGTGGCCCGGCGTGGGACCGCGATCGACGTCGTCGCGGTCGTCGCGCTGGTGCGCGCTCGCGAGGCGGCGGCGGTCGTGGTCGGCTTGCCGTACGAGCTCAGCGGGGCGATCGGTCCCCGTGCGAAGCGGGTCCGCGTCTTCACGGATGCGCTGCGCGCCGCGCTGCCCCCGGGCGTGGAATTGCACGAGCAGGACGAGCGTTTCACCACCGCGCTGGCGGAACGCGTCCTCCTGGAAGGCGATGTCTCGCGCGCGCGCCGCAAAGAAGTGATCGACAAGCAGGCCGCTGCCGTGATCTTGCAGGGCTGGCTCGACGCGCGGCGGCCGCGGTTGACGTAGGCTTCATTCGAGGACGTTGCCGTCCCCTCTGCTCGCGAGTCCCTGATGTCCCGCAAGGCGTTCCGTACCGCACTCCTCGTCGTGCTCGGCACGCTCGCGATCGCCTTGATGGTCGCGGGCTGGTACGGCTGGCAGCTCTACCAGTACCCGGACACCCGGCACGGGGGCACCGGCGCCGAGGTGAAGGTGACGATCGACAAGGGCATGTCGTTTCCGCAGATCGCCAGCCGCCTGGCCGACAAGCGCATCATCGATCGGCCGTCGTGGTTCCGCTTCCACGCCATGCGCCGCGGCGCGACCACCGCGGTCAGGACCGGCGAGTACACGCTGCGCGACAACATGACCCCGCGCCAGGTGCTCGACGAGCTGATCAAGGGCGTCCAGGCGCGCTCGGTGGCGGTGACCTTGCCCGAGGGCAAGCACATGCTCGAGCTGTTCGAGCTGATCGAGGCCGCCGGGGTGGCCAAGCGGGCCGAGCTCGAGGCCGTGGCCCGCGATCCCGAGTTCCTGCGCAGGCACGGGATCTCCGGTGATTCGGTCGACGGGCTGCTGTTCCCGGACACCTACAACTTCGTGGTGCCGACCTCGCCGCGCAAGGTGCTCGAGCGCCTGGTCGACGCCCATCGCGCGACCTGGAACGAGCTCGCCCGCGAGCATGGCCGTGCGCTCGGCAAGCTGAAGGACCGCCTGACCTGGAGCGATCGCGACGTGCTGGTCCTGGCGTCGATCGTGGAGAAGGAGGCGGTCGACCCCGGCGAGCGGCCGCGCATCGCGCAGGTGTTCGTCAACCGCCTGACCACGCCATCGTTCAAGCCCAAGCGGCTCGAGACCGATCCGACCATTCGCTACGGGTGCCTGGTGCCGTCCAGGCCGAGCCCGGCCTGCGTGGCGTGGAACCAGCCGTGCCGGGACCAGGGCAAGCCGCCGGGCTGCGATCGCCTGCACCGCGCCCAGCTCGACGACAAGGACAACCCGTACAACACGTACCAGCACGAGGGGCTGCCGCCCGGACCGATCGGCAACCCGGGGCGGGCGTCGATCGAGGCGGCGATGAAGCCCGACGGCTCCGACTACTTCTACTTCGTGGCCAAGGATCCCCGCACCCACGTGTTCTCGAAGACGTACGACGAGCACACGCGCGCGGTCGACAAGTACCAGCGCTAGCGCGCGACAGCGATCGGACCGCGCCCGCGCGCGACCTGCCCCATGGTACCTTCGGGACATGAGCCTGGTCGGACAGATCGCCTCGCTGCAGAACTACGCCTCGTACAAGGAGCTGGCCTGGGAGGGCACCTTCGAGGACTACCTCGAGATGGTCCGCAAGCGGCCGCAGTTGACGCGCAACGCCTACCAGCGGCTCTACGACATGGTGCTGTCGTACGGCGTCGAGGAGTACATCGACAACAAGAAGAAGCTGGTTCGCTACAAGTTCTTCCGCGATGACACCCACGGCGGCAAGGACGCGGTGTTCGGCCTCGACGTGCCGCTGATGCGGCTGATGAACGTGCTCAAGAGCGCGGCCCAGGGCTACGGCACCGAGCGCCGCATCATCCTGCTGCACGGACCGGTCGGGTCGGCCAAGTCGACGATCGTGCGCCTGCTCAAGCGCGGCTGCGAGCTGTACTCCAAGACCCCCGAGGGCGCGCTCTACACCTACTACTGGGAGCTGCCTGGTCCGCTCGCCGAGCATGCCGGTGGCAGCGAGGTCTTCCCGTGCCCGATGCACGACGAGCCGCTGCGCCTCATCCCGCGCGAGTGGCGCGACGAGACGGTCAAGCGCCTCAACCTCGGCAACGACGGCTTCAAGATCCGCATCGACGGCGAGGTCAATCCGGCGTGTCGGATGATCTTCAAGGAGCTGATGCGCCACCACGGCGGCGACTTCGAGAAGGTGATGAAGCACGTCAAGGTGCGGCGGCTGTTGCTCAGCGAGCAGGACCGCATCGGCATCGGCACCTTCCAGCCCAAGGACGAGAAGAACCAGGACTCGACCGAGCTCACCGGCGACATCAACTACCGCAAGATCGCGATCTTCGGTTCCGACAGCGACCCGCGCGCCTTCAACTTCGACGGCGAGTTCAACATCGCCAACCGCGGCATCATCGAGTTCGTCGAGATCCTGAAGCTCGAGGTTGCCTTCCTCTACGACCTGCTGGGCGCGACCCAGGAGAAGCGCATCAAGCCGAAGAAGTTCGCGCAGACCGACATCGACGAGGTCATCATCGGCCACACCAACGAGGCCGAGTACAAGAAGCTGCTCTCCAACGAGTTCATGGAGGCGCTCCGCGACCGCACCGTCAAGGTCGACATCCCGTACATCACCCGGGTCTCCGAGGAGGTGAAGATCTACGCCAAGGACTACGTCTCGGCGCGGGTCGGCAAGCACGTGGCGCCGCACACGCTCTACGTCGCCGCGCTGTGGGCGGTCTTGACTCGCCTCGAGGACCCCAAGAAGGGCAACCTGAGCCCGCTCCAGAAGGCCAAGCTCTACGACGGCAAGACGTTGCCCGGGTTCACCCAGGACAACATCAAGGAGCTGCGCAAGGAGGCCGCGCGCGAGGGCATGGAGGGGATCTCGCCGCGCTACATCCAGGACAAGATCTCCAACGCGCTGGTCAGCGAGAAGGGCGACGGCGCCGTCAACCCGTTCATGGTGATGAACGAGCTCGAGAGCGGGCTGCGCCACCACTCGCTGATCTCGAGCGACGACATCCGCAAGCGCTACGGCGAGCTGCTCCAGGTCGTCAAGCAGGAGTACGAGGACATCGTCAAGAACGAGGTCCAGCGCGCCATCTCGGCCGACGAGGAGCTGATCCAGAAGCTGTGCGCCAACTACATCGACAACGTGAAGGCGTACACGCAGAAGGAGAAGGTCAAGAACCCGTACACCGGCCAGGACGAGGAGCCCGACGAGCGTCTGATGCGCTCGATCGAGGAGAAGATCGACATCCCCGAGAGCCGCAAGGACGACTTCCGGCGCGAGATCATGAACTACATCGGCGCGCTGGCGATCGAGGGCCGGACCTTCGACTACAAGACCAACGAGCGGCTGCACAAGGCCCTCGAGGCCAAGCTGTTCGAGGACCAGAAGGACTCGATCAAGCTGACCTCGCTGGTGTCGAGCGTCGTCGACCGCGATACCCAGGCCAAGATCGACGTCGTCAAGCAGCGCCTGATCAAGAACTTCGGCTACGACGAGGTGTCGGCGACCGACGTGCTCAACTACGTGGCGTCGATCTTCGCCCGCGGAGACGTGAAGAGCTGATGGACCCGCGGGGGAAAGCACCGATTCCGATCGAGCTCAACCCGACCTTGGCCGAGCTCCTGGTCCGGCTGTGTGTCGAGCTTGGCACCGAGGATCACCTCGGCGTGTTGTCGCGCGCGCTCGGACTCCTCGATCTGGCCCAGCAGACCCGGCGCACCGGCGGCCGCCTGTGCTTCGTCAACGATCGCGGCGAGGCCGCGGACGTGGTGTTCTAGCCGTGTCGCAGCGTATCGATCTGGACCACGGCCGCTTCCGCCAGATCATCCGCGGCAAGATCAAGCAGAACCTGCGCAAGTACATCTCGCAGGGCGAGATGATCGCGCGCAAAGGCAAGGACACGGTCTCGATCCCGCTGCCGCAGGTCGACCTGCCGCGCTTCAAGTGGGGTGACAAGCAGGGCGGCGGCGTTGGCCAGGGCGACGGGCAGCCCGGCGACGCGCTCGGCCAGGGCCAGGACAAGCCGGGCCAGGGTGAGGCCGGCGACCGTCCGGGCGAGCACATGGTCGAGCTCGAGGTCTCGCTCGCCGAGCTGGCCGAGATCATGGGCGAGGAGCTCGAGCTGCCCCGCATCCAGCCCAAGGGCACCGAGAAGATCGTGGCCTGGAAGGACCGCTTCACTGGGGTCCGCAACACCGGTCCCGAGTCGTTGCGCCATTTCCGGCGCACGTTCAAGCAGGCGCTGCGGCGCCAGATCTCGCTCGGCACCTACGATCCCAGGAACCCGGTGATCATCCCGATCCGCGATGACAAGCGCTACCGGTCGTGGCGCAGCGAGCCGCTGCCGCAGAGCAACGCCGTCATCATCTACATGATGGACGTGTCGGGTTCGATGGGCGACGAGCAGAAGGAGATCGTCCGCATCGAGAGCTTCTGGATCGACACCTGGCTGCGCTCGCAGTACCACGGCATCGAGAGCCGCTACATCATCCACGACGCGATGGCCAAGGAGGTCGACCGCGACACCTTCTTCCGGACCCGCGAATCGGGCGGCACGATGATCAGCTCGGCGTACAAGCTGTGCGCCAAGATGATCGAGGACGACTACCCGCCGGCGCTGTGGAACATCTACCCGTTCCACTTCTCGGACGGCGACAACTGGTCGATCGACGACACCCACGCCTGTGTCGAGCTGCTCAAGCACAAGATCCTGCCGGCCGTGAACCTGTTCGCCTACGGTCAGGTCGAGAGCCCGTACGGGTCGGGGCAGTTCATCAAGGACCTGTCGGAGCACTTCGACGACGACCAGCGCGTCGTGACGTCGGAGATCAAGGGCAAGGACGCGATCATGGACTCGATCAAAGAGTTCCTCGGCAAGGGGCGCTAGCCGTGGCCGGTCTACGACGGTTCCCGCCCTACCTGAGCGAGATGCAGGAAGAGATCGAGGGCCACGCCCGCGACTACGGGCTCGACTTCTTTCCCATCATCTACGAGGTCCTCGACTACAAGACGATGAACGAGGTGGCGGCCTACGGCGGGTTTCCGACCCGCTACCCGCACTGGCGCTTCGGCATGGACTACGAGCAGCTCGCCAAGGGCTACGAGTGGGGGCTGCAGAAGATCTACGAGATGGTGATCAACACCAACCCGGCCTACGCCTACCTGCTCGAGGGCAACTCGCTCGTCGATCAGAAGACGGTGATGGGCCACGTCTGCGCCCACGTCGACTTCTTCAAGAACAACTACTACTTCTCCAAGACCAACCGGAAGATGATCGACGGCATGGCCAACCATGCCGCGCTGGTGCGCCGGCACATGGCCCGCCACGGCCAGGACGTCGTCGAGGACTTCATCGACACCTGCCTCACGCTCGAGAACCTGATCGATCCGATGTCGCCCTACATCAGCCGGGTGGCGCCCGCCAAGGACGGCGACGACGACGACGACGCCCGCGACGGCGACGACGTGCCGCGCATGCGCGCCAAGCAGTACATGGACAAGTTCATCAACCCGCCCGAGTACCTCGAGGCGCAGCGCAAGAAGAAGGAGGAGGAGAAGAAGCGACTCCGCCGTCGCTTCCCCGAGGAACCGCAACGCGACGTGCTGCTGTTCCTCATCAAGAACGCGCCGGTCGACAGCTGGCAGCGTGACATCCTCGAGATCGTGCGCAACGAGGCGTACTACTTTGCACCCCAGGCCATGACCAAGATCATGAACGAGGGCTGGGCCACGTACTGGCACTCGACGATCATGACCCAGAAGGCGGCCACCGCCGCCGAGATCATCGACTACGCCGACGCCACCGCCGGGGTGCTGGCCTCGGCACCCGGCCGGCTCAACCCGTACAAGCTCGGGATCGAGCTGTTCCGCTACATCGAGAGTCGCTGGAACAAGGGGCAGTTCGGCAAGGAGTGGGACGAGTGCGACAGCCTCGATGCCAAGCGCGACTGGGATCGTCGCCTGGGCATGGGCCGGCGCAAGATCTTCGAGGTCCGCCGGCTGCACAACGACATCACGTTCCTCGACGAGTTCTTCACCCTCGACTTCTGCATCGAGCAGAAGTTCTACACCTTCGGCTTCAGCGAGCGCTCGGGCAACTGGGAGATCCAGTCGCGCGAGTTCAAGAAGGTGAAGGACCAGATGCTGCGCATGCTGACCAATCGGGGCCAGCCCTTCATCTACGTCGAGGACGCCAACCTCGAGAACCGCACCGAGTTGCTGCTGCGCCACGCCCACGATGGCACCGACCTCGACCTCGGGCAGGCCAAGGACACCCTGCGCGCCTTGCACAAGGTGTGGACGCGCCCGGTCAGCCTGCTCACCCGCGTCGAGGGCAAGGGCAAGGTGTTCCGCTGCGACGACAGCACCATCACCGAGAAACCTGCCGACTACCCGGCCTGAGCCGAGGCAATGATGCGCATCATCGGCTGGGCCAAGACCGACACGGGCAGGAAGCGCGACCACAACGAGGACGGCTACCTCGTCGACGAAGGGCTGGGTCTGTTCGCGGTCGCCGACGGCATGGGCGGACACCAGGGCGGCGAGCACGCCAGTCGGCTGGCGTTGCAGGTGGTCTACCAGCGGGTGGCGGCGGCCAGCGTCGATCTGCCGCGCGCCGCTCGCGAGATCGAGGCGGCGCGCCGCGAGGAGCTGCTGCGGCGGCTCGAGGAGACCGTCGAGGAGCCGGCCGAGAAGACCGACACCGGGTGGGGGACCAACACGCCGACCAGCCCGCTCATCGACGCCCCGCCGGCGCCGGCGGTGTCGGTGATCCGCGCCGCCGCGCGCGAAGCCAGCTTCGCGATCTTCGACGCCGCGCTGGCGTCGCCGCACCTGCGCGGCATGGGCACGACGCTCACCGCGATGCTCTACGACGACGGCCGCATGCACGTCGTCCACGCCGGCGACTCGCGCTGCTATCTGTTCCGCGACAACACGATCCGCCAGGTCACCGACGACCACTCGTGGACCGCCGAGCAGGTGCGGTCGGGCAACCTGACCGAGGCCGAGGCCAAGACGTCGCGCTACCGCCACGTCATCACCCGCTCGGTCGGCTTCGAGCGCGACGTCGAGGCCGACACCCGCACCGTCGCCTGCGAGGCCGGCGATTGCTTCGTGCTGTGCTCCGACGGCCTGTCGAACTACGTCGAGAACTCCGAGCTCGAGCACATCCTGGCCACGACCTGGTTCCGCCGCGCGCCCCAGCACCTGGTCGATCTCGCCAACCAGCGCGGCGGCGACGACAACGTCACCGTCGTCGCCGTGATGATCGCCAACGAGAAGCTCGAATAGGGGACAGGTTCCTGGGTCGGAACTCATCCGATCTGTTCATGAATACGGCACGACCGCGGCGCCACTCGGACGGCGCCCCTGGTTCGCCGTTTCCGACGTATCGGCGCCACCCCACCGCGCGCCCGATCCAGTCGCCGATCGGTTGTGGTCGCGCGACGTGTAGTGCGACGTTCGCCGCGCCATTGCCTCCGCGCACGAGTCTTCCTCCGCTCCAGGAGCTTCTCTGATGTCGAACCCTCGTTGCGCGGCCTCGTGGCTGCGCCTGCTCGCGCTCACCTTCGCGTTCATCGGCCTGGCCGCCATCGGCAGCCCGGCGTTCGCCCAGGACGACGACGAAGCCCCGGCCGCGCCGCCGCCGCCGCTCGCCGACGACGATCCGCCGCCGCCGCCGCCCGCCGGCGACGACAAGCCCGACGACCAGGCCGACCACGGGCAGCCGGCGGCGGGTGACCCACCCGGCGAGCCGCCAACCGCCCCACCCGGGGACGCCGACGGCGACGGCACTCCGGACGACAAGGAGCAGGCGCCGGCGCCGACCGCCGGGGACGCCGACGGCGACGGCACGCCCGACGCCCAGGATACGGGTGGCGGCGACGCCGCCGATGGCATCATCGGTGACGACACCGACGTCGACGGCGACGGCACCCCCGACGCTGCCGACAACGACGACGACAACGACGGCGTGTCCGACGCCGCCGAGGACGACGCCCAGGACGTCGCCGAGCAGATCGACGACGACGGTGAGGTCTACATCGCGGCCGACGCCGACGGCGATGGCAAGGTGACCGCCGAGGAGCTCGCCGAGGAGCAGGAGTACGACGGCGCCTACGCCGACATTCCCGATGAGGTCACCGATGGCGAGCTCGACAAGCGCTCCGAGCTCGCCGAGTTGCTGCCGTCGCTCACCCTCGAGCAGTTCCGCAAGCTGGTGCGGCTGGCCAAGCGCAAGGTGCTGGCCCGCATGGAGGTCAAGATCCAGAAGAAGGCCGACGCCCGCATGCAGAAGATCTCGAACCTGATCTTCCTGTTCTCGCTGGCCGGCGTCCTGCTCCTGGCCATGCCGCTGTTCCTCAACAAGAAGTACCCGGGCCAGCTGGGAAGCCTGTTCAAGTATGCGGCGCTGGCGGCGGCGACCTTCATCGTCACGGTCAACCTGTTCGGCGTGATCATGATCGGGATGCGCACCACCCAGAGCGCGCTGTCGAAGCAGACCAATCCCCAGCTCAAGATCGCCGCCGGGTTCTTCGACGCGCTCGACGACAACGCGCCGCGCTACCTGATCACCGGCAAGGAGCTGTTCGCGCCGACGCTCGAACAGCTCGACGGCAAGAGCGACGCCCAGCCGGCAGCGGTGTTGATCGAGAACGGCCAGAAGGTCGTCAAGCAGGCCTCGGTGTTCAAGGGCATCGCCGGCCTGTTCAAGAAGGTGAACTTCATCTTCGGGGTGTTGCCCATCGTGCTGCTGGGCGTGACGCTCCTGCTCTTCATCCTGGCCCTCAAGCCGACGCTGATCGAGATCGTCAAGCTGCCAGCGACCGCCGCGGCCGGTGCCGCCGGCGCCGGCAAGGACGTGGTCAAGCGCGCCATGCGGCGGGTCGGCGGCGAGATGGTGGCCACGGTGTGTACGCTCGGCGTGCTGGTCCTGCTCACGTTGCTGTCGGGGTTCGTCATGGGCCAGGTGGTGAAGCCGGCGCTCGACTCCCTCATCACGTGCTTCGCGCGCGCCATCGACTACCTGCAGTTCGTGGAGGGCGCGTCGACCGGCCAGGTCTGGCTGATGCTGGTCGGCGTCATCCTGTTCCTGGTCCTCAACCTGGCGGTCGTGATCCTGTCGATGTCGTTCTTCCTCGGCAAGTCGCAGAAGATCTTCCAGCAGCGCTTCAACGACGGCGTGCCACTGTCGGCGCACCGCACCTGGTGGACGTGGGCGATTCCGTCGGTGATGATCGCCCAGCTCCTGCCCCTGGTGTACGTGTTCATCGGCACCGCCGGCGTGCAGATGATCGAGCGCAAGGTCATGGCCGCGGGCAGCGACGCCGAGAAGATCAACTGGACCATGCTGATGCTGACCACCCCGTTGCTGCTGGTGGTCGGCTTCGTGGTGTTCTTCTGGGCCGCCCGCGGGCTCAAGGCGATCGCATTCATGGCCCGATACAAGGTCAAGCAGAAGCCGGCCGCCGTCCTGACCCCGAATGCTTGACGTCGAGATCCGTGCGCTGGCCGTCGCCCTCGCCGCCATGGCGGCGGCATCGGTCGCGGCGTGCGACCGCAAGCGGCCGCCGGCGGACGTCGGTCCCTCCGCCGCGCCATCGCCATCGCCATCGTCCGACGCCCTGCCCGCGCTGGCCGCGGTGGCCTCGAGCGACGGCTGCCGCCTGCCGCGCGCGACCTGGCGCTTTCCGGCGGTCGCCCGCGTGGTCGCCGTCGGTGACATCCACGGCGACCGGGCCGCGATGCTGCGGGTGCTTCGGCTCGCCGGCGTGGTCGACGACGCCATGCGCTGGACCGGCGGCACCACGTGGGTGGTGCAGACCGGCGATCTGCTCGATCGCGGCGACGACGAGCAGCAGATCCTCGACGATCTGGAGCGGCTCGAGGGCGAGGCGGCGGCGGCGGGCGGGCGCCTGGTCTGGCTCAACGGCAACCACGAGCTGATGAACACCGCCGGCGATCTGCGCTACGTGACGCCGGGCGGCCTGGTCGATTTCGAGGACGTGGCGGGGCTCGACCGCGCGCGCTTCGCGTCGGCACCGGCCGAGACCCGGGCCCGGCTGGCCGCCTTCGCGCCCGGCGCGCCCTATGCCGGCGTGCTCGCCGGCCAGAACATCGTGGCCGTGGTCGGCGAGACCGCGTTCGTGCACGGCGGCATCCTGCCCGGCGTCGCGGCCGGGCTCGACGACGCCAACCACGCCGCCCGCTGCTGGCTCGCCGGCCAGGGGCCGTCGCCCGCGGTCCTCGAGGACGTCCGCGGTCCGCTGTGGGACCGCAGCCTGGCGACCGACGACGTCGACTGCGCCGTCCTGGACCGCGCGCTGCGTGAGCTCGGGGTCGCGCGCCTGGTCGTGGGGCACACGCCGCAGCCCGCGGGGATCAGCAACGCCTGCGACGGCAAGGTGTGGCGCATCGACGTCGGACTGGCCCGTTATTACGGCGGGCCCACGCAGGCGCTCGAGCTCACCGCCACCGGCGCCAAGGTCCTGCGCTGACTCGCAGCCGTGACGTCGGCGGTCAGCGGGCGTGGAAGCGCAGCTCGATCGTGGTCGGGTCGAGGGTGTCCTGGCCACTGGCGACGACCTGTTCGGGGACGACGCCCTTGCCGATCAGGTAGCCGCGGATGGCGTCGGCCTGCGCCGCGCCGCCCTCACCGGCGACCATGATGGTCGCGATCACGTCGGGGTTGCCCTTCAGCAGCGTGGACAGCAGGTCGAGCGTGCGACTCGATGCCCCGGCGAACCTGGTGGTCGCGCCCTCGAACGCGATCTTGTCGGTCCTGCCCGCGAGCTTGACGAACACCGGCGGCACCGCGCTGGTCGCCGGCGGCGAAGCTGGTGGCGTCGGGGCCGGCGTCACGGCGACCGGGCGCGGGGTCGCCGCCGGCGTCGTCGGCGGCGGCGGCGCGGGTGCCGGCGCGGGCGTGGGTGCCGGTGCGGGATGCGGTGGTGACGGGAGGTCCGCCGCCGGTCGCTCGGGCTCGGGCCGCGGCACGACCTCGCTGCCAGCGGGGCAGGCCTCGGCCGCCGCCGCTTCGGCGCGCTCCTGCACGATGAATCCGACCTGCTCGCCGCCGGCACTGGTCACGATCTCGAACCGATCCCCCGGCACGCCACGCGACTCGAGCTGGGCACGGATCCAGCCGGCCTGCTTGTCGGCATCCGCCTTCTTCCTCGACGACACCGCGATCAGCCACCGGGTGACCAGCGGTTGCTGCAGCATCGTGAGCGCGACCTGATCGACGATGATCCTGCCGCCCTTGTTGAGGCCTCGCTTGTCGAACGTCGGCGGGCTGCGCAGCGTCAGGCGATCGCCTTCGAGCTGCGCGATCAGCGCGCCACCCTCATCGGCGCAGCCGTCGAAGTCGTCGACTCCGTTGATCACCTCGGCTTGGTCGGGGCACGTGTCGGCGGCGTCAGCGAAGCCGTCGGTGTCGTTGTCGCGCTCGGGGCAGCCGTCGGTGTCGGCGAAGCCATCCTTGTCCTCGGCGCACACCGGGCACTGATCGTCCTCGTCGGGAACGTCGTCCTTGTCCTGATCGAAGTCGGGGCAACCGTTCCAGTCCTCGAAGCCGTCCTTGTCCTCGGCGTCGCTCGGACACTCGTCGATGTTGTCCATCACACCGTCGACGTCGGTATCGCGCTTGTCCCATGGGCAGCCGTCGGTCGGGAACGGATCGCGCTTGTCCTCGGCGTCGTTCTGGCAGGTGTCGTCGAGATCGAGGATGCCGTCACCATCGTTGTCGGCCTCGGGGCAGCCGTCGTCGTCCTCGAAGCCGTCGAAGTCCTCGGCCTGGGTCGAGCACTTGTCGTTGGCGTCGTCGCGGCGGTCGCCGTCGTTGTCGTCGTCGGGGCAGCCGTCGCCGTCCTCCCAGCGATCCTTGTCCTCGGCGACCTGCGGGCAACCGTCGCGGTTGTTGGCGATGCCGTCGCCGTCGCTGTCGCGGGTGTCGGGCGCCCAGCCGATCGACGCGAACACGCGCAGATCGGGCGAGCCGATGCCGCGCACCACACCGGTGCTGCCACCGATCACCACCGCCACCGCCTTGGTGGCCAGCACCCGCGCGCCGCCGCCCAGCTCGAGCGGACTGGCGTCGAGGTCGAGACCTTCGAGGCCGGTGCGGCCGAAGCCTTCGACCACCAGCGAGAAACGCTCGGTCGGTCGATAGGCACCGGCCACGCCCCAGGTCAGCTGCTGGCCGACGGTCGAGGCGTAGATGGTGCGGGGCTTGCGGAACGCCAGACCGACGTTGCCGCCGGCGGACATCTTGCCGTCGGCGCTCGACCACTGGGCGATGAAGCGGCCGCGCAGCGAGGGTAGGTTGTCACCGAGGAACTGGCTGTCGCCGGAGCCGAAGCTGGTCGGCAGCGTCAGGCCGGCGGCGCCGGCGAGCTCGATGGCGTCGCGGCGCCAGAGCTTGGTCTTGATCTCGGCGCGCAGATCACCGGTGCCGGTCACCTTGGTGCTGGCGCCGGTGCGCATCGCCGTGGTCGGGTCGATCGCTTCGCCGGCCATCTGGAAGACGATCGGCAAGCTGAGGCCGAGCTGGAACTTGTCGTTGAGGCCGTAGCCCGCCGACAGATCGCCGACCATCATCGACTCGACCACCTTGACCCGCTCGTCGATGATCACGTCGTCGTCGTCGTCGACGTTGTAGACGGTGAACGGATTGGTCAGGTACGTGACCAGGAGGTCGAAGCTGAGCTGCCGCTTCGCCGCGACGTTGGCGTCGGCGACCGTGAAGAAGGTCTTGGGGCCGATCGCGTACTCGAACAGGTTGACGTCGATCGCCTGGTCGAACGGCACCGGGGACTGGGCGTGGCTGAGCGTCGGCGCGAACACCCCTGCGCCCAGACCCATCCCTATGAGAGCAGCGATCCCCCGATGGCTCATCGCCGTCGATGGTACGCGTCCCGTGTCGACTCCGATAGGTCGTGGCGCGCCCACCCCGCCCTACACGGATAGCGGTGGGGTAGGCGCCGACCGGAGCGGATCAGCCTTCCGAGGGCAGCGTGAAGGTGAAGGTCCAGATGACGACCGACGCCACCGGGCGGTCGTCGGTGTCGCGGGCCGGGACGAATTCGATCGCTCGCGACCGCGAGAGCGCCAGCTCGTCGAGGCCATGGCCGAGCCCGCCGAGCAGCCTGGCTTGCGCCACCTTGCCGGTGGCGTCGACCAGCAGGCGGACCCGGATCTTGCCCTCCACCCCGAGGCGCCGCGCCTCGGCGGGGTAGCTCTTGCGGGCATCGAAGTAGTCGAAGCCGGCCCGGGCCTCGGCTGGCGACTTGATGGAGGCGACCGACGTCGCGACGACCGCAGGTCCGCTGCCGGATCCGGATCCGTCACCCGTGCCGGCCCCCGTGCCGCCACCGCGCCCGACGCGACGGGTGGTCGGCCGTCCGGGCGCGGCCGCGACGCCGTACGCCGTCGGCGCGATATCCGGCAACTGGATCACCGGTCCGCCACCGGGATCGGAGGGGGCGTCGCCTGCCGGCGGCGCGGTGTCGGCCGGCGCGGCGGTCCTTCTGGATGGAGTCTGCACCCGCGGCTCGATCGACGGCGACTCCGGCGGCGCCACGGCCGGTTCGGGCTCCACGACTGGCGGCGGTTGCGGCGGCTCCGGTGGTGTCATCGCGCGCGTATCGAGGTCGACCAGCGACAGGCGCGGCGGCGGCGGCCGGTCTTCCTTCCGCCCGACCACCGACGCCACGTCGACCACCACCGCCACCAGCAGGTGCACCGCGAGGGTGCCGGCGATCACGAGGGGCAAGCTCGACTCGGCCATGCGCTACCTGGGCATGACCGGGATCGGTCCGGATGGCAACGGATCGTTGGCGAGCGCGATGGAGTCGACGCCGGCGGACTTGGTCACCTCGATGGCCATGAAGATGGCGCCGTAGGCGACCTTGGTATCGCCGGCGATGATGGCCTTGGGGATCTTCTGCTGCCGGGCCAGCTTCTCGATCGCCGCCCGGGCCGAGTTGCGGTCGGGCTGCTGCTCGCCCATCACGTAGAGCGTCGCGTCGGCGTCGACCGTGACCAGGATCGTGCCCTTGAGGTCGTCACCCACCGTCGACTTCGGCTTCTCGACTTCGACGCCGCGGGCCACGATGAGCCGGGCGGTGACCATGAAGATCACCATCAGCACCAGCGCGACGTCGACGAACGGCGTCACGTTGATGTCGGTGATCGCGTCGCCGTCGTCGTCCTGGTACAGGCTGCCGCCGGCCATCAGCGGTCGACCTTCTCGGCGCGCCGAGCGTGGACACCGGAGAGCACGGCGTGGGCCAGCTCGTCGGCCCCGCCAAGCACGACCTTGAGCCGGCGACCGAAGTAGTTGAAGGCGACCACCGCCGGGATCGCGACCAGCAGGCCGATCGCGGTGGCGGCGAGCGCCTCGGCGATTCCCGACATCACCGCGTCTTCACCCTCGGCGCCCTTGATCTTGAGATCGTCGAACGCCTTGATGACGCCGAGCACGGTGCCGAACAGACCGACGAAGGGCACGTTGTTGCCCAGGGTGCCGAGCACGATCAGGTTGCGATCGCCCTGGGTGCGCCAGCGGACCCGCTCGCCGTGCATCGCCTCGGCGGCGGCGGCGGCGCCGCCGCCGACGGCCTCGAGCCCGCGGGCCGCGACCTGCAGCGCGATCGACGGCGACGCGGTCCAGGTGCGGGCCAGCGCGCCGACATCGCCGCTGGCGAACGCCAGCCGGATCTGCTCGCGCGCCGCGCTGGTGCCCGTGTCGCGGCCGCGGAACCACAACGCGCGATCGACCATCACGGCGATCGAGATCACCGAGAGGACGACGAGCAGCCACATCACCCACTCGGCGCCCAGCAGCGCGAAATCGACGATCGCTTGAGTCAGGTTCATGTCGGTTGTTCCGGTCTGTCAGACGGGGTCGCCGTCGGCAAGGCCGTCGGCAAGGCCGTCGGCAGGGTTGTGGGCGCCCGGGTCGCGGTGATCGGGTTCGCTCGCCTCGAGGTGGTCGGGTTTCTGGACCTCGCGCATCACCGCGGTGGCGTACGAACCGGCCGGCAGCGTGAAGGTGACGCGGATCGCCCCGCCGGCACCCTCGAGCGGCGTCGCCGTCGGCTCGCCGAGCAGCACGGTCGCCTGTCGCCGGGTGCCCTCGGCGATCGCGCGCAGCGGGTGAAAATCCGCGGGACCGAGCGCGAAGGTGCGCAGGATCTCCGCTTCGCGTCCGTGAGCCGGGGTGCCATCGGGCGGCGCGCGCATGGCGGCACCGAACATGGGTCCGGTCAGCGCCAGCTCGCCGGCGGCCAGGCGCGGCCGGTCGACCTCGGGTTCGGTCGACGCGAACGTGCCGCCCGAGCCGCGTTTCTGCAGCATGTCGCCGACCAGGACGTCGTCGAGCAAGCCGTCCGCGATGCGGTCGACCAGCCAGCGGTTGAACAGGTACGACTGCAGCGCCGAGACCAGGAAGCGGCGCTGGCGCGGTGGACCGTGTCCCTGTCCACGGGCGCGGATCAGCGCCAGGCCGCGCTCGGCGTTGTCGCCGTCGCGTCCAAAGCGCTGCTCGGCGTACCAGTTCGGCGATCCGCCGGCGAGCGCGGCGAGGATCGCGGTGGCGGCGACCGCCGCGGCGTCCGGATCGGGGAGCTCGCGAACCACCAGCGCGAAGCGGTTGCCGGCCAGGTGGCCGGTGCGCAGCTTGTTGCGGTGGCGGGTGACCCGCAACACGCGCAGGCCGCCGTCGTCGAGCGCCGCGATCGCGTCGGGGTTGGTCTGCGGCGGCAGCGACAACCACTGGCGGGTCACCGCGTGGCGATCCTTCATCCCGGCCCAGCCGACGTCGCGGACCGGCACCCGGGCGGCGGTCGCCAGCTGCGCCGCCGCCGCCGGCGTGGTCAGATCGCGCTTCTCGATCCACACCCACACGTGCTCGCCCTCACCGCTGGGTTCGTACGCCGCGATCTCGTCGACCGTGAAGTCGTCGGGTTGCGAGCGCAGACGCCCGCCGATGCCGGGGAGCGCCGCGGTGACCAGGGGCGGGAGCAGCGGGGGCAGCGGGGGCAGCGGCGACGCTGCGGTCATTCGACATACTGTGGCACGAGGCGCGGCGCTGGCGAGGCCCGTGGTCGACCTTCGCGGTGTTATCCTGCCCCAGCCGGGTCCCTCGTCGAGGAAAGTCCATGCGCCGATCTCTGTTGCTGTCATTGCTGCTCGCCAGCGCGGCGTGCCCGGGGCGCTACCGACCGAGCCCCGCGGCACCCGTCACCGCCGCCGGGCGCGGCGTCGAGGACGCGGCGCTGCCATATGCCTGGGTCGACGCTCGCACCGGCCGCGCGGTGACCGACTCCGAGCTCTGGACCGCGGTCGGTGCGGCCCGTGCGGTCTGCATCGGCGAGGAACACCCCAACCCTCACCACCACTGGGCGCAGCTCACGATCGTCGGCGCGGCGGCGACCAAGATCACCGGCAAGCGGCTGGCGCTCGGCATGGAGATGGTGCAAGCGCCGTTTCAGGGCGTGCTCGACGACTGGTCGGCGCACAAGATCGACGACCCGGCGCTGCTGTCGCGCACCGGCTGGGCCGATCGCTGGGGTTACGACTTCGCGCTGTACCGGCCGATCCTCGACCAGGCGCGGGCCAACGGCATGGCGCTGGTCGCGCTCAACGCGCCGCGCGAGCTGGTCAAGGCGGTGGCGAAGCTGGGCGTCGACGGGATCTCGGCGGCCGAGCGGGCCAAGCTGCCGGCACTGGTGCTGGACGATGCGCAGCACCGGGCCTGGTTCGATGCGCTCATGGCGGGGATGGAGCACGGCGGCGGGCACGGGCAGACCGAGGCCCCGGCGACCAAGCCGGACGACGAGACCGGCGCTGGCACGGCCGCGGTGCCGCCCGCGGCGCCGAGCGCCGACAACATCTACGCCGCTCAGGTGGTGTGGGACGAGTCGATGGCCGAGCACGCGCGGCGCTGGCTCGGCGAGGGCGGCGACACGATCGTCATCATCGCTGGTACCGGCCACTGCCACGACTCGGCCATCGTGCGCCGGCTGGTGCGGCGCGGCGGCGGCCCGGCGCTCTCGATCCGGCCCATCATCGACGACGGCGAGGGCAACGTCGCCCGCGCGCTGGCCGAAGCGACCAACGACTACCTGTTCGTCATGACGATGCCGAAGCCTAGTCCTCGGTGACGTCGCGCAGCGCGCTGCCGCCTTGCGGGCCGACGCCATGGTCCTTGACCATGCGCAGGTACAGGAGCGCGCTCTTGTTCGTGGGGTCGCGGGACAGGACGTCGCGCCACTCCTTGACCGCCTCGTCCTTGCGGTCGAGCGAGAAGTAGACGACGCCGAGGTTGACCTGCGCCGGCAGGTAGTCGGGCTTGAGCTTCTTGGCGTGCTCGAGCTCGACGATCGCCGAATGATGCTGGCCCATGTCGCGGTAGACGTTGCCGAGCCGCACCCGCAGGTCGACGAAATCCGGGCACAGCCCGAGCGCGTGCTTGTACTCGCGCACGCTGTCGTCGTAGAGGCCGAGGCCGGCGTACGCGGCGCCGAGGTCGGCGTGCATGTTGGCCAGCTTGCCGCGCGCGAACGGATCGATGTTGTGCGACTGCGCGTAGCTGTTGGTGACCACGCGGCTGTAGATCTCGCGCGCCTTGTCGTACTTGCCGCGATCGTTGTAGGTCACCGACAGGTTGAGCGCCGCCTCGGTGTAGTTGGGGTTGATCTTGAGCGCGGTCTCGAAGGCTTCCTCGGCGTCCTGGAACCGGCCCTGGGCGTGATAGATGACGCCCAGCATGTTGTAGACGTCCGCGAACGTCGGCCGCTGGATCACGGCCTCGGCCAGGAACGGCTCCGCCTTGTCGTACTCGTTGGCGTGGTAGTGCTCGCGGCCGAGGATGATGAGCTGCTGCAGGCGGTCAGACATGCGGCCTCACTCAGGGAGTCGGTACACGGCCGGGAGATGGCCCAGAAGATGGCGCAGGAAATGGGGTCGGTGACCGGGGCGCGGTCGCGGGCAGGCGCGCCATCGCGTCACGCGCTTCCCCTGCCTTGCCGGTCGTCGGGTGCTGGGTCACCAGCTGCTGCCACGTCTCACGAGCACGGTCGGGCATGCCGACCTTGACGTAGGCGCGTCCGAGCAGCCACAGCGCGTCGACGTCGTAGCCGACGCCAGCGTGGCGATCGAGCAGGCGGCGTAGCCGCAGCACGGTGCCCATCGGCTTGCCCTTGTCCCAATAGTAGCGCGCCACGTACCACTCGTGTGTGGCGAGCCGCTTGCCGACCCGCGCCAGCAACGTCTCGGCCTTCTTGCGGAACGGCGAGTCCTTGTACTTGAGCAGGAAGCTGCGCAGCTCATCCTCGGCATCCTCGACCGACGACTGATCCTTTTCGTACGATGGCGGCAGGATCCAGAAGTCGCCGGGCAACATCTCGAAGTACGCCTCGCCGATGCGCAGGCTGGCGTAGCCGTTGGCGACCATCTCGTGGGTGGGATGGAACTTGACGAACATCTTGTAGCTGTCGACGGCCTCGAGGTACTGCTCGGCGCCGAACTCGGCGTCGGCGAGGCGGAGCTCGGCGAGCACGGCGTACTTCGAGTACGGAAACCGGCTCTTGATGAAGGCGAAGTACTTGGCCGCCGCCGCCCACTCCTTCTCGCCCAGCTTCTTGAGGCCGCGGTCGTAGTTCTTCTGCGCCGACACCGAGTAGTCGACCGAGGCGACGCCGCTCTTGCCTCCGCAGCCCGCGGTCGCGGACAGGGAACCGATGAGCAGCACGGCGACGATCGCCGCGCGGCCGATCGCCGCGTGGCGGGCGCGCCAGAGGCGTGAAGGGCCGCTGAATGACCGGCGGCTGGATGACTTGATCGAAAACATGGGGGAAGTCCGAGAGTTGGCCATGTGTACACCCTGGGCAGGGAAGTGGTCAACGGTTCGACTCCCGCCTCGGCCCGAGGGTTGGCCCGCGCTCGCCCGTGACCGTGTTACATCCCCGGCATGCGACGCACACGGCATCTCCTCGTGATCGGCCTGCTGAGCGCGTGCGGCGGCGGCGGCGCCAGCGGCACCGGCAAGGACGTCGCGGCGGTCACCATCGCACCACCGCCGGAGGCGGCGTCGCGAGGCACGTTCGCCGGCCCGTTGTGCGAGGGTGACGGGTGCCGCTGCCGCGACGGCAGCGCGGCCACCGACGGCGGCGCGGGTGCGCCCGACGGCGCGGTCAAGCGCTTCGAGGTTCGCATCGGTCCGTCCGAGCACGAGCTGTGGGTGACGGTCGACGACATGGTGCTCTACAAGGGCACGGCGCGGGCCGAGGACTGCTTCTACATCGACCTCGGCGCCGGCGATCACACCATGGGGCTGCGCGCCTCGCACCCGGGCGGCATCGCGGCGCGGGTCGAGGTCTCCGAGTTCGGCACCGCGACTGCCAGCTGGTACGAGACGTTCCGCTTCGGCTGCGGCGCGCCGGGGGTGTGCTCGCACGACGAGCTCGACGCGTTCAAGGCCGGGCTGGCCCGGTACAAGCGCGGCATCCACGATCCCTGCGGCTCGGTGAAGGTGAAGCGGATCGGCTGGGACAGCGGCGTCGCGCCCGATCAGCTCCATCCCGACGACCTTCAGGTCGCGTGGACGCTCGACGTGTTCGACTTTGCACCCAAGAAGCCGCACGGCGATCCGTCGTGCGCCAACCGCTTCGAGTAGCGGCCGGAGACCGCCCCGCCGCGATGTACACCTACCCCGACGACTACGACGTGATCGTCGTCGGCGCCGGCCACGCCGGGTGCGAGGCGGCGCTGGCCAGCGCGCGGCTGGGCGCTCGCACGCTGGTGCTCACCGGTTCGCTCGAGATGGTGGCCCAGATGTCGTGCAACCCGGCGATCGGCGGGGTCGCCAAGGGTCACCTGGTCAAGGAGATCGACGCGCTCGGCGGCGAGATGGCGGGCGTGATCGATGACACCGGCATCCAGTTCCGGCGCCTCAACGCCGGCAAGGGGCCGGCGGTTCGCTCGACGCGGGCCCAGGCCGACAAGCGCCGCTACCGCGAGCTGATGCGCCAGCGGCTGGAGGCGCAGCCGGGGCTGGCGTTGCGGCAGGCCGAGGTGGCCTCGCTGCACGTCGACGACGGCGGTGCCCGGCCGCGGGTGGTGGGCGTGGCGACCACGATGGGCGTCGCCTACCGCTGCCGCGCCGTCATCATCACCACCGGCACCTTCCTGCGCGGCAAGATCTTCGTCGGCGAGGAGCGCGCCGCCGGTGGCCGCGCTGGCGAGCCGCCGGCGATCGGGCTGTCGGCATCGCTGGCGTCGCTCGGCTTTCCGCTGGCCCGCCTCAAGACCGGCACCCCGTGTCGCCTCGACGCCCGGACCATCGACGTCGCCGGTCTCGAGGTCCAGCCCGGCGACGATCCGGCGCCGCGCTTCGCGGTCCGCGCTCCGGCCGGGCCGCCGCCGTTGCCGCAGCGGGTGTGCTGGATCACCTACACCACGACGGTCACCCACGATCTCATCCGCGCCAACCTGGATCGCTCGCCGCTCTACCAGGGCGCCATCGCCGGCACCGGACCCCGTTACTGCCCGAGCATCGAGGACAAGGTCGTCCGGTTCGCGGACAAAGATCGTCACCTGATCTTCCTCGAGCCGGAGGGTATCGACTCGGGCGAGATCTACCCCAATGGCATCTCGACCTCGCTGCCCTACGACGTCCAGCTGGCGATGGTGCGCACCATCCCCGGGCTCGAGCGCGCCGAGATGACCCGGCCGGGTTACGCGGTCGAGTACGACTTCGTCGATCCGCGTGAGCTGCTGCCGACGCTCGAGACCCGCCGGGTCGCCGGGCTGTTCCTCGGCGGCCAGATCAACGGCACCTCGGGTTACGAGGAGGCGGCGGTGCAGGGCCTGCTGGCCGGCGTCAATGCCGCGTTCGGCCTCGGGCTGGGGCCGGCCGGGCAGCGCGAGCTGGTGCTGCGGCGCGACCAGGCCTACGGCGGTGTGCTGGTCGATGATCTGGTCACCCGCGGCACCCGCGAGCCGTACCGCATGATGACGTCGCGCGCCGAGTTCCGGTTGCTGCTGCGCGAGGACAACACCGCCGAGCGGCTGTTGCCGGTCGGCCGCGCGCTCGGGCTGGTCGACGACCAGCGCTGGCGCTGGTTCGAGCGCCGTCAGGCCGCGCTCGCCGCCGGGCTGGCGCGGGCGCGCGCGGCGGGGGTGACCGGGACCCCGGCGGTCAATGACGCCCTGGTCCGCCTCGGATCGGCGCCCCTCGCCGGCCGCCGCGTGACGCTGGCTGACCTGATGAGGCGGCCGGAGCTGGGCTGGGACGAGGTCGAGCGGATCGCCGCTGCCGGCGGCCTGGCTCCGTTCGCCGTCGACGCCGATCTCGCCGCCGACGTCTGGTTTCGCGTCGAGACCGAGCTGGTCTACGACGGCTACCTTCGCCGTCAGGAGGTCGACGCCGCCCGGCTGCAGCACGCCGACGCGGTTCGCCTCCCCGACGATCTCGACTACGGCCTGATCGCCGGCCTGTCGCGCGAGGTGGTCGAGAAGCTGCAGGCGTTGCGGCCGCGCTCGGTCGGCCAGGCGTCGCGGGTCTCGGGGGTCACGCCGGCCGCGGTCTCGATCTTGATGACCCATGTCGCCTTGACGCAGAGGCGTGCGGCCGACGTACCATCGCCCTCCGAATGAGGGCATCACGGATCGCTTCCATCCTGTCCGGCGCCGCGGCGCTGCTGCTTTCGAACCGCCTCGCGCCCGCTGGCGGGCTCGTCCTCCCAGGGTCCGGGCCGGTGTCGACCGGACGCGCCGGTGCCTCGGTGGCGTCGATCGACGACCCGGCGGCGATCGGCATCAACCCGGCCGGCCTGGCCAAGACCAGGGGCACCGTCGTGCACATCGGCACCGCGCTGGTGGCGTACCACCAGACCGTCGGTCGGGCCGGTGTCTACGAGGACAACCCCGACGCCGTGCTGCCGTGGGAGGGCCAGCCGTATGGATCGGTCTCCGACACATCGAAGCCGGCGATCGGCATCGGTCAGTTCCAGGCCGTGCCGGTGATCGCGGTGTCGAGCGACCTCGGCGGCAAGGTGAAGGGCCTGGTGGTCGCCGCCGGCGTGTTCGCGCCCAACGCCTATCCGGTCCGCAACATGGCCGGCGATTACGAGCTCGAGGACCCGACCCGGCCGCCGCCGCCAACCCGCTACGACACCCTCGAGCAGAAGGCGGCCGTGGTGCTGCCGTCGATCGCCGCCGCCTACCGGATCACCGACAAGCTCGACGTCGGTGCGCGGTTCTCGTTTGGCTTCGCCGCGCTCGAGGCCCGCACCTACGTGTGGGGCCTGGCCAACTTCGACGAGTGGGCCGGTCGGGATGGCGAGTTCTCGGTCAACGTGAAGGACCCGTTCGTGCCGGCGTTCGGCCTCGGCGCGACCTTCCGGCCGTCGCCGAAGTTCGAAGTCGGCGCCCAGCTGTCGTCGCCCATCAACGTCGCGGCCAAGGGCACCGGCAGCTCGATCACCGGCTCTGGCAACGAGTTCAACGGCACGCCGGTGACGGTGTTGCCCAACAACGAGACCGGGCTGTGCTCGCCCGAAGGCGGCGGCGTGCCGGGCGCGTTCAAGGCGTGCGTCAACCTCAGCCTGCCGATGATGGCCAGCGTCGGTGGCCGCTACATCGTCCGCGACGCCGGCGGCGCCCAGGTCGCCGACGTCGAGCTCGACGTCCAGTACGAGGCGTGGAGCGGATCGAGCGACTACCAGGTCATCGTCGACGGCATCGCGGCGATCGAACCCGGACCGCCGCCGATCGGCCTGACGCTGCAGCCGACCAAGATCCGCCACAACCTCCAGGATACGTTCTCGATCCGCCTCGGCGGCTCGTGGCGTCTATTGTCGATCCCGGCGATCGGCGCCAAGGCGCTGGTCCTCCGCGCTGGCGTGGCCCACGACACCGCCGCCGCCAAGGAGGGCTGGCAGCGCGCCGACTTCGATGGTGCGGCGCGCTGGACCATGGCGGTCGGCGCCTCGCTCGCGCTCAAGAAGGTGCGCATCGACGTCGGCGGCGGCATGGTCTACGAGGGCACGCGCACCCAGGGCACCGACTGCAACCCGACCCGGATCGGTGAGGGCTGCGGTCCCGGCGGTATGGCGCTCGGCGTCGACGACCGCGTCGGCCCCGATCCGATCCAGCCGACCAGCGACTCGAGCGGCCAGCAAGAGAGCCCGTTCAACGCCGGCACGATCACCTCGGGCTACAACCTGCTCATGCTCGGCGTCACGACCTGGTTCTGACCCCGGACGCTGGCTACCGCTTGCGCCGACCGGTGACGTACGCGTCGCCGACCGCGTAGAGCCAGGTCGCGCCCCCGACCAGCGCCGCCACCGGGCCGATCAGCGGGATGGCGCCGATGAAGCCGAGGCCGGCGATCGTCGAGACCACGAACACGCCGATCGCCTTGTCGGTCTCGCCGTTGACCAGCTGACCGACCCCGGGCAAGAACGCGCTGCACACCGCCGGCACGATGCCGCTGCCGCCACCACCCGACGACTTGATCAACGCGTTGCTCATGGGCCCAGTATGACGCCAAGCCGGGCTGGCGGCGAGCCGTCGGTAGCTGCGCGCGGTCATGGCACGGCGGGCGGCAGCGTACCGAACCGCGCGACCAGCTCGTCCCATCGCACCACGCGCGGATCCTGCTCCCCCATCATGTCGACGATCCAGCCCCGGACGTAGGCGTGATCGAGCTCGCTCCGCACCGCGACCAGTCGCTCGAGGTCGACGAGATCCTTGCCCCGGAAGAAGAGCAGCTTGAACACCGTCAGCGCCTCGGCTGATAGAAACCAGCCGCTCCAGCCGGTGTCGTCGGTCACGCGGACCCGCGTCCGCCTGGCCTCGTGCGCGAACGGGATGCTCGGCAAGAAGACGTCGATCCGCATGCCGTCCCATCGACCCACGAACATGCCGTCGCGGCGCGCCCGGGCCCGCGCGGCGGCCTCGTCGATCTCGATGCCGAGACCGCACAGCGCCGCGATGGCGTCGCCAATGCCGTCGTCCTCGACGAAGACGTTGACGTCGACGTCAGCGGTGCCGCGCGGGACGCCGGCGACCGCGAGCGCCAGCGCGCCGCCGATCGCATAGGGCAGGCCGGCGTGCTCGAGGGCGTCGGCGATCCGCTGTCCAGCATCCGCAGGGTCGCGACTAGCGATCGCCATCGCACCATCCGGCGCCGCGTCGCAGCCGGGCGAGCGCGGCGACGGTGCTGTCGGGGAGCGGATCGACGTGATCGAGGATGCGCTGCGGGTTCCCGCTGGCTCGCACCGCCCACATGGCGGCGCGCCCACACAGCTTGGCCAGTTGCCATCGCTGGCTGGGGGTGAGGTCGCGCCACTCGGCCACCTCGTCGCGCACCGACGTCGCGTCATCGACAACCCAACCTGGCAGCGCGGTCAGCACCCAGGGATCATAGCAGAGCGGCCGATCGGACCCGACCCCGGTCAATCCGGCTGCGGCGGCAGCGGCTCGAGGGGCTGGTCGGAGCCGACCAGGTCGCGGTCGACGGCGAGGTCGTCGAGTCGGAACGACGGTGACAGCGGCGCGCCGAGCAGCACGAACATGGACGGCGTCACTTCGGGACGGGTCGCCTTCCATTGCTCGTCGAAGCGGCGCTGCATGACCTCGAGCTCGTAGGCCAGGGCGTCGGCATTCTGATCGGCGAGCTCGGCCAGCTTGGCGACCAGCTTGGCGCGCTCGGCGGCGCTGGTGGTGTAGAGGATCAGCTCGCGCAGGTCGCGAACCGCCTTGTCGCGCTGGCCCAGCTTGCTGCGCAGGTGGGCGGCATAGGTGCCGACCGCCTTGGGAGCGCCCGGGATGCGCACCGCGCGCTCGAGCATGCGGGCGCCCTCGAGCTGCCAGGCCGCGACCTGCGCCGGATCGTCACTGCTCAGGTCGACGGTGTAGATCTGGCCGGCGTAGAGCGGCAGCTTGTAGCGCTCGGGAAACTCGCGCATGCCCTGCTCGAGGATGCGGATGGCGGCCAGCATGTCGTCGCGCGTCGCCTCGGTACCCAGCGAGGTCATCGCCAGCGCGCCCCAGGCGTAGGCGCGCTCGAAGCGCGGGTCGAGCGCGACGATGGCCTCGATGAGCACCCGGGTCCCGGCGGCGCGGTCGTCGTCGCCGCCGACGTAACCCAGGGCGCGGATCCACAGCAGATCTGCGACCATCTCGCGGTAGCCGAGCGACGCGTACGGTGCGCTGCCAGGCGACGGCGCGAACGGCAGGTCGAGGGCCTTGGGCCACGACGCCCGGGTCTGGTTGGCGTGGCCACCCAGTTGCCGGGCGCCCAGCAAGAGCACGACCGCGGCGGCGATGGCGACCCGGCGAGACACGCGCCGTCATCGTAGCTGAAAGCCGACCTCGCCGAAAATAGGACGGGGCCGCACTTCGGCGGCCCCGTCCTTCCCGCCTGCCGCTCGACCTGAGCGAGCGCAGCGAGTCGAAGATGGATCAGTCGCGGTTGGTGGGCTTCGTGATGCTGAAGCCGGGGGTGCCGCCGTTGGAGGTGCCGGCGAGGGCGTAGGTGATGGTGGCGGCGTCACAGTCGAGGTCGCCGACCGCGGCGGCGCTGTAGGTCAGGCCACCGGCGACGCCGGTG
>CANKMW010000083.1 GCA_947483555.1 Myxococcales bacterium
GAAGGACGGACTTCGTCGACATGCGCCCTTCGACTCGGCCGCTGCGCGTCCTCGCTCAGGGCGAACGGATTCCCACCGTCGTGGAACGTCGCGAAAACAGATCGGTTTCAAACCGAACAGATCGGTTTCAAACCGGTCGGTGCTCTAGGACATCCGGCGCCGACCCAAACATCCACTCACCGTCCCGAACTTGTTCGAGCGTCCGGCCGCTGATCACGCTCTCGGGGCGCAGCTCGACGATCTCGCCGTCCTCGACCGCGGCCTCGTCGCGGCCCTTGAACAGCAACCAGGTCTCGGCCTTGCCGTCGCCGGGTGTGCGCACCAGGTGCCAGCGGCCGCGCAGCTTCTCGCCGACCAGCTCGAAGGTGAGCCGGCCGCGTTCGAGCGCCGCCGCCGCGGCCGCCGCATCACCGTCGACCCGCCAGGTGCCGCGGTCCCAGACGATCATCGTGCCGCCGCCGTACTCGCCGGCCGGGATGATGCCCTCGAAGTCGGCGTAGTCGATCGGGTGATCTTCGGTGCGCACCGCGAGGCGGCGGGTCCGCGGCCGCAGGCTGGGACCGCGCGGCACCGCCCAGCTGAGCAGCACACCGTCGAGCTCGAGCCGGAGGTCGTAGTGCAGCCGCCGGGCGGCGTGCTTCTGGACCACGAAGCGAGCGCCGGTGGTGTCGCCCCCGGCGCCGTCGCCGCCGTCGTCGCCGCCGCGCGGCTCGCCGGTCTTCGCGAAATCGCGGAGCTCCTGGTAGCGGACGAGGCTCCGCATGAGGCCGACCATCGTACGTCGAAGCCCGCCCCGACGGTGATGGCAGTCGCTGATACACTGCCGGAAACCTGCTCGGGGGCCGCATGACTTCGTTCGCCTACCATCTCGCTCGGCGCCGGCGTGCCATCGGCGCCGCCATCGTGGCGGTCGCCGCGCTGTCGTGCGGCGACAACCTGCGGCCGGCCACCGAACCCGACGCCGCGGTCGACGCCTCGGCGGCGGCGCTGTGCGGCAACACCACCATCGATCTCGACGAGGACTGCGATGACGGCGATCAGATGGGCGACAACGTCTGCGACGGTACCTGCCACTTCACGTGCGGCGACGGCGTCGTCGACGCCGCCTTCGCCGAGCTGTGCGACACCGGCATCAGCAGCGGGAGCGGCGCGTGTCCGACGGTCTGCGACGACGGCGTGGGTTGCACCCAGGACGTGCTGGCGGGGTCGGGCTGCTTGTCGACGTGTGTGACCGCGCCGATCACCGCGCTCGTCGACGGCGACGGCTGCTGCCCGGGCGGCGCCACCAGCCTCACCGACGACGACTGCGCTCCGATGTGCGGCAACAGCGCACTCGAGTCCGGCGAGGCGTGCGACACCGCGATCACCGTCGGCACCGGGGTCTGCCCGACGACCTGTGACGACGGCCTCAACTGCACGCTCGACGCGCTCGCCCTGGGCGGCACCTGCCAGGCGGCGTGCGGCGCCACCCCGATCACGGCGCCCGCCAACAGCGACGGCTGCTGTCCACCGGGCGCGACCTCGGTCACCGACAACGACTGCGTGCCCGGCTGTGGCGATGGTGACCTCGATCCCGGCGAGACCTGCGATACCGCGATCGCGGTCGGACCCGGTAGCTGCCCGGCCACCTGCAGCGATGGCCTGGTGTGCACCCGCGACGTGCTCGCCAACAGCGGCACCTGCACCGCGGCCTGCACGTTCCCGCCGATCACGATGCCGTCGAGCGGCGACGGCTGCTGCCCGGCGGGCGCCAACAACAACAACGACAGCGACTGCGCGCCCCGTTGCGGCAACATCATCATCGAGGCCGGCGAGGAGTGCGACGACGGCAACCTCACCGACACCGACGCCTGCAACAACAGCTGCTTGCTGACCGCGCCGCCGCCGACCGCGTTCCGCCTCAGCGACCTCGATCTGCGCGACCCCCACGTCTTCATCAACGTGGTCGGCTGCCGCGACGTCACCGACACCCCGCTGCTCGGCTTCTCGGTCAACGCGGAGGTGCAGACCAACATCCAGACCGACGGCGGCAACCCCGCGGACGGGCTGCTCGACCTGTCGATCGCGGCCGTGTTCCGGCCCCTCCGGCAGAGCGCGGCCACCAACCCGCTCCAGATCCACTTCCCGTCGTGCACGGCGCCGCTGGCGTCGACCACCTGCCGCCGCACCCCCGCTGCCGCGGCGATGATCCCGGCGACCGCGACCAACCAGTCGACCGGCCAGTGCCTGGCGGCGATCGCGGGCACGACGCGGCCCTACACGCCGGCGATCAGCAACCCGTCGGCGCCGTGCTTCGCCTCGAACCCGGTCACGGTCACCATCGACGTGGCCGGCATCCCGGTCCGGCTGACCGAGGCCCGCATCGGCGCCGCCTACGTCGGCTCGCCGGCCGGCAACCTGGTCAATGGCCTGCTCATGGGGTTCATCAGCGAGACCGTCGCCAACGCCACCATCCTGCCCTCGAACTTGCCGCTGGTCGGTGGCCAGCCGCTATCGTCGCTGCTGCCGGGCGGCACCAACAACTGCTCCCCGTCCTCGGACCTCGACATCAATGCCGGCGTGCGCGGCTGGTGGTTCTACATGAACTTCACCGCGCCGCGCGCCACCTGGGTCGACAACTGAGCTGGTAGCGCGCCAGGCTACACGGCGCGGCCCATGTAGCCACGATGGCGACCCACGATACTCGAGGCCGCGGGAGCGCGCGCCGGGATGGCGGAATGCCGCTTGCAACGTCTCCGACCGGCGGTGTGCCGCGGAGACTCCATGAAGCAACGACGCGCATCGAAGCTGTTCACGGGCGCCGCCGGCGTCCTCGCCCTCACGGCCAGCGGGTGCGGAGGCGGGCCGATCGCAGACGATGACGAGCGTGATGCCGACGCCGGCCGCGACAGCGCCGGCCTCGACAGCGCCCACGACGGCGCGGCTGGCGACGGCGGCGGCATCGCGTGTCCGTCCGGGGGCGGCGCCGGCGGCGACCTGATCTACCTGATGGACCAGCAATACCGGCTGATCAGCTTCGACCCGCGGCTGATCGGCAATGGCGCCGGCGCCGACCCGTTCCAGGTCATCGGCCAGGTGGCGTGCCCCGCGGGCCCCTCGGTCCCCGGCTGGCCGGTCGCGGGCGCCGCCACACCGTTCTCGCTCGCCATCGATCGGCAGCTGGTCGCCCACGTGCTGTACACCAGCGGCCAGATCTTCGACGTCTCGACGGTCGACGCGACCTGCACGCCGACCGGCTTCGAGCCCGCGCAGATCGCCGGCGGCCGCCGCTGGGACCTGTTCTCCATGAGCTACGTCACCGACGCCAGCGGCGGCGACGCCGAGCGGGTGTGGATCGCCGGTGGCAACGCCGGGGCGTCGATGACGGGCGACCTGGGATGGCTCGATCCTGGCGACCACACCGTCCACCCGGTCGGATCGTTGTCGAACAGCGTCGAGTACACGCCGGAGCTGGCCGGACTCGGCGACGCCACGCTGTGGGGCTTCTATCCCGGCGCGTGGACCGCGTTCGTGCAGCAGATCGACAAGACCACCGGCGCCGGCACCGGCCCGGTTCGGTCGATCCCCGGCGGCCTCGGCGGTACGGTCAGCGCGTGGGCGTTCGCGCACCACGACGGCGTCTTTTACGTCTTCGCCACCGCCGGCATCATCGAGACCACGACGCTGAGCACGATCGATCGCAGCAGCGGTCAGTACACCCTGCTCTGGCGCGGCTTGCCGTACAAGATCGTCGGCGCCGCCGCCCCGACCTGTGCCCCGGTCTGACTCCGGTCAGCGCGCCGCGGTCAGCACCGAATAGCGGACGCGGACCTGATCGTCGAACAGCCGCGCCGGAACGGCGACGAGGTCGATGGACTCCCGGGCGTCGCGGCCGGCCGCCAGCGACGAGGCGTCGAACAGCCAGTACGCGGTGCACACCAGCGGCACCTGCGGCAGATCGGCGGGTAGCGTCGGGATCGCCATGCTGGCCGCGGTCGGCGGCGCAAAGAGCTTCCACGGCCAGGTCGCGTCGCCGACGGCGAGCGCGCCATGGACGAGGACGACGTCGGCATCGGCGGCGGATCCGATGCGCCATGACAGCTCGGGGCCACACGACGAGTCGTCGAACAGCGGCAAGGCGTCGACGCCGAGATCCACGGTCTCGTCACCCGGTGGCCCGCTGCGGCCGTCGATGACGAAGGTCCCGCGTCGTACCCCATCGGCGGCGTGGACGTAGCGCAGGTGATCGAACGCCAGCTCGGGCGCCGCCAGCGTCGCCGTCCCGGATCCGACGTCGGCGGCCTGCTGATCGAGCGGGACGCTGCGGTCGACACCTCGCCACTGGATGCCGGCGCGCACCGTGGTGGCTCCGTCGAGGGTCCCGACGATCCGGGTGCCGACCCGACCGGGAGCCACGTACGGGCCCGGGATCGCGACGCGAGCACCGTCGACGAGCTGGGCGACCGGACTCACCGCGTAGCCGACGAGCTGGCCGCCGCCGTAGGCCAGGGCCAGCGCGCGCCCGGGTGCGGCGCACGGGGCCGCCAGCACGACGGCGACGTCACCGGCGGCCGCGTCGCCCGCGTCACCACAGCCGCGATCGAGCACGACCGCGAGGTGGTCCGCGGCCGCGTGCTCGGGCACCGCGACGACGACGCGTCCGGCGTTCGTGATCGGGAGCTCCGAGACGCGCGGGGTCAACTCGTCGCCGGGCTCGACGCCGGCGATGGTGACCAGGCTGGGGGTCACCAGACGCCGTGAGGTCAGCGCCGTGACCGAGTCGCCGGCGTCGACCGTGACCGTGACCGCGCCGCTCGGGTCGACGATGGTGTCGAGCTTGAGCTCGCCGGCCGGGGTGTGAACCAGCACCCGGGTCGGCGCCATGGCCGACGTGTCCATCGCGGGGTGGATGCCGTGCACGATCACGGGGCCCGAGGACGTCGGGAAGTTCTCGGCCGGCAACGCGCAGGCGGCGGACAGGGGGAGGAGCACGAACCAGGATCGCAACAGCTTGGTTGGCATCATGGCGGCGCATCCGTGCAGCTTCGACGCCAGCGCTGTGGCGCCGGAACGTAGCCCGGCGAGCGACACCTGAACCGCAGCCCCGACCAGGTACCCGCAGGCCGGCTGGTCCGGTCCGTGCATTCGCGCGGTCCATGCGACGCATGATGTTCGTGGTGCTGGTTGCGGCCTGCGGTGACGCCCAGCCCGACCCCGGGTTGGCGATGGTTGATGCCGGGGTCGATGCCGACCCGGCTCCCGACGCTGGCGTCTGCCCGGAGACCTCGTGCACGCAGATCGTCGTGGCGGCCGGGCAAGCCGGCGCTCGCGGCATCGCGCTCGACGCCACCCATATCTACTGGACCGCATCCCGGCGGGACGCGGTGATGCGGCAAGCCAAGGGCGGGGGCAGCCCCGAGGTGCTTGCCGAGGTCGAGCTCGACGCGCCCAACGACGTGGCGGTCGACGACGACACGGTGTTCTGGACCAGCTACTGGGCAGACTCGGTGAAGCGTCGACCGAAGGCCGGCCCGACCATCGAGTCGGTGGCCTCGGGTCCAGATCAGGATGGCGCCAACCGCATCACCACCGATGGCAGCCATGTCTACTGGACGAACTTCCACGCCGACTCGGTGATGCGGCGGGCGAAGGCGGGCGGCGCCGTGGAGGTCGTGGCCAGCGGTCAGGACGGGGCCGGCGGCCTCACGGTCGACGCCACCGACGTCTACTGGACGACCTCGGTGGCCGGCACCGTGATGCGCCGAGCCAAGGCGGGTGGAGCCGTCGACACGCTGGCCGCCGGCCAGGACGGTGCGGTCAGCATCACGGTCGACGCCACGCACGTCTACTGGACGAACGTCACCGTCGCCACGGTGATGCGTCGCCTCAAGACCGGCGGCGCCGTCGAGGCCGTGGCGACTGGCCAGGACGGTGCCAATGGCATCGTCCTCGACGACACACACGTCTACTGGACGACCGCCAACGCGGTGCGGCGCCGGGCCAAGGCGGGTGGCGGCGTCGCGACGCTGGCCAGCGGTCAATTCGGCCAGGTCGGAAGCTGGGGCATCGCGATCGACGCCAAGCACGTGTACTGGACCAACGAGACCGCGGGGGCCGTGATGCGCCTGTCACGGTGCGGGTGTGGGCTGTAGCCGGCACCGCGACGACGCGAGGGCTGGACGTAGGCGGAGCGCGACCGCGCGCGCCGCCATCTGGGGCGAGCGCACGGTCAGGGGAGCATCGCGGGGCGGCACCAGCCGATGCAGTCGTGACAGGTCGGGCAGCTCGCGGATGCGCATCGATCGCACGTCATGCCGTCCGCGCAGTCCGCGTCGCTCTGGCAATGCGGCGGCTCGGCGGGGGCCACGGGCGGTCCACCATCCCACGAGCTCACCACCACCTCGGCCGTCGGCGACTCGGGCGAGGCGGGGCGGCTGCCGCAGGCGGCCAGCAGTCCGAGGCACAGGCAGGTGATACGAATCAGGATCCGGAGCGGGCTCTGGGGCATGCGGGAGACCCGAGCACCCACCGTGCCATGATGCGCGGGTCGTGGCGTCGCGGCTTGGTCGGGTGGCCGTAGCCGGCGCCGCTACGCCGCGATGAGCGGCGGTAGCCGGCGGCGCTACGCAACGAAAGCGGCCGACGTGGAAGCCAGACCCGCGGGATCGGTGTCGCCATCGAAAGCGTCGGCCAGCTCGATGATCCGGTCGTCGAACATCGCGGTCAGACGTGATGTCCACTTGAGCGCGGCCGAGGTCACGAGCATCGGCAGGTTGGTGGGCAGCGACTGCCCGCGCTGCCCGACCATGCAACCGAGGAGCTCGACGAGGTGGGCGGGCGAGGCGGCCGACGTCCGGCAGGCGGCGGCATGCGCGCGCGCCGGCAGCGCGACCGCGCGATCGTGGACGATCACGAGCGGCGGCAACGGTCGATGGGCCGACGCCGCGGCCAGCAACGCCAGCCCGTCGTGACCGCGAGCGTCGACGAGCACGCCATCGATCGTCGCGCCGCGCAGGATCTCGATGCCGCGGCGCAGCGCCGTCACCGCGCAGACGTGGTTGCCGGCATCGACGGCGGCGGCCCGCCAGCGCGATCGCAGGGCGTCGCCCGCGGCGATGATCAGCAGCGTCGCCATGCGGCCCAGGGCAACGGTGCCATCTCGAACCACCACAAGCAGGCAGCGTGCCAGCATGGCGCCGGGGACCGGCGCCCTCGTGACGGCTGGTAGCCAGGCTGGCTACGGCGCCGACGCGGTTTCGGGCGCTGCTATGATGGGCCAATGGTCGAGTCGCCTCCCGGGGGGCCCACGCTGGATGACGGATCGGCGGCGGCCGCCTACTCCGACGTCCGCCGGTTCCGTCTGCTGGTGCTCGAAGGTGGCGAGATCGGCGCCAAGATCGAATCGACCTCCGACCGCTGCTCGATCGGGTCGCACCCGGCATGTCAGCTGGTGCTCGACGAGCCCACCGTGTCGCGCTTCCACTGCGAGATCCGCCTGGTCGACGGCGGCGCACGAGTGGTCGATCTCGGCAGCCGCAACGGCACGATGGTCGACGGCGTGCGGATCCGCGACGCCGACCTCGGCAACGGCAGCGTGCTCCGCCTCGGCCGCGCCGCGATCCGCTTCGACTACGAGCTCGCGACCAACCGGATCGCGTTGTCGGGACGCGACCAGATGGGCGACATGGTCGGCGGCTCGCCGGCGATGCGCGCCACCTACGCGTTGCTCGAGCGCGCGGCAGCGACCTCGATGACCGTCCTGTTCGAGGGTGAGACCGGCACCGGCAAGAGCGTCGCCGCCTACGAGGTCCATCGCCAGGGCGCTCGCACCGACGGCCCCTTCGTCACCGTGGACTGCGGCGCGATTCCGCCGTCGTTGCTGGAGAGCGAGCTGTTCGGCCACGAGCGCGGCGCCTTCACGGGCGCCGACGCCCAGCGCATCGGCGCCTTCGAAGAGGCCGACGGCGGCACCCTGTTTCTCGACGAGATCGGCGAGTTGCCACTCGACCTGCAGAGCAAGTTGCTGCGGATCCTGGAGACCCGCGAGCTGCGCCGCGTCGGCGGCAGCAAGATGATCACGGTCGACGTCCGCGTGCTGGCGGCGACCAACCACGATGTGCGCGCCGCGGTCAACGACCAGCGCTTCCGCGCCGACCTCTATTATCGGCTGGCGGTGGTGACCATCCGCCTGCCGCCGCTGCGCGAGCGGCGGGACGACCTGCCGGTGCTGGTCGAGCAGATCCTGCGCTCGCTGGGCGCGCGCGGCCCCGAGGCCCAACCGCTGCGTACCGCGGACGCGCTCGCCGAGATGGCGAGCGCGCCGTGGCCGGGCAACGTGCGCGAGCTGCGCAACCACGTCCAGCGCTGCATCTTCCACGGGCGCGCGCTGCCCGTGGACCACGGCGATCACGCGCGGTCGGCCGCCGAGGCCGAGACCGTCACCGCGGTGGTGGAAGTCGATCTCGAGTTTGCCGAGGCCAAGCGTCGCGCCCTGATCGGGTTCGAGCGTCGCTACCTGGTCGCGCTGCTCGAGCGCCACGCCGGCAACGTGGCGGCGGCGGCGGCTGCCGCCGGCCTGCATCGGGTCTCGTTGCATCGCCTGCTGCGCGACCACGGGCTGCGCGCAGTCAGGTGAGCCGAGCGCCACCGACTCACTACCGCTGGTGGACCTCGCCGATCGCCGCGATCCGGCCCGGTCCGTGGCAGATCACGCACTGCTCCTGCGACGCGCCCAGGCCGAGCACCGTGGAGCGCGGGCTGTAGAACTGACCGCCGTTGGCCCGCATGTGATTGAGGGCGATGGTCGAGTCGTGGCACGCCGAGCACGCCCCGGTGATCGGCGAGATGACCAGCGTCGAGCCCGCGGCCTCCGTGGTCACGCCGGTCGCCGCGCTGTACGAGAACCCCGAGCCGTAGGCGGTGCCGGAGACCACGTACGGCGACACCGTGTAGTACGTCGAGTTCACCAGCGGGTCGGTGCTGAGCGTGCCCGTGGCGACCGTGGTGAGCTGCATGCTGGCCACCGCGCCGAGGTTGGTCGCGTTCGCGAAGTCGTACGTGCCGGCGACGTGGCACGTCGTGCAGGTGTTCAGCGTGCCCGGGAACTCGATCTCGTTGAAGCCCACGCCCACCGCCAGGGCACGCCAGGTGAAGGGCATGGTGCGCTTGCGACCGGCGTGGATGGCGTGGATGAAGAACTTCGAGCCCGCGGACCAGCCGGCGCTGGTGCGGTTCGGGTTGTGGCAGAACGAGCAGGTCGGTCCGTCGTTGCGCTGGCCGCCGTGGAAGCTCGGGCTGACACCGAGCGCGCCGTGGCAGTCCTTGCACTTGGCGTTGTCGACGATGGCGCGGCGACCGGTGTAGCCGGTCGCGACCCTCCAGACGTTGGGCGCCGGGACGCTCAGGCCGCCCTGCGCCTTGCCGTCGGCGGGCACGTTGGGGACGAACGGGTACCCGGTCACGTTGGTCTGCACCAGCGGCGGCGCGCTCGACAGCGAGTACGTGTAGCCGAGGCCGCCGGTGAGCATCCTGGCCGTCGACGGGATCTGCACCCCGGTGAGCGTGATCGTGTAGTAGCCGGTCGCGTCGGGGCCGGTCATCGTGCCGGTCCCCGTGCCGGTCGCGGTGCCGTCCCAGATCTTCTTGATGTAGCCGGACGCCGTGGCGTTGAAGTCCGACGGGGTCAGGTTGCCGTCCTGGGGCACCGCGAACGCGAAGTAGGCGCTCGGTGAGCCGACGAAGTTGGGCATGAGCTCGACCACGGGCGGATTCGCGGTCGGCGCGTAGGTCTGGAAGACCACGTCGGTGCCGTTGTTCTTGAGCTTGAACACCATCCGCGGCCGCATGATGGTCGGCGTGACGGTGTCGGCCACGGTGTCGACGGTCTTCACGTCATAGGTGATGGCGTTCGCGCCCGGCGGCACGTAGCCACCGGCGGCGACGTACGAGGCGTGGGTGTTGTTGTTGGTGCCACCGGTGATCCACGCGTTGGCCGGATCGGGCGTCGCGACCGGCCGGTGGTACCGCTCGACGGGGAAGCCCCCGGCCGGGCCGTGGCAGCTGGCGCACTCCGCGTCGGTCCGCGGGCCACCGACGTGGTTGCAGGGCAGGGGTTTGCCATCGGTGCCGCGCGCGATCGCACCACCGAGACCACAGAAGGCCAGCAACGGTTGCGCGGCGGTGAGCTCCACGTAGTCGTGGCAACCCTTGCAGGCCAGGGACGACGGGTTGGTCTGCGCCTGCGCGCCCTGCGCGGCGTTGGCGTGGCAGGTGTCGCAGGCGCGGATGTCGCGCGGGTAGGTCGCCGCGATGCCGTGGAACAGGTTCGCCGTCGCCACCTGCTCGCCGTTGTGGATGCGGTGAATGAAGGACGCCGAGTTCGCCAGCGGGTTCGTGGTGCGACCCGGGTTGTGACAGGTGTTGCACATGTTGGCGGCCACGCGTCCGCCGCCGTGGAAGGCGGCCGAGGTCGTGGTCTCGGCCTTGAACTTGGCATGGCACGAGTCGCAACCGGCCTGAGAGACGAGCTCGCGTGTGAGCGGGGTGCCGGCGCCGCTGGGGACGAAGTAGTGGGACCGATTGGCGGCGTGGAACGTGTTGGCGTTGATGGTGAAGAACGTGTCGGTCTGGCGGGTCACCTGCGTCCAGACCACGTGGGTCTCGTTCAGCTTGGTCGGGTCGTACGCGACCGCCATCGCGCCGTTCGCCGTCGAGGTGATCGGAAACGTGTACGTGTAGTCGCCGGCGCCGAGGCCGTTCTCGATCAACGTGCCGTGGCCAGGCGTGGTGCCGCGCGGGTTGAAGAGGGTGGGCTGCCCGAGGGGCGCGGACGTGCTGGCCGACTTGGTGAACATGGTCAGCGGCGACACGATGCCGGCGCCGTCCCGGGTGAAGTAGCCGAGCCCGAAGCGCGGCTGGATGGCCGTGTTCTGCGAGTAGTTGCCCTGGAAGTCGAGCGGGAAGCCGCGGTCGTCCTTCATCGTGAAGCGCACCGTGATCGGAGCGGTGGTCGACGTGCTCACCGCCGTGACCGCGACCACGATGCCGGTGCTCGGATCGATGGTGCCGCTGGGAGCGAAGTTGCAGACGTAGGTCGTCGCCGCGCTGTTGACCTCGCCGGGCTCGAGCGTGCCGTTGTCGTTGGCATCCAGGCCGGTCTCGATCTTGGTCCCGCCGAACGGGCAGTTCGCGCCCGCCGGCTCCTCGCTGGTCACGACCAGCGAATCATGGCCGTCGCCGCCGCTGCAGACGTAGGTCGTCGCCGTCACCTCGGAGGCGTCGAGCGTGCCGTTGCCGTTGGCGTCGACCCCGACCTCGACCTTGGTGCCCCCGGCGGGACAGTTGGTTCCCGCCGGCTCCACGCTGGTCCTGACCAGCGCGGGGTCGCCGGGGTCGCCGGGGTCGCCGGCGGGTCCCGGGTCCCCGGTGCAGGACGCCAGCGCAACGAGGAGGAACGCGGACAGGGTTCCAAGACGGACCTTCATTGGAGAGCTCCCAGCACAGGTTGGAGCCCCGCATTGCAAGATTTTAACCTGCGGTCAAGCAGCTGAAGTCGCTCGATAATCTGTTCTGACGCCCGGCGGCGACGGCAAAACGCGCGGTCAGCGCGCCCGCGACGCGCAAGAGCTGCGTAGCTATCGGGCGGTCGACCCCTGCCACCACACGGCGACCCACTCGGTGTCGGCGAAGCGGAAGCTGGTCTTCCGGGCTCCGGGCATGGCCATGCACTCGGCCTCGACCTTCTTCGCGGCCGGCGCGAAGTAGGTGACCAGACAGGCCTTGCCGAGCGCGTCGATGGCGTCGAGAAATCGCGGCCGATCGCTCATGTAGTAGATGACCTCGCACGCGGTGACCAGATCGAAGCGGCCGCGCTGTCCGGACCACGGCTGGGCGTAGAGGTCGCCGGCCGCGAACGTCGCGCCGGGCAGGCGGCGGTGGGCGCGCTCGATCGCCTTGGGCGACACGTCGATCCCCGTGAGCTGATCGCAGAGCCGCATCAGGACCTCGCTCTGGTGGCCCTCACCGCAGCCGACCTCGAGCAGCGTGCCGAGCCGCGGCGCGACCCGCTCGGCGATCACGCGGTTGGTCTCGAGGAATCGGTGGCGCTCCTGCTCCGAGTCCATGTGCCACGGATCGGGGACGCTGTAGGCGAGGTCGAGGCGGCCGTGGGCGTCGTTCTGGCGCACGCCGCGCAGCGCGTACTTCATCCACGTCCGCCGCACCACCTGCTGGGCGCGCGCGCGCACCTGCTCGGCGCGCATCGGCAACGCCAGCTCGTCGACGGCGGCGCGGACGTCGCCGCGACGGAGGTGGGACAGCGCGGACCTCAGGTCGTCGAGCGTGCTCATCGGGGAAAGGTGCTCATGGCTTGCTCATGGCTTGAAGGGGGCCTTGCCAGCGGACGGGGTCGCGCGGCGATAGGCGAGCAGCGGGAACGCGAGCTGGCCCAGGAACATGTCGTCGGTCAGGTCGCGATCGACCGCCAGCCGCCCGAGGTCGAGGTGATCGCGCCGTCCCCACATCGCCACCACGCCGCTGGCGTTGGTCAGCCCGCAGCGGTAGCCGGCGGCGGCGACCGCGGCGCGGACCTTCGGGTAGGGCAGGATCGTGCGCCCGACCGGATACGCGATCACGTGCGACGGCCGGCCCAGCTCGCGCGCCAGATCGACCCGCGCGCCGTCGAGCTCGTCGCGCAGACCGCCGGCGTCGAGGGTCTGCAGCACGCGGTGGCCGCGGGTGTGCGACTCGATGTCCATGCCGGCGTCTCGCATCCGCCGCACCTCGTCCCAGGTCATGATCAGCTGGTCGGCGAGGCCGCGTTCGATCTCTCGCGACCAGGCGACTCCAGCCGCGGCGGAGAGGCCGTCGAGGTAACGGTCGATGTCGATCCCGTCCTCGTCCTTGATGACCGCCACCAGCGTGGCCCGGGCCCGCGCATGGTCACCGAGGTCGACGGTCATCGCGCGCGGGTAGTCCAGGCTCAGGCGCTCGCGGCGGCTGGTCGCGACCACGTACGCGATGCGGTCCCACCAGTACAGCCGCCGTTCGGTGACGAAGCTGGTCGCGACGAAGAACACGGCGCGCAGCGCGAGGTCGCGCAAGATCGGCAGCGCCACGTCCAGGTTGGAGCGGTAGCCGTCGTCGAACGTGATCAGGCACGGGTTGGGCGGCAGCCGCGCGCCGTCCAGCCCGGCCAGCAATTCGTCGACGCCGATCACCGAGAAGTGCCGCTTGACCAGCTCCATCTGGCGCCGGAACTGGGCCGGCGTCACGTCGGCGACGTCGGGATCGAAGCGGTAGTCGGGGCCGGGCTCGCAGACGTGGTGGTAGGTCAGGATCGACAGCACCGGCACCCGCAGGCGGGCCCGGGCGGCCAGGATCGCGCGCGTCCCCCCGGTGCGGGCGAGCAGCGTGGCGAGCTGTTGCCGTCGTTCCATGATCCGGCTGCCACCTTATCACTGTCGCGGCGGGCCGCCGCCGCCGCCGCCGCGGAACCGGCGCCGCGCGTGCGCGTCAGCGCGGCGCCGGGCCCCGCAGCCAGCGTCGGGTCCGGACCGCGGCGTTCTTGGTGACGTCGACGCCGAGCCGGGCCAGCTCGGCGAGCTCGGGTCGAGTCCGCGCCCGCGCCGCCGCCCGGGCGGCCAGCGCCAGCGCGTCCTTCAGCTCGCCGTCCCACAGAAAGCCGCGCGCGTTGCGGGCGTAGGCCCAGAACAGCGCCGCGTCGCGGTCGGCCTTGGCCACCGCGCCACCGTGGGCGCGCAGGAAGCGCTCGATCACGTCGAGGTAGTCGCGGTTGGTGCGCGACAGCGCCGAGAGCCCCTGGTGGCCGCGCATCGCGCGCGTCAAGGGCTCGGCGATCACCGCCTCCTGGAAGCGCACCGCGACGCGGAGGTGGAAGTCGAGATCTTCGGCGGTGCGCAGGCTGGTGTCGAAGCCGCCGGTGGCGACGAAGACCTCGCGGCGGAACATCGCCGAGGCCGGGGCCAGCGCCGGATTGCGCAGCACGGCGGGCAACACCCAGCCGTCGGCGGGGATGAACTCGCGACGGCGGAAGGTCTCGAAGCCCTTGCGATGTTCGTCCATGCGCTCGACGTCGGTGATCACCATGCCGATCTCGGGCCGGCGCTCGAGCACCTCGACCTGGCGCGCGATCTTGGTCGGCGTCCACTCGTCGTCGTCGTCGAGCAGGGCCAGGTAGGCGCCGCGCGCCGCCGTCATGCCGAAGTTGCGCGCCGCCGACACACCGCCGTTGGGCTTCTTGAGGTAGCGGACGCGGGCGCCGAACGCCCGGGTCAGCACCGCCTCGGTGTCGTCGCTGCCGCCGTCGTCGACGACGACGATCTCGAGCGCCTCCGCCGGGTAGGTCTGCGCCACCGCCGTGCCCACCGCGATGCACACGTCCTGGGCTCGATTGAACGTGGGGATGACGGCGGACACCAGCGGCATGGGCACGACGCCATTCTCCTCGCTACCGGCGTCTGGTCAACCGTCAGCGCTCGCGCTACCAATGTGGACCGTGTCCGCCGTCGCCACGCTCAAGGCCTCCGCCGCACCGGCGCTCAAGCGCGCGCTCTACTACAGCGGCGCGCTCGACGTCTATCACCGGACCCGCAACCGCGACCGGCTGACGGTGATCATGTTCCATCGCGTGCTGTCGGTGGCCGACCCGCGGTGGCGGACGGCGGATCCCGAGTACAGCCTGCGCGACGATCTGTTCGCGTCGTGTCTGGGGTTCTTCAAGCGCCACTACCACGTGGTCGCGCTCGACGACGTGCTCGCCGCCCGCGCCGGCGGCCCGCCGCTGCCGCCGCGACCCCTGCTGATCACGTTCGACGACGGCTGGAGCGACAACGAGGAGTTCGCGCTCGCCCACCTGCGGCGCGCCGGCCTGCCGTCGGTGCTGTTCGTGGTCGCCGATGTCGTCGGTCGCGCCGAGCCGTTCTTCCAGGAGCGGCTGGTCGGCGCCTGGCGCGGCGGACGCCTCGATGGCGCCCGCGCCACCCGCCTGTGGCGCGACGCCGGCGGCGACCCGGCCCGCCCGCCACCGCTCGAGCGCGCCGGCCGCGACGACCTCGGGCCGCTGCGCGCGCTGATCACGCAGCTCGAGCGGCTCGACGCTGCGCCCCGCGCCGGCTTGCTCGCCGAGCTGGCCCCGATCCTCGACGACGGCGTCCGCTACATGATCACCGCCGATCAGCTGCGCAACCTGGCCGGCCACTTCGTCGCCATCGGCGCCCACGGCAAGACCCACACGCCCATGACCCGGGCCGCCGATCTCGACGCCGAGCTGGCCGGCGCCCGCGCCGTCATCGCCGAGCGGCTCGGCGGCCGGCCGACGCCACCGGCGACGATGTCGTTTCCGCACGGTGCCCACGACCCGGCGATCGTGGCCCGCGCCCACGCCGCCGGCTACCAGCTGCTCTTCACCAGCGTGCCCGAGCTTCCGCCGGCCGCCGGCAGCGGTCCGGGCGTGCTGGGCCGGGTCGGGTTCACCGGCGACACCATCAGCGACGCCCGCGGTCGGTTCGCCCCCGAATTGCTGGCGCTGCACCTGTTCCGCAAGCCGCACGCCGCCTGAGGGCGAACCGGTTCGGAGCGGGCGTACACTCGGGCCCCCCGGTGTTCGCCATCTTCGGCATCTGCGGCCTGCTCGTGTTCATCCTGGCGCGGCCGCAGGAGTACGTCGACGTGCTGCAGCGGCTGCCGATGCTGTACCTGTGCTGCGCCGGCGCGGTGGGCGGCTTTGTCCTCGACGTCAAGCTGCGTCGCCTCGACCCCCATCCGGTGCCCCTGCTGCGGTGGGTGATCGCCTTCATGCTGTGGGCGACGATCTCGAGCGCGGTCAAGGCCGGGCCGGCGTTCCAGCACAACCTGATCGAGCTGGCCATCCTGCTGGTCCTGTTCACGACCATCGCCCACGGCGTCCAGACGCTGCGAGCGTTCCGCATGGTCGCGGCGACGGTGATGGTGGTGTGCCTGTTCATGACGCTGGTGTGCATCGATCAGGGGCTACAGGACCGTTCGTGCATCATCACCGACCCCGAGCACCCCGGCGAGGGCACCCCCGACGGGCGGCCATGCGAGATGTCCGATGCCTGCTACGACGACGCCGCCGAGCCGGGCTCCGAGTACCGCTGCGAGAAGGCGGGCATGTTCGGCACCTACTCGATCGAGGATCGGGTCCGCTACCGCGGCGAGCTGCACGATCCCAACGAGCTCGGCATGGCGGTGTGCATCGGCGCCTTCTCGTTCCTGGTCGCGTTCGCCAACCAGCGGCGACGACCGCTGACCATCGTCTTCGCGCTGCTGGGCGGGTTCGCGGTGCTCTATTGCGTCCAGCTGACCCAGTCGCGGGGCGCGATCCTGGTGTTCGCGCTGGTCGGCGGCGTCTATGCGGTCCGTCGGTTCGGGATCGCCGGCATCATCGCCGGCGGCGTCGCGGTGCTGCCCTTGCTCGCCCTCGGCGGGCGGAGCGGCGACAAGGCCGACGCCTCGACCCAGCTTCGCTACGAGGCCTGGTCGGCGGGGCTGACGATGTTCAGGAAGAGCCCGCTGTTCGGCGTCGGTCAGCGCCAGTTCGGCGAGCACCACTTCATGACCGCGCACAACTCGTACGTCCTGTCGCTGGCCGAGCTCGGCTTCGTCGGGATGGTGCTGTTCATCGTGCTCCTGTACCTGTCGGTGAAGACCCTCATCCGCGGCGTGATCGAGCTCGAGCACGTGCCGGGCGCGCGTCCGGCGCAGGTGTGGGCGATGGCGCTGCTGGGTTCGTTCGCCGGCATGCTGTTCTCGATCAACACGCTGTCGTTCTGCTACCACTCGGTGCTGTGGGTCTTTCTGGGCCTGGGCGGCGCCTGGGTGTCGGTGGTGCGGCACCACAAGCCGGACTTCGACGTCCGCATCACCGGTCGCGATCTGTTCTTCATCGTGTCGGGCTGCGCAGCTTACGCCCTGGTCATCCTGCCCATCTTCGTTCGACTCAAGGGCGAGTGATGGCCGCGTAGGCAGGTGTGGGTGCGAGCAACCGGCGTTCGCGGCGGGTGTCTTTGCGATCGCCCCCTCGGCGACACCGTGCATTCCGAGTACGCTTTTCCCATGGCGCCGTTCCGCGATGCGCTCGCCGGCGAGGTGATGACGTCACCGACCAGCGCCGGCGTGCTGTCGCTCGAGGTGGCGCCGCGCCACGTGACCATCGCGCTCGCCGACGTCCAGATCGCGATCTCGGAGAGCATCCTCACCATCACGCGGGCGGCGCGGCGCGGGGTCCGGCGGGTGGTGCGCCCGATCGGTGCCCGCCTGATCGTCGCCCGCGGCATGCCCAGCGAAGGTGTCGGGCTGTGGCTCGAGGCCACCTCGGGCGAGGTCGAGCGGGTGTTCGGCGCCGAGCCGCGTGATCTCATCCGCAGCGACGACGGGCTGGCGGCGCTACGCCAGCTCGATCGCCTGACCCACCGGCTGGCCGCTGCGGTCGCCGGCCTGAGCCGCGGCGTCCGCGCGGCGGTGGAGATCGGGCCGGCGGCTGATCGCGGTCTCGACAAGGTCCTGTTCGCCGACTTCGGCGATCACGTCACGCTCTACCGGCGCTCGCTGTTCCGGGCCCGGTCACGCAAGCTGCTCGAAGCCTACCAGGACGGCCGGGTCGTCATCCCGACGCCGAGCGGCGAGGTCCGCATCATGTGCCAGTCGCGCTTCGGCTGCACCGTGATCGGCGACTACGTCCGCTTCACGACGCCGGCCGGCGATGATCTGGCCCACGTGTCGCTGCCGTGGGTCACGCGCGGCGATCGCGACGAGATCGCGCGCCGGATCGGCGCGGTCTTCGAGCGCGGCGCGGCCTCGTTCTGACCTGCCCGATCGTCGAGGATCGACGTGGCCTCGGGCAGTTGCGGGCCGGTTCCCGGCTTGCGCGCCGGCTCGAACGGCCCCACGTTGAACGACATGTTCGACAAGCGCTGGCGCATCGGCTCGCTGCTCGGCTTTCCGGTCGAGCTCAACCTGACCTTCCTGCTCTTGCTGGGCGTCGTCCTGCTGTGGATGGGTGGCCTCGCCGGCCTGGTGGTGGTGGCGATCGCCTTCGGCTCCGTGCTGCTGCACGAGCTCGGTCACGCCGTCGTGGCTCGCCACCTCGGCGTCCGCGTGTCTGGCATCGAGCTCCACTTCTTCGGCGGCGCCGCCAAGATGATCGAGATGCCACGTTCGGCCAACCACGAGATCGCCATCGCCGCCGCCGGCCCGGCGGTGTCGCTGGTGCTGGCGGGCCTCGGCCTCGGCGTGGGCGCGATCACCGGCAGCTGGCTGGTCTCGGCGATCGGCTGGATCAACATGACGATCGCGCTGTTCAACCTCATCCCGGCCCTGCCCATGGACGGCGGTCGCATCCTGCGCGCGCTGCTCACGCGGCGCCTCGACTTCGTGCGCGCCACCGACATCGCCGTCGGAGTCGCCCGCGTGGTCGCGGTCGGCTTCGCGGTGGTCGGGGTGGCCGCCGGCATGTTCCAGCTGATCCTGCTCGCGCCGATCCTGTGGATGATGGGCACCCAGGAGCGGATGGTGGCGCGCTCGATGGCCAACCAGTACGCCGCCGGCGGTCGCGGTCCGGGCCCGGTCCGCCGCGGGTTCGTGATCCGCCAGCGCGACGGGCGGCTGGTGATCGAGGTGGTGTAGCCTCGAGGGATGGCCCTCGATCTACTCCCGATCGGCGACCGCGTCGGTGATCGGTACGTGGTCCGCGACGTGCTCGGTCACGGCGCGATGGGCGCGGTGTACGAGGTCGAGGCCGCGGACGGCACCCGGCTGGCGATGAAGGCGGCGTTGCCGGATCTCGAGGACGGCGGCGAGGCGGTGCGCCGGCTGGCCCGCGAGGGTAACGCGTTGCAGCTGCTGTCGCACGCCAACATCGTCGCCGCGATCGATCAGGTGGTCGAGGGCGGCCGCCTGTACCTGGTGATGGAGCTGGCGCGCGGCCAGTCGCTGTCGGCGATCGTCGCCCGTGGCCCGCTCCCGCCGCGGCGGGCGCTGGTGCTGGTGCGCCAGATCCTCGACGGTGTCGAGCACGCTCATGGCCGCGGCGTGGTCCATCGCGACCTCAAGCCCGACAATGTCGTCGTCACCGTCGCCGGGTCGGTCGACGATCCCTACGATCGGGTCAAGCTGCTCGACTTCGGGCTGGTCAAGTTGCTCGACGACGCCGCGGCGCTGATCGGCGGCAGCCGGCTGACCCGCACCGGCATGGCGTTCGGGACCCCGGCCTACATCGCGCCCGAGACCGCGCTCGGTCGTCCGGTCGACGGCCGCGCCGACCTGTACGCCGTCGGCGTGATGACGTTCGAGATGCTCACCGGCCGGCTGCCGTTCGTGGAGGCCGATCCGGGCAAGCTCTTGCGCGCCCACGTGTCGTCGCCGCCGCCGCGGCTGGCCGAGGTCGTGGCCGGCGCGCCGTGGTGCACGCCGGCGATGGAGGCGCTGATCGGCGGTGCGCTCGCCAAGGCGACCGGCGACCGGTTCCCGAACGCGGCGGTGATGCGCGCCTGCCTCGACGACGCGTTCCTGAGCGTGCCCTGATCGCCCCCGCGTGATCAGTCGTCGTCGTGGTGGGCGCCGGGCTGGCCCTCGAGCCACGACCGCAGGCGCGCGCTCTCGGCCGACACGCCCCGCTTGCGCTCGAGCTCGCGCAGCTTGTGCAACGCCTCACCGTAGTCGCCGTCGTGGACCTTGTCGGCGACCTTGCGCCAGTCCCTGGCCGCCTTGTCGTCGAGCCCGGGTGGCGCCGGGAACGAGGGCGGTTCAGCGCCCGGGGGCGCGGTCCTGCCGCCCGGCGTGGCGGCGCCCCGCGTCGGTTCCGATCCGCCGAGGTGGTCGGCGAGCGCGAGCAGGCCGACGATCAGCACCAGCACCGCCGCCGCGAACGGCCAGCGCGGCTGACGACGCGGGGTGGCCAGCGGTGTCGCGACCGCGTGGGTTTCGGTCGACGCCGCGCCCGCGAGTTGTTCGGCGATCGCGGTCGCGCTCGGCCGCGCCTTCGGCGACAGCGCGAGCCCGGCGGCGAGCACCGGACCGAGGGTGCCGAGCGCCGCCGGGATCGCCGCCGGATCGATCACCGGCCGCTCGGCGTCGGTGATCAGCTCGGCCATGGTCACGTCGCCGCGTGGCTTGGCGCCGGTGGCGGCCTCGTACAGGGTGGCGGCCAGGCCGTAGACGTCCGAGGCGGGCGAGAACTGGCCCAGCGTCAGCGCCTCCGGAGCCGCGTAGGCCGGCGTGCCCAGAAACTGCCCCGACAGCGTCGCATCGGAGTCGGGGACGTGGGCGACCCCGAAATCGGCCAGCTTCCACACCCCGCCCGGACCGCGCAGCACGTTGCCGGGCTTGATATCGCGGTGCACGATGCCGCGGGCGTGCGCCGCCTCGAGCGCGCGGGCCAGCTGGATGCCGAGCGCGCACACCTCGGCCGGTGGCAGCGTGCCGCGCTCGGCGATCACGGCGCGCAGGGTCGGGCCCTCGATCAGCTCCATGACCAGGTAGGGATCGTCGCCGTCGACCCCGAGGTCGAAGACCTGCACCACGCCCGGGTGCGCCAGCGCGGCGAGCGCGCGCGCCTCGGCCTCGAAGCGGGTGTGGAAGCTCGCCGCCATGACGCCCAGCACGTTCTTGATCCGCTTGATCGCGACGTCGCGGCCGAGTCGCTCGTCGCGGGCGCGCAGCACCTCACCCATCGCGCCGGCGCCGAGGACGCCGGTGACGCGGTAGCGCCCGATCAGTCGCTCGCTGACAGGCGGGGGCTCCACCCGGCGATGATATCCTCGCTGGCACCGTGTCATGGCATCCTTCCGTCGAGGAACCCGGGCCATCGGCGACGCCGGAACGGACGTGAACATGGCCGCGCCGGCGCCTCGCGAGCCCTACGGTTGCCTGGGCTGTCGTCTCGTGCAGGCGCCGACCCGCGAATGCGTCGAGTGCGGCAGCGGCATGGTCATGCCGATCGGCGGCCAGCGCGACCTGCTGTCGTATCGCGACATGAACCTGGTGGCCGAGCGCGACCTGTGGATGATCTCGGCGCTGCTCGCCGGCGGAAGCATCATGATGCCGTTCCTGATGCCGGCGGCGGCCGTCACGCTGGGCGCCGCCGCGCTGCGGTCGCTGCGCAAGCGGCTGGCGCGGGCCGAGCCGCCGATCGCCGCCATCGCCGACGTCCGCCCGCGCGTGGCAGCCGGCGCGGTGGCGGTGCGGGGCGTGGCGCACGCCCTGCGGGCGCCGGCGCGACGGGCGTGGGACGGCGGTACCTGCATCGCCGTCGAGCTGGCGGTGCGCTCGGTCGAAGGCCTGTTCTTGCGGGCGACCGCGGTGGCGCCGTTCGTGGTTGGCGCCGAAGGCGGCGACGTCGTGGTCCTCGGCGTGGTGCGCTTCGCGCCGCCGTCGATCAGGTATCGGTTGACGGCGCCGCCCGAGATCACCGGCGCCGAGCCACGGCTGGCCGCGCTCGGCATTCCCGCGGCGTGGCGCTTCGCGGGCCTCCTCCACGTCGACGAGGTCGCCGACGGCGCGATGGTCCGGGTCACCGGCTCGATCACCGAGGAGCTGGTCCCTGCGCTGGCCAGTTACCGCGACGGTGGCGTGGCGCGCGTCATGCGCGGGACGGTGTCAGCGCCGGTGGTGCTGGAGACCGTGTCGTAGGCCACGTTGTCGTGAGGCGCCGTCGGGAAGTGGCACGTGACTGGCATTGCCTCCTGGCATGCACCCGCACCCGTCCGGCCCCATCGAACCGCGCCCGTTGCCGTCGACGAGCGCGCTCGTCGACCTCGATCCCGAGCTGGTGCGCGAGCACCCGGAGCTGGTCGGTAAGCCCGACGGTGTACCCCACGACATCGTTGGCATCCTCGCCTTCATGATCGTCATCATCGCCATGGCCATCGTGGGTGCCTACCTGCTGCTTGGCGTCCTCCCGGCGATCATCATTGCCGCGCTGGTCACCCCGTTCATCGTCGTGCACCTGTCGCGGCGCTCGTCCCGCGAGCGCACCGAAGAGGCTCACGATCCCACCACCGGCCCCGGTCCAGCGTGACCCGGCGCCAGGTTTGACGGCGGAGCTTCATCAACCTCGGAAGGGAGTTCGTCATGTTCCAGTGGGCCATCCTCGTCGTCCTCATCGCGCTCATCTCGGTGATCTCCGGCCTCGTCATGAGCGGTCGCCCCGCCGGCTGAGCACGGCCTCGGTACGGCCGATGGGCGCGGCGCCGCGCGGTGCGCGCACCCGCACACCGCGGTCGGCCGTCGCGCCCGACGCCGCCGTCCGTCCGGCCGCCGTCAGAGGCGGGCGACGGCCTCGTCGCGGACGGCGGCCGAGACGACCGAGCGCGGTGCCGAGCGCTCGGCGCCGACCAGGTCGGTGGTGAGCGGCTTGCCGCGCGCCACGATGGCGGTGACGGCGTCATCGATGGCGCGATGGGCGCGGACCAGGCGATCGTCACCGCGGCGGCGGCCGAGCCACAGCAACGCCTCGGCGGTGGCGAGCAGCATGGCGAGCGGGTTGGCGACGTCCTTGCCGGCGAGGGGCGGCGCCGAGCCGTGGATCGGCTCGAACATGGCGTGGTCGTCGCCGATGTTGCAGCCGACCGCCATGCCCATGCCGCCCTGCAGCACCGAGCCGAGGTCGGTGAGGATGTCGCCGAACATGTTGGTGGTGACCACCACGTCGTAGTTCTCGGGGCGGGTGAGCACGAACATCGCGAACGAGTCGACGATCGCGACGTCCTTCTCGATGTCGGGGAAGTCGTTGCCGACCTCCTTGAACACCTCGAGGAACAGCTTGCAGCCGAACAGGACGTTGTTCTTCACCACGCAGGTGACGCGCTTCTTGCCGTCGATCGGCGCGCCGGTGCCGCGGGTGCGGCTGGTCTCGAACGCCTTCCGGATCGCGCGTCGCGACGCCGTCCTGGTGATGACGCGGGTGTCGATCGCCGCGTCACCGACGATGCCACCGATGCCGCTGTACAGGCCCTCGGTGTTCTCGCGCAGGATCACCATGTCGACCATGCCCGGCTCCCACACCTGCGCGAAGCGGCCCGACAGGCCGTGCTTGATGCCCTTGAGCAGGCGGATGGGGCGAACGTTGGCGTACAGGCCGAGCCGGATGCGGTTGCCGATCACCGGCGACCAGCCGGCCATCTTGCCGTCGGCCATCGTGACCGGCTGACCGTCCGATCCGTTCCAGCCCACCGCGCCGAGCAGGATCACGTCAGCGTCCTTGCAGCGTTGCTCGGCACCATCGGGCCAGTCGCGCCGACCATGCTGCTGATAGTAGCGACCGCCACACGGGATCTCGTCGAGCTCGAAGCCGACGCCCAGCTTGGGTGCCAGCGCCTCGAGCAGCGCGCGCGCGTCGCCGGCGACCTCGGCGCCGATGCCGTCGCCGGGCAAGAGGACCACGTGATACGAAGGCTTCGCGGTCAGCACGCGGGCACGGTACCACGCGCGACTTCCACCGCTCGCCGGCCGATGATCCCGGATCCCCGGGGAGCCAAGGAACCAGTGGCGCGCGCGCTCAGGCGCCGCGACTTGTGAGACAGTTCGCGCCATGAAGCCGGACGAACGTGATGACGCGGCGGCCCTGATGGTGTTGTTCGTGGTCGTCCTCATTGGACTGGGGATCTTGGGCGCCGGCGCCGGCGCCCTCCTCTTCGCCCGCGGCAGCAGCGGCATGTAACGCCCGCTCGCCGAGGTGAACCCGCGGCTCACGACCCGAGGACCCCAGCGCCGCTCGACGTGCTCGCCGTCGCCGTGGGGCGTCTGCGCGACGCGCACGGTCCATCTCGCGGCCAGCCGCCACGACCGGAGCCTGGCAACGTCGGTACGCTCGGCGCCGGCCAGCGGCAGGCCGGCGGCCAGATCGGTGCGCCCCAGCCCCTTCACACGCCAGTGCACGCCGGCGCGGACCCGCGACGTGATCGAGTCCCCAGCCGTACCAGCCGACCTGCGCGTCGGCGCCGCCGAAGAGCGTCAGCCAGCCGACCGCGCGCACGCGACGTCGGCGGAGGTCATCACCGCGGCGCGTCCGTCGCGACCCGTGTTCGACGACGCGTACCAGCCGAGCACCGCGCCGTGCAGGTGCACGCGCAGGCTCGAGCGCACGTGCCACGTCTCGGCGACGCCGAGCTGGAGCGCACCCGAGCTGCCATCGAGGCGCGAGCGCGTGAAGGGCAGCTCGGCGCGGGCGTAGCGCGCGCGGGCCAGCGCCTTGCCGGCGCGCTCGCCGCGGCTGCCGAGCGCGATGTGTCCGAAGATCGGACCGTAGCCGACCTCGTCGACGGCGAGCACCGCGTTCTGCACGAAGATGCCGTCGAGCGCGCGGAGCGAGAAGCCCCACTCGAGGCGATCCGACTCGAGCAGACGGATGGCGAGCACGAGCTCGCCGGCGATCGTGCCGTAGAAGTCGGGCGTGTCGATGAGCGCGTGGCCGCGGACGCTGGCGCCGACGTCGGCATGTAGGCAGCCGCCGCGCGGGGCATCGACGCCGCTCTCGCGCCACGGCACCGCCACCGGATCGTCGATGTGGTCCTCGCACGGATCAGCGCTGGCCACGCTCGCGCTGCCAGAGGCGACGGCAGCCAGCGCGAGGCATGAGACGAATCGAAGCAGTCGCAAGGGCCGCCTCCTAGCGCGAGGCGGACCGATTGCAGGAGCATCTCATTGTGGACATTTATGAAGATTCGTATAGAATGAGATACGATGCCAGCAAGAGCGCCACGAGGAGGGAAGACGGCAACCACCAGGCTCGCCGCGCTGGGAGCACGTCTCCGTCTCCACCGGCGTGCGCTGCGCGTGTCCGCCACCGAGCTCGCCGAGGCCGCCAGCTTGTCGCGCATGACGCTGCATCGGATCGAGAAGGGCGCGCCCTCCGTGACGATGGGCGCGTACATGAGCGCGATTGCGGCCCTCGGTCTCGAGCTCCAGCTGGCGGATCCGGGCGCCCGGCCGGAGAAGCGTGGAATGGCTCCATTGCCACGCACGATCCGTGTCGCGGATTACCCGCAGCTGAAGCGAATCGCCTGGCAGCTCGCCGACACCGAGCTGACTCCGAAGGAAGCCTTCGCGCTCTATGAACGCAACTGGCGCCACGTTGACAGGAAGACGCTGGACGATCGGGAGCGCCAGCTCGTACGGCGGCTAGCGGCTCAGCTCGGAGGTCGGCTCGATGTTTGAGCGCACCGGCCACAGGCACATCGCGCGGGTGCTCGAGGCACTGGACCCGCCGACCTTCGAGACCAACCACTGCTGGTTCGGGGGAGGGACGGCGATCGCACTCTCGAGCGGCGAGTATCGAGAATCGATCGACATCGACTTCCTGGTGTCTGATCTCGCCGGCTACCGCACGCTGCGTCAGCGGTGCACGGGACGCGACGGGATCCGAGCCGTGACACGCGAAGCCATCACGCTCGAGACCGTACGAGACGTGCGCGCGGATCAGTACGGCATCCGGACGTGGTTGGCGGTCGACGACGTGGAGATCAAGCTGGAGATCGTCCACGAGGCGCGGATCAGCCTCGATGCACCGTCGTCGACGGACCGCATCTGTGGCATCGCGACGCTCACGAAGCTGGACCTCGCGACGAGCAAGCTGCTCGCGAATTCGGACCGATGGGCTGACGACGCCGTCTTCAGTCGCGACCTGATCGACCTGGCCATGCTCAAGCCCGACAAGAAGGCGCTGCGCGCCGCCATCGACAAGGCGCGCGGCGCGTACGGCGCGAGCGTGGAACGCGATCTCGCGAAGGCGATCGATGCCCTCCGCCGGCGCGCAGGGCGCCTGGACGAGTGCATGCGAGCGCTGCGCATGCTGGAGGTCCCTGCCGGCGTCACGCCGGTCCCGCCCGCCGTGCTGTGGAAGCAGATCCGGCGGCTGGCCCCGACCCGCTAGGAGCCGCGGCGGTCACGGGGCCCGGTCACGCTGTCTCGGGGCGAAAGCGTGACACCGCCGTGCCGCCGGGTTTGGGTCCGCGACGTTGCGCGCGGCACGGGCGGTGCAAAAGCGCGCCGCCATGGTCAGAAGAAGTCGACCGCGGCGTTGCGGTTCGACCGCACGCTTCGCGAGCACGGCTTCGAGACCCGCGACCAGGACCTGATCCAATCGCTGCGCTCGGGGACCTTTGCCGCTCGGCCAGCCACCAGTGTGTGACTACTCTGACAGTGGTTCCGCGCCAAGGTGGCATGGAGCCTCGCGAGCGTGACCACCCAGCGCCGCGACGCGCGCGCGAACGCTTCGCCGTGGCCTTGCCGACCGCGGGCGGCGACGGCTTCGGAATGGAGCCGTGCGCCGCGTCGTTGTCTCGACATGACCTCCGTCGTCGGCCGCTGGCGGTGTGCCAGCCCTTCGATCAGGAACCCGTCCTCGCCCGCCCTGCGCGCGCGCCACCTCGTGACCACCTGCCCGGCCGCCTGACTCGCCGTGGTAGCCTGTCAGGATGAGCACGCGCGGGTGGGCGTTGCTGTTCGTCGTCGCGCTGTTCGCCAGCGCGTGCAAGAAGAAGCCGGCCACCGGGACCAGCGCCCAGGATGCCGGCGGCGCCGGAGTTTCCAGGGCCGAGGAATCGGCCCCGATCGTGGCGGCGGCGCCGGCGGCGGCCGCGCTGGCGGCGCCGGCGGCGGGCACGACGCGGCTGACCCACGACCGGCTGGTCCTCGACCTCAAGGGTTCCTGGCGGAGCGCGATCGACGGGGAGATGCTGTCGGCGTCTCCCGAGGGCGTGGCCGACGCCGCCGTGCTGGTGATGCCGACGATCGATCTGGGCGGCGGCAGCCTCGCCGACGTGCTGGTGCGCGGCATCGACGCGAGCACCACGGGACGCACGCTGGTCAAGGCCCTGCCCGCGCAGCCCGAGCTGGGCACCACGCGCGCCGGTGTCTCGTTCGCCAGCCAGTTCCGCCAGACCCGCGGCGCGGCCGGCGACGTGATGAACGCGATCTACTATCTATACGACGTCGGCGGCCGCGGCCAGCTCGTCGTCGCCGTCGCGGTCAGCACGCCGTCGTTCAAGCTGGTGGCCACCGCGGTCGTGGCCAAGGAGACCCAGGTCATCGCCGCGCCGACGGCACCGTCGGTGGGTGTGCCGACCGGCGCCGGTAGCTCGTCTTACACGACCGCCGTGGGTTCCACGGCCTACGTCGCGTCGGTCGGAGAGTCGCCGAAGCTCGCGCCGGTGCCGTTCCGGATCACCTGGGCGCAGCACAACCCGCGGGTGAGCTCGATGACCTCGTTCGGGTTCCACTTCGCCCGCGACGGTCGGGGCAACGCCTACGTCTACGACTCCGAGGAGTACGACGCGGTGAGGACCGACGCGGTGTCGACGTACGCCGGCGGCGGCAGCAAGCGCACGATGACCGCGATCGATCACACCGCCTTCGAGACGGCGGTGCTCCAGGCGACCGGCTTCCGCGATGACAGCGGCTCGGCGCTCCGGACGACCCGGTTCGAGAGCGTCGACGCCGACCAGGCCGGCGATCTGTTCATCGGCGGCCGGGCCGCCATCTTCGGCAACGCCTTCAAGGGCTACACGTCCTACTTCGTCTGGCGCGGCGGCACCGGCAAGGGCGAGGCGATCCTCCCCAAGCTGACCTTCGAGCACCCCTTCAGCTGGGAGGCCACCTCGTTCCTGCGACCGACGCCGCAGGGCGACGCCTGGATGTTCGTTCCGCGGGCGGGAAAGTGGCCGCGGGTCCTCTACCTGCGTCACAGCGGCGGGGCGTGGAGCGAGAAGGAGATCGACGTCTCCCGCTTCGCGGGCGGCGGCAAGGGGCCGACCCCGACCATCGACGCGTTGACCGCGTGGGGCGCGCCTGACTTCACCGGCGGCTGGGTATTCTACTCCAACGGGGCCTTCTGGCGCATCTCCCGAGACGGCGGGGCCATCGCTCCGCTGGTCCGCATGGACCTGCCGACCAAGGGCGTCTCGGTCTCCGCCCCGGTCGTCCTCGCCAACGGCGACATCTGGTTCGCCGCGCTCGAAGACAGCAGCGTGGTCAGCTACGTCGGCCCCGACCAGTGGGGCCACGGCACCGCCGAGGTCAAGCACCAGTCGATCGTGCTCGGCGACCGCTCGCGCTGGATCCGCGCGCGCCTCGACGGCAAGGGCGGCGTCTCGCTCGGCGAGATCGACGGCGACGCCATCCTCGCCGCCTTGCGGAAGACGGGCGCGCGGATCGACGGCGACGTGTTCCAGACGCCGCGCCTGAAGGTCGATCTCACCAGCGGCGGGATCTTCACCTACGACACGCACCACGGCGTGCTCTACGCACTCACGCCGCAGGACTAACTGCGCTCGTCGTCGCGCGGTCCGATTCCTCTTACCAACTCGTTACGTGCCGAGGCCGAGGCGCGTGTCTTCCTTCTGGCGGAGGACACCATGTGGAAGAGTTCGGTCGTGTTGTTCGGGTGCGTCGCGGCGGCGTGTGGTGCGGGTGAGCCGGCGCCGGTCGGGGCGCTCGCCCGGTTCGAGGTCCACGGCGACCTCGGCGACGGCAACGTGCTGCTGGCGCCGATCCGGTTCCAGAGCCTGACCCTGGCGCCGATCGCGGCGAGCGGCGAGACCTCGAGCGAGGAGTACCTGGTGCTCGACGAGGCCATGGCGCAGGGGCTGGTGGCGATCGACGAGCAGGGCCCGGTCAACTCGCTCACGCTCGCCAACCGCGCCACGCTGCCGCTGTTCCTCCTCTCGGGTGAGGTCGTGATCGGCGGCAAGCAGGACCGCATCATCGGCAAGAACACGATCGTCACCGCGGCGGCCACCGAGGCCATCCCGGTGTTCTGCGTCGAGCACGGGCGGTGGGGCGGCAGCCAGGCCGGCTTCACCACCGCCGGCGTGCTCGCCCATTCCAGCCTGCGCGAGAAGGCGAACTTCGACGGGCAGGACACGGTGTGGAAGGAAGTCGCGGAGAAGAACGCGAAGCGCCAGACCTCGAACCCGACCGAGACCTATCGCCACAGCGCCGCCCAGCAGACCGGCGCGTCGGTGGCCACGTGGGAGGAACACTTTGACCGCGCGCTCGCCAGCGTGCCGTCGCCGGCGAGGGGCCGGCTGGTCGGCTACGCGGTCGCGATCAACGGCGAGGTGGTCGCCGTCGACGTGTTCGAGAACCCGCGCTTGCTGGCGAAGCTCGATCGCAAGCTGCGGCGCAGCTACTACGCCGAGGCGCTCGACGTGGCGGCCAACAGCGACGCCCGCCCGCCCGACGCCGCGGCGATCCGCGCCTTCGTCGCGCGGGCCGAGACCGCGCCCGCCGAGCGGGTCCACGAGAGCAGCGGCGCCGACACGGTCAACAACGTCGCCGCCGACTCCGCCTCGACCCAGGTCATGTCCAAGAAAGCCAAACCGGCTGACGGCAAGGCCGCCAGACCGGTGTTCAAGAGCGTGCAGAAGCGGTCGAAGGCGAAGTGACCGCGCGGCGCGGCCCGCCGCTCAGTTCTCGGCGGTGCGCAGCGTGAAGTTGCCCGCGGCGTAGTCGTGGACGCCGATGTGGAGCTTGCCGCTCGACGCCGGGGTCAGCGTGATGGTCTCGTTGCCCGAGTCGGTGTAGCCGCGGTAGAGGTACTCGCCCGTGGTCGGAGCCGCGCCCATCTGGACGTAGAGGTCGACGTCGACCGACGACGTGGTGCGGGCGACGATCTTGCGGCCGGCGATGACGTCGAGCGAGAACGCCTTCATCTCACCCTGGGCGACGCTGCCCGAGGTGTTGAGGTGGGTGACCGTCGACGGCGGGGGCTCGGCCGGGCCGCTGCCACCGCCCTCGGTCGCGTCGCTGGTGTAGCTTCGGGTCGTGCAGCTCCGAGGGTGGCCCGCCGGGATCGTGATCGCGGTCGCGATGGCGTGCCTGGCGTGCGGCGGCGGTCGCGCTGCCGCACCGCCGGCGGTGGACCCATCGGCGCCGACCTCGGTCGACAAGGTGACCATCGCGGTCCTCGGCCTCGAGGTGCTCGACGACGGCTCCGGGATCAGCCCGGAGGCGGTCCAGTTCGCGAAGGAGCTGACCGAGGAGATCCGGAGGCTGCCGAAGACCGGGACCGGACCGTACGCGCTCGCGCCGGGCAGCGACAAGGATCTCGTCGAGATGAAGCTGCGCCGATCGGCAACGAGCTGGCGACCGATCGCCTGCTGTACGGGAAGGTCGAGCGTCATCCCGGACGACGAGTCCTCGGGCGCGGCGCTGGCGGCGTGGGGCGAGAAGCTGTACGCCGAGCTCACCGCCGCCACCGATCAGGGCGCGGCGGTCATCGGGGCCGACGTCGACCGCGGCCCGGTCAGCGCGGCCAGCGCGGCGACCGCGACCTGGCGATCGGCGTGGGCGCGCGCCAGCGCGGCGGCGGCCGCGGCGGCCTGATCCTGGCGGGTCAGGACGTCGAAGTTGGTGCCGGCGCCGGTGCGCCAGCGATCGAGCTCGAGGGCGACGGTCTTGTGGGCGAGCTCGGCGGCGCGGGTCGCGGCTGCGATCCGACGCTCCGACAGCGTGACCGCATCGACGGCGCGCGCGACCTCGGCGGTCAGGCGGCCGCGGCGCGCCTCGCGCAGGTGCGCGAGCTGCTTGCGCTCGAGGCGGGCGACGTCGCGCTCGCCGCGGGCGGCGCGATCGCCCACCGGCAGGGTCAGCGACAGCGCGGCGCCGGCTTCGTAGCCGTCGAAGCGCGCCAGCTGACTCCACGCGTCGCCGGCGTCGGCGGCGTTGCCGGTCGGGCCGCCCCGCACCAGCAGGTCGAGCTGGGGGCCCAGTCCGCGCGCCGCGCCGCGCGCGCGGGCGTCGGCGCCGCGCGCCCGGTGATCGATCGCCTGCAGCTCCGGGGAAAAAGCCAGCGTCCGCGCGAGCGCGTCGGCCACCGATGGCGGCGCCGGCGTCGCCGCGTCGAGCGCGTCGGCGGCGGCGAGCGGCCGCGGATCGCCGTCCTCGAGCGCGAGCAGGACCCGCAGCTCGAGGGCCCGTTCGCTCAGCGCCAGCTGCGCGCCGACCAGCGCGGCTTCGCGGGCGGCGATGGCCTGCTCGACCGCGAGCACCTCGAGCTCGGAGCCGCGGCCGGCGCCGACCCGAGCCCGCGTGATCGCGAGCTGCTCGCCGGCCAGCGCCAGCGCGCTGTCGCGGATGGCGATCTCGCGGCTCGCGTACGCCAGCTCCCAGTAGGCGCGGCTGACGTCGAAGACCAGCTGGGTCTCGGCCAGCACCAGGCCGGCGGCTTCGGCGTCGGCACCGGCGCGGGCGACGCGGCGCCCCGCATCGTGCACGGCGCGCCCCCGGCCGCGCAGCAGCGGCTGTTGCCACACCAGCTCGGCGCGCGAGCTGTGCACGGTGTAGTCGAGATCGGTCGCCGGACCGCCGGCGTTCAGCTGGGCACGGGTGCGACTGACGCCCTCGCGAAGCTGCAGCCCGACGCGGCCGCCCCAGGCCAGCGGCTTCCACACCCCGATGCGGGCCGAGGCGGCATCGAGATCGGTCTCCTGGAAGAACGGCCCGACGGTGGGCTCGGTGAAGCGGGTCAGACCCTCGGCCCCGGCCTCGACGAGGAGGTCGTCGACACCGCCGGTGGCGCGCACCTGGGCCTCGGCACGCTCGACGGCGACGGCCTGGCCGGCGCGGGTGTCATTGCCGGCGCGGGCGATGGCGAGCGCGTCGGCGAGCGCGATCGGGCGCGTGGCCGGCGCGGCGTCGTCGGCGGCCGCCGGCGCGGCCACGGCGAGGGAGGCGAGCAGGAGCAAGATGGCCGCCATGCGTCCTTCGACTCGGCGCTTCGGGCCTCGCTCAGGACGAACGGTTGCCGGGCTCGGGCTCGAATGGAAGCCGATCACTTCGCAACTGCCGGCTCGAGGTGGACGTCGACGCGCAGGCCGAGCGGCAGGGCCGGACTCTGATCGAGCGCGACCACCACCTCCAGCACCCGGGTATCGATGCGAGCGCGCGGATCGTCGAGGCGCTGGGTCTTGCGGCCGAGCTCGCCGACCACCCGGGTCACGTGGCCGACGAAGCGGCGATCGCCGTAGGCGAGCGCGGTCGCCCACGCCGGCTGGCCGATCGCGATCCGGGCGACATCGACCTCGTCGACCTCGACCCGCAGCTCGAGGCGCGACGTGTCGGCGACGATCAGGACCGTGGTCGGCGGCATGGTCGCGACGTGCTCGCCGACCTCGTGCAGACGGCGAACCACGACCCCGGCCCGCGGTGAGCGCAGCTCGTGCTGGGCCAGGTGGGCGCGGGCCTCCTCCAGGTTGGCGAGCGCGCCGTCGAACGTGGCCTTGGCCTCGGCGATCAGCTCGGCGCGCGAGCCGGAGCGGAGCAACGACGCCCGGGCGGCGGCGGCGCGGGCCTGCGCGGCGCTGGCATCGGCCAGGCCGCGGGCGCTGTCGACCTCGGCCATCGGGATGGCGTCGGGGTTGGCGGCCAGCAGCGCCTCGGCGCGGTCGCGGGACAGGCCGCGCTCCCTGGCCTGCGCCGCCACCGCGTCGGCCTCGGCGCTGGCGGCGCGGATCTCGTCGGGGCGGGCGCCGCGAACCGCGGCGTCCTTGCGGGCGCGAGCGGCGGCGACCGCGGCCTCGGCGCCAGCCACGCGGGCGCGGGCGACCCGATCGTCGAGGCGGCCGAGCAGCTGCCCGGCCGTGACCGCGTCGCCCTCGTCGACCACCAGCTCGGCGATGCGGCCGCTGGCTTCGAAGCCGAGCTCGGCGCGATCGCCCTCGGCTTCGACCAGGCCGGGCGCGACCAGGACGGTCGGTGCGCCCGGCGCGGTGGCCGGCGCCGCCGGGGCGTTGCTGCGCAACCACGCCACGCCGGCGGTGGCGGCGGCGGCGAGCACGAGCGTGGCGCCGAGCTTGGTGCGGCGCGAGAAGCGGGCGTGGGGGGCGGTGGTGGTGGCCATGACGGTTCTCCAGGGAAGGGCTACGCAGCCGTCGGGGGATCGACTCGCGCGACGTGACGCGCGGAGGGGTGGATGCCGGGGGCCGGCACGGGAACGTCCCCTTGACGATCGACATGATCGATCGTGTGGACGGCGACGACGCGGCCGTCCTCGACGCGGGCGACGCGGTCGGCGAAGCGCTCGAGCCGCGGGTCGTGGGTGACGACCACGACCGCGCGGCCCTGCACCGAGGCCAGGTCGCGCAGGAGCGCCATCACGCCGAGCGCGGTCTTGGTGTCGAGGGCGGCGGTCGGTTCGTCGCCGATGATGATCGGGGGGTTGCCGCCGAGCGCACGCGCGATCGCGACCCGTTGCTTCTGGCCGCCCGACAGGTCGGCGGGCTTGTGGTGCATGCGGTTCTCGAGTCCGACCGCGACCAGCAGCCGGCGCGCCTCGGCGTCGGCGTTGCGCGCCTTGGGGTCCTTCATCTTGATCGCGATCGCGACGTTCTCCTCGGCGGTGAGGGCCGGGAACAGGTTGAAGCCCTGGAAGATGAACCCGAAAGTGCCGGCGCGGATCGGCGGCAGCTCGCGCTGCGGCAACCCGGTGACCCGCTGGCCGCGGATGAAGACGTCGCCGCGCGTCGGGCGCAGGAGCAGGCCGAGGATCGAGATGAGCGTGGTCTTGCCCGATCCCGATGGCCCCTCGATGAGCAGGATCTCGCCCGGGTAGACCGACAGGTCGGCGTCCTCGAGCGCGTTGACCTGGGTCTCGCCGGCGCCGTAGATCTTGGTGACGCCGGCCAGGCTCGCGATGGGGGTGGGTTGGGTCATGGTGGCTCCGGGTGCGGATGCGAGTGCGGGTGCGGCGGCTCAGCCCTTGAAGACCGACGCCGGGTCGAGGCGCAGGACCTTGACGACCGAGAGCAGCGAGGCGAGACAGCACATCACCGCGGTCAGCACCGCCGTGGCCAGCACCAGATCGCGGGTCAAGAGCACGTTCAGGTTGGCGCCCGCCATCGCGGCCTTGGCCGCCAGGGCGAGGGCGCCGCCGAGCACCATGCCGACCACCGCCGAGATCAGCGCCTGGTACACGATCACGCGCATGATGGCGCCGTCGCGCGCGCCCATCGCCTTGAGCGTGCCGTACTCCTTCAGGTGCTCGAGCGTGCCGTTGTAGAGGATCTGCCCGACCACCACCAGGCCGACGATCACGCCGAGCGCGGCGGTGGTGAAGAAGCCGGCGCCGACGCCGGTGCGCGACGACCAGTAGTGGCGCGCCCGCGCCGACATCGTCGGTCCGGTGTAGGCGTCGAGCCCGGGCAGCGCCGACAGCCGGCGCGCCAGGGTGTCGGGATCGACGCCGGGCCCGGCCGAGACCATGACGTAGTTGAAGCGGTCGGCAGGGTAGAGCGCGTAGGCCCGCGCGCTGTCGAGATCGGTCCACACGAACGGCGAGGTCGTGAAGCTGCGGATGCCGCGGGTCAGGCCGACGATCTCGGCGCGGGCGCCGAAGATCTCGCGCCGCTCGCCGACCCGGTCGACCTTGAGCTTCTCGGCCTCGCTGACGTCGACCATGATAGCGCCCGGCTCGTGGATCCGGGTCGGATCACCGGCGACGACATTCCACGGCCGCAGCAGGCGCCCGCCGCGCTCGATGCCCACCACCTGCACGCCCTGGGTGCCCCCGTCGGCGAGCCGGAACTGCCCGAACGCGAGCAACATGCGCTCGGCGTGGGCGACGCCCGGCGTCGAGGCCACCTTGTAGTAGGAGCGGTCGTCGATGGGCGCCGAGAAGTCGAAGTTCTCGCTGCCCTCGCCGGTCACCCACACGTCGGCGGTGGCGTGATCGATGAGGTTCGACGCGTTCTGCATGAACCCCAGGTACAGGCCGATCTGGACCAGCACCAGCATCACGCTGATCGACACGCCGGCGGCGGCGACGGTGAACTTGATCCGGTCGTGAAGCAGAATCTTGCGAGCCAGGGTCCACACGATGGTGGCTAAGAGCACCCGGCGTGCCGGATCGCTTCGCCGCCAACTCCTCGACATCCGCGGCCACCCTGCCTCGACGGGTAGGTAACGTTCCGTTACCGGGGGTAGCGAAACGTTACCTACCCCAGCCCCGGTTTCGCTGAGCGAGCCGAAGGCGAGTCGAAGCGTCAGGTCGGCAGCACGACGGTGAAGGTCGAACCTTCGGTCAGCTGCGAGTGCACCACGATATCCCCGCCGTGGCCGCGCACGACCTTCTGGCAGATCGCCAGGCCGAGGCCGGTGCCGTCGGGGCGGGTGGTGAAGAACGGCTCGAAGATGCGCGGCAGGTCGTCGGCGGTGATGCCGGAGCCGTGATCGACGACGTCGATCGCGACCCGTTCGCCATCGCGACGGGTGCGCAGCGCGATCGTCGCCCCGGCTGGCGACGCCTTGGCGGCGTTTTCGAGCAGGTTCCATAGCACCTGGCGCAGGCGCTGCGGATCGACGGTGACCGCGGGCAGGTCGAGGCCGTGCTCGCGGGTCAGGGTCTGCCGACGTTCGCCGAGCAGCGGCTCGATCGTCCGCGCCGCGTCATCGGCGACGTCCTTGAGCTCGACGGTCTCGCGATGCAGCGCCAGCGGCTTGGCGTAATCGAGCAGCTCCTTGACGTGGCCGTCGAGGCGGCGCAGCTCCTCGAGCGCGATGTCGAAGTGCTCCATGTCGTCGGGAGGCAGGGTCACCTTGGCGCGCAAGATCTGGACGTTCATCTGCACGCTGGTGAGCGGCGTGCGGATGTCGTGGGCGATCGCGGCCGCGAAGGCCCCGAGCGCAGCCAGGCGGCTGGCGGCTTCGAGCTCGCCGGCCAGGCGCCGCAGCTCGCACGCCGACGCCAGTCGGCCGGCGAGCGCCTCGGCGGCCAACACGGTCTCGCGATCGCGAATGCCGCCCACGATCTCGAGGACACCGTGCAGCGTGCCGCCGGTGCGCACCGAGATCTGGAGCAGCGTGCCGTCGCGGCGCATGGCGCCGAGCAACGCGCTGCGATCGGGCGTCGCCAGCGCCGCCACCGGCACGAAGCGGGCGGCGCCGCCATCGCTGATCGCCGCCAGCGTGCGCTCGGCGAGCGCCGCCAGCCGCGCCGGATCGCTGGTCTCGATCGCGGTGGCCTCGTCGAGCAGCTCGCGGCGGCGCGCCTTGCGCGGATCGACGCCGGCCTCGAGCCGTGGCCGCAGCCGCTCGGTCACCGCGAACACGGCCAGCGGGATCAGCGCGGCGAGCAGGAGCAGGGCCAGGCCCAGCACCGGGAAGCGGTCGCGAAGCTCGAGGGCGCCGAGCATGGCGACCGCGGTGAGCCCCAGCCCGGCCAGGAAGAACGCGGCCTCGAGCACCAGCTCGCCGAGCGCGCTGCGCATCGTGAACATGTTCGAGCGCACGCTGCCGAGGCCGATCAGCACGAACGACAGCAGCACCACCACCGACGACTCGACCCACAGGACGTTCGACCACGTCTCGACGCTGACATGGCCGTACATGCTGTACACGGCGTTGGCGGTCAGCCAGCGCAGCATCAGCGCCGCGACCACCAGCTTGGGGCCGGTGCGATCACCCTCGACGCGGCGCAGGTTGCGCACCTGCCACACGATCATGAGCACGGTCGCCGGGATGAAGAACAGCGCGTTGGCGAGGTTCGAGGTGTGCGCTGACTTGCCGCCACCGAGCAACCCCACGGTGGCCACCGTCGCCAGCGCGATCGGCACCCGCCACCGCCACGGCAGCGGTCGGTTGAACGGGAACGACCACGCGAACTCGAGCGTGGCCCAGGCCAGGAACGGCGCCATCAACGCGCACGGCAGCAGTACCGCGGTCTCGGCGATGTCGGCGCCGTGGATCGTGGCGGTGCCGCGGAACAGGGCCATGGTGGCGTCGAGCAGCCCGAGCACGGCGAAGGCGCGGTTGTCGTGGCGGTGCGGATCGGCGCGCAGGATCAGCGCCGAGAACGCGACGCCGAGCGAGCCGATCATGATGAACAAGATCCAGTTCATGGTTCGTCGTCTCCGTCGCCGCGGGTGGCGTCGCCGGGGCGGGTCAACCCGAAGTCTTCGATCTTGCGATCCAGCGTCGGCCGGCTGATCTCCAGCACCGTGCAGGCGCGCCGCTTGTTCCAGCCCACGGCGCCGAGCACCCGCTCGACGTGGCGCCGCTCGATCTCGCGCAACGGCAACAGCTCGCCGTCGGCCACCCGCAGCGCGGCGCTCGACGGGCCGGCCGGCGGTGGGCCGGTCGGCGCTGGGGTGCTCGGGCTCGGCGCGATCAGCATCGGCAGGTGGCGCGCCTCCAGGACCTCGCCTTGCGACAGCACCACGGCGCGGGTCAGCGCGTTCTCCAGCTCGCGGACGTTGCCCGGCCACGGATACCGCGCCAGCGCCGCCAGGGTCTCGGGCGCCACCGCGCGCACCTGCTTGTGCAGCTCGCGGTTGATCTTGGTGAGCAGGCCGTCGACCAGCAGCGCGACGTCCTCGGGGCGCTCGCGCAGCGGCGGCAGGCGCAGCTCGACGACCCGCAGCCGGTAGTACAGGTCCTCGCGAAACTCGCCGCGTTCGACCATCGCCGCCAGGTCGCGGTGGGTGGCGGCGATCACGCGGGCCCGCAGCGGTACCGAGCGCACGTCGCCGACCCGCTCGAAGGTGCGCTCCTGCACCACGCGCAGCAGCTTGGCCTGCAGCTCGAGTGGGAGCTCGCCGATCTCGTCGAGGAACAGGGTGCCGGTGCCGGCGAGCTCGAAGCGCCCGAGCTTGTCGCCGACCGCGCCGGTGAAGGCGCCGCGGACGTGCCCGAACAGCTCGCTCTCGAGCAGGCCGGGCGCGAAGGCGGTGCAGTTGATGGCCACGAACGGCTTGTCGCGATCGGCCGACGCGTAGTGGATGGCCTTGGCCACCAGCTCCTTGCCGGTGCCGCTCTCGCCCAGCATCAAGACCGACGCCTTGCTCGTCGACACCGCGCCGATCTGCTTGTAGACCTCGCGGATCGCCGCGCTCTTGCCGATGATGTTGCCGACCTGGTAGCTCTCGCTCTCGCGGGCCACGAACTGGCCCAGCGCGCGCTCGGCGTCCCGCGACTCGGCGGCGCGGCGCACCACCAGGCGCAGGCGATCGATGTCGATCGGCTTGACCAGGTACTCGTAGGCGCCGAGCTGGATGGCGCGCACCGTCGACTGCATGTCGTCGCGGGCGGTGACCACGATCACCGGTGGCGGGTGGGGCGTGGCGCGCACCTGCGTCAACACCTCGAAGCCGTCGATGCCGGGCAGGCCGAGGTCGAGCAAGATGACGTCGGCGCCGGCGGCGACCCGCAGCGCCTCGGTCCCGTCGGCGGCGGTGACGACGTCATGGCCCTCGCCGACCAGGAACTTCTCCAGGCTGCGGCGGATCGATCGATCGTCATCGACGACAAGGACGCGGGTCACGACGCGCCTTGGTACATCAAGCGGCGTGCCGAACTCCAAGTCAGCGAGATCGCGTGCAGCACCGTAACGAGACGTTACTACGGTGGAGGCTCGGTGGGGAACGCGCGTGTGAGCCGCTCGGGCAACTCGGTGACCAGAACCTCGAACGGAACCACGTCGATCGAACCCTCGGTGAACCGCTTCGTGCCGCCGTAGGCGATCGTCAACGTCGCGGCCGGGTAGTCGTGCGCGAACGCGCGCAGGCCGTCGTAGTCGCCGCTGCGAAGACGAGCGGCGCGCTTCACCTCGAAGGCGTGCAGACCGCGCTCACCGTAGAGGACGAAATCGACCTCGAGTCCGAGCTGCGTCCGCCAGTAGTACAGCTGGTAGCCCAGATCGCCGTAGGCGATGTGCGCGCGAAGCTCCTGCATCAGCAACGTCTCGAACGCCGGTCCGTCGATCTCCTCGGGGGTGTCGAGTGGGCCGCGGGGCCGGATCGCGCGATAGACCCCGACGTCGAAGAAGTAGAACTTGGGATGCGCGGTGATGCGACGTTTGGCCCGCCGCTGGAATGGCGGAATCCGCACACCGATCAACAGATCCTCGAGGATCGTGACGTAGTCCTCGACGACCTTGCGCTCGACGTGACAGTCGCGCGCGACCGCCGCAACGTTCAACAGCTGGCCCTGCGAAAACGAGATGCTCTCGAGAAAGCGGGCGAAGGCCGCCAGGTTGCGAGTCAGGCCCTCCTGCTGGACCTCCTCACGCAGATAGGTCTGGACGTAGGTGGCGAGGAATGCGCGCGGGTTGGGTTCGACATAGACGCTGGGAAGCTGGCCGAACTGGAGCGAATGCTTGAGCTCGAAGGCGTCGCCGAGCTCCGCTCGCGTCAGCGGATGCATCGTCAAGGACAGCGCGCGGCCAGCGAGGAGGTTCACGCCGCGCTGACGCAGCTTGCGCGCGCTCGAGCCGGTCAGCCCGAACCGAATTTGCCGTCGCTCGATCAGTCGATGCACTTCGTCGAGCAGCGCGGGAACCTTCTGGACCTCGTCGATCACGACCCAGCCGCGGTGGCGCGCCGGGATCTTGTCTTCCAGCCGACCCGGAGCGGCGAGCAGCTCCGTGTACACCGCGGACTCGAGGAGGTCGATGTAGATCGCCTCCGGGAACTGCGATCGGATCCACATCGACTTGCCGGTCCCACGCGGGCCGAGAAGCAGGAAGCTCTTGTCGCCGGGGGCCTGGATCGATCTGGCATACACGAGTCCTAAAATACACGATAAAAGGAACTTTCGAGTCCATTATATAAGGCAGCTGAGATGGCGCCAGATCCAGGTCGGGAGCCACCTTCCGGGATGGTCTCGAGGTCAGGGCGCGCGGGTCTCGTCGTACAGCTTGTCGATCAGCGCCCGGCTCGAGCGCTCCTCGCCGCGCGCGATGGCGTGGACCAGCGCGACGACCCGGGCGTTGACCGGGGTGGCGATGCCGTGCAGCCGGGCGCGGTCGACCACCTCGCCGTTGAGGAAGTCGATGGCGGGCACCCGGCCGCGCTCGATGGCGGCCAGCATCGAGCTGCGCATGCGGCGGTAGCGCAGGCCGATGGCGAGCAGCAGCGCGTGCTTGGCGGTCAGCCCCGGCGAGCCGAGCTTCTTGCGCTCGGCGTCGGTCAACGCGATCCACTCGAGGTCGACGGTGCCGGCCACCTTCTCGAGGCGGACCTGTTCCTTGCGCGCCACCGCGACCACCTCGGTCATGATCTCGAGCGCCAGCCGCCGCACCCGGCGCAGGCGCGCCAGCGGGCCGAGGCGATCGCCGCCGATCGTACCCAGCGACGAGATGGCGCAGTTGAGGGCCAGCTTGCTCCACCGCGCACCGAGCAGATTGGCGGTCAGGGTCACGGGACCGATCGCCTCCAGCATGGTGCCGAGTCGCCGGCACAGCTCGTCGGGTTCGCCGGCCATCCGGCCCACCGTGAAGCCGCCCTGCGCGGTTCGATCGTAGAGCCCGGGCTCCGGCATCGACGCGCCCCACGACACGATGCCGCCGATCACGCGTTCGGCGCCGGCGATGCGGGCGACGCGAGCCTCGCACAGGCCGTTCTGGAGCACGATCATGGCGCCGCTCTCGGTGAGCGAGGGCAGCGCGGAGCGGGCGGCGTCCTCGACCTGCGGCGGCTGGATCGCCAGCACGATCACGTCGAAGCGCTCGCCGGGTGGCGGCGAGGCCACGATGCGGCCGGCGACGGCGCGGTCCTCGCCGCCTTCGCGGAGGCGGAAGCCGTGCCGCTCCACCGCGGCGCGGATCTCGGCGTTGGTCGACACCGCGGTGACGTCGGCGCCGACCTCGGCCAGCGTGCCGGCGACGATGCCGCCGATGCCGCCGGCGCCCATGATCAGCACGCGCTGCCGGGGCTCGCCCGGATCGACGTCGGGATCCATGGCTGGGTTGTACACCGTGGCCGCGCGGTCACGCCGGTTCCAGGTAGGCCGTGTAGCGCTCGATCATCTCGGCCAGCCGCTCGCCGAGCGCGGCGTGTCCGCCGGCCAGCGCGGCGTGGATGCGCCTCGCCTCGGCCTGGTAGCGCCGCCGCTTGTCGGCGGTCCACCGGATCGGTGGCGGCTGCAGGTTCGTGATGCGGTCGGCGAGCTTCACGGCCCACACCTCGCGCGGGCAGTCGCGGATCCGCCGCAGGCTGTCGTCGAGCTGCTCGTCCTTGGCGAGCCGCGCGTCCTTGCTCAACGCGGCCACGCCGCGCGCCACCGGGTCGCCGAACCCGGCCGCGACCTCGGCGAGCTCGGTCGCGGTGTCCTCGACGACGTCGTGCAAGAGCGCGCAGGTCACCGCCAGATCGGGCGCCGCCATCGGTTCGAGCGCGAGGCCGCGCATGACCTCGGCGGCCACCGACGTCACGTGCACGAGGTAGGGCAGCTCGGTGCCGGGCACGGTCTGCCCGGCGTGGCGCTCGGCGGCGAAGCGCAGGGCGGTCAGGTAGCTCTCGGGTGACCACATGGCGCCATGGTTGCACGAGCGCGACCGATTCGTTGCGCTCGGGCTCGGGCTCGGGCTCGGGCTCGGGCTCGGGCCGGCTAGGGCATACTCGCCCGCCCATGCGCTCCGACATCCTGCGCGTCGTCACCCTCAACATCTGGAACCGGCAAGGGCCATGGCAGCATCGCCTGCGCCTGATCCGCGACGGCCTCGAGGCCCTCGACGCCGATGTGGTCGGGCTGCAAGAGGTGCTCGCCTTTCCGGGCCAGCCCAGCCAGGCCGACGAGATCGCGGTCGGGACCGGCTGGCACGTCCACCATGTCCCGGCGTGGCACGTCGGCGGCGGCCTCACGTTCGGCAACGCCATCCTGAGTCGCCATGCGCTCCTCGATGGCGACAGCCTGGCGCTGCCGTCGCCGCCCGGTCACGACACCCGCACCGTCGCCTTCGCCCGCGTCGACGCGCCGCACGGGCCGTTCCCGGTCTTCGTCACCCACCTCACGTACCAGCACCACCTCGGCAGCGCGCGCTGCGCGCAGGTGCGCGCCCTCGCCGATCACGTCAAGCGCCTGGCCCCACTCGACGGCTCGCCGCCGATCTTGATGGGCGACTTCAACGCCGACCCCGACTCCGACGAGATGCGCTTCCTGCGCGGCCTGACCACGCTCGGCGGCGAGTCGGTGTATTTCGCCGATGCCTGGCTGGCGACCACCGGCCAGGAGGCCGGCGCCGGCCCGGGGTGGACCTACGATCGCCGCAACCCGTACGCGTTGCGCTCGCGCGAGCCGTCGCGGCGCATCGACTACGTCCTGGCCCGAGGCCCCGATCGCCACCTGCGCGGGGAGCCGCTGGCGGCGCGGATCGCCCTCGATCAGCCCACCGATGGCGTCTGGCCGTCGGATCACTTCGCTCTGGTGGCCGAGATCCAGGCCGCCAACCGCCCCCATGACCCTTATTGAAGTGCGCGTTCTGTTTCGGTTCCGGCCCAGGACGGGCTAGAATTTTCCGGCGTATGGACATCACCTTCTGGGGCGTCCGGGGAAGCTACCCGGTGCCCGGGCGCGGGACGGTTCGCTACGGCGGGCAGACGTCGTGCGTCGAGGTGCGAACCGCGTCGGGTGCGTCGGTGATCCTCGACGCTGGCACCGGGCTGCGCGCGCTGGGTCAGAAGCTGGCCCGGGACTCGGGCGCCACGCTGGGCCGCCACCACATCCTGCTGTCGCACGTGCACTGGGATCACATCCAGGGCTTGCCGTTCTTCGAGCCGATGTACATCACCGGCAACACCGTCGAGGTCTACGCGTTGCTGACCGCGGCCGACGAGTTGCAGCAGGTGATCGGCGGCATCACGCGGCACGAGTTCTTCCCGGTGCCCCTCGAGGCGGTGCCGGCCGAGATCAACTTCCACGAGGTCGATCCCGGCCTGCCGATGACGATCGAGGACGCGCAGATCTTGCCGTTCGCGCTCAACCATCCCTTCGGCTCGGTCGGCTACCGCATCGACGCCGACGGCACCAGCGTGGCCTACGTGAGCGACACCGCGCCGTTCAACCAGGTGTTGCACAAGCAGCACTTCCTGCCCGGGCTCGAGACCCTCACCGACGAGGATCGCCGCGTGCTCGGCGACATGCGGGCGGCGCTGGTCAAGTCGCTGCACGGCTGCGACACGGTCATCTACGACACCCACTTCCTGCCCGAGGAGTACGCGCGCTTCCCGCACTACGGTCACTCGACGCCCGATCAGGCCCTCGACATCGTGGCCGGCAACGACGTCCGCCGCCTCATCCTCTACCACCACGCGCCGTCACACACCGACGACCAGATGGACGAGATCGCGGCCCGCTACAAGGAGCAGGGCGCCGCGGTCGGCGTCGACGTGATCACTGCCTGCGAGGGCATGGTGCTGTCGGTCGGGCCGCGGGGGACGTCATGAAGGTTCGCTTCTGGGGTGTGCGCGGTTCGTTCGCGATGTGTGGCAAGGAGTTCCTGCGCTACGGCGGCAACACCTCGTCGGTCGAGCTGGTCACCGAAGGCGGCAGCCGCTTGCTGATCGATCTCGGCACCGGCGCCACCGAGTACGCCAAGTCGCTGATGAGCAGCGAGTTCGGTCAGGGATTGGGCCGGCTGCCGGTGCTGCTCACCCACACGCACCTCGATCACATCCAGGGGCTGCCGTTCTTCACGCCGTTCTTCATCAAGGGCAACCAGTTCCGCATCCTCGGCGCCGACCCGGCCGGCAGCTCGCTCAAGGGCACGCTGCAGAACCAGCTGGCGCCCCACTACAGCCCGCTCAACGGCCTCGAGAACCTGGCCGCCGGCGTGAGCATCGAGACCTTCTTGCCCGGCAGCGAGCTGGCGATCGACGAGTTCGAGATCACGACCGCCGCGGTGCCCCACGGCACGATGTGGACCACCGGCTTCCGCATCAAGGCCGACGACAAGGTCGTGACCGTGCTGACCGACGTCGAGTACCCGGCGCCCCACCGCCCGACCCGCGAGGCGTTCGCGCTCGCCGCCGGCGCCGACATGTTGATTCACGACGCCATGCACGACGACGCCGCCTACGCCATGGCACGCGGCTGGGGGCACTCGCCGGTGTCGGCCGGGGTTCACCTCGCCGGCGCCGCCGGCGTCGGCAAGCTGGCGCTGTTCCACCACAGCCCAGATGCCACCGATGCCGCCATCGACCGGCTCGTCGAAGCCGCCCAGAGCCGCACCGCGATCCCGGTGATGGGTGCGGCCGAAGGCGCCTACCACGAGGTGTGAGCGTCGGGTGTGAGCGACGGCATCAACGATCGAGCGCGACGTAGACCGGCGGCGTCAGGCGGGCGAGGCGCGAGACGGCGTCGTCGCCGAGACCGAACACGACGAGGGGGGCAGTCGCCGGCCAGCTCGCGAACGCGTCGGGCGGCAGCGCGGCGGCGAGCTCCAGGCCAAGCGCAGGCGTGGTGAGTTGACCGGTGTGCGGCGCGTAGAGTTGCACGACGTAGGCCGACCTGACCATCGGCAGCGTACGGCACAGCTCGATCACGCGGGCGACGATCGC
>CANKMW010000084.1 GCA_947483555.1 Myxococcales bacterium
ATGCTGCGGGAAGCCGGGCACGACCTGGCCGTGGTACATGCGCCAGCCGTCCTTGCCGGCGAAGTCCTGGCCGAGGTTGCGTCCGGCCAGCGACGCCGCCGGACCGAGTTGCGGGTTGCCGGCCGGGTAGGCGTCGTCGTGGTGGACGCAGAACAGGAACGGATCCAGCGTCGGCCACGGCGGTGCGCCGAGCGGCGCGATCTCGACGACGGGGTCGTTGGGCGTCATCGGCACAGCGTCGGTCGGCGACCGCGTCCGGGCAAGTCCCAACTCCAGGACAGTGTGTTGCGTCCACCGAGCCCGGGTGAGTCAGAGCTGATCGGGGTGCGGCAGCCGGGTGCCCTCCCGGCTCGCGTACACGACCAGGCGGAGGGGATCGTCCGGATCGCTGCGTACGAAGCCGGACGCGGTCCACGGTACGCTGTCGGCGGCGTCGCCGGCGACGGCCGCCAGCGCCTCGGCAGACTCGAAGCGCAGCTGGATCTTGCACAGGGTGCCGCGGCAGGCCGCGGCGTCGAGCCGCGCGCCGGTGAGTCCGGCCTGCGCGAACCGGTCGTGGATCAGGCGGGTCGCGTCGCTGCTCCAGCTTGGATCGGGATCGCCGGCGGCGAGCCGATCCTCGACGAGCATCGTCTGATCGGCGATCAGGGCCTCGGGCGCGACCGGCGCTTCGTCCGGCGGCGGTGGGGCGTCGACCGCGGCCGGCGCGTGCGCGACGGCGGGCCCGCGCGCGACGGCTCCGCGCAGCAAGGCGACCTCGCGGCGCAGCTGGCCGACGTCGGTCGCGTCGTTCGCCGCGGCCGGTGGCGGCGACGGCATGGGCGCATCGGGCGACCGTGAGGCGACCGCGATCGTTCCGGCGCCGACGAGCACGGCGGCCGCGGCGGCCCAGCTGCGCCGCGCCATCACTCGACCTCGGCGACGAGGTACTTCACGATCGCCGACTGCCCGGCGCTGGTGACACCGGGCAGGTAGCAGCGCAGCGAGTAGTAGCCGTCGGGGATGTTCGGCTGGTCGACGAAAGTCAGGTATGCCGGGGTCGAGTTGACGTCGGCGTTTCCTGACGCCGCGTCCTCGAACCAGTACGCGGTGCCGCTCGCGTCGTCGATCTTGCCGGTCTTGAGGCGGCACTTCACGCCGTCGGTCGCGCTGAGGTCCTTGTAGTAGACCCAGGTCCGTTGGATGTTGACGTTGTCTCGGATGATCGGGCACTCGAACTTTTGCGACGTCGCGGCGGTATTGGCGACCCGGCCGTCGTTGTCGAAGTAGCTGGTGCTGGCGACCCGGCACATGTTGCCGGGGTAGTGTTTGCGGTCCTGGGCGTGCGCGTCGGCCGCGAGGGCGACCAGCGGGAGGAGGGCAAGCAGAGACGTGCGCATTCGGGAGCTCCTGAAAGGGTGTCCCGCCGCTCAGTGCAGCGCGCGTGCCCACCGCCGCGCGTGGGAGGTCGCGGGCTTCGCGATCGTCGCCGGTGGTTGTCTAGCCGAACTGCCTGGGCTTGCTCGGGTCCGACCGTGCCCGTAACGTGCCTCAGGTCCCGGGCACGAAGCGCAGGCGGCTCTCGGCGTGGGCCTCGACGTCGGCGCGGTCGAACCACAGCGGCGGCTGCCGGTTGACCCGCCAGTGCTCGGCCTCGTCGGCGTGATGGGCCGAGTCCGGGTCCTCGCGCTGGCCGCCGGGCAGGGCGTTGAACGCCCGCGGGCCAGCCGGCGTCATCTCGACCACCAGGCGCTGCGACGCGCCGTGGCCGAACGTGAAGTCGGTGGTGCCGTAGATGCCATAACCACCGGGGTCGACCGCGCCGAGGTCGCCGTGGCGGGGGAAGCCGTCGGGGAACGCGGCGTCACCGTTGGGCGGCACCGAGACCTGCGGGTTGTCGTCGAGGGCGGGCGCGACCTGATCGAAGCGCACCGTGTGCAGCCGTCCCCAGCGCCACTGATCGCGGTCGGAGCCCAGGCGGGTGGTCAGGAACGCGTAGCCGGCGACGACGGCGCGCACCACGCGCTCGTCCCGCGACTCGAGCACGGCGGCGGTGGCGAGGTCGTCCCACAGCACGGAGTCGTTCCACGTCGGGTCGCCACCGTAGCTGGCGCGGTAGGTCGCCATCGTGCTCGCCGCGGTCAGCGCCCACTCGAGCGCCCGCGCGGTCTGCAGCGTGCCCGGCCCGCGGCCGATCGCCGTGTTCTCGTCCCCGAAGGCCAGCGGTGCCAGCCGGGTCAGCACGGCGTTGAACACCGAGGTGCCAACGCTGTCGGCGATCTCCGTTGCGGTGGTGGCGCCGATGCCGTGCGGGGTGGCGAACGACCACGCCAGCAGGCGGGCGCGAGCGTCGGTGAGCGTGGCGCGGCCGCCGGCGCCGAGCTCGGTCATGGCGGCCTGCAACGCCGGGTCGTCGCCGGGATCGCCGAGCGCGTGATCGATGGCGGCGACCAGCGCCGTCCGCATGCCTTCGCCCAGGCTCGACTGGCTCTCGCCATGGAGCGCGATCATGGCCTCGGGGGTGATGGCGCCGCCAGCCACCGCCGCATCGAGGCGCTGCCGGATCCGCGCCTGACGGTAGCCGACGTCGAAGTCGCCGCCGATGTAGAACCCATCGTTACAGGGGTTGCCGTCCGCGGTCACGCCGACGTTGTCCTGGTTCGAGGTCGCGATGTAGCCCCGCGCCGGGTTGACCTCGTGGGGGATGTACCGATCGTCGAGGTCGGTGGTCCACTCGAAGTCGCCGCTGGCGCCGTCGAGCACGAACATCGGCGAGGTGCCGGTCGGGACGCCGGCGGAGTCGTAGCTGAACGTGCAAGCGCGCGGATCGCGTTGCGGGATGCGGGCTTCGGTCGACCACCGGATGCCCTCGGTCGCCGACACGAACGAGAAGTTCTGCGACCCGACCCGGAAGTTGTCCTGCGCGGTCTCGGCCTGGGCGAACGTGGCGGCGTCGAACAGCCCGGCGAAGAAGGCCAGCTCGTCGGTCGGCACGTGACCGGTGTAGCGCACCGACATCGCGGCGCCGACGGTCTCGGTGCTGGTCGCCGGCGGGATCAGCGAGCCCGGCATCAGCGGTCCGTGGTGCGGCACCACGTAGATGCGGTAGGTCTCGGGCGTGGCCTGGCTCTGGATCGTGATCACCTCGTCGATGATCTGGAGCGCCACGTCGGCGCCCTGGAAGCGGGCCGAGACCGGCGTCCACACCGGCGCGGCGACCGTGCCGTCGTTGCGGAACGTGATCTGCTCGCTGTAGACGTCGGTGACGTCGTAGCCGGTGGTGGTCGCGCTCCAGGCCAGGTTGCGGTTGAAGCCGAGCACCACGCCGGGCAGGCCGGCGAAGGCGACCCCCTCGGTGTCGACCATCCGCTCGCCGCCCATCTGGGCGGTGTTGAGGTGCACGTACCACCACACCGGCGGCGCGATCAGCGACAGGTGCGGATCGTTGGACAGGATGGGGGAGCCGCTGGCGGTGTGATCGCCGGACACCACCCAGCTGTTCGAGCCGACGACGTGATCGCGGCGCAGCAGCGGATCATCGCCCTGCCTGGCGAGCCAGGCTTCGGCGCCGGCCAGCGCGCGCGGGTCAGGCTGCGGCCGGGCAGCGCGCGGCGGCCGGGCCGCGCGCGGCGGCTTGACCAGGCGGGCGCGGCTGCCGCTGTCGGTGGTCAGGTTGGGGAAGCCGGTGTCGGTGGTGAACGCGGCGCGCGCCGGCCGGGCGGTGAAGAAGTCGGCGTGGATGCCGGCGCGGGCGACCAGGCGAGCGTCGATGCTGCTGGCCGGGAACGCGCGGCGCACGCCGGCCAGCTCGGCGGAGCGGGCGACGTCGGAGCCGGCGTCGTAGGACAGGTTCCAGGCCTGGAAGCGCGCCAGGGCGAAGATGTCGGCCGGCTCCCAGTGCCCGAAGTGCGGGCTGCCGAGGATCAAGGCCAGCGCCTCGTTGCCGCGGGTGGTGGTGTAACCCGGGGCCTTGAGGACGGTGTCGATGTACTGGTTGATGCCGTCGACGAACGCGTCGGCGGTCAGCTTGCTCATCGCATCGGGCGCCAGGCCCTGGTAGATCGCGCGCCCGGTGCGGCCGAAGCCGTAGAAGCGCTGATCGCGATCGTCGTCGATGAGGCCGGGTGACAGCGCGCCGGCGACCTCGGCCAGGCGGCCAAGGACGCTGCGGCGGATGAACTCCATCTGAGTGAAGCGGTCCCTGGCCATCAGGTAGCCCTCGGCGACCATGAGGTCATGCATCGTCGTGCCGTAGATGTGGGGCACGCCGCGGTCATCGACGATCACGTCGACCGGGCCGTCGAGGCCGGTGAGCGCGAGCTCGTCGACGGTGGGGCCATCGGGCGTGCCGCCGGCGTCGTCGCCGCAGGCGGCGAGCGAGGCAAGGGCGGCGCCGGCGGCGAGGACCGTGACCATGGCGGCGCGATGAACGATCGTTGTCATGCGAACTCCTGGGCGCGACTCTACTGCCCGTCGCTGGGCTTGACGAGTCCGGCGTCGTAAAGCTGGTCGGTCTGGCGGCGCGCCACGGCGTCGGGTGTGGCGCGCAGCACGAAGTTTCGCAACCCGCGTGCGATCGGGTTCTGGTAGTGCGCGATCCTTCCCAGTCGCCAGGCCAGGCGCGCGATGCGGAGCGCGCGCGGTCGCCGCATGGCCTGGTAGGCGGCGAACGCGTCGGCGACCGACGGTGTGGCCGCCAGGCACGTGGCCAGGCACGCGGCCAGCGCGAAGCCATCCTCGATGGCCTGGGCGCCACCCTGGCCGAGGTTGGGCGTCATGGCATGGGCGGCGTCGCCGAGCAGGACGACGCGGCCGCGGTGCCAGCGCGCCGGGGTCTCGACGTCGAACAGATCGGTGCGGATGAGCGTGGCAGGGTCGGCCGCGGCCGTGATCGCCGGCACCGGCGACGGGAAGCTGGCGTAGCGCTCGACCAGCGCCGGCTTCGCCGGACCGTCGTCGCGGCCACCGGCCGGCGCGCTCAGGCAGGCGAAGAAGTAGATCTGGTCGCGGCCGATCGCCGAGTAGCCGAGTCGGGCGGCGCCCCCCCACACCTCGCGGCAGACGGTGGCGTCGCCATCGGGCAGCCGGTGGTCGGCGATGCCGCGCCAGCAGGTGACGCCGGAGTAGCGCAGCGGGACGCCGGGCGTCACCGCCTCGCGGGCCACCGACCGCAGCCCATCGGCGCCGATCACGACGTCGGCCTCGAGCTCGTCGCCATCCTCGAAGCGGACCCGCGCCGGCGCGCCGCCGTCCGGCTCACCGACCTCGATCGCCACCGCGCGGCGCCCGAGGCGCAACCCGCCCGGTGCGAGGTGGGCGGCGAGGATGCGCTGCAGCGCGGCGCGGTGGATCGAGAGCGTGGTGTGGCCGAAGCGCGCCCGCACCGGCGCCAGCTCGATGCCCTGCAGCATGCGGGTACCGTCGGCGAGCTCGATGCGCTCGAGCAGGATGCCGGCGGCGCTCTGCTCGGCGGCGAGCCCGAGCCGGTCCATCACGGTCATCGCGTTGCTCGGCAGCCAGATGCCAGCGCCGACCGTCCGCAGCTCGGACGCCTGGTCGTGGACCGTGGCGGCGATGCCGCGCCTGGCGAGCGCGATCGCGCAGGTCAGGCCGCCGATGCCGCCGCCGAGGATGACCACGCGCCGGACCGGGGCTGTCACCGGGCCATCCTACCGTGGTTGACGGCCAGCCCGTCCGCTGACACCTTCGGCGCACCCGGCACGCTCGCCGCCGGGATCCGCCCGATGATCGTCCTCGTCCGCCCGGTGTCGTCGTCGTTCGCGCGCGCCCTGGCGGCGATCGCGCCCGATCCGGCGATCGATGTCGCCCGCGCCAGCGCCGAGCACGCGGCGTACGTCGCCGCCTTGCAGCGCGCCGGGGCGGAGGTCGTGGTGGTGCCAGCCGCCGACGAGTTGCCGGATGCGTGCTTCATCGAGGACACCGCGGTCATCGCCGGTGGGGTGGCGCTGATCACGCGCCCTGGCGCGCCATCGCGGCAGGCCGAACCGGCGGCGGTCCGCGACGCGCTGGCCGGCTGGCTGCCGGTCGCCGCCATGGACGCGCCAGCGACGCTCGACGGTGGCGACTGCCTGCGACTGGGCCACCGGCTCTACGTCGGTCGTTCGGCGCGCACCAACGCGGCCGGCGTGGCGCGCGCCCGCGCGGTGTTCGAGCCGCTCGGGGTCGAGGTCATCGAGGTGCCGGTGGCGGGCGCCCTCCACCTCAAGTCGGTCTGTTCGCCGCTCGGCGACGACGCCGTGCTGGTCGTCGAGGGCGCGCTGCCGTCCGGGACCTTCGGCGATGCTCACGAGCTGGTCGTGCCGGCCGCCGAGGCGCCGGCCGCCAACGCGGTCGTGATCGGTGGCGTCGCGCTGGTGTCGGCCGGGTTCGCCACCGTCGCGCGTCTGGTCGCCGCGCTCGGCCTCGAACCGGTGGCGATCGACAACCGCGAGCTGCGCCGGGCTGACAGCGCCCTGACCTGTCTCTCGATCATCGTGCCGGACGCGCGGCGCTGACCAGGCGGCGGTCGCGCACCTCGCGGGCGTGGGCGACGCCGTCGGCGGTGGTCAGCGTGACGAGGTCGTCGGCGCCGATCGTGATGGTGCGGATCTCGGCGCCGATCGCGGCCTGATCGACGGGCATGCGCACCCGGGGCGCGAACAGCCGAACGCCGCCGCGCGCGTCGCCGGTGACGATCCAGCCCGCCGGCGACGCGGCGACCGCGGTGGTGTGCGTCCAGCCGTCGACCTCGTGGGTCGCGAGTCGCGCGCCGGTGGCGGCATCCCAGACCCCGGCCTCCTCGCCTTCGCCAACGCTGACCACGGCGCCGTCGCTGCACCACGCCACCGCGAGCGCGAGCCCTTCGCGCTCCTCGTCGGGATAGCCCCACGGATCGCCGCTCCCCGAGAAGTGGACCGTCCCGTGGCGCCGGCTCCACGCCAGGCCCAGATCACCGGTGAAGGCCCGCACCAGCACGACCGAGTCGATCTCACCGATGGCGCCGGCGAGCCAGCGGGCGCTGCCATCGAAGGCGAGCGCGCGCACCGGGCTGCCGCCGGCGCGCCGGCCCACGCACATCGAGGTCAGCACGTGCCACACCTGCATGCCGCCGTCGCGGTCGGCGGTGGCCCGGAAGCGCCCGTCGGGACTCATGATCTCGATCACGGACCAATCTACCGCGCGCGCTCGCCACCATCACGCCGAACCAACGTGCCCGGTTGGCACTGGCTGCCGGCGACGGTTCGTGGATACTCGCGCGATGCCCGCTGCCTCGGCCACCTTCCTGCGCGTCAGTGAGCGCTTCCTGACCCGCCGCCAGCCGGGGCGGGCGCTGGCGTTCCTGGCCCGCACCTCGGTGCCGATCCTGGCCCCCGACTGGATCGCGGCTCGCACGCCCGAACCCGGCCTCGACGGCGACGAGATCAGCCCGCTGATCACCGCGGTCGACGCGGCGCCGGCGGTCCGTGCCGGCGTGCTCGACGGCGACCCGGTCGTGATCAAGGATGCGCTCGACATCCTCGGCTTCCGCACCGGGCTCGGCCTCCGCGACGGCGGCGATGTCCCCGACGCCGACGCGACGATCGTCGCCCGGGTGCGCGCTGCCGGGGGCTGGATCGTCGGCAAGACCAAGATGACCGAGCTCGGCACCGATGGCGTCGGCGCGCTCATGCACCTGCCCATGCCGCGCAACCCGCGCGCCCCGGGCTACTTCCCGGGCGGATCGAGCACCGGCACCGCGGTGGCGGTGGCGGCCGGCCTGGCGCGCTACGGCCTGGGCAGCGACGGCCTGGGCAGCGTCCGCATCCCGGCCGCGTACTGCGGGCTGGTCGGGCTCAAGCCAACCCACGGTCGCCTGCCCGCCGACGGCTACCGCAGCCCGGTCGTCACCCTCGACGTCGCCGGGCCGATCGCCCGCACCGTCGACGACTGCGCCCGGCTGTGGCAGGTGATCGCCGGCGAGTCGCCGGTCGCGCTCGAACCGCTGGTCCCGCCCCGGGTCGGCATCGTGCGCCAGCTCGCGCCGGCCCGGGCCTCGCGCGCGATCCAGGCCGCGTTCCAGCGCGTGCTCGACGTGCTGGCGATCGAGGCCGACCCGGTCGACGTCGCGGGCGCCGATCGCTGCACGTTCCTGGGCGGCATGATCGGCGCCACCGAGCTGGTGCGGAGTCCGTACGCGTCACGCGAGCTGTCGCTCGCCGGGCGCATGAACGTGGCGCTGGGGCGCGCCTTCTCCGATCGCGACCTGGCCCAGCTCCACCGCCAGCGCGACGCCCTGCGCGACGCCACCGCCCGCGCGCTCGATCGCACGCCGGTGCTGGCGATGCCGACCACCGCCGTGCCGCCACCGGCGCTGACCCGCGCCCTGCTCAACGGCGATCAGGACCTCATGCTGCTGCGCGCGCTCGGTGCCTACACCCCGCTCGCCAACCTGACCGGGCTACCCGCGATCGCGGTGCCGTGCGGCATCGACGATCGCGGTCGCCCGCTCTCGATCATGTTCATGACCGCCGCCGGCGGCGAGACCACGCTGCTGCGGATCGCGCTGGCGGTCGAGCGCGCCGGCCTGTTCCGGGCCCGCTAGCGAGCCTGTCGGGCGGATAAGGCGAAAGCCGGATCATTCCGATCGCTTGCGAACCATTCGACGAGCCCGAGCCCGAGCCCAGGCCGAAGGCCGGAGCCCGAGCCCGATCAGGGTTCGTCCGAGTTTCCGCTCCCGGAGTCGGGCTCGGGCTCGGGCTCGGGCTCGGGCTCGGGCTCGGGCTCGACAGAAAACCGGATCGATCTCGAACGGTTACGCGCTATCCGATCGGCATTGCCGCTAGCGAGCGCAGGCGAGCGTCGACGACGTCGAGTCGGCCTACAGCTCGATCTTCGGTTCGAGCGGATCGGGACGGTAGAGCAAGATGGTCTTGCCCAGCACCTGGGCCACGTCGCTGTGGGTCAACACCGCCAGCTGCTCGGCGGCGACGTGGCGGTCGAGCTCGAAGGTGTCGAGCAGCTTCACCTTGATCAGCTCGTGATCGGCCAGCGCGCTGACGACGGCCTCGACCAGCGCCGCCGACAGCCCGCCCTTGCCGAGTTGCACCACGGGCGTCAGCGCGTGACCGAGGCCGCGCAGCGTGCGTCGTTGCTTGCCGGTGAGGGCCATCGCGGGTGCGTACCGCAAGCCGGACCGCAAGGCGAGCGGACGGGTGCAGGTTCTGCGCCCGGAGGCCGGGATTGCGCCCCGGGCCCTGGCGGCGGCGCTCAACGGTCCTCGTAGACGTGCCAGATCCGGAGGATGATCAACTCGTTCTCTCGGACTTCGTATCGCATCTCGTAGTCGCCGACGATCAGCTTGCGCACCTCATGTGGATCGAACTCCCCGAGCCGAACCCCGATCCGCGGGTGACGCGCGATGTGCGTCGCACCCGTGAGCAACCGCTGCACGGCGCGGGCGGCGGCGCGGCGATCGGCGGCCTCGAGAAACGCATCTAGGCGGACCAGATCGCGATTCGCGCTGCTCGACCACCGGAGCGCCATCAGCGACGCGATTTGCGGGCCGACCCGGCGACCCGTGCGGCCCAGGCTGCCACCGCGGCATGCTCGACGACGCGACCGGCCTCGACGTCGTCGAGCGCCTCCCGGGTCAACTCGTGGCGTTTCCGCTCGAGCTCGACATAGCGCATCAGCGCTTCCTTGACGACCCAGCCACGCGGGCGCTCGAGGCGGTCCGCGAGGCGATCCACTTCACGAGCCAGGAGCACGGGTATGTGGGCGGTGACTACACGTTCGGCCATCGGAACCACCTCGATCGATCCAGATCAACCTGAATCAAGATGATTGATACCATCACCTGGGCGGCCTCGCAAACAGCAGCTTCGACCGTCGGATCTGCATCGGTCGAGCCACGTGGACGACGGCGATAGGGCCAGAGCAACAACACCATCACGTACACGCACACATCTTTGATGGGGTCGAACGCCTCGCGGGCGGGACGCTCCGATTCGCACGGCGTCAGTCGCTGGTCGCGGTGACCGCGGGGCCGGTGCCGGTGCGGATGAAGGAGCCCCAGTCGGGCGCTGGCGCCAGGCTGCGCAGCAGCCCGGTCAGGCGGCGCGCCTCGCCGCGGCCGTTGAAGTCGTCGCGTCCGACGCGGCCGTGGGCGGTGACGTAGCCGGTGCTCGCCGTGAGGCGCGCCAGATCGCGCTGGGCGTTGACCAGGAACATGGTGCGCCGGTTGATCTCGACCTCGACCCGGCGTTCCGCCCGCCGCGCCTCGCGCCGGTCGGTGCGGACGTCGCGGGCGTTCTCGTCGTCCTCCAGCCGCTCGATGATCGGCGCCAGCTCCTCGAGCCGGTGCGCGATCTGATCGAGCTCGTCGGCGATGGCGCCGCGATCCTCCGCCGCCATCGACGTATCGTGCAGCTCCTCGCGCAGCGCGGTCCGGCGCTGGCGCAACTGGCGGCGCTCGAGGCAGGCCTGGCGCAGCTCGGCGGTGTGCGCCTCGTAGCCTTCGACCTGGGCCTCGAGCGGCGCGTGCTGGACCTCGAACTCGGCGATCTCGCGCTGCAGCGTCTCGATGCGCGCCTCGAGGCGCGCGCGATCGTCCTCGGTGTCGGCGAGGCGCTCGTCGCGGTGGGCGGTGACGGTCTCGCGCTGGGCCGCCATGCCGGTGTCGAGCGCCGCCGCGTTGTTGACCAGGTTGCTCAGCCGCTCGTTGAGGCGCACCAGGCGCGGGATGAGGGCCTCGCCGGCGCTGCTGTCATCGTCGCCGAGCGGCGCCGACGCACCGTTGTTGACCTGGGTGAACGCGGTGAACTGGTGCTCGGTCATGTGCGGGTGGAGCTGCTCGATGAGCGTCGCGTTCTGATCGTGGATCCACACCGCCAGCGCGTCCCAGTCGAAGCTGCCGCGGCCGTGCAGGCGCTGCTCGATGAAGCGGCTGTTCTCCGCGGCCTCGGTACCGGAGCCGAGGATCGCGATCAGATCGGCGGCGCTCTGCAGCGGCCGGGTGCCGGCGGCGACCCGCTCGATGTGGGTCACCGGCGTGATCCGCCCGTGCCCGGTGTCGGTGAAGTGCTCGCCGAGGAGGCGAGTCTCCTCGACGCCGCCGGCGTCGGGGCTGGTCTGGCTCATGGTGATGGCACGCCGGTAACGCACGCCCTCGAAGGTCTGGGTCTCCGATACCCAGCGCGAGAAGATCACGCTGTGGTTGCCGCCACCGGGGCCGCAGTCGTTGTAGACGTAGAGCCAGTCGCCGGCCTCGAGCATCGCGAAGTTCTCGAACGGCAGGCCCTGCATCTCGAAGTCGGCGCGCGCGCCCTCGCGCGCGGCATGGTGGGTACCGACGCCGAGCTCGCCGCCGAGCGTCGCGCGGTGGGCGCTGCCGGTCGTGGTGGTGCCCTCGGAGTCGATCGCGGTGTCGGTCACGCTCATCGCCAGACCGCCGCTGTGATCGAACTCCTCGCGCACGCCGAGGCCGCGGCCCTCGGCACACCCGGCGTAGCTCATCGTGAGGTTGACCCAGTGCCCGCACATGCGGGCGTGAACCGCCTGTTCGAACCCGCCCGGCTGGTAGGTGCCGACCGAGAGGATGTGGCCGGCCATCAGGATGCGCTGCTGCGCGGTCGTCGTACCCACCTCGTCACCGTTGAACAGCCGCTCGGGGATCACGTGGCTGACGCAGAAGGCCTCGAGCAGATCGATCTGGGTCGGCGTGAACAGCCGCGCGAGGCGCTCGGCCGGGACCGGCGGGCCGCTGGCCGTGCCGATCGCGGTGGCCGACACGTCGGGGCCGCGCTCGGCCGCCGGCTCGGAGCCGTCGGCGAACACGTGCAGCTGGGCCGCGAACTCGCGATTGAAGTCGATCGCGAACTGATCGAGGTTGGAACCGAGACCGCTGCCACCGCCGCCGCTGCGGCCATCACCCGGACCGCCATCGAGGAGCGACTCGGCGCTGCCGCCGCGGACGACGGTGTCGGCGACCGCGTCGGCATGGCGCTCGTGCGCGTCACCGGTGTCGCCTCGACCGCCATCGAAGTGGACGCCGCTGGCCTGCTGCACGACGTGCGCCGCCTCGTGCGCGGCCTGGCGCAGATCGGGCGGCGCCGCGAATGCGACATCGGTACCGGTCGCATAGGCGGGCGCGCCGATCGCGGCGGTCGCGGCGGCGGCGGGACCGGCGACGTGAGCACGCACGCCGCCAACGTCGTGATGACCGAAGCTGCGCTGGATCGCGTCGCGATGCGGAAGCTCCTGCGCCGGCCCCGCGACGCCTTCGCGCGCGTGCACGTGCACGGCGAACGGATCATCGAGCGTCGTGCCACCGCCGTACATCTGCACCATCCCGTGCCACGGCCCGGCGAGCGGATGTGCGGCTACCTCGGCCAGCGCGGTCCGATCACCGCGCAGACGCGCGGTCGGCGTCACCTTGCCCGGCGCCATCGAGCAGCTCCTCCTCTCCGCCGATCGATCCGCGATGGAGCCGGTCCACGACCCTATTCTACGCCGACCGCGGGCCGCACCTTCCCCCGGGCCGCTCACCGCGTCGGCCGGCAGGGGCGCCTCGACAGCGACGCTGCCCCCCCGGCCCCCCGGGACCGCGTGCTTGCCCTCCGGAGTGGGCCGCGGGCGTCGGGCTCAGCGGAACTGCTGGTCCACCATCCCTGGGCGACGGCAGGCCGATCTGCCCGAACCAGTGGGCTGGACCGGCGTTGTAGGTGCCTGGTGGCGGTCGTTGTACAACGGCCGCCATGCCGGTCGACGACGAGCTCGCCACCTACATCCGCGCCCGCTACACGCTGATCTACCTGCTCAGCTTCGAGGAGCAGCGGGTGCTCGAGGAGGTGACGCGGCTGGCGGCGCGGGAGCGCAAGAAGCTGGTGGTGTGGAGCTTCGCCCGCGGCGCCCGCGGCGAGGGCATCAAGGCCGGCACCGGGCTGCGGAGCCCGAGTGCGATCCTCGAGGCCGCCGCCGCCCTCGACGACGGCATGCTGCTGGTGCTGCTCGACTTCCACCCCTTCCTCAACGACCCGGGCATCGTGCGCCAGCTCAAGGAGCTCGGCCAGGATTTCGAGACCAAGCGCAAGAACGTCCTGTTCCTGTCGCCCGTGCTCAAGCTCCCGGTCGAGCTGGCCAAGGACGTCGTGGTCGTCGACTTCGCGCTGCCCGACGCCGCGCTCCTCGCCGAGACCCTGCGCGAGATCTCGGCGGCGCTGCCGGCCGGCGGCATCGTTCAGCTGAGCGACCTCGACCGCGAGGAGCTTGTCCGCAGCGCCCAGGGGCTGACGGTCCGCGAGTTCGCCAACGTCCTGGCCAAGGCGCTGGTCACCCTCGGCCGGATCGACCGCGGCGCGATCGATCTGGTCAACACCGAGAAGCGGCAGATCATCCGCAAGTCGGGGATCCTCGAGTTCTACCCGACCAGCGAATCGATGAGCGGGGTCGGCGGCCTCGACGCCCTGAAGGCGTGGCTGAGCTCTCGCAACGAGGCGTTCACCGACCGCGCGCGCGCCTTCGGCCTGCCCTACCCCAAGGGGATTCTCATCGTCGGCGTGCAGGGCTGCGGCAAGAGCCTGAGCGCCAAGGCGGTCGCCGACCTGTGGCGCCTGCCGCTGCTCAAGCTCGACATGGGCCGGCTGTTCAGCGGCACGGTAGGATCGTCGGAGGAGAACATGCGGCAGGCGATCGCCGCGGCCGAGGCGATCGCGCCTGCCGTGCTGTGGATCGACGAGCTCGAGAAGGGCCTCGCCGGCCTTGGCAGCTCCAACGTCAGCGACGGCGGCACCACCGCGCGCGTGATCGGCACGTTCCTGACCTGGATGCAGGAGAAGAAGCACGCCATCTTCGTGATCGCTACGACCAACGACATCAGCGCGCTGCCGCCCGAGCTGCTGCGCAAGGGCCGCTTCGACGAGATCTTCTTCGTCGACCTGCCGACCCACGGCGAGCGGCGAGCGATCCTCGAGATCCACATCGCGCGCCGCGGGCGGGTGCCCGGCAACTTCGATCTCGAGGCGCTGGCGACCATCACCCGCGGCTACTCCGGCGCCGAGATCGAGGGCGTCGTGGTCGCCGGCCTGTTCCACGCGTTCGAGCGCGGTGGCGACCTCGAGACCGAGGACATCCTGCTCGCCTGCCGCGAGACCGTGCCGCTCTCGGTCATGATGGAGGACAAGATCGTCGCCCTCCGCGAGTGGGCGCGCCTGCGCACCCGCCGCGCCTCGACCGGCGAGTCGCTGGTGCTCGAAGGCGGCCGACCGGACGCGCTGATCGAGGAACGCCTGCGGCGGATCGCGGGAGACAACTGAGCGGGTCGGGGAGTGACCGCCGGGTTCGCAACCGGGGTCAGAGCACCAGCTTGTCCTGCCACGTCGGGCCGATGGACACCATCGCGACCGGCACGCCGACGCCTTGCGGCGAGGCGAGCAGCTCGACCAGCGCGCGGGCGCCGGCGGGGAGATCGGCGAGCGTGCGCGCGCCGCGGAGCTCGCCGGTCCAGCCGGCGAGGCGCAGCTCGGCGCCGGGGCGGCAGCTTTCGAGGACCCGGGTGACGTCGGCGCCGCCGACGCGCACGGCGTCGATGGCGACCTCGCCGGAGGGCAGCGACCGCCAGGCGAAGGCGGCGTCCCACCACGGCGCCGCCGGACCGGGGTGGCGATAGGAGCTCACGACGCGGAGCTCGCCGGTGTCGCCGAGGCGGTCGAGACAGGTCAGCGCGAGGACCTCGGCGCCGGCGACCACGGCGGCGTAGCGGGCGAGGACGAGGTCGAGCGGACCGACGCGGAAGCCGCCTTGCCACCGGTTCCACACGTTGTGCGACTCGAGCAGGCGCGCGGTCAGCGTGGCATCCTCGGACGGCAGCGGCCCGGGGCCGTGGCGGTGAGCATAGGCGCGTAACACACCGACGCGCCGTAGCCGATGGGCACGACCGGCGAGCAGCGCCTCGGCCAGCGCGGGCGTGGCCGGGGTCTTGGTGACGTACGGCGGGAAGCCGGCGACGGGATCGAGCAGCGCGCCCTGGGCGCCCTCCATGACCGCGGGGGCCGCGCCGCCGAGCAGCGCCGGGACGCGCGCCTCGTCGGGCTGCAACATCGCGGCGTAGCCGGTGACGAAGCCGTGGAGGATGCGGGTCAGCCGATCGGCGTCGAGCTCGCCGCGAAAGTGGGCGAGCCGCTCGTGGGCCTCGTCGCCGTCGACCACGGCCTCGGCGTGGGCCAGGCGCTCGCTGATCGCGTCGCCGATCCGCGCGCGCAACCGCGCCCGATCGCGCGCGTCCTCGAGGCGGAGCGCGGTCCCGTGATCGCGCTCGCGGGCCGCCTCGCCGACGCCGAGGCCCACCGAGCCGTGGCGATCGCCGCCGCGTGCCAGCTCGGCGAGCTGCCCGGTCATCTTGTGGTACGGCAGGATCAGGGTAGCGCGCGGATCGATGGTCAGGCGCGCCAGCGCGTCGTGGACGCCGTGCTCGCGCAGCCGGGCGTCCTCGGCGAGCAGGTTCACCGGCTCGACGAGCACGTCGCGGGTCAGATGCGTGACCACGCCGGGGACGAAGGTGCCGGCGCCGAGCTGGCTGAAGCCGTGCCAGCGGCCGTCGGGCAGCACCACGTGGTGCGTGGCCTGCGGACCGCCCCCGAAGCGGACCACGCCGGCGGAGCGGTGGTGGCGCACCAGGTGATCGACGGTGGTGCCCTTGCCCTCGTCCCCGAAGCCGAGGCCGACCACGACGTCTCCACTCAGGATCGTGCGCGCAGCCATCCCTCGACCCGGACGAAGGTGGCGATGGCGCGCCGGAAGGCGCGCTCGCTGAAGCACAGGCCGTCGCTGAGCATGAAGGCCCGGTAGCCCATCCGGTACATCAGCGCGAGGTCCGACAGGTCGGCCAGCGACGGCAGCTCGCCGTCCTCGAGCGATGTGAGGATGCGCGAGGCGACCACCGCCTCGGGATCGGCGGCGATGATGACCTCGAGGGCGTCGAGCACGGTGCACGGATCGTCCCCGTGCTGGAGGTAGAGATCATCGCGCGCCGCCATCAGGCCGGCGCCGGCCAGGCCGCCGCGGACCAGCTCGACGCCGCGGCGCGACTCGATCTTGGCGATGATGCGCGCCTCGGGGTCGAGGGCGCGCAACTCGGCGAGGTCGTCGGCCGTCTCGACGAACGACAATAGATAATCGTGGACCCCGAGCGCGCGCGCCGCCGCCACGTACTCGCGATCGTCATCGGTGAGGTAACCGTCGACCACCAGCGTGGGGTCGAGGATCGTCACCGGCTCGCCGGCGCCGACCACGCGCGGCGGCCGCTCGGCCAGGATCAGCTTGGTGCCGTCGACGATCCGCACGATCTCGCCGTCGCCGTCCTTGAAGCGGATCCGCGCCGGCAGCTCGACCGCGATCGGCCGGCTGATCTCGACGAACGCGTACGGCAGGTAGGCGAAGCGGGTGATGCGCAGCTGCCGGCCCTTGAGATCGACGAACAGCGGCTTGCCGTCGCAGCTCGCGACCAGGCTGTGCAGCACCTCGCGCTTCGGCTCGCCGATCGGCATGATCGTGTTGAAGCGCAGCGCCGCCACCGCGGGGTGCGAAGCGATCGCGTCGCGGTGACGGACGTAGGGCGGCAGCGTCGCGATCAACACGACGGCCGCCACGAGTCGTCGACGACGTCGGCGACGGCGGCCTGGGGCGCGACGTCGCGCCGGTGGCCGGGCAAGACGCGCTGGTCGAACGCCTGGGCGGCGACGCCGGCCTCGAGCGTCATCGCGCTCGACAGCGCTCGGCGAGCGCGGCCAGGGTCTGGCGGATCGCCGCGATGCGGTCCTCGCCCTGGAGCCGGACCTTCATGTCGTTGGCGTAGCCGTCGAGGTCGCGGCGCCCCGACACCAGCGCGATCGCGCCGAGCATGGCGTCGACCACCGCCTTGGACTCGTCGACCACCAGGATGTTCTCGGGCGGGAGCACCGCGCCCCACTGCGCCAGGATCAGGTCGTCGCCATAGCTGGCGTAGGTGGCCTCGGCGGCGGCCGCCGACTGGCTGGTGAAGTCGAACTCGCAGACCTGCTGGTTGCTGTCGCGACCGGTCCCCGCGATCGTGCCCTCGTAGTGGCTGGCCTTCTTGCCGGCGACGACCTCGACCCGGAACTCGGTCTTGCCGTGCGTGGCCTCATGATACTTGTAGTTCTGCACGACGACGCGGTAGCGCCCCGGAGGCGCACCAGCGGGCGGCCAGTAGATGTTCTCCACCGGCTTCTCGCTCTCGCCGCGCACGTTCATGTCGACGTCGAGCTCGCCGCCGCACACCGACTTCTTGTGGCCGTAGTAGATCTCCTCGCCCGACGGCGCGATCACGTGGAGATCGAGGTCGTTGCAGTTGTTCCACACCAGCGAGACCCGGACGTCGCCGGTCTTGCCGCCCTCGCGGCGCAGGCGCGCGGCGATCTCGGCGTCGATGTCGCTGCGCCGCTCCTCGCGATCCTTGCGCGGGTAGATGAAGAAGACGTGGTACTTGGCCGCCAGCTCGGCGAACAGCGTCTGGGCGGCGATCGCCTTGGCCTCCTCGCCGGCGGCGATCTCGAGGCCGGAGAAGCGCCGCGCCACCGCCGAGCCGGCCGGCGTTCCGGCGGCCGGCTCGCCGATGATGTGCTGGCCGAGGTGCTCGGCCGAGACCACGGGGTAGAAGCCCTCGTCGCCGGTGAAGAAGAAGTAGCCCTTGCCGCCGGCGAGCTGGCTGCGCCGGGCGTAGAACCAGGCCGCCAGCTCGTATGACTCCTGGCCGGTGCCGCCGCCGCCCTCCTCGAGCCAGATCTTGGTCAGCCAGCGGTCGAGGTCGGTGCCGGCGGCGAAGTCGCAGACTTGGAGCGGCGCGCGGTCGCCGTTGGCGTCGCCGATGGCGGCGAAGCTGATCGCCGGATCCTCGAGGTAGCCCTGCATCAGGATCTGGCCGTACAGCATCGGCATCTTGTCGTAGACCAGCTTGCTGTCGTTGCCGCGCGATCGGGTCACGTCCATCGCGACCACGATCGGATCCTTGTTGCCGCACACCAGCAGGCGTCCGCGCGGCATCAGCTCGGTGGCCGGGCCGCGCTGGCTCATCGCCTCCTCGGCGGCGCGGGTGTGGTGCCCGCCCTCGCCGCCGTGCGCGGACTCGGTCAGGCCAACGTCGCGATCGTAGTAGCCACCACCCATCCGCCGAGCCTACCGCAACGGCGCGATGAGGATCACCTCAAGGCTGGGCGACCCTGTCATCGCGCTCAGCGCCGGTATGGTTCGAGATCGATCCCGGAGCGCTCGATCCAGCGATAGAGCTGGCGGGCGCTGGTGCCGAGCGACTCGGCGGCCCGCACCACGTTGCCGCCACTGTCGGCGAGCGCGGCGATCATCTCGTCGGCGGTCGGCTGGCCGCGCCGCGCGCCGTCGTTCGCGGCTGCGGTTGCCGCGGTCGAGGTCGCCGCCGCGGGCGCGACCGGCACCCCGTCCGGCTCCCCATCGCTGGTCATCGTCAGCGGTGGCAGGTGCGCCAGGTCGATCGTCGCTTCCCCGGCCAGCACCGCGGCGGAGCGCAGCGCCTGTCGGAGCTGTCGCACGTTGCCGGGCAGCTCGCCTGCGAACAGCACGCGGGCGGCGGGTGCGGTGATCGCCGCCCGCGTCACGCCGGCCTCGCGCAGCAGGTAGGCGGCCAGGATGCCGAGATCCTCGCGCCGCGCCCGCAGCGGCGGGAGCCGCGCGACGTAGCCGGCCAGGCGCGCGAGCAGATCGGGACGGAACGCGCCCGGTTTGCCGAACAGATCGTGGTGGGTGGCGGCGATCCACCGCACGTCGACCTCGAGCGCGTCGGTGCTGCCCAGCGGGGTGACCCGGCCGTCCTCGATCACGCGCAGCAACGCTGCCTGCGACGCCAGCGAGGTGTTGGCGATCTCGTCGATCAGCAGGGTGCCGCCGTCGGCGCGGGCGATCTCGCCGGTGCGTGGATCGGCGGCGCCGGTGAACGCGCCCCGCCGGTGACCGAAGAACGTGGCGCCGAACAAGCTCTCGGGGATCGCGCCGCAGTCGATGGTCACGCACGGACCGCTGCGGCCGCTGCCGCGATGGATCGCCGCCGCGACCACCTCCTTGCCGGTGCCGGTCTCGCCGAGGATGAGCACCGGTTCGCGGGTCGGCGCGATCCGCTCGATCGCGTCGGCCAGCGCCGCGACCTCGGCGTTGAGCGTGCGGGTCGGGCCGAGCCGTGCGCCGCGAAGGACGCGGGCCGCGGCCGCCGCTGGAAGCCGCTGGTAGTCGAACAGCGAGTGCCCGACCTCGACCACGGCGCCGGGCGCCAGCCGGTGCTCGCTGACCCGACGGCCGTCGACGTGGACGCCGTTGCGGGCCCCGAGATCGCGCACCACCACCGCATCGCCGCGGGCCTCGATCACCGCGTGCTGTCCGGACGCCCAGCGGTCGCGCACCCGCAGCAGGTCGCCGTCGCGGGCCACCCGCGGAGCGTCGTCGGCCGCGGCGCGACCGATCGTCAGCGGCAGTCGGTCGAGCACGAACACCGCGGCTTCGTCGGCGAGCAGGTCGTCGTAGTCGAGGACATAGACCAGCAGGTCGGTGTGGTCGCCGCCGGTGGCGGCCGGGGCGTCCTCCCATGTCGCGCCGGGCGCGACGCTGCCAGGTTCGATGCTCACGAGCCCGTCATCGTACACCGCTGCGGTCCGCGCCCACCTCGGCCCAGCGGTCGCGCGTTCCGCTGCCAGGCGTCGATTACCCGACCGGCGTCGTGCGCTCGCGGGTCCGCACGTGCTCTACCGTAGCCCTCCCATGGCCAACGAGCGCAGCCCTGACCGCGGCAACCTGTTCGAGAACACCCAGAAGAAGAAGCCCAGCCAGTGGGACCTTCAGGGCGACTGCACGATCGACGGGGTCGCGTACGAGATCCGTGGCTGGCGGCGTGAGGAACAGATGACCGTCACCCTCGCCTGGCCTCGCGGCGACCGGAACACGTACCCGCCGGACGTCTTTCGCGGCGCGCTCGACCCGGCGCCCGCCCCGACCAGGCCCGCCCGTCCTGGCGGACGTGGCCCGCACGCCGTGAACGACGCGCCCGCCGTTGCCGTCCCGGCGTGGGCCGGCGACATCACGAGCGACGACGCGACCTACACGCTCCGTGCGTTCGAGAAGCAGGGCAAGAGCGGCACCTACTTCACGCTGAGCTTCGCGCGCCTCGAGCGGTCGGTCGGCCCCGGACCCGACGCGCCCGCCGACGACTGATCGGACCGCGCGGCGGCATCGTACACTGCTCCGGTGGAGCCCCCGGGCGCGACCGTGAGCGATGGCGAGCCGGCCCCGGGGCCCGGCGTCGAGCACGTTGCCGGCGATCACCTCGCGGGTCGCTACGAGGTCCGCGGCGTGCTCGGTCGCGGCGCCGGCACGTGTGTCTATCGCGTGCTGGACCACGCCATCGGCGAGGAGATCGCGGTCAAGACCTTTGCCGAACGGGGCGTCGCGGCCCGGCTCGCGCGCGAGGTCCAGCTGGCGCGCAAGGTGACGCACGAGAACGTCTGCCGCGTGTTCGACCTGGTCGAGTACGCCGGTGGGGCCCTGGTCTCGATGGAGCTGGTCGACGGCGGCACGCTCGCCGATCGAGCGGGTTCGATGCCGGCCACCGAGCTGCGCGACGTCGCCCGCCAGCTGCTCGCGGGACTGGCGGCTGCCCACGCCGCGGGCGTCGTGCATCGTGACCTCAAGCCGGCCAACGTGCTGCGGGACCGCAGCGGGCGGATCGTGCTCACCGATTTCGGCATCGCCCGCCCGACCGCTGACGGCGACGGCGATCGCTCGGGGACGCCGCGCTACATGGCGCCCGAGCAACTCGAGGGCCAGGGCGTCGGCCCGCCCGCCGACGTGTACGCGGCCGGCCTGGTGTTGAACGAGCTCGCGGCCAGCCGGCCGGACCCGCGGCTCGCGGTGCTGATCGAGCGCATGAGCGAGCGCCGCCCGGGCGATCGCCCGACCGCGGTCGCCGCGCTCGCGATCCTCGACGGCGCGCCCGCCGTTCGCCGTCGTCGTCAGGGGGCGATCGTCGCCGTCGCCGTCGCCGCTGCGGCCGCCGCCACGCTCGCCGTCGCCACGCTCGCGACCCCGACTCCCGAGCGCGCGGCGGTGAGCCCGCCGCCCGCGCCGCCGCCGCGTCCGCGCACGCTGTCGAGCGACGACGGCGTGCTCGACGCGCCGGTGCTCATGCCCGGCGGCGACGCGCTGGTGATCGCGTCGAATCGTGGTGGCGGCTTCCAGCTGTGGCGCGTCGCGCTCGCCACCGGCGAGGCGCGCCCGCTCACCGATGGGCCGCGCGCCAAGCATGCGCCGCGGGTCGCGGGCGAATGGCTGTACTTCCTGGTCGACCGCGACGACGGCGGCGGCGACCTGGTGCGCCTGCCGCTGGCCGCGCTCGATCGGGTTCAGCGCGGTGACGATGCCGAGATCGTGCGGTCGCGGGTCGGAGCCGCCGACGTCGCCGGCGCGACGATCGCGGTCACCGAGGTCATCCCCGGCCTCGGGCTACCGGCCCGCATCACCGTCACCGACCGCAGCGGGAACTCCGCCGTCGCCGTCGACCTCGGCGGGCGCCGGGTGCGCGCCTTCGCGCTGTCGCCCGACGGTGCCCGCCTCGCGGTCCTGACCCGCGGCCACGATGTCGACGGCCAGCTCCTGATCGGCCCCACCCGCGGACGGCTCGAGCCGCGTGGAGCGCCCGGCGCGATCGGTAGCGCGCTGGCCTGGTACCCGGACGGCTCCCGGGTCGCGGTGCTCCGCGGTCCCGACCCGACCCGGACCCTCCACGCCGTCGATCCCGACCGCGGCGAGGAGCGCGAGATCGCGGCGCTGCCCGACGTCGTCCTGTTCGCGATCGGTGCCGGCGTGGTGGTCGCGGTGACGCGCGGCCTCGAACGCGACCTGTGGCTGCGCGACGGTTCGCGTCTGCGGCGGCTGACCTTCCTCGGCGACGGCGACGCGGTGTCGCCGACCTGGGCGGCGACGGCGGACCTGCTCGGCTACCTGGTGGTGGGCAGCGACGCGACCGAGTTTCGCCTGACCACCGGCCCGACCTACGCCGATGTGATCGCTCGCCGACCCCTCGCCGCCGATCCGCCGTACGCGGTCCTGTCGCGCAGCGGCGCGCAGGTGGCGTTCGTCCGCCAGGACGGCGAGGAGTCGGTGCTTGCGGTCACCGATCCGTCGCACCCCGATGCACCGCTCGTGGATCTCGCCCGGGCGCGCTCGCCGGCGTACCTGCTGCCGGCCGACATCTCCGCCGACGAGGAGCGCGTCATCTACGCCCAGGTGCCCGGCGATGGCGCCGCGTCGTCGCTCTACGACGTCCCGGTGCGCGGCGGCGCGCCCCGCCTGCTCGCCGCCGGCGCCGGTGGCGGATTCCAGTCGGTGGATGGGCGCTGGATGCTGGAGGCGCGCGTCGAGCCGGGCGGTCCAGCGTCGCGCACCTACGTGGTGGCGCTCGATCCCGGCGGCGCTCCGGCCGGGGCGCCGCGCCCGGTCGCCGCCGACCGTCCGCTGTCGAGCTTCCGGTTCGCCGGCGATCCACCGGCGGTCGTCGGCATGACCGATCGCCACCTCTACCGGATCGCCGCCGATGGCACGATGACCGCGCTCGCCGAACTGCCGGTCGATACCGTCGATCCACACCGGATCGCCGTCCATCCCCGCGGCCCGATCGTGGTCGATCTCGGCGTCGGCCGTCAGCGGCTGCAGGTGGTCGCGTTGCCGGCGCCCGCGCTCACGGCGCCGGCTGGTAGATGACCAGGTAATCGAACCGCACCGCCAGGCCGAACGTGCGCACCCCGACGCGCTTGCCGGGCAGCACCGACGACACCAGGGTCGGGCTGCCGCTGGTGGCGTCCAGGGTGCCCAGGCAGGTCTGCTCGCTCGCCGCCGCCCCGCCGCGGACCCGGAACCGGGAGCCGGTCGCCAGGTCCCCGACCAGGTTGGTGCTCGTGTTCTCGGCGGTCTGGTCGATCATCGTGAAGCGCGCGATCACCGCGCGGGCCGGCGTGCCGGCACCGAAGTCGTCGCGCACCGAGCACATGTAGAAGCCGTCGAGGGCGCCGTCGGCCGCGAACACGACGCCGGCATGGCGCGCCACCAGGCTGGGGTCGCCGGAGACCGTGTCGACCACGACCAGCGTCTCGACCTGATACGGCGGGTCCAGCGAGCGCGGCAACAGCGCGACCTCGGCCGCGGTCACCGCCGCGGCATGACGGAGGTAGCCGGCCGGGTCGTGGTCCCAGGTGCCGGCCGTGGTCAGGTCGTCGGGCAGCTCGTAGAAGCCGTCGAAGATCTGGATGCGGTCGCGGGCGCCGGGGCGCGGATCGCAGGGGTCGCCGACCCCGTCGCCGTCCGCGTCGCCACCGCCGTCGGCGAGCGGGCGGTGCGGGCACGGATCGCAGGGGTCACCGGCGCCGTCGCCGTCGTGATCTCGCTGCGGCGGCGGGTTGGCGAGCCGCGGGCAGTTGTCGGTCGAGTCCGGCACGCCGTCGTCGTCGAGGTCACCGTCGCCGACGTCGCTGCCGCCGCCGTCGTCCTGGTCGTCGGCAGCGTCGACACCGTCGGCGCCGCGCGGCTCGAAGCCGCAGCCGAGCAGCAGCGCGAGCCCGACGATCCACGGTGTGACGGGGCGTCCCAAGCCCCGACCCTACCTCATCGAACCTGGCGGCGGCGGGGGCGCAACCCGACCAGCGCCAGCAGCGCGAGGCTGCCGAGCCCGCCGGCACCGCCGGCCTGGCAACCGCCGGTGATGATGTCGCCGTTGCCATCGCCGTCGGTGTCGGGGTTGCCGTCGTCCGGATCGGGCGGGTTCGAGCCCGGGCCCGGGGGTGGCGCGCCGGCCTGGACCGTCACGGCGACCGTCGATTCGGACTGATTCTTGGAATCGTAGGCGCGCGCCACGATGCTGTGGCCGCCGCTGGCCAGCCCGGTGAGCGGGAACGAGAACGGCGCCGCGGTCAGGGTGCTGGCGAGCGCTCCGTCGACATAGAGCTCGACCTTGGTGATGGCCAGGTTGTCGGTGGCAGCCGTGGTGACCGTGAAGCCGGTGGGGACGGTGGCGCCATTCTGCGGCGAGGTGATGGCCACCGTCGGTGCGATGGCGTCGCCGACGCCGATGCGCGCGGTGAGCATGGTCACCGAGTTCTGGCGTTGCGAGCACACCACGCCGGTGCCGGGCAGGCCGCAGGTCCGCGGCGCGTTCTCGCCGCACTGGGCGTCGACGTTCTGGAAGCGCTTGAGCCCGTTGAAGTTGAGGTACGTCATCGGATCCGACGCCAGGTACTCGTGGTCGAGGCCGAACGAGTGCGCGATCTCCTGGGCCGCGATCTCGCAGATCTCCTCGGCCAGCGCCGCGCTCGAGCCGTAGGCATCGCGGGTCGACTGCGTGAACGTGTAGACGATCGCGTTGGGGATCACCGAACAGTCGGTGGTGAACGGCGACACGCCCAGCACGCCCTGCGGCATGCCGGCCTGCTGGGCGCGGCCGCCCATCAAGGACTCGAAGTGCGCCACGTTGCCCGGATCGACGTCGGTGATCGAGACATCGAACGGCGCGAAGATCTCGCGCACGCAGGTCATGATCTGCGACCACTCGCCGGCGGTGCCTTCGAAGGCCGGGATGGCCGAGGTCTGGGCGACCACCGTGGAGCGGTTGGTGCGCGAGTCGTTGTTGCCGGGCGTGAGGGTCGCGCCACCCTTGTTCATGTAGATGACCGTGGTGGTGCCGACCGCGTGGACGGCGTTGCCGCCCACCGGCGGGATGACCTGCATCAGCGTACCGGGGCGGCCGGCCGCCACGGCGTCGCCCATCCAGCCGACGATCGGCGGCCGGACCTCGGGGCCGGGTGCGGCGGCCTGGTCCTCGGCACCGGCGATCGCGGGGAGCAGCAGGAGGGTGCCAGCGAGCCAGGAGGTACGCATGGCAGGACATAGATCACGACCCGTGCCAGCCCTCGCCACCTGTGGCTCGGCTCCCCCATCCGTCGGCGACCCAACCATGTCACCGGGTTGGCATGACCGAACCACGGTTCAGCTCACCATTGTTGCGATGGTCGCCGCCGCGCCTGGGTGAGTTGCCTGGGAGTGCGGGGAGTCCACCCCCGGTGCGGTCCGGGGCGAGCGGCCCCCAGGAGGCGCGCTGCTCAGCGCTCGTCGTAGGCGCGCAACACCAGCTCGCCGGCCGGCGTGCGCCGGTAGTGGTCGGCGATGGCCTGGAAGGCCGGCGGCACCAGGTCCGGGCGGGGCAGGTAGTCGGCGTAGCCCGGCGGCAGCACGATCGGGGCCGCCAGCGACGCGAAGGTGAGGTCGGCCGCGGTGAGGCGATCGCCGCCCAGGTAGCGGCGCCCATCGGCGAGCCGCTCGCCGACCACCGCGAAGGTCTGGTCGATCACCGTTCGCGACCGCTCGGCGCCGGCAGCGTCGACGCGCAGGCCGCGCCGGATCGCGATCACCGCGAGGCGCCAGGCCGCCTTGCCGACGACCCGCTCCCATGCCGGGCCGTGCTTGCCCATGACGTCGAGCGTGGCGCGCCGATCGCCGAGCAGGTGGAAGTAGGCCAGCCGTCGCGTCGCCGGACCGAGCCGGCGATCGAAGTCGTCCTCGAGCTCGGCGACCGCGGCGTCGCCGGGGGGGAACAGCGGCTCGGCGTCGCCCTTGCCGTCGCACCAGTGCAGGATGTCGGTCGAGTCGACCACCACCGGACCGTCGCCGGTGACCAGCGCCGGTGCGGTGCGCTTGGCGCCGGCCCGCACCAGCGGCAGGTACGAGAACAGCGGCAGGTGGGCATCCTCGACGTAGGCGATGCCAGCGCGATCGAGCGCCCAGCGCGCCTTTTCGCAGTAGTGAGAGAACGCGATCGTGATGAGTCGGATGGACATTGGCGTGCCAAGCGTACGTGCCATCAGGCGCGACAGATCGCCTCGAGGTCCGCGACCGTCTTCGGGCACGCCGCGGTGAGGTTCTCGTGGCCATCGACGGTGACCAGGACGTCGTCTTCGATCCGGACCCCGATGCCGCGCAACCGATCGGGAGCGCCGGGCGCATCGGTGGCGATGTACAGCCCGGGCTCGACGGTGATCACCATGCCGGGCTCGAGCGGGCGGGCCTTGCCGCCACGGGTGTAGGCCCCGACGTCGTGAACGTCCATCCCCAGCCAGTGCGACGTGCCGTGCATGTAGAACTTCTTGTAGGCCAGATCCTCGACCCGGGCGTCGACCGGACCTTCGAGCAGTCCGAGGTCGATCATGCCTTCGGTGAGCCGGCGCACGCACTGCTGGTGGATGTCGTCGAGCGTCAACCCCGGACGCACCGACGCGACCGCAGCCTGCTGGACGTCGAGCACGAGATCATAGACCTCGCGCTGCGGCGCCGTGAACCGCCCCGACGTCGGCCAGGTCCGCGTGATGTCGGCGGTGTAGTGGTCGTACTCGCAGCCGGCGTCGATCAACACCAGGTCGCCGTCGGCGAGCGCGCAGCGGTTCTCGACGTAGTGGAGGATGGTCGCGTTCTCGCCGGCGCCCACGATCGTGTTGTAGCCGGGGCCGATCCCGCCATGGCGGCGGAACGTGTAGTTGACGGTCGCTTCGAGCTCGTACTCGAAGGTCCCGGGCCGGCCGGCGCGCATCGCCGCGATGTGGGCCTCGCTCGAGATCGCCGCCGCCTTGCGCAGGATGGCGAGCTCGTCCGGAGACTTGCGCAGCCGCAGCTCGTGCAACGCGGCGCGCGGATCGACCACCGCGCGGGGCGGGCGCTTGCCGCGCTTCTCGGTCTTGCGCAGCCGCGCCAGCACCCCGGCGACCCGCAGATCCATGTCGGGATCGAGCCCGAGCGCGTAGTGGAGCTCCTCGCAATTGGCGACCAGGTCCATCAGCCGCTGGTCGAGCTCGGCGGCTGGATACGCGGCGTCGGCGCCGTAGCGCTCCTTGGCGCCGTCGAGCCCGGCGCGGCGGCCATTCCAGGTCTCCAGCTCCGGGTCGCGAGGGCGCACGAACATCACCACCTTCTCGCTGTCGGCGCCCGGCCGCAGCACCACCGTCGTGTCGGGCTCGGCGAAGCCGGTCAGGTAGACGACGTCCGAGTGCTGGCGGAACTGGTAGTGCGAGTCACCGTTGCGGAGCCGCTCCGGCAACGAGTACACGATGGCGACGGCATCGGGACCGAGCGCGTCCAGGTACATCTGGCGGCGGGCGGCGAACACGGAGCGATCGAGCATCGATCCGTTTCTAGCACGCCAGGTCGCGGCCGCTGGGCGCGCGGGTTCGGCTCGCTAGGCGCACTGCAGGGGGCGCTGGCTGCGACGGACCACGCGGAGCGCACGCACCAGGTCGGCGTCGCCGGGACGGACCAGCGTGACCGCCGCCACCCGATCGACGGCGGCGGCGACGTCGCTGCTGCTCTCGCCACGCGTGACCGCGATCAAGGGCAAGTCGGCGAGCGCCGCGACGGCGCGGATGCCATCGACGATCGCCACCCCGCCGTCGTCGGTCCCGTCGACGACCACCACCACCGCGCAGGCGCCGAGCGCGCCGAGCAGGCGCGGCAGCTGATCGACAGGACCGGGCACCGCCACCACCATGAAGCCGGCGTGGGTGAGCGCGACGTCGACGCGTTCGAGGGCCTCGACGTTGCGGTCGACCACCACCACCACCCGGTCGTCGTCGGCGTCCGATGGCAGCTCCCGATCCGGCGCCACTGACGGGCCGGTGTGGCGGGCGCGGAACACCGCCAGCGCCACCTTGTTGAGCAGCTCGTCGACGTCGAACGGCTTCTCGACCACGTCGGTGGCCCCCAGCGAGATGGCGCGCTGACCGAGGCCGTGCACCGCCGTCATCACCACCACCGGGAGGTCGAGGCCGAGATCGGTCCGCAACGCCGACAGGAACTGCCGGCCGTTCATGCCGGGCATCATCAGATCGAGGAGGATCGCGTCGGGCGGATCGGGCGGATCGGCCGTCAGGCGGGCGATGGCGTCGGCGCCGTCATGGGCGTAGGCGACCGAATACCCCTCGCCAGAGAGCACCCGGCCCACGGCCTCGCGGACCATGGGCTCGTCATCGATGACGAGAATCTTCCCCCCCTTCATCAGCGTCTCTACCCCACAGCGTAGCAGGCTTCTCGCCCGCCAGGCTTCTGGTCGGCTGGCGGTACCATGGCGGCGGCGGGCTTGGTAGCATCGACCCCCCATGTCGGGTCCGCCCGCTTACGTCGCCGCGTTCGAGGAGTTGCGGCCGGCGGTGCTCGCGAGGTTGCTCGAGGTCCGCGCCAGCCTCGACCACGCGTTCGCGCGGCTATCGCCCGACGAGGCCCGCGAGCTGTTCGAGGGCGTCCTGATCGGGCTCCGCACGCTGCTGTTCACCGGCGACCACGGGTTGCACCGCGGGTTCGTGCAGAGCTTCATCGCGCTCCGCGGCGCCGACGGCCTGGCCCCCGATCACGCGCTGCGGGTGCTGGTGGCGATCGGCGACGTGATCGTGCAGGTCGCCAAGCGTGATCGGCCTGACGACGCGACGCTGGTCCTGGCCGTGACCAGCGCGATCCGGGTGACCGCCCGGCTGGTCAACGACGTGATCGCCGACGATCTGGCCAAGCGCAGCGCGCAGCGCCGGCAGACGGAGGCGTGGCGGTGACCGCGCTCTCGATCCGGTCGGCCGGCAACACCCACCAGGGGTCGGTGCGCGAGCACAACGAGGATGCGCTGATCGTCGACCCGAAGTGGGGGTTGTACGCGGTCCTCGACGGCATGGGCGGGGCGGCGTCGGGCGACGTCGCCGCCAACAAGGCTCGCGACGTGATCCACGAGTACGTGCGGGCGCGGCGCGGTTCGATGGCCGCCCGGCCCTTGCTCGAGGCGGCGATCAACGCGGCGTCGGCGGCCGTCCACGGCGAGGCCCAGCGCCGCAAGGACCGCCGGGGCATGGGGACCACCGTGGTGGCGTGCCTGCTCGACGGGCGGCGGGCCACCGTGGCCCACGTCGGAGACAGCCGCGCCTACCTGCTGCGCGACGGCCATCTGCACCGCCTGACCAACGATCACACCATCGTCGCCGAGCTGGTGGCGCGCGGTGCGATCGCGCCCGACGAGGCTGACCGTCACGCCTACAAGAACGTGCTGTCCCGCAACGTCGGCGCCAAGCCGGCCGCGAGTCCCGACGTCAGCGAGGTCGAGTTGCAGCCCGGCGACCGCTTGCTGCTGTGCTCCGACGGCCTGTACGGCTTCGCGCCGCCCGACGCCGTCCACCACCTGGTGGCGTCGACCGACGCGCCGGGCGACGTCGTCCGCGACCTGATCGAGGCCGCGCTGCGCGGCGGCGGCGGCGACAACGTCACCGCGATCGTCGTCGAGGCCGGCATCGCCGTGGTGCCACGCGCGACCATGGTGCTGCGCACCACCGGGGCCGGCGCGTGGTGGGCGCGGCGCGATCGCTTCCTGGCCGCGGCCCACGCCGGCGGCGTCCACCGCTCACCGCTGTGCGCGGTGCTGGTCGCCGACGAGGCGATCGCGATCGTGGCCGGCACCTTCGCCGACGCCGTCTATCACGACCTCGAGAAGATGACCGGCGTGAACGTGTGGACGTTCGCCGAGAACCTGGCCCAGGGCTGGCTGGGGCAGGGCGGGGCGTGGCCACCGCTGCGCGATCTGCTCGACGGCCTGGCTCGCGCCGCCGAGCTGGTCTTGGCGGAGCTCCGCCGCGAGGATGCCGGGCTGGCTGGCCTGCTCGAGGTGGCGGTGGCGCGCGCGATGGTGACCGCCGAGACCGCGGTCGGCGGCGTGCTCGCCGAGCGCTTGCGCAGCCTCGAGAGCGACATGGTCAAGGTCGAGGCCGAGCGCAACGAGAAGACCCGCGCCGACACCTCGCGCTTCATCGATTCGCCGACCGTGCCGTACCTGCGGGCGCCGGCCCCGATCGACGTCCCGGCACCGGACGTGGCGGTCGTGCTCGAGGCCGCGCGGCGACGGGCCCAGGCCGGGCCAGCGCCGGGGCGGGGCGGCGGCGACCGCGCGCTCTACGCCCGCGCCATCGATCACGCCCACAAGGTGGCGACCGCCAGCGGTGCCAACGACGCCGGGCTCGCCGCCCGCGAGCTGTGGGACGTGCGCACGCTCGACGAGGCCGGCGTGACGCCGCTGTTCGACGCCCTCGATCACGCACGCAGCGCCCACATCGACGGCGTGCGGTCATCGTCGCCGACCTCGCCGGTCAGCGCGGCCGCCCTGCGCCGGGTCGCGGCCGCCTACCAACGCCTGTCGGCCGGCATCGCGTCGCTGGTGGTCGAGAGCGTGGCGCCGGCGGCCGAGCAGCTGCGCGAGGTGGTGCGCGAGACGGCGCGGCTGCGCGCCGAGGTCAGCAAGAACGAGGTCCGGATCGCCGACCTCGAGCGCGCGTTCGCGACCGTGGTCGATCCGGCGGCGCCCGCCGACATGGCGACGACGACGGCGGCGGTGGCGGAACGCAAACCGTCGGTGGCGCCGGGTTCGCGACGCCGGACGCCCAAGGAGACTCAGCGATGATGGACCTCGGCGAGCGCATCGCCGTGCTGCGCGACGAGGTCCTCGACATCGTCGCCGGTGGTAGCGAGGATGCGCCGGCGCTGGCCATCTTCGACGCCGTCGTGCGCGCGCTCTCGGCCGGCACCGAGACCGCGGGTGGACTCGATCTCACCCTGCACGACGCCGTCGCGCGCCGCCTGGCCTGGGGTGACACCGAGGAGACCATCCTGTCGGACGCCGAGCTGGTGTTCGCGCGCCTCGCCCGCGCGGTGCAGCGCGCGCTCCGCGATCCCGACGAGGAGATGCTGGTCCTCGAGACCACGGCCGAGGTCGCGAGCAGCGCGGCGCGCATCGTCGCGCTGGTGGCGGTCGGCCGTGGCGGTCGCGACCGCGCGGCGGCGCTGCGCGAGGAGCTCGCGCAGCGGCGGCTGAAGGAGGCGCTGACCGAGCAGGTCAGGACGCTGGCCCGGCTGGAGGGCGACGGCCGCCAGTTCTGACCGGCGGACTCGACCGCTGCGGTCACAGCCGTTCGGCGGTCAGCGCATCCAGCAACGCATCCAGCCCCGCATCCCGGTCCACGAACCGGTGCACCAGCGGCGCCTCCGGCAGCGGTCCGTTCCGCACGCCGCGCACGATCCGCCGCGCTCCGGGCTGGATCTTGCGGGCCTCGTCCATCACCGGTGGCCAGCGCTCGTCGTTCGAGTCGTGCTCGGCGATCACGGCGTCGAGGTTGACGCCGCGCAGCGCCTCGACCGTGCCATCGAGATCGGTGGCGAAGCGGACGTCCCAGCCTGACGTGACGTAGAGGGCGAGGGCGCCGCGCTGACGCCGCTCCTCGCCGACCACCAGCACGCGCAGGCGACGGCCGCGTTTCTCGTGGCCGCCGGCGTCGCGACCGAGCTGCGCGATGAGCATCTCCCAGTCGTCGGAAAGCTCGAGTAACCGGATGCCCAGTCCGGGGTGAACGCCGCCGAGCACCCGGGTCACCTCGCCGGTCACCTCGACCGGGCTGCCGCGGCCTTTGTCGAACACCACGATCGCCAGTCGCGAGCCGAGGTCGAGTGGGGTCGCCGTGTCGAGGAAGCAACCGACCTGCGACACGTCGCGCGTCTGGCACACGAACATGTCACCGGCGGGGGCGATCGGCGACACCGTGGCGGCGATCTGGGCCCGGATGCGGTTGGCGCGACGAGACACGAAGCTCCCTCATAACACGGTGCGAAGGGCCGGTGCGGCCCGGGAACCGCGTCGGGTCGCTGGTAGGCCTTCGACCCACGTGCGCGCCGACACATCGTGGAGGTTCCAGCGTACCTTGGATCCCGAGCCTTGCTCACCTTCACGGTCCAGGCGATCCCCTTCGTGGCCATTGCCGCCGGCCTGGCGCTGCTCGCGCTGGTCGCGGCCTTGCGGCGCGGCGATCTGGTCGTGCGCCTCGGCCTGGTGATGACCGGTGTGACCGCGTTGCCGTGGGCGACGAGCATGGTCCTGGTCGCCTGCACCGACGATCGAGATCTGGCGCACCGGCTGTGTCAGGCCGGGTTCGCGTCGGTGCCCCTGATCGGCTCCGGGCTGCTGATGGTGACCCTCGCCGTGGTCGGGCGGCTCGACGCCCAGCGCCCGGTGCTGGTGTTCTCGGTCGTGCTCGGCCTGGTCATGTTGATCGTCGCCGCGACCACCGATCTGGTCATCGCCGGTGTCGCGCTCGCCGACTGGGGCCTGCTCTTTCCACGCGCCGGTCCGCTCTACCTGGTCCACATCGCGCTGTTCGTCGCCCCGGTCGGCTGGGGCATGTGGTTGAACCACCGCTCGGTGGGATGGCTGCGAACTGGCCTGCGCCAGGGTCGATTCGCCGCCGCGCTCGGAGTGCTCTCGGTGTTGACCGCCAGCGACACCCTGCTCGCCTACGGTGTCGCCGGCGTCTATCCGTTCGCGTGGCTGCCGGCGCTGATGGCGGTCGCGCTGTGCCTGTTTGCGATCCAGCGCCAGGACCTGCTGCGTGGTCGTGGGCTCGATGGCGCCGTCGCCGTCGAGCTGGCCGTGTTCGTGGTCGCGGCGATCGCGGTGGTCGCGCTCGGTGTGACTCTCGATGGCTCGCGCACCGTCGTGACGGTGGGGGTCGGGGCGGTGGCCGCCGCGGTCATGGTCATCGCCGGACGCACGTCGGTGCGGGACGCCGACGTCGCCGGCCCGACCCTCGCGGTCGACCGCTTCGCCGACCGCGTGGTCGCCAGTGGCGACGCGCACGCCGTCGGCCGTGGACTCGCCGAGTTGCTGGAAGGTCAGCGCCTCGCCACCGCGGTGCGCGTGTGGGGGGTTGCCGACGGCCGCTGGGCGCCGCTGCACCTGCCACCGAAGATGGCCCCCGACCTCGACCTTCCCGAACCGGTGCGTGCCTGGCTGCTGTCGTCGCGGCGGGCGATCGCCGTCGGCGACCTGGTCGCGGCGCGGCTCGGTGCCAGCCGCGAGGTCATCGAGGAGTGGAGCCGTCGCTTCGATGCCGATGTGATCGCGCCGTTGATCGACGGTGACGAGCTGGTCGGGCTGGTCGCCGGTGCCCGTGCCGAGGCGTTGCGAGACTCGGAGCGGGTCGCCATCGACGACGCCGTGCTGGCGGCGTCGCGGGCGCTGGCCGTCATCGTCCTGACCCACGAGATCGAGGCCCGCGCCGAGCTGGCGCGCGACATGGAGCTGGCGGAGGCGGTTCGCCAGGCCCGCTCGGCGGCTGACGTCCGCGAGGTCGGCAAGAGCCGCGTCTCGGTGAGCTACCAGCCGGCGTCACGGGTCGCCGGGGATCTGTGGTGCTGCGTCGCGCTGCCCGACGATCGCCTGCTGGTGCTGGTCGGTGACGTCGCCGGTCGAGGCCTTGCCGCGGCGCTGGTGTCGGCGGCGGTGCTGGGCGCCGGCCAGGTCGCGGCCGGGCTGCTCGGGGCCCGCGCCACCCCCGAGGCGGTCCTCGCCCTGCTCCACGACACGGTCGTCGAGGTCGACGGAGGTCGTCACCGGGTGACCGCGTTCGCGGCCATCGTCGACCGCGGTACCGGTCGGGTCGGGTTTGCGGCCGCCGGGCACCGCGGCGGCTACCTGGTGCGGGCGCGCGAAGACCACGTCGACCTGGTGGCGCTGATCGGCCGCGGCACCGCGCTCGGTGAGCCCGAGCGCGTGATCGGAACCGGCGAGCGCGAGCTGGGCGCGGGCGACGTGCTGGTCCTGATCAGCGACGGCGTCGTCGACAGCCGCAGCGCTGATGGTCAGGCCTGGGGCGAGCGCCGGCTGCAGCGCGCGCTCCGCGAGCTGGGGCCGCGCGCCGGCGACAACCTCGGCGAGGCGTTGCTCGATGCCGCGCGCGCCCACGCCGGTGAGTCGGTTCGCGATGACGATCTGCTGGTGGTGGTGGTCGCGCCGGCTCATTGAACCGGCGCCGCCCGGTATCTCAGTCGGTTTCGGTTTCGGTTTCGGTTTCGGTTTCGGTTTCGGTTTCGGTTTCGGTTTCGGTTTCGGTTTCGGCGTCGGTTTCGGTTTCGGGGACCAGCCGCAGTCCGGCCGGCAAGGTGTCGCCGAGCGCCACCCGTTCCTCGCGAGCCTCGAGCGCGACCACCTGCTCGACCAGCACGGCGGCGCGATCGCCGCCCGGCAAGGCGCGCACGTAGGCGGCCAGGCGCGCGCGCAACGCTTCATCGACGTCGCGGGCTCGATCACCGGTGCGGCGACCGATCTGGGCCAGCGGGAACGCGGTCTTGTCGGGCTCCGGCCAGTCCCAGTCGAGGAGCTGCGCCAGCCACACCGCGGCCTTGCTCGCCGGCACGACGGTGTTGAGCGGCGCGTAGAGCGGCACCCGCGCCGCGAGACGCGACAGCGCCCACAGGTGGACGCCGTCTTCGCGGCCCTTCCGGGTCTCCATCCTCCGCATCAGCTCGTCGCCGAGCTTGAGCTTGGAGCCGAGCTGGATGCGCTCGAGGGCGGCCACCGCGCGCCACATCTCGCCCAGCTCCTGCTTCGAGGCCTTGAGCTCGGCGAGCTTCTTCTGTTGCCGGGCGTTGGGCAACAGCAGCGCCGCCAGCCGGTCGTAGATCTGATCCTGCTGCGTGTTGCCGAGGCCACCGGCGATGCGTCGCCACACGATCCACCACGCCAGGCGCGAGGCCTCGGTCTTGGCGAACACCAGGCCTTCGTTGAACACGCCCCACAGCTGCCGCGCGCGCCAGGCGTCGAGCGCGGCGCCGACGCCCGGCCGCAGGCAGAAGCCGGCCAGACCCAGCCAGCGCTGCTCGTGATCGGCCGACCGCTTGCGCGCGTCCGCGACGTCGGCCAGCGTATCGAACAGCGCGCGCGCCGTGTGCATCGACCACTCGTCTCGCCGCGCCTCGAGCAGGTCCTCGAGCTCGCGGGTGAGCGGCGACAGCAGCGACGGTTCGCCGCGGAAGGCTGCGGTGACCTTCGCCCTCGCCTCTCCGATGCGCGCGTGCGGCGTGGTGACGGCGGGCTCGCCATCGTCGCGGTCGCCGGCCGCCGGCCCGGCGCCGCCACCGCGGAGGTCGAACGCCAGCCGCCACCGCCCGGCGACGCTGCCATCGCTGGCGTCGTGCTCCCGACACCACACCTCGACCGCGCCCAGCTCGGTGATCGTGATCTGGAGTCGCACCGTCACCGCGCTCCGGCCCCGCGCGCGCAGGACGGTGACGATCGGCGGCAGCTCGAGGAGATCCGAGCCGTCGTCGATGGTGTCGGCGCGGCCGTCGCCAACCGGCACGATCGCACCGGGGGCGTCGGTGCGGGTCGTCGACGAGTAGAGGCGGAATCGCACCGGGCGGTTGGTGATCAGCTCGAAGTTGCGGTCGAGCTCGACCGTGGTGCCGTCGTCGAGGCCCTTGCTCGCCAGGCACACGGCGTGCGTCGATCCGTGGTCATCCTGAGCCAGGCCCGCATGGCCGAGTCGAAGCACCCCGAGATAGAAGGCGCGCGCGGTCCCGCCGCGGATGCGGGTCGCCAGGCCGCGGCGAACCATGCCGAAGTACGCCGCTCCCACCGCGACCGCCAGCTCGGGTGCCACCGCGTCCAGCTCGCGGGGCGCGCCGGCGGTGGGCTGCCAGCGCGCGAGCTGCTCGAGGATGCGAGCCCGCAGGACCGGCGGCGTCATGGCGCCACCGTTGAAGAGCACGGCGTCGATGCGTTCGGCGCCATGGCGACCGAGGAACGAAGCCAGGTGGCGGGTCACGGCCGGATCGCTGGCGTACGGCAGCCCCATCTCCTGCAATCCGCCGCGGCCGCGCACCGGCATCGTGCCGCGGTCGACCAGCGGGAAGAAGCCCTCGAACAGCACCTGCTCGAGCTCGGCACGCTCGATCTTGTCGCGCATCGTGCCGCCGATGAGCTTGGTGCCGCGGCCGGCGACGGTGATCGGCACCTGATCGGGCGCCGCGTCGGCGAGCAGGGTCTCCTTGGCCAGGCGGCAGGCGTGGACCAGGCCGTGCCACTGCAGCGCGTCGAGCTTCTTGCCGCCGCCGGCGGCGGTCAGCCGTTGCTCGACCAGCTTGGCCAGCGTCAGATCGACGTTGTCGCCGCCCAGCAGCAGGTGATCGCCGACCGCGGTGCGCTCGAAGCCGCCATCGGCATCGACCGTGATCAGCGTGAAATCGGACGTGCCGCCGCCGACGTCGAAGACCAGCACCCGCTCACCGGGCGCCAGCGCGCGACCGCGCCCGCGGTCGGGAACGCCGGCGTCGCGCGAGCAGATCCAGGCGTAGAACGCCGCCTGCGGTTCCTCGAGCAGGACGACCGCTGGCAAGCCGGCGGCGGCCGCGGCCTCCAGCGTCAGCTCGCGCGCCGCCTCGTCGAACGACGCCGGGCAGGTCACCACCACGTCCTGGTCCACGAACCGGCTGTCCGGTTCGGCGGACATCACGTGCTCCCACGCCGCCGCCACGTGGGCCAGCACCTGCGCCTGGGCCGCCACCGGCGACATCCGCGGGCTGTCGCCTTCGCCCCACGGCAGGATCGCCGCCCGGCGGTCGACGCCGGGGTGGCAGAGCCAGGATTTCGCCGATGCCACCATGCGAGCCGGGTTGCGTGCGCCCTGCCAGCGGGCCAGCTCGCCGACCACCTCGCGGCCGCCGCTGCGCCACGGCAAGGCGGTCTCGGCGACGCCGAGGTCGTGCTCGCCGGCCAGGTACACGAACGACGGCAGCTGCCGCCGTGGCGCGGTCTCGCCCGGAGCCACCAGCTGTGGCACCTCGAACACCCGCACCCGCGGATCCGCGGCGCGCGTGTCGACGTACGCGACCGCGGTGTTGGTCGTTCCCAGATCGATGCCGACAAGGTAGCGAGCAGACACGCCCGCCGGATCTATCCGACCGCGGGCGCGGGCGCCAGCCATCCGTCGGCCGAAGCGATGCCGGCCCGGGCCGCGACCGCCAGCGATGTCGTCAGCGGACCATCAGTCGCACAGCACCTGATCGGTGCAGACCGTGATCGGCTGTGAGCCAGAACCGGACCCGGCGCCACTGCCGCCCTTCCCGGGCCGCTCGCCCCCAGGCTTCTTCACCGCTCGTTTGCCCTCGAGCTGCTTCAGCCGGGTCTGGGCGTTGACCTTCTCGATCTCGTTGCGGGCAGCGTCGACCTGACCCTGGGCCCGCTTGATGTCGTCTTCCAGACGCGCGAGCTCGGCGTCCTTCGCCGCGACCAGCTGGCGCGCGGTGTCGGCACGCTGGCGCGCGTCCTCGAGCTGCAGGCCGCTCTGCTTGGCCTGGTCACTGGCGCGCACGGCCAGCAGGCCAACGCCGAGCGCGAGCGCGGCGAACCCGGCCGCCACGCCCATCAACCACCGCGGCCGCTTGCGCGCCAGCTCCTCGCGGCGCAGCTCGACCTCGTAGACCAGGCGCTCGGACTGGATCCGGACCATCGCCTCGGCGCGGGCGCGGGCCTCGGTCTCCTGGATGCGGATGGTGTCGACCTCGAGCTGCCGCCGCCGGGCCGCCAGCGCCGCTTCCTCCGTAGCGATCCGCGCCTGCTCGGCGGCGGCGACCTCGGCGGCGGCCCGCGCGGCCTCGGCTGCCCGGGCCTGGACCGCGGCCTGCTGGGCGGCGCGGACCGCGGCGCGCTCGTCTGCGACACGGTGCGACTCGAGGTCGCGGAGCTCGCGTAGCGAGAAGAGGACCGAGGACTCGCTGCCAGATGCCGAACCGTTCATGTCGATGAGGACACGGACAGTGCGCCTCGGTTGCTCGTCGAGGACGTGCGCTGAAAGTGCAGTCGTGGACGCGAGTTCCAAGTTTTCGAAAAAACCTGTTTGACAAGCGTGTCTGATACGTTTAGTTAGACATCATCAGGATCGATTGCTCCTCGGAGCGAACCGAAGCCTGAACAGGTGGGGCGGCGGCGAAAAAAGACCGAACCAAGGACCCGTACGTAGAACCAACAGCCATGACGACCGTGACCCTACATAACCTCGCGAACACGCAACCGACCCCGGTCGGCATGCGCAACGCGCAGCGATGCTCCTATCGCAAAGGCGCAGGGTTGGCACGGCCATGGTCGATCAAGATCTTCTTCGAAGCCGCCCTTCCGGCCTGCGGTAGCAGCGATCCCTCCCAGGAGGCTTTCTCGTAGCACTCGAGCTCCACTCGATGCTCCACGAAGGGCCGCCTGGGTGAAACACCCGGTGGCCCTTCGAGCGTTTCGGCCAATCGATCACAATCCGGTCCGGGGCGGTAGCCCGATATGGAGACGAAGCGGTCCGTAAAACCGCTGTCGCACGACGACCCGCCAGGTTCGAAACCTGGACGCCCCACCACGCGCACTCACGCGCACTCACTCACTCACTCACGCTCACTCACGACCGCGTACCCGAACGACAACGATCCGCGACTGACATACTGGGCTGGTCCAACTCGGCACGACAGACGGCTCTGACCCGCCAGATCCTGGTTCGAATCCAGGGCCCAGTACTGCTGCGCCGCTGAAATGGCGCAGCCCCGCCGGAGGTCTGCCCGCCTGACAAGCGGACCCCACCGTCGGGGCGCTCGCTCCCTGACAACCGAAGAGATGATTGACGTGGGTGCCCGCAGGCGCGGGCACCCGAATGACCCACTCTGGCGCATGTGGTCTGCGCGCTCGGCTGAAGCCCGAGAGGTCCTGGTTCGATTCCAGGGGGTGGGACGAAAGACGCACGGCAACGTGTGTCCGTGGGGTCGGTAGCAAATGCTGGCCTTGCAGCGGATTCTTAATCCGCCCCGACGTGGGTTCGATTCCCACCCGGCCCACGATCCGATCGCGCCCGCGGGAAGAGTCCTCCGACTGCGGGCGGCGATCGTCAGGTGTGCCCTGCACACCGCCGCAGGTGAAGTGTTGTGGCGACACCCCGGTCCGCCGTACCGGTATCGCGGGTTCGATCCCCGCCACCTGCTCTCGACGTTCGCGGCATTGGTGTAACAGCAGCATCCTGGGCCTCCACCCCAGTCGTGCGGGTGCAAATCCCGTGTGCCGCGCTCACGGCGTTCCTCGCCGGTCGCCTCGCTGGCGCGAGGGGCTGCCCCGTAAGCAGCCTGCCCCGGTTCGATTCCGGCGATCGGCTCCACGCTCTCGTGCTTCTCAACCCATGCGCCCACTCGGTGGGCCGGAGGACGTGTCGTGTTCAAGTTCACCCAGTACTTCTCGACCAAGGCGACCCCGCAGTCGCAGCCGATGCCGGGGACCGCGCAGCTTCCCAACTCCGCCGGCGGGTTCACCTGGTCGGTCGACGACTGGGTCCGGCTCGACCGCTTCCTGATCCTCGGTAGCGAGGGCGGCACCTACTACATCAGCGAGCGCAAGCTGTCCTTCGACAACGCCGAGGCGCTGGTGCGCTGCCTCGCCGCCGACGGCCCACGCGTCGTCGCCAGGATCGTCGAGATCTCGGAGGCCGCGCGCGCGCCCCGCAACGATCCGGCGATCTTCGCCCTCGCGCTGGCCGCCAAGCTGGGCGACGAGGCCACCCGCAAGGCGGCCTTCGCCGCGCTGCCGAAGGTGTGTCGCATCGGCACGCACCTCATGCACTTCGCCGAGTACGCGCAGGCGTTCGGCGGCTGGGGACGCGGGATGCGCAAGGCCGTGGCGAGCTGGTTCAACGCGCGCCCGGCCAACGAGCTGGCGCTGCAGCTGGTGAAGTACCAGTCCCGAGACGGCTGGTCGACTCGCGACCTGCTCCGCCTCGCCCACCCGCGGGCGGCGTCGCCGTCCCACGACCGCCTGTTCGCCTGGGTCACCAAGGGCGCGCTCCCCGAGGGCGCGGCCACCGACCCGGCGCTGGCGCTGCTGATCGCCAAGGATGCCCTCGAGCGCGTGCCCAGCGCTCGCGAGGCCGCCAACGTGATCCGCACCCACCGCGTGCCGCGCGAGGCGGTGCCGACCCAGTGGCTCACCCACACCGAGGTGTGGGAGGCGCTGCTGGCCGACATGCCGATGACCGCGATGATCCGAAACCTCGCCACCATGACCCGCGTGGGCTTGCTCACGGCGGGTGCGAACGCGACCAAGGACGTGGTCGCGCGGCTGGGTGACAACACCCGGCTTGCCAGGGCCCGCATCCACCCGGTCGCGGTCCTGGCCGCGCTCTTGACCTACAAGAGCGGACGTGGCGCCCGCGGATCCGGCACCTGGACGCCGATCGCGCCGGTGATCGACGCGCTCGATGCCGCGTTCTACGCGACGTTCAAGAGCGTCGAGCCGTCGGGCAAGCGGCTGCTGCTGGCCCTCGACGTGTCGGGCTCGATGAGCTGCGGCACGATCGCGGGCATCCCGGGCCTCACGCCGCGGGTGGGTTCGGCGGCGATGGCGCTGGTGACGGCGGCGACCGAGCGCGACCATACCCTGGTCGGGTTCACCGCCGCCAAGGGCGGCTACGGTGGCCAGTTTGGCGGCGGAGAGTCGGGGTTGACGTCGCTGGCGATCTCGCCGCGCCAGCGCCTCGACGACGCCGTCGCGGCGGTCGGCAGGCTGCCGATGGGCGGCACCGACTGCGCGCTGCCCATGCTGTGGGCGGCGCGGAACCAGGTCGACGTGGACACGTTCGTCGTGTACACGGACAACGAGACGTGGGCCGGGAGCGTGCACCCGGCCCAGGCGCTGCGCACCTATCGCGAGGCGCGCGGCCGCCCGGCCAAGCTGGTGGTGGTCGGGATGACGTCGAACGGGTTCACGATCGCGGACCCGAACGACGCCGGCATGCTCGACGTGGTCGGTTTCGACACGGCGACGCCGCCGGTGATCAGCGACTTCGCCCGCGCCTAGCGAGCGACAGCGAGCGTGCAACAGTGACGCCGGGTTCGGGGTCACGGTTGCCGCTCGAGGTCTGGTTTCGAGATGGCGCAACGAGTGCGCCATCTCGAAACGAGTCGGGCCGGCGCCGGAGTCGCATAACACGCACGCACCACGGTGCCCGCACCGTGGTGTGTCTTGGGTCTGAAGCTCAATGGCTGAGCGGCGGTCTGTTAAACCGCGAGGTGTGGGTTCGATTCCCGCCAGACCCTCGAACTCGTGCCCTTCCCAGGCGCCCCGGGCGTACGGATCGTGCACGAAAATTTTCTGTGCCCCTGTCAGACAATGGCTAGTCTGCCGGTCTCTCAAGCAGGTAATGGAGGGTTCGACTCCCCCCAGGGGCGCCAGCGGGCCGAATTGCGTCGGTTACCGTAACTATAACGGACCTAAGGTAGCGACCCCGGGCGACCGGCTCAGCGAGCACCGAGGATCTCTCGTAGATCCGAGGTGTGTGTCAACGGCCCTGGAGCGATCCAGGGTGCGGACGTCTCCGACGCGAGTCACCTTGCCCGTTTGCCCCCGACCCGAGGATGGGACGCGACGCTACGAACGTCGACGGCGTGGGTTCGATTCCTGCCGGTGGCACTGCTGTTTGCTTCATGCGCCGCCCTCTGGGAGGGACCTGGTTTCCAAGTCCGGGTAGCAGAGTTCGATCCTCTGGCTGGCGTGCCAGCGATTCATCGCAGCGACCTCGGGGAGGACGCGCGGCTCATAACCGTGTCGATGAGGGTTCGAGTCCCTCCGCTGCAACGAGTGCTTGTCTCATGCAGGTGTAGCTCAGTCTGGTAGAGCGACGTAAAAACACCGTCTTTCGCCTTTTGTCCGTCACCGGGCCGTAGATGGATGGTTATCGCCTTTTAAGCCGTAGGCCGCTGGTTCGAATCCGGCCACCTGCACTCTCTCCCACCCGTAATTCAACAGCAGAAGGCTCGGCCGATTACCGAGTAATGGAGGTGCAAATCCTTCCGGGTGGACCGTGACCGAAGCCAAAGTCGTCGCGGCGCGAGGCCGTGAACCTCGTCCTAATGGGTGCGAGTCCCATCGGTCACTCTCCGTTCTTTTCGTCATGCCGCCGTAGACCAACTGGCAGGAGTCACTGTTTTCAGAAAGCAGGCAGTGTCGGTTCGACCCCGACCGGCGGTACCACCACGATCCACGTCGCTCACCAGCGCGACGCCCTCGTAGACCAACGGCAGAGTCAGCGGCTTCAAATCCCGCACGGTGCGAGTTCGAATCTCGCCGAGGGCACGTTGCTTCGTTTCATGCCGCCGTAGACCAACAGGCAGGAGTCAGTGGTTCGAGAGGCCACGCAGTGCCGGTTCGAATCCGGCCGGCGGCACGACAGGTTTTGCCCGCATGTCGCGGGCCGACGACGCGCCCAGCCGGGGGAGGCGTCGTGCAAGACAGCGAACCGGAGAAAGGAACACGATCGTCATGAGCAACGCGACGCGTACCCTGCTCCTGTCGCAGGGCTACGAGCCCATCAAGGTGATCTCCTGGCAGCGCGCGGTCACGCTCCTCAGCCTCGGCAAGGTCGAGGTCATCGAGGAGTACGCCGACGAGGTCCGCACGATCTCGGTGGTGTTCAAGGTGCCGGCGGTGGTCCGGCTCCTGCGCGCCTTCCGCCGCCACGCCAAGCCCGTGAAGTTCTCGCGGGTCAACATCTACGCCCGCGACAGCTACCGCTGCCAGTACTGCGGTGTCCGTTGCGGCATCAGCGACCTGACCTACGACCACGTGATCCCGCGCGCCCGGGGCGGCAAGACGACCTGGGACAACATCGTGACCTGTTGCTACGCCTGCAACGGCAAGAAGGGTAACCGGACGCCGGTCCAGGCCGGCATGGCGCTGCGCTCGCAGCCCACGCGCCCGCAGTGGGTGCTGGCGGTCACGATCCGCGTGAGCACGCAGTCGGTTCCCGACGCGTGGCGCGACTACTTGTACTGGACCGGCGAGATCGAGAGCGACGAGGCCACGGTGGCTTCGTGACTCGCCGCGGACGAACGTAGCGGCGGCGGGGAGTGGCGGGTGGAGGCGTGCCGCGGTCGGGGCGTGATGCCCCCCGATCGCGGCACGCCTGCAGGGTTGGCGTTGCCTGGTTCGCATCACCTGGAGGGACAAGCCGATGTGGCGACGGCGCCGGTCTCGAAAACCGCGTGATCACCGAAAGGTGACTTGGGGGTTCAACTCCCTCTCCCTCTGCTGACTGTTTCGACTGGAAGGAGTCCGGCTGGTCGAGGACCGCGACCGCTACTCGCGTGCACGGCAACGTGTCGGGGGTTCGAGTCCCCCTCCTTCCTCTCGGCAGGAATCAAGGTAGTTGTCGCGTGAATCGTCATGCTGCGAGTCGGTCGGGCTTGGCTGCTGCGTGATTGGCCTCCGGGTTGAGGGTGACGGTCTCGGGGCGGCTCCACGGTCGGGTGTGGCGCGACCAGCGCTCAGGGTTGCGGC
>CANKMW010000085.1 GCA_947483555.1 Myxococcales bacterium
CTGGTGGTGCGGGCACGGAGGCGTGGTGGGGCCGCCCGCCCGAGCGGCGGCCCACGTGGACGGCGCGACGTCCGCAGCTCCACAGGAGGGCAGCCCGAGTGGATCGATCCGCGAGCTCCGCGGTGGCAGTGCGTGGCGCGGTCATCCCAAGCGAGGACCCGGCGCGCAGGCCCACGTGGGTCGTCGCGATGGGCAGGCCCCACCGCGCCGGCCGCGCACGGCACGGCGGGCCGGGAGCATCACCAGATCCCCGCTCCGCGCCGTCTACGCCCTGCAAACTCCTAGACCAGCGACAGCGCGCGCCGCACCCAGCCGCACTCGAGCGACTCGACGATGACGTCCTGCCACAGCTCGACCGGCCAGCGGAACGCGGATGCGAACGTGTGCCAGGCCTCGGGCGATGGCCGGGCGCCGCACACGGCCGAGCCGCCGTCGCCGCCGCGAAAGCCGAGCGGATCGCTGACCACCTCGACCTGGTACGGATCGTCGAGCAGGTGGACGCCGAACGCGCTGGGCACGTGGTGGCCGGTGAAGTGAGTCTCGCGCGCCTGCGGCAGGCCGTCGGGCCACCGGTCGCCCCAGCGGAACAGGGTCGACGAGCCACCGCGCGCCGCGTGCTCCCACTCGTCGTCGGTCGGCAGCCGAAACCCGTCGCCGGCGACGCGGGCCGCGATCTCGTCCAGCAGCTCGCCGTCGTGATCGTCACCGAGGTCGACGACCCAGTCGGCCACCGAACGTGGCGACACCTCGATCAGAAACGGCGCCAGCGTCACCGTGCGGGTCGGCGACAGATAGTGCGTCATCAGCTCGACGAACGGCACCGACGCGTCCGGGTCCGCGGCCAGCGTCGCGGCCTGGGTCGCCGTGAGCCCGAGCGGCCGCGACGGGTCCCAGCCCAGCGTGACCGTGCCACCCGGCACCAGCACCAGGTGCACGCCGCGCACGTCGATGGCCGCGATGCGGTGGACCTGATCGCCCTGGGCGTCGACCTCGAGCTCGACCAGCCGTCCGCCGACGTGGGCCGCGACCTCGACCGCGAGCTCGCAGCGACGGGCGTCGTCGAGCTGGTCCCAGGCCTGCAGCGACAGCGCGTCCAGATCGAGCGTGGACATCAGGTCATCCCTCCGCCGCCCTCGACCCGCTTGAGCGGCGGCGCTTCCGGTCGGTCCGGCTTGCCGCGCAGCCCCAGGTCGTGGCCCCAGATGGCCCACACGCCGGCGCAACCCAGCGCAAGGATGGAGATCACGATCACCACGTCGGGCCATCGACGGCGCACCATGAATGGCAACGGTAGCACGCACGGTCCAACTGCGTGATGATGAGCCCGATGCGAAGCCTTGCCGTGCGCCCTTTCCTGTCCCCCGTTGCCAGGGGCCTCGCCGTGGGCGTCGCCACCGTGGTCGCAGCGGTGGTCGCCTTCGGTGCGGTCCGGCCGGCCGACGCCGCCAAGCCGCCGAAGAAGTACTTCTTCGAGGTCGCCGACGTGAAGGCCTCCGACTCGCTCGGCCAGGTCGGCAAGGATCTGCTGCCGACCACCAGCGCGCAGATCGCCAAGTCGATCGCCGGCCACCCGCAACTGGTCGCCGCGCTCGACGGCGCGCCCGATCCCAAGGTCAACGCCAAGGCCTTCAAGAAGTGGCTGACCAAGAAGAAGATCGCCGGCGCCTACCGCGTCAACGTCGAGCTGACCAGCTTCGAGGAGGAGCTCGAGGAGAAGGACGACTCGCTCAACAAGGAGAAGCGGCTCATCGTCCGGCTCGGGCTGCGGACCTTTGGCGAGACCATCCCCGAGCGCGTGATGGGCTTCTCGGGCGAGGGCTCGGCCACCGTCAAGCTCGACGTCGGCAAGAAGCTGCGGCCCCGGGATCGCGAGTACGCGATCGCGCAGGCGCTCGAGCTGGCGATGACCGACGCCCTGGCGTCATCCCTGACCAAGCTCGCCAACCCGCCGCCGCCACCGCCAAAAAAATAGCCGCGGGCGCGCGCGCCGGCGAAGGCGCACCCGCGCGACCGGACTCCGCTCCGGCCTGCGCCGACACCGCCGCGACCAGCCCCGGCGCGCCGCCGCCGCATCGTGGCGTCGCGCTCGGCCTGTGGGCCGGCACCACCGCCGCCCAGGCCCGGGTCCGCATCGACGAGATCGTCGGGCTCGGCGCCACCGACATCGCGCTGGTCGTGGCGTGGGGCCAGGCCGACGTGGCCGCCGACCGCGTCGCCCGCACCCCGGTCACGGTCGCCGACGACGTGCTCGGCGCCGCGCTCGATCACGCCGCCGGCCGCGGCCTGCGCGTGACGCTGTTCCCGATCCTGGTCCTCGAGCGCACCGCGCCGGGCCAGTGGCGCGGCACGCTGGCGCCGCGCCACGTCGCCACGTGGTGGTCGTCGTACGAGACGTTCGTCGTCGTCCACGCCCGGGTCGCCGCCGCCCACGGCGTCGCGGCGCTGGTCATCGGCTCCGAGCTCGGCTCGACCGAGTCGTGGCGCGATCGCTGGTACCACCTCATCTCGCGGGTCGAGAAGGTCTTCGCCGGCGACCTGATCTACAGCGCCAACTGGGACCACTTCGAGCAGGTGTCGTTCGCCGCCCGCCTCGACGCGCTCGGCGTCACCGGCTACTTCGAGCTGACCCGCGACCGCGACGCCACGATCGACGAGCTGATCGCCGGCTGGAGCGCGCCACGCGCCGCGCTGCTCGCCGCCGCCCGCGCCCGCGGCCTGCCGCTGTGGCTCACCGAGGTCGGCTACCCGTCGATCGACGGCGGCGCCGCGGCGCCCTGGGACTACACCCGCGACGCCACCATCGACCTCGAGGAGCAGCGCCGCGCGTTCGCCGCCCTGGTCCACGCCTGGAGCGGCCAGCCCCTCGCCGGCCTGTTCGTGTGGGAGTGGTCGGGCGACGGCGGCGCCGCCGACCGCGGCTACACCCCGCGCGGCAAGCCCGCCGAGTGCGAGCTGCGGGCGTGGTTCGGCCGCGCGAGCGAAGCCAGCGGTCGACCATGACGCGCGGTGTTCGCGATCACGGCAAGACGGTGTCGAGCACCAGCTTCACGCCCGACGCCGGCGCCGTGATCCGCACCTGACCGACGATGTCGCCGGGTTGGCCCCACGAAGCCGTGATCGCCCCGACCGACGAACAATCGCGGCCGTGATCGAACACGGTCTGGTAGCGGGCGCCGGCCTCGGCGTCGCGCAACGCCGTTTCGACGCTGTCCTCCGACACCACCTGCACGATCGCCAGTCGGTCACCGACCGCGTCGGCAAGCGGCCCGAAGGTCGGGCGCTCGGCGCGGGTCGGCCCGTTCCAGCTGGCCTGGAAGGTCACCAGCACCACCTTGCCGCCCAGCGCCTCGACATCGAACGTGCCGCCGTGGAGATCGGGCCCCACCCAGCGAAGCCGCGGCGCGAGGCAGCACGCCGAGCACGGGATTCGCGGGCGCCGGCTGCAGCGCCTCGCAGGCAACTACCGCATCGACCCGAGCCCTCGCGGCGTCGGCAACCGCGGGCGCCGAGGCGCCAGTGGCCACGCCCGTGCGTCGGTCGCCGCCCCGGGCCACGAGCACCGCCGCGATCGCGATCCCCGCCACCACCACCACGCCGAGGCCGACCAGCAGGCCGCGATGTCTCGACATCCCCGCCGTCGGCGCTGCCACGGCGATCGCGCCGTCGATGGCGCCTGGCATCGACGGCGTCGCCGTCGCGGCGTGGGCCGGTTGCGACCGCTGCGGTTGCGATGACGGCGTGGCCCCGGGCGGCCCGCTCGCCGCCAGGCCGTCGAGCGCCGTGATCAGCGCCGCACACGACTGCAACCGCAGCTGCGGCTGTTTCTCGAGCAGCTGGAGGATGATCACCTCGACGGCGGGCGGGATCGACGCGGCGACCGTCCGCGGCGGCGGGGCGGTATCGCGCAGGTGCGCCGCCACCAGCTCGATCCCGCCGTGACCGAACGGCGGCCGGCCGCAGACCAGCTCGTAGAAGATACAGCCGAGCGCGTACAGGTCGGAGCGAACGTCGACATCTCCCGAGCTGGCGCACTGCTCGGGAGACATGTACGCCGGGGTGCCGAAGATGCCCTGGGTCTTGCTGCCGCCGGCGTCGAGCGAGAGCTTGGCGATGCCGAAGTCGAGGACCTTGACGCGCTCACCGCCGACGACGTCGGGATCCGCCACCACGAACAGGTTGGCCGGCTTGAGATCGCGGTGGACGATGCCGCGCTGGTGAGCGGCGCCGATCGCGCCGGCGGCCTGACGCATGAACACGATGGCGCGGTCGAGTGGCAACGGCCCGGCCGCGAGCCGGGTCTCGAGGTCGTCGCCGCGCAGCCGCTCCATGAGCAGGTAGGCGCGATCACCGTGGTAGCCGACGTTGTGGATCTGGACGATGCCGGGGTGGTGAATGCTGGCGGCGGCGCGCGCCTCGTTGAAGAAGCGGGTGACGATGTCGCGGTGCGCCGACATCTCGGGCTTGAGCACCTTGACCACGGCCTCGGCGCCGGAGTCGACGTGGGTGGCGAAGAAGACGTCGCCGAATCCACCCTTGTCGACCGACAGCGCGCGGTCGACGCGGTAGCCGTGGATGACCTCGCCGAGCATGCGCAGCCTGGATCAGTGCACGAAGTTGCCGACGCGGTGGAAGCGGACCCCGAGCGGCCCGGTGCCCGGCTTGCCCCACGACAGCCAGATGAACATCGCCTTGCCCTTGATGTTGGCCAGCGGAACCGGGCCCCACTCGCGGGAGTCGTTCGAGTTGAAGCGGTTGTCGCCCATCATGAAGACGTGGCCGGCCGGCACCACGTAGTGCAGGCGGGGCGCGCACGCCGCGGCCGGCGGCGTGGTGCGCACCAGCTGGCCGCGCGCCGCCGCCCGTTCGACCGGGGTCTGCTTGCCACCGATACACTGCGGCATCTGCTCGTCGGGCGGTTTGTGCAGCTTGGGGAAGTCGTGCATGTAGCTACCCTCGGCCTCGTACGACCAGCCGCCGCCGCGGCGGTCGGCGTCCTCGGCGGGGCGCTCGGGAGCGTGGTGGGTGTCGTAGGTGTAGCCGCCCCAGTGCTCGCGATAGTAGCTGCACGGCTCCTCGCTCCACACCTTGGTGTGCTCGTCCTGGTTCCAGTACGTGCACGTCGCGTCGACCAGCTCCTCGGGAACGGCGCGGCCGTTGACGTGGAGCTGGTTGCAGCGGACCTCGACCTGGTCGCCGCCGACCGCGACGATGCGCTTGATGAAGTCGCGCTCCGGCGTGCACGGATTCTTGAAGACGATCACCTCGCCACGCTGCGGCACCCGGACGTCGAAGATCTTCTTGTCGGTGAACGGCACCCGCACGCCGTACAGGAACTTGTTGACGAAGATGAAGTCGCCGATCTGCATGGTCGGGATCATCGACGCCGAGGGGATCTTGAAGGCCTCGACCACGAACGCGCGCAGCAGCAGCGCGATCAGGATGGCGATCCCGATCGACTCGACGTACTCGCGCCACGGCGATCGCCGGACCTCGGCCGACAGCCGGTCGACGATGGCGTCGAGCGCGGCCAGGTGGCGACGCAGCTCGGTGGCGTCGCGAGCGCGGGCCGCCTGATCGACGGCCTCGGTCCGCTCCTTGAGCGTGCGGGCGTCAGCGGCCGACATCTTGCCGCCGCGCAGCGCGCGGGCGTCCTTGAGCAGCGCCCGCGCTTCCTTGATCACGCGCCGGTCCCAGCTCGCGGCCGATGACAGCGCCGACAGCGCCACCGCCACTAGCGATCGACCTTGAGGATGGTGAGAAACGCCTCCTGCGGCAGCTCGACCGAGCCGACCGACTTCATGCGCTTCTTGCCTTCCTTCTGCTTGTCGAGCAGCTTGCGCTTGCGGCTGATGTCGCCGCCGTAGCACTTGGCGGTGACGTCCTTGCGCATGGCGCGGACGCTGACCCGCGAGATGATGCGACTCCCGATCGCGGCCTGGATCGCGACGTCGAACATCTGGCGCGGCACCACCTCTTTCATCTTGCTGCACAGCTCGACGCCGCGGTGGTACGCGTTGTCGCGGTGGGCGACGATCGACAGCGCGTCGACGCGCTCGCCGTTGATCAGCACATCGATGCGGACCAGGTCGGCCTCGCGGTATCCGGCCGGCTCATAGTCGAGGGAGGCGTAGCCGCGGCTCATGGTCTTGAGCCGATCGTAGAAGCCGAACACGACCTCCGCCAGGGGGATCACGTAGACGACCCGGACCCGGCCCCCCGGATCGTAGTGCAGGCCCTGCTGGCTGCCGCGGCGCTCCTCGCACAGCTGCATGATGGGACCGACGTACTCCTGCGGCAGGTGCACCGTGGCCGTGATCACCGGCTCGTCGATGCGGTCGAACTTGCCCTGGTCGGGGATCTTGGCCGGGTTGTCGACGATGATCAGATCACCGCCCGGCAACTGCACCTTGTACTGCACGCTGGGCGCGGTGGTGATGAGGTTGAGATCGAACTCGCGCTCGAGCCGCTCCTGGATGATCTCCATGTGCAGGAGCCCCAGGAACCCGCACCGGAAGCCGAAGCCGAGCGCCGACGACGACTCGGGCTCGTAGGTCACGGCGGCATCGTTGAGGACCAGCTTGCCGAGCGCGTCGCGGAGGTTCTGGTAGTCGGCGGCGTCGACCGGGTACATGCCGGCGAACACCATGGGCTTGACGGCCTTGAAGCCCGGCAACTGCGCCGGGCACGGCCGGGCGTCGTCGGTGATGGTGTCGCCGACCCGGGCGTGGGAGATGTCCTTGATCGACGCCGCCACGATGCCGACCTCGCCGGCGTCGATGGCGTCGACCTCGAGCAGGTGCGGGGTCCGCACCGCCACCATGGTGCAGTCGTAGGTCACGTCGGTGGCCCAGAAGCGCAGCTTGGTGCCCTTGGCGATCGAGCCCTTGAACACCCGCACCAGCACCACGACACCTCGGAACGCGTCGTACCAGGAGTCGAAGATCAGCGCCTCGAGCGGTGCGCTGCGGTCGGCGACCGGCGCCGGGATGCGGTGGACGATCGCCTCCAGCATCTCGGGGACGCCGACCCCGGTCTTGGCCGACACCATGCAGGCGTCGGCCGCCGACAGCCCGATGCGGTCCTCGATCTGCTGCTTGATCTCGTCCGGCCGCGCCACCGGCAGATCGATCTTGTTGAGGACCGGCACGATCTCGAGGTTGTTGTCGAGCGCGACGTAGACGTTGGCGAGCGTCTGCGCCTCGACGCCCTGGGCGGCGTCGACGACCAGCAGGGCGCCCTCGCAGGCGGCCAGGCTGCGCGACACCTCGTAGTGGAAGTCGACGTGGCCGGGGGTGTCGATCAGGTTGAACTGATAGTCGAGGCCGTCGTTGGCCTTGTAGATCAGGCGCACCGATTGGGCCTTGATCGTGATGCCGCGCTCCCGCTCCAGATCCATGTTGTCGAGGAACTGGTGCTCGCGCTCGCGCTCGGTCAGAGCCCCGCAGTGCTCGAGGATCCGGTCGGCCAGGGTGGTCTTGCCGTGGTCGATGTGGGCGATGATCGAGAAGTTGCGGATGCGATCGGCGGGGAAGGACATCGTCGTGCCGGGGGGCCGGCCACCTTACGTTGCGCCACGTCACGGGTCAACCGCGCCCGGCTTGCGCCGGGTGGCCCCACCGCATAGGCTCGACCCATGCGGATCCGCACAGGAATCTTGGCGACGGCGCTGGCGACGGCGGCGGGGAGCGGCGCGCTGGCCGGCTGCAACAAGAACAAGAAGGCCGCCACCAAGGCCAGCGAGGCCGGCGACACGTCGTCCAGCGTGGCCAAGGTCGACGCCACCTTGTGCGAGACCAGCGGCAAGAACGTCATCACCTACGATCTCAATCGCGACAACCGTCCCGACGTCTGGAAGATGTACAAGGTCGACGATCAGGGCGGCACCAAGATCGAGATCCTGACCTGCAAGCAGGTCGACTTCGACCACGACGGTCGCAAGGACTGGGTGGTCGGCTACACGCCGCGGGGCTCGAACGCGTTCGAGAAGGCCGACTTCGACTACGACGGCCGCTTCGACATGTCGGCGATCTACGATCCCAAGACCGGCAAGCGGATCGAGGTCGAGCGCGACAGCGACTTCGACGGCAAGTACGACATCAAGGAAGTCTACGACCGCTTCGAGAGCCTGACCGCGGTGCGCCGCGATCGCAACGCCGACGGCGAGCCCGACTACTGGGAGCAGTACAAGGACGGCGCGCTGGTCGCGATCCTCTACGACGACGACTACGACAAGAAGGTCGATCGCCGCGAGGAGGTGCCGGGCCTGCGCCCCAAGTTCGTGGCGCCCGAGCCCGAGCGTGATGGCGCGACCTCGGACGTCGACGCCAAGCCGCCGGCCGGCGCCGGCAGCGGAAGCGCGACCGGCGCGGGAGCTGGCACCGGTAGCGCGAAGCCCAAGTGAGCGCGGCGCGCGTCGAAAAACCCTGGGGCCACGAGCTGATCTGGGCCCACACCGATCGGTACGTCGGCAAGATCCTGCACATCCGCGCCGGCGAGGCGCTGTCGCTGCAGTACCACCGCCACAAGGACGAGACCGTCATGGTGCTGCGCGGCCGCATGCGCTTCGAGCACTTCGTCGAAGGTGCGCCACCGGCGACGACCGAGCTCGAACCCATGCAGCCGTTCCGCATCCCGCCCGGTCTGCGCCACCGCATGACCGCCATCGACGACACCGACGTGCTCGAGGTCTCCAGCCCCGAGCTCGACGACGTCGTGCGCCTCGACGATCGCTACGGCCGCAGCGGCTCCTGATCGCCATTGGGCCTAGTGCGGATGGTGGTGACCCAGCTTGCCGTCCATGTGCGGGTGCGGGTGCGGGTGATGGTGGTGACCGCCGCCGTCGTGGGGATGGCCACCGTGGGCGTGCTCGTGCGACTTGTGCTTGGCGGGTGGCGGATCCTTGGGCTTGACCGGGCGCGGCTCGGTCTTCCACGTCGGGGTCCGCTTCTTCGCCGGCGGCTTGGGCGGACAGCCCGCGAGCAGCACCGCGAGGGCCGCCAGCACGAGCGTCAACAGCGCGAGCGTGGCGCGGCGGCGGCGATTCGAGGCTGGGCAGGCTGGGTTCATGTCACTTCTTCTTGGACGTCTCCGCCAGTTTGCGCTTCAACGCCGTCAGCTGGTCGTCGACCGAGGCCGACGACGTGCGGTTGGCGGCCGCCGCTTGCTGCTTGAGGTTGGCCAGCGGATCGGCGGCGGCGGCGGCGCGCGACGCCGCGGCGGGACGCGGGCCGCCACCGGATCCGTCGGGGGCGGCGGCCGGGCCGGGCACGGGACCTCCGGACCGCCGATCGGCACCCGGCTTCACGCCCGCCGCACGGGCCGCTCGCGTCGCCGCGTCGAGGTCACCGATCTCGCGATCGAGCGCCGCCAGCTCCTCGAGCAGGCGGTACATGGACGCCCGCTCGGCGTCGGCGCGCCGGCGATGGCCGCTGGCGCCCGCCGGATCGGCGTCGGCCGCGCGGTCGGCTTCCTCGGCGGCGCGGCGGGCGCCATCGACCTCGCGGACCAGCTGGTGCTTGCGGGCCGCGGCCTCGCGCGCCAGCGCGGCGACCGCGGCCTGGTCGGGGAGGTCGGCGACCGGCGCCGGATCGCCGCCGAGATCTTCGAGGTCGCCAGCGGCGACGGTCTGCTTGGCGGCGGCGGCGGTGGCGGCGGTGGCGTCGCGGATGCGGGCGTGGGTGTCGGCGCGCGCGGCGGCCCGCCGCTCCTCGATCACCGCGCGCCGCTCCGCCGCCACCGTCCACACCACGTCGACGACGTGATCGGCGCCGTCGGGCGCCGGCGCCGGCGGCGGCGTGCGCAGCAGCGCCTCCAGCCCCGACGACACCAGCAGGATGCCGCGCGCGCCGATGCCACGACCGCGCGCCTCCAGGGCCCCGGCGATCCGCGCCGCTCCGACCACCTCGTCGTCGACCAGCGCGAGCAGCCGCGCGCCGACCAGCATCGCCCGCGCCACCGCACGCGACCGCGGTCGCGCCACGATGACGTCGGCGGCGCGCCAGTAGCGGCCGGCGTCGGCGCTGTGGCCGAACAGCTTGGCGCGCAGGCCGAGCACCGGCACCTGACGACGCACCATCGCCGCCGCGTCGGTGTCGGTGCCGGCGTCGAACAGGTAGGTGATCCGCTCGCTGACCTCGGCCAGCGACAGCTGCATGACCAGCTGTCCGGTGAGCTCGGCGCCGAGGCCGGCGACCTCGACGACCACGGCGCGCTCGCCGGCACCGAAGCGGGCGCGCAGGCCGGCACGATCCTCGGCGCCGGCGTCGACCCACGACCGTTCCCCGATCGGACCGACCACCAGCACGCGATCCTCCTCGACGCCGACGTCGGCCAGCGCGACCGCGGCCTCGACGTCGGCGGCGCAGTAGCGATCGGCGTCGGCCTGCCCCCACGCCGCCCCCGGCTCGAGCTCGGCGACCACGGCGACCACCGGGGCCGGGTTGGCAGCCTGATCGCGAGCCAGCGACAGCGCCTGGGCTGCGAACGGATCAAAGGCGATCGCGACGTCAGGTGGGTTGCCGTCGATCTCCTTGCGTAGACGCCGCTCCGCGGTCTCGCCGTAGAGCGCGCGCCGCATGCGATCCGACAGCCCGCCGCCACCGGCGCCGGCCGCGCCGACGTCGATCGCCCGCACCCGCATCCCGGCGGCCTCGCACGCCGCCAGCACCGGGATCACGGCGGCCGGATCGGCGCTGGCGCTGGTCACCACCAGCACGTGGGGCTCGTGGCTCGGCCCGCTCACGCCCGGCCTCGCGCCGCGAGTGCGTCGCCATTGATCAGGTTGGCGGGCCGCCGCCCGGAGAGGACGTCGCGCACCGCGTTGACACAGAGCTCGGCCATGCGGGTCCGGGCGGTAGTCGTAGCGGATCCCAGGTGCGGCGCCAAGACCAGGCGGGGCGCGGCGAGCAACCGCGCATCGACCGCGGGCTCGTTCACGAACACATCGAGCCCGGCGCCACCCAGATGACCGCGCTCGAGGGCCTCGGCGAGGGCGGCGTCATCCACGATCGCGCCCCGCGCCGTGTTGACCAGGATCGCCCCCGGCTTCATCGCCGCCAGGGCGCGGGCATCGATGAGCCGGTGGGTCGCCGCGGTCAGCGGACAGTGCACCGAGACCACGTCGCTCTGCGCCAGCAGCTCGTCCAGCGTCACCGCGGTCGCGGCGACCCCGTCGGGCGGCGCGCCGCGGGTGTACAGCACGGTCATGGCGAAGCCGTGGGCGCGGCGGGCCACCGCCCGTCCGATGCGGCCCATGCCGATGATGCCGAGGGTCTGGCCACCGACGTCGGCACCGAGCAAGAGGTCCGGCGTCCACCCGGCCCAGGCCCCGGCGCGAACCAGCCGCTCACCTTCGCCGAGGCGTCGGGCGGCGGCGAGCAGCAGCGCGAAGGTGAAGTCGGCCGACGCCTCGACCAGCACGTCAGGCGTGTTGGCGACCGCGACCCCGCGGGCGGTGGCCGCGGCGACGTCGATGTTGTCGTGACCGACGGCGTAGTTGGCGACCACGCGCAGCGACGGTCCGGCAGCCAGCGCCTCGGCGTCGACGCGATCGGAGAGCAGGCAGACCAGCGCGTCGGCGGTGGCCAGCTCGCCGAGCCAGCGGACGCGCGACCACGCATCGTCGCCTCGGGCCGGGCCGATCCACTCGTGACCGTCGAGGAGCCGAGCTGGATCGCCGGGCAGGTGGGAGGTGGCGACGATGCGTGCCACCTCGTGAGCGTACCACCTGCGTGCTACGTTCCCGCAGCACGTGCGACGCTGCCTGCTGCTGGGGATCGCGATCACGTTGGCCGCCGGTGTCGCGGCTGGCGATGATGACCCACCGGAGCCGCAGGCCGAGCCGCAACCGGAGCCGCAGCCGGAGCCGCGACCCCAGCCGGAGCCGCAACCCCAGCCGGAGCCGCAATCCCAGCCGGAGCCGCTCGCCGACGATGGCCTGGGCGGCTCCGAGACCATCCGCGGCGTCGGACCGCCGCACCTGATCGCCTTCACCTTCGACGACGGACCTGACGAGGACACCACGCCCGCCGTGCTGGCCGCCCTCGCCGCCCACGACGTGCCGGCGACCTTCTTCGTGGTCGGCAAGCAGCTTCACGGCGCGGCTGCCGCCGGTCGGCGCGCGCTGCTGATCGAGATGCAGCGTGCCGGCCACGGGATCGGCAATCACACCTGGAGCCACGCCCGGCTGCCCCGGCTGTCGGCGAAGGCCCGCGAGCGCGAGCTCGAACGCACCGCCGCGCTCATCGCGGACGCCACCGGGCGGCGGCCGACCAGCGTCCGTCCGCCGTTCGGCGCCACCTCGCCGCGGCTCGGAGCCGATCTCGCGCGGCGCGGCCTCACCCAGGTGCTGTGGAACATCGACCCGGCCGACTGGTCGATCACCGACCGACCGCGCCTGCGCCGGACCATCCTCGCCCACATCGTGGCGCGCGGCGGCGGCATCATCGTGCTGCACGACAACAAGCGTCCGACCGCGCGGGTCCTCGCCGAGGTGCTCGCCGATCTCGACGCCCTCAACTGCGCGCGACTGGAGCGCCGGAGCCCGCCGATCATCCCGGTGTCGCTGCACTACTTCCTGCGCGATGGCGGCGTGCCGCGCCCGGTTCCGCTGGAGATCGAGGCCCGCACCCGGCGCTATCGAGATGCCCTGACCGTGCGCTGCGGCACCGGTAAAGCTGTGGTTGACAACCACAAAGACACACATTAGGTTCCGCGGCCCGATCGGCGGGGCCAGGGATGGAAATGCACACGAATTCCGATGGTTCGGGGCCGCACCGCCGAAAGGCGTTGTGGGGCCCATGGTATCCTGCGGCCGTGACGGGCCCAGAAACGCCAGGGGGGGGCGCGCTCGATCGCGGGTTCGATCGCCTGACGGAGCTCGACGGCGATCTGTTCGGTGACGGCGATGACGAGCGCACCGTGGCCATTCCTGCGGTCTACGACCTCAGGACCCGGTTCACGGGCCGCCGGCCGGCGCTCGAGATGCTCCGGCAGCGCTTCACGTCCGCGGTGACCGATCGTGCGATGGGCTACGCCGTCGTGGTCGCCGAGCCCGGCATGGGCAAGAGCCGTCTGGTCAGCGAGCTGGCCAAGGCGTGCCGCGAGACCACCGCGGAGGTCCGCTTCGTGGTCGGTGCCGCCGAGGACGGCGGCGGCGCGTTTGCGGCGATCGCGCGGCTGTTCGCGCAGCGCTTCGGCGTGCCGCCCGGGGCGTCGATCCAGGACAGTCGCGAGCGCGTGATCGCCGGCGTCGCCGACGTCTTGCCGCCGGCGCGCGTGACCGAGGTCGCGCACCTGCTCGCGCACCTGATGCGGGTCGGCTTCGACGACAGTCCGGTCGTCGGTCCGCTGGTCGAATCACCCCAGCAGCTCGAGACCCGCACCTTCCTGGCCGTGCGTCGCTTCCTCGCCGCCGACGCCGAGCTGCGCCCGCTGGTGCTGGTGCTCGAGAACCTCGAGCTGGCCGGCCCCGAGACCATCAACCTGGTCCAGTACCTCGCCGCCGGCATGCGGACGTCGCGGGTGCTGCTGGTGGCGACCGCCCAGGCGTCGTTGTTCGAACGCCATCCCAGCTTCAGCGAGGGCGACGTCGCGCCCGAGCGGATCGACCTCGGCGCGCTGTCGGGCGCCGACGCCGACGAGCTCTTGCGCGAGCTGCTGATGCCGCTCGGAACGGTGCCCGATCGCCTGCTCGCACACGCCCGCTCGCTGGGTGGCTCGCCGCGCGCGATCCACGAGCTGGTCCGGCTGCTCCTCGAGAGCGATTGTATCGTCCGTGGCCCGGGCGCCACCTGGCGACTCGACGCCGTCCGGCTCGCCGAGGCGGATCTGCCGCGCACCTACGATCAGCTGGTGGCGGCCCGCCTCGACGTGATGGACCCGGTCGACCGCCGCGTCCTCGAGATGGCGGCGGTGATCGGCGACGTGTGCTGGATGGACGCGGTGCTGGCGCTCGAGCGCGCGATCCATCTCGAGACCGCCGATCCGGACGGCCCGACGCTGTCGCAGATCGCCGCCTCGGGCGATCACTCACGGGTCACCGTCAACGCATCGCTGGCCAAGCTGATCGAGCGCGAGTGGCTGGTCGAGGTCGATCCGCCGGCGATGCAGGGCGAGCGCGAGTTGCGGTTCGCGTACCCCATCCTGTGGTCACTGGTCCTGCGCGGCCTCGACGAAGCGGCGCGCCGACGCTACCACCGGCTGGCCGCGCAGTGGCTCGAGCTGCGTCCCGAGGGGCGGGGGGCCGCGGCGCAGGAGGAGGTCGCGCGCCACCTCGAGCGCGCCGGCGAGACCCGCGAGGCCGCCGGCCGTTATCGTCGCGCCGCCGAGGCGGCCCGCGCCGGCTTCCACAACGAGCGCGCCATCCGCCTCTACGATCGCGCGCTGGCCTGCGTCGGCGATACCGATCACGCGGCGCGCATCCACCTGTGGCACGATCTCGGCTCGGTCTACGAGCTGATCGGCGACTTCGAGGCGGCGCTGGGAGCGTTCGAGCGCATGCTGCGGCTGTCGTGGGTCGGGGCCTCCAAGGCCAAGGCGGCCGTCGCGTTCAACAAGATGGGGCGAGTCTGGCGGCGCAAGGGCGACCTCAAGCTGTCGCTCGAGTACCTCGAGCGCGGCGCCGAGCTGTTTCGCGCCGCCGGCGACGCCCGCGGCATCGCCGGCTCGCTCGACGACATCGGCAAGGCCTTGCACCTGCTCGGCCGCAACGACGAGGCCTTCACCAAGATCACCGAGGCGCTCACCCGTCGCGGTCAGGGCGGTGACAAGCGCTCGATCGCGGCCTCGCTGTCCAACCTGGGCAACGTGCAGCAAGATCGAGGTCAGTTCGACGCCGCGCTCACCTGCCACGCCGAAGCCCTCGAGTTGCGCCGGGCCGCCGGTGATCGATGGGGCGCCGTCGTCTCGCAGATCAACCTGGCGGTGCTGGCCTACGAGCTCGGTGAGCACGCCGAGGCCCGGGCCGGATGGCTGGCCGCGCTGACCGGCGCCGAGGAGATCGGCGCCCTACCGTACTCCGCGATCGTGCTCACCCACCTCGGCGAGCTGGCGCTCGAGGAGGGCAAGCTGGAAGAGGCGCGCAGCCGGCTGGAGGATGCGCTCGAGATCATCGAGGACCTGGAGGCGCGTCAGCTCGAGAGCGAGTGTTGTCGCATCCTCGCGCTGCTCGAGCTGCAGGTTGGCAAGGTGGGCGTGGCTCGCGAGCTCGCCGAGCGTGCGCTGGCGGTGGCGACCCAGGCCGGACTGAAGGAGAAGGAAGGGCTGGCGCTGCTGGCGCTCGGCCAGGTGCTGTCGGGCAGCCTCTACGACGCCGAGCGGACCGAGGTGATGAACGGCCCCGAGGAGCCCCCCGCCGAGGGCTACTTCCTGCGCGGCCTGGCGGTGCTGCGTGGCATCGGCAACGACGCCGCCACCGCCCGCGGCCTGGAGCTGTTCGGGCGCTACAAGATCGAGAACGGCGGCGTCGAGAGCGGCACCGATCTGCTGCGTGAAGCGCTCGCCATCTACGCCCGGCTCGGCATGCGGCGCGGCGAGAAGGTGCAAGCGCAGCTGCAGGCGACGTAGGTCGCCGGGCGGTCGCCGGGCGGTCGCTCGGTCGGTCGCTGCTCAGTCGCCGCGATACGTGAAGCGCAGCTCGTAGTCGCAGAGATGAAAGACGTCGCCCTCGTCGATGCGCTTGTTGTCGATGCGCATGCCCTTGTAGTCGATGCCGTTGGTCGACCCGAGGTCCTTGATGTAGAAGGTGCCGTTGCGGCGGATCACGGCGGCATGCTTGCGCGAGATGTTGCCGTCCTTGATCGCGAGGTCACTGGTCTTCGAGCTGCGGCCGATGATGAACTGGTCCTTGGTCACCGGGTAGCGCTGGCCATTGAACATGAGGAACAGGGTCGCCGTGCCGCCCATCGCCTGGCCGACCGCCTGCCCCGCCTGCCCCATATGCGGATCGACGCGGGCCGCCGGCGCGGCGCCGTGAGCCACCGGTGGCTGATAGGCCGGAGCCGCGGGGCGGCCCATGCCGCCGCCCATGCCGCCGCCCATCGGCAACGCGGAGCCACCGAGATGGCTGGCCGGCGTCGGTGGTGCCGGGCGGCGCGGCGCCTGCGGCACGGTCGACGGCTGGCTCGGTGGCGGTGACGTGGTTGGCGCCGGTCGACGTGCGATCGCTGGCGGCGGCGCCTGGGTCGGACCCGGCGGCTGATGCTGGCCCTGCTGCCCGCCGGCCGGCATCGACGCCGACGATGCGCCCTGCACCGAGGCCGGGTAGTTCTTCGACCGCGCGTAGTAGCGCATCGACTCGTTGATCAGATAGTCGATGGAACAGTCGAAGTCGTTCGCCATCTGCTCGAACGTCTCCCAGAGGACGTCTCGGCAGTAGAAGTGGCGCATCGTCTTCTTGCTCTGGTCCATCCCGGCATCACTCCTGGGTGCGCGTACGCGGAAGAACGATCGCGGGGGGCAGCCCGGGAGGTCTCCTCCCGACGCAGCATACTACTTGTCGGGGCCGATCGCTGCATTCTGCCTGCAAAACTCCACACAGAACTTCGGCCGTGCGGCTCGCTGACCCGGTCAACATCAGCGTAGCGACTGGGCGATCTCGCCGGCACGTTGGCCGACCGTGGGTTCGAGCTTGCGCTCGCGCTTGGGTAGCTGCGACTGATCGCCCCAGTACCCGGTCAGCCGCGCCGGGTCGCTGGCAAGCGCAGCGAGGCGGTCGGCGTCGCCCTTGACGGCGAGGACGCCCAGCGTCTCGATCGCGATCCATCGCCCGACCCAGCTCTTCGACGCCAGCATGCCGCGCGCCGCCGCGATGAACTCGTCGCGCTGACCGAGGCTGGCGAAGGTGCCCCAGACCGCGCCGCCGATGACCTCGTGCTCGTAGGTCCCGGTGGTCGGAATCGCCGCGGCCACGCGTTCCAGCGCCGCCGCACCACCACACCGCAGGGCGTTGTTGACCCCGACCCACAGGAACCGCGGGTCGCGGTGGCGGTGGTTGATCATGCCGAGCAGAGGCTCGAGGCAGTGCGGTAGACCGGCGGCGCGGATCAAGGCCACGGCGTCATTGGCGATCTGAGCCCGGTTGCCGTCGTCCTTCGCGATCTCGGCCAGCCGCGCGACGTGGGGCACCAGCGCGGCCGGATCGGCCAGCGCGTACTGCCCGGCGGTGTCGAGGTAGGCCCGGTACAGCGCGCTCATGGCCCGCGCCGGCAGGGTCTCGTCGCCGCGATCCATCGCGTAGATGTCGAGCACCAGCTTGACCGCATCGGGAGAACCCGAGACCGCGAGGCCAAGCAGCAACTGGTCGCCGATCTTGCGGCGCTTGCCGGCCTGATCGGGCGCGGCGATGATCCGGTTGGCCTCGGCGATGAGTCGCTCGCCGGCGCGGCGCCCGAGGGCCCGGAGAATCTGCACCCCGGTGTGACGTCCGGCTTCGGCGCGCCCTTCGTAGTAGCCGCCGGTCAACCAGTCGGTGAGGTAGCCGTCGATCACGTCTCGAGTCGCAGCGTCGGCCCAGGCGCGGATGTCGTACAGGGCGTCCTTGCCCATCTGCTGCCGCTGGGTCGGCTGCGCCATCTCGCCTTCGAGGCGCGCCATGTCCCACAGCCGGGGGGCCAGCTTGGCGACCACCTTCTCGCGACGCTCGGCGGCCATCGCCGCGAGCGTCGTGCGCACGTACTCGTCCTCGAGCTTGCGAATCAGGACCTCGGCGGCGTGGGCCGACAGGTCGGGATCGAGGCCCCGATCGGTGAGCGTCCGTCTGAGCTTCTCCGGCCCCTTCTTCGAGGTTTCCCACTTGGCGATGCTGGCGTGCGTGGTCTGCTCGCACCCGGCGACGAGCACGCAGCAGGCGACCACAAAAACACATACGGTCCTGATCACGGCGCGCCGATGATACGTCACCACGCCCGCGCCGGTAAGCCTACGATCGATGCGAGCCAGGGACCGATCCAACCACCGCCTCTGATACGTTCTCCGCTCGTGCGCTGGCCAATCGTGATCGTCGCCGCCGCCGCGGTGCCGGCCGCGGCCGGACCCGCTGACGCGCCCTGGGACGGTGCCGTGTTCGCCGGAGCGACCGCGCCGCACCCGGCCAACATCACCGCCAATCCCGCGGCGATGTTGCTCATCACGCCCGGCACCCACGTCTTTCTCGGTGCCACCGGCACCCTGGACCGTCTCGCGATCGAGCGCCAGGTCATCGACGACGGCGGCGGCGATCAACCCGGCCCCAGCGTCCGATCCGGAACCATGGGCGCCGGCGGTCACGTCGGCGTGATCCGGGCCTGGCCCGGCGGCATGGTGGCGTTCACCGCCGGCACCCCGCCGCCCGAGGAGACGATCGCCGGCGAGGAGGCCCTCGCCTACCACAGCCGCGGCAATCGGACCCGGCAGAAGGACTGGGGCACCATCGCCGCCGGCTACCGCGTCACCAGCCGGCTCTCGCTCGGGCTGGCCGGCAGCTACGGCACGCGCTCGTCGGTGGTGCGATTTGCCCGCGATACCGCGCTCGAGTCCGGCCGCGATCCGGCCCGCGGCGTCGGCAGCGATTGCGGGGGCGTCCGCTGTGGCCTCGAGCATCCCGCCGCCGCCGAGCTGTGGTCGATCGACGTGGCCTCGGACAACACCAGCATCGACGACCTCAGCCTTTCGGGCGGCATCCTGGTCCGCCTCCCCGGCGAGCTGTGGCTCGGGCTCTCGTACCAGCGGCCGTGGAACCTGGGCCGCATCGAACGCAGCGGGGTGGCCACCGTGGTCGGCGCGCCGCGTGATGGTGCCGTGGTGCGGCGCGGCGAGTCGACCCTGTTCGATCGGCTGCCCGAGGTGGTGCGCGTCGGCGCCCGCTCGCGGCCCCGCGACCGCTGGGACGTCGTCGGCGAGCTGCGCTGGCGACGGTTGGGGCGGATCGGCGCCGACGACGTCCGCGTCTACGGTGGTGACCTCGCGGCCGGCGACACGCCCGCGATCTATCCTCGGCCGCGCGGCCTGCACGACGCCGTCGCGCTCGAGGTTGGCATCGAAGAAGTCGACGACGGACAGCGGCTGCGGCTCGGCGCCCGGGTCGGCGCCGACAGCGGCGCGGTGGCCGGCGAACAGATGTCGGCGCGGGCGCCCTGGGGCCGGCAGCTCACCGCGGGCGGCGGCCTCCAGCTCCGGCTGGGCTCGCGGTGGGTGGTGCAGGCGGCGTACGGCGTCGGGTTCCAACCCACGGTGACCGCCGACCCGAGCGCGTTCGATCCGATCGACCGCCTCGACTGCGTCGACAGTGGCTTCGACGTCGAGCTGGCCGCGTGTGACACCGTGCGCGGTGGCTATGGCGCGCCCACCGCCGCCGGCGCCTACGGCCGCTGGTCGCACGTCGGCAGCCTGTCGCTCCGAGTCGAGGTCCCATGATCGCGTCAGATCCGAACCCGGTGTCCGCGGGCCCGGCGACCATCGTCGTCTACGGTGCGAGCGGTGTGGTCGGCGGCCTGGTCGCCAGCGCGCTCGCAGCGCGCGGCGCGACGGTGGTCCTGGCCGGGCGCGATCGCGGGCGGCTGGCGGCGACCCGAGACCAGCTCGGCGGCGCGGGTGGTCTCGCGATCGCGGTGGCCGCGGCGCACGACCGACCGGCGCTCGATCGGGCGGTGGCCGGCGCCCGGGTGGTCGTGGGCTGCGCCGGTCCGTTCCCGCAGGTCGGCGGCGTGGTGGCCGCCGCGGCGGTGGCGGCCGGCGCCCACTATGTCGATGTCGCTGGCGATCAGGGCTTCGTGCGCGCGCTGCACGAGGAACACGACGCCGAGGCGCGACGACGGGGGACCGTGATGGCGCCGGGCGCGGGCGGTCTGGGCGCGATCGGCGATTGGGCCGCGCGGTGGGCAGCCGAGGACGTCCTCGGGACCAGCCCCGGGATCCGCGGCCGACTCGCCGACGACGATCCGCTCGACGAGATCGTGATCGGGCTGGCGGTCGACGGCTTCGTGCCCGCGCCAGCGGCGCGCCGCGCGATGATCGACGCCGTGACCGCGCGCGGCGTGGTGTGGCGCGCCGGACGGTGGGACCTGACGCGGGCCGCCGCGCGCGGACACACCATCGACTTCGGCGAGCTCGGGCAGCGAGCCGCGCGATCGTTTCCCGCCCCCGAGGTCATCACCGTTCCGCGCCACCTCGCCGCCCGGATCGTCGACGGCTTCATCGCGTTGCCCGACGATCCGTGGGCGCGCGGCCTCGAACGGCTGGCGCCGCTCGCCGGGTTGATGGCGCCGTTCGCCGGACTGCTGGCCCCGGTCCTGGCCACGTTCGTCGATCCGACCCAGGTCCCCGACGCGACGACCCGCGCCCGGGCGCGCTTCGTGGTGGTCGCCAGCGCACGGCGCGGCTTCCGACACGCGCAGGTCCGGATCGCCGGCCGCGACGTCTATGCGCTCGCCGCGCGCACGGTCAGCGACGCCGCGATCATGCTGGCTGGGCGCTCGCCCGATCTCGGCGGCGGCGCGTGCGCTCCCGCCGAGCTGTCCGCGGCGGCGACCGGACTCGCGACGCTCGAGCGCGACGGCGCGGTGACGCTCTCGACCAGCTTTGGGAGGGAGGCCGGAACAGCCGTGGTAGAAGATCGAGATGCTCGCAGCTCCTGACGGCCTGGTGCTCGAGGCCGAGAGCCGGATCGGTCGCGCACTGGTCGCCCGCCGCTGGCGGCTCGCCAACGGCCTGGGCGTGATCGTGGTCGTCGATCGTGCGGCACCGATCGTCTCGTACCAGACCTGGTACCGGGTCGGCTCGCGCCACGAGCAACCGGGCAAGACCGGCCTCGCGCACCTGTTCGAGCACCTGATGTTCGCCCAGACCGAGACCCTCGCCCCCGGCGAGTTCGATCGGGTCGTCGAGCGCACCGGCGGCGAGAGCAACGCGGCGACCTGGGTCGACTGGACGCAGTATCGGTTGTCCCTGCCCGCCGCCGAGCTCGCGCTCGCCGTGCGCCTCGAGAGCGAGCGGATGAGCCGGCTGCTCTTGACCGCGGCCACCGTGGAACCCGAGCGCGACGTGGTCACCAACGAGCGTCGCGAGCGCGTCGAGGACGACGTCGACGGCTGGCTCGACGAGCAACTGATGTCGATCGCGTTCGACGTCCATCCGTACCGCTGGCCCACCATCGGGTGGATGGCCGACATCCGATCGGTCACCCTCGACGACATCCGGGCCTTCTACCGCAGCTGGTATGCGCCCAACAACGCGACCCTGGTCGTCGCCGGCGATGTCGACGAGCTCGCGCTCCTCGCCATGGTCCGTGATGCCTACGGCGCGCTGCCGGCGGTCGAGTTGCCGCCGGGGCCGACCACGGTCGAACCGCCGCAGACCGCCGAACGCGTGAAGCGCGCCCGGCGACCGATCGCCAGCGATCGCGTGCTGTGCGGTTGGAAGGTCGTCGGCCAGGGTCACCCCGACTGGGCGGCGCTCGAGCTCCTGACCACGCTGCTGGCCGGCAGCCCGTCCTCGCGCCTGCACCGGCGACTGGTGATCGAGCTCGAGCTGGCGTCGAGCGTCGACGTCCAGCTGACACCGTTCCGCGACCCGTCGCTGCTGCGGGTCGCCGTGACCTGCGCCCGCGGCCACCGCGCCGAGGAGTCCCTGGCCGAGATCGATCGCGTGATCGGCGAGCTCGCCGATGGCGGCGCTGACGACGCCGAGGTCCAGAAGGCCAAGAACCTGACCGAGACCGATTTCTGGTCGGCGCTGGTGGATGTCGACGGCAAGGCCGAGGCGCTCGGCCACCACGAGACCGCGCTCGGCGACTTCCGCACCCTCGGCGAGCTCGCCGAACGATTGGCCGCCGTGACGGCTGCGGATCTGCGGCGCGTGGTGCGCGAGTACCTGGTGCCGCGGACCCGGACGGTGATCGTCGCGGAGCCCGACGGTTCGGAGCCAGCCGACGGCGACGGCGGCGACGGCGATGGCGACGGCGATGGCGACGACGATGCCGACGGCGACGGCGACGACGATGCCGACGGCGACGGCGACGACGGCGGCCACCGCGGAGACCAGGGATGAGCGCCGAGGTCCATGTCGCGCCGAGCGCGGATGCACCGCTGGTGTGGATCGAGGTCGCGATCCGCGGCGGCGCCGCCGCCGACCCGTTCGGCCTCGAGGGCCTGCACCGTCACGCCGCCCTGCTGGCCCGGCGCGGGGCTGGTGGCCGCGATCGAGCCGCCTTCGATGACGCCCTCGACCGCATGGGCGCCGCGATCGACGTCGGCGTCGGCCGCGATTCGACCACGATGTCGGCCGTGACCCTGACCCGCAACCTCGACGACGTGGTCGCCCTGTGTGCCGACGTCCTGGCCGCGCCCGGCTTCGCCGAGGTCGAGCACGAGCGCCTGCGCCGCGAGACCCCGCAGGTGCTCGACGAGATCCGCGACGACGACGGCTCGCTGGTGACCCGCTGGTTCGATCGCGAGTGCGCGCCCGGCCACGCCTACGGCCGAACCTCGCTTGGCACCGAGGCGTCGCTACCACGACTCGAGCTCGCCCTGGCGCGCGAGACGTGGCGACGCGAGGTGGTCCCGGACAACCTGGTGATCGGAGTCGCCGGCGATGTCGACGAGGCCCGGGCGCGGTCGATCGCAGCCCGGCTCACCGAGCGACTGGCGACGGGGCCGGCGCCGACGCCGCCCGAGGTCGGCGGCAGCGATCCAACCGCCGGCCGCCGCGTCGTGCTGGTCGACAAGGCCGAGCGCACCCAGGCCCAGCTCCGACTCGGCCACCTCGGCCCGCGCTTCGGCGACCCCGACACCGCGGCCCTGGTGCTGCTCGAGACCGGCTTCGGCGGCATGTTCTCGTCCCGACTGATGCAGGAGATCCGGGTCCGCCGCGGCTGGAGCTACGGTGCCGGGTGCGTCCTGCGGCGCTCGCGGGGCCGCCACTGGCTCGAGATCTGGATGGCGACCGGGATCGACGTCGCCGGCGACGCCGTGAAGACGACGCTCGAGCTGTACGCCGACGTCGCGGCCAGGGGGCTCGACGCCGAGGAGACCGCGCTGGCCCGTTCGTACGTGGTCGGCTCGATGCCGTTCCACAACGCCACGGCGCGCCAGCGCATGCAACTCGCGGTGCGTGACGCGGTCTACGGCCTGCCGGCTGGCTACACCGCCGGGCTGCCGGCGCACGTCGCGGAGCTGGGACCGACCGACGTCGCCCGCGCCGCCGCGCGCTGGCTACGCCCCGACGCGGTGGTCACGGTGGCGGTGGCGACCGCGGCGACCGCGCGCGTGGCGCTCGAGGGCGCCGGTGCCGGTCCGGTGAGCGTCGTGGCCCACGACGGTTACTGAAGCGGTGCCGATCGGTGCCTGATCGGTGCCTGATCCGTGACCGATTGGTGACGGTGCCGCGAGCGATCAGCTGGCCGAGTCCAGCACCAGCGCCCGCAACTCGGCCAGCACGCCGAGCGCCTCGATCGGCGTCATGCGATCCGGATCGAGCTGGTGCAGACGGGCGACCGCGGCCGCGGCCCCGGCGGCAACCGGCGCGACCACCGGCGGCGCGACCACCGGCGGTGACGTCCCGGCCAGCAACGACAGCTGCGCGCTGGCCGCACCCAGGCCCCGTCCCGACTCCAGCTTGTCGAGGATCTGGCGGGCGCGCCCGATCACCGAGCGCGGCAGCCCCGCCAGGCGGGCCACGTCGATGCCGTAGCTGCGGCTGGCGGCGCCAGGTGCGATCCGGCGCAGGAACACGACCTCGCCCTTGTGCTCGCGGACCTGGGCCGAGACGTTGCGCACCCGCGGCCGGGTCTCCGCCAGCGCGACCAGCTCGTGGTAGTGGGTCGCGAACAGCGTGCGGGCGCCGATCGCATCGTGGAGGTACTCGGCGACCGCCCACGCGATCGAGACCCCGTCGAACGTCGACGTGCCGCGGCCGACCTCGTCGAGCAGGATCAGCGAGCGCCGGGTCGCGCCGGCGAGGATGGCGGCGGTCTCGCGCATCTCGACCATGAACGTCGAGTCACCGCGGGCCAGGTTGTCGGCGGCGCCGACCCGGGTGTACAGGCGATCGCAGATGCCGATCGTCGCCGCCCGCGCCGGCACGAAGCTGCCCATCTGCGCCAGCAAGACGATCTGCGCCACCTGCCGCATGTACGTCGACTTGCCGGCCATGTTGGGGCCGGTGACCAGGATCAGCTGCTCACCGGCGGCGTCGAGGAAGGCGTCGTTGGGCACGAAGGTGCCGGCTGGTAGCGCCGCCTCGACGACCGGGTGGCGGCCGTCGGCGATGTCGATCACCACCCCGTCGTCGATGGTCGGCCGGCACCAGCCCGAGCGCTCGGCGACATCGGCCAGCGTCCCCAGCACGTCGAGCGCGGCGATCGCCGCGCCGGCGGCGAGCAGCGCCGCGGCGTGCACCGCGACCTCGGCGGTGAGGGCGCGGAACAGCTCGGCCTCCCGCACCGCGAGCGTGTCTTCGGCGGCCAGCACCTTGCTCTCCAGCTCGGCGAGCTCGGGCGTGACGAACCGTTCGCCGGTCGCCACCGTCTGCTTGCGCAGGTAGTCGGCGGGCACCTTGCCGAGGTGCGCCTTGGTGATCTCGATGTAGTACCCGAACACGCGGTTGTAGCGAACCTTGAGGCTGGCGATGCCGCTCTTCTTCTGCTCGCGGGTCTCGATGGCGAGGATCTGATCTTTTCCGCCGTCGGCCAGCTGGCGGCAGTCGTCTACGGCGCGGTCGAAGCCGGTGCGGATGAAGCCACCGTCCTTGATCATTGGCGCCGGCTCGTCGACCAGCGCCACGGCCAGGCGAGCCGCGAGCGCGGCCATGGCCGGCGTGGCGACCGCGCTCAGCGCCAGGCACACCGGCACCGGCGCCAGCTCGTCGGCGGCCGCCGCCAGCATCGCGACCAGCTCGGGCAGGCGCGCGATCGAGTCGCGCAGGCGACCGAGGTCACGCGGCTGGGCGACGCCGAGCGTGGTCTTGCCGGCGAGGCGCTCGATGTCGGCCACCCCGCGCAACGCGCTGCGGAGCTCGCGGCGCAGGTCGGGCCGTTCGCGCAGCCACTCGACGGCATCGTGGCGGCGACGGATCGCCGCGACGTCGGTGAGCGGATACAGGAGCCAGCGCCGCACCAGCCGGGCGCCGGGCGAGGTCGCGGTGTCGTCGAGGACGTCGAGCAAGGAGCCCGCTCGCTTGCCGCCCATCAGCGTCTCGGTCAGCTCGAGGTTGGCGATCGCGGTCTCGTCGAGCACCAGGGCGGCGTCGGCGGCGTAGACCGCGAGCCGCACCACCGGCAGCACGCCCGCCGGCTGGGTGGCGCGGGCGTAGGCGAGCACGGCGGCGGCAGCGCGCAGCGCGAGCGGAACCCCGGCCGGCACGTCGGCGAGACTGGCCGCCAGCTCGGCACGCGCCCCGCCCTCGTCACCGACCGGCGCCACCGACCACGCGGCGCGGTACCGTCGCACCAGGGTCCCGGGCCCGGCCGCGCCCCCATCGACCAGGGTCGCCGCGTCGACGATCACCTCGCGCGGCGCGACCCGGCACAGCTCGTCCGCCGCCGCGGCGGCGCCGGCCAGCTCGGTGGCGCGAAACTCACCGGTGGTGACGTCGAGGTACGCGAGCCCCCACGGCGTCGTCGGATCGCTCCCCGCTGCCGCCACCAGCGCCGCGAGGTAGCGCGGCGCGCGCGCATCGAGCGACTCCTCGTCGACGACCACGCCGGGGGTGACCACCCGCACCACCTCGCGCTTGACCAGGCCCTTGGCCAGCTTCGGATCTTCGACCTGCTCGCACAGCGCGACCTTGTGACCGAGCTCGGTCAGGCGGGCGACGTAGCCACGCGCGGCGTGGTGCGGCACGCCGCACATCGGCACCGCGTCGACCTTGCCCTTGTCGCGGGTGGTCAGGGTGAGGTCGAGCAGGCTCGAGCCGAGCACCGCGTCCTCGAAGAACATCTCGTAGAAGTCGCCCAGCCGGAAGAAGACGATCGCGTCCGGGTAGCGTTCCTTGACGTCGAGGAACTGCCGCATCAGCGGCGTGTCGGCGGGCGAGGTGCGAGCCACCACCTGTCCTACCACGCCTGCCCCGAGCCCGAGCCCGAGCCCGAGCCCGAGCCCGAGCCCGAGCCCGATCTCGATCTCTCTCGTTCTCCCCCGGCTTCGGATCAGAGCCGCGTCACGTAGGCGATCTTCGGCACCTTGCGCTCGAACTCGGCCTTGGCCGCCACCGCCCGGTCGTAGCTGTCGTAGTTGCCGAGTCGCACCCGGTAGAACGTGCCCTTGCCCTCGACCTCGGCACTCACGACGTAGGCGCCGTAGCCAGCGCCCTTGACGGTGGCCATGAACGCGTCCGCCTCGCCCCGGTCCTGGAACGCCGACAGCTGCAGCGTGAACTTGCCGCTCGACTCGGGCTCGCGTCCGCTCAGGCTCGGTCCCGCCCCCTTGGCGATGGCGGGCTCCGGGCGATCGACGGGCCCAACGATGGCTTCGGGGCCCGGCACCGCGCTGACGCCGACCTGCGTCAGCCGGTGGGGCCCGGCGCCGTCCGGCCCCGGCGGCTTGCGCGCCCGGTCGGCCTCGACCGCCGGCTTCGCAGGCAGCTTCGACGGCGGCGCCTTGGCCTTCTCGGCTGCGGGTGGCGCCGGCGGCTCGGCGGGCTCGGTCACGGCCTGGATCGCGCGATCGACCTCGGCGAGCGGCGCGACCGCTCCGCCCAGCGCGGCCGGATACGTCAGCTCACCGTTGCCCGCGGCCAGCCGATCGAGCGCCGCCAGCGGATCCTTGCGCGCCGAGGTCGTCGCCGCGCGATCGACGTGGGCCCGCGCCTCCAGCCGCCGTCCGATCATCACCCCGAGGACGAACACCATGCACGCGACCACCGCGCCGCCGAAGAACAGATAGAAGATCTGGCGGCCGTCGAGGCTGACCTCGATCTTGTCCTTGTACAGCTCGGGTTCGGACGTGCGGGTCACCATGCCCCCGACGTTCGCCTGCCCCGGCCGGCGGGGCAAAAAAAACTACCGGATGAAGACCCCGGCGTTGACGACGTCGGGGTCGACGCGGATCAGCTGACCCCGGGTGTTGACGGCGCTCGAACCGGTGGCCACCGGATCGATGTCACCCTCGTCGACGATCCACACCGCACCGTCGGGGGAGCGCACGATGCGTGACGGGAAGACGGTGACCAGGCCGCCGGCGGCCTGGGTCGCGAACCCGGCGACGAGATGGAAGCCGAAGGCGAAGCCCGGATAGACGGTCGGGATGCCGACCCGGCTGCCACCGCGGTCGTGGCGGCACTGGGCGTCGCCGGGATAGGTCGGATCGGTGACGTGCAACGTCATCACGTGGTTGCGGAACCGGATCGCCTCGACCGGCTGGGTCCTGAACACGCCCACGGTGGAGGCCACCTCGCAGCTCCCGGCCAGGTAGTCGGGCACCAGCTCGGTGTGGTCGACCGTGGTCTTGCACGGGTTGGGCAGGACGTCGGCGACCCCGGTCCCGGTGCAGGCCGGGGCGGCCAGCGGGATGCGCCCGATCTGGAGCGGATTGGCGCTCGGATCCTGCACGCACTGCCCGCCGGTTCCTTCGACGACGCGGTGCACGTACCCGGTGCGGTCACCGATCGCGACCAGCGCGTCGGTGGCGTGCAACGAATACCGTTGCAGTCCGCCCAGACAGGCCGCCGGGGGGATGGTGCCCTCGATGCAGTAGCCGCCCGAGCACACGGTGCCGTCGTCGCAATCGCTCTCGTCGACACACGTCATCTGGCAGCGACTGATGCCGGGCGCCCGGGTCGGATCGGGCTCGCAGGCCCAGCTCCGGTCAGCGGCTGGCGTCACATCATCCACCGGGTGATCGCCCGAGGTCAGGGTCGCCTCGTAGTCGGCGAGCTCCTCGCACTGCGCCACCGACGTGCAGCCGGTGACCGGGGAGGTGCGGAGCACGCGGCGGCGTTCGGACATGACGAGCTGTCCGGCGTTCGAGCGCTGGACGGCGTACTTGCGGACCGAGACCAGGAAGTCGCGACAGGCCGGGGCCAGCGTGTCGATCCGATCGGACGGCAGGCACGAACCGCTGGTCACGGTCGCGTCGGGGTGCACGTAGCAGGTCTCGCCGAGGCCGCATTGCCGATCGCCCTGCCCCGGATCGCAGCCGCGGAACTGGACATGGTCGAACGGCTCGACACCGGCGGCGCAGAATGGACGTGACGGATCGAGGACGTTGATCGCCCCGCCACCGACGGTGACCTGACCGGCGCGCACCGCGGGGCCATCGACCGCCGACGACGCGGTATCGAGCGACAGCGAGCCCTCCCACTGGAACGACCAGTCCTCCTCGAAACGCAGGCCGCGCAGGTCGGGGAAGACATCGTCGCGCACCAGCGGCGAGCTCGCGAACATCACGTCGGGCAACGCGCGCTCGCTGTCGATGCCGGTACACATGAGCTGGCGCAGGTAGGGCATGTGGAAGCCCTTGTTGTTGGCGATCTCGGCCGAGGTCACGAAGCTGGTCGGCACCCGTTCGGCGCGCGGACCGCCCTCGATCCCGTCGCTGGTCAGCGGCCCGGTGTCGTCGCACAGCGGCTCGGGCACCGTGGCCGTGGTGGCGGCGATGGCGTCGCGCCTGGAGACGGCGTCGCGGAGCTGGTGCGGCATGGCGAGCGCCAGCTGGCTGGCCAGCGGTGACGCGCTGTTGTGGGTGTCGTTGTAGTTGTCGTCGTCGATGTTGGCCACGTACGTGATGCCGCTGGTCGCGGTGATGAAGGCGAAGTAACCGATGAGGGTCGCGGGCGCCGGATCGGCCGCGATCTGGTCGACCCCGCTCTCGGTGACCACCACCGACAGCGGGGCGTCGTCGCCGGGGAGCTCGATGCCCGGACCGCGCGCGAACGCGCGCCGCGGCGGGGTGCCGACCTGACCGGGCTGGTAACAGGTGAAGTCGGTACCCTGGGTCACGTCGCGCACGAAGCGCGGATCGACCTGGGTGTCACACTCGTGGTCGCGATTGCGAACCTCGGCGACCCGGACGGTGCCGTCGTCGGCGACCGCATACACGAACTGCGCCGCCCGCTGCGGGCTGACGCCGTCGTCGTCCCACCCGCTGCTGCCGGTCATGTCGATCACGCCGCTGATCGCCACGTCGATCACGCCGACGTCGCCCTCGAGCTCGACCTGTTCGACGGCGACGGGCAGATAGCCAATGTCGAGATCGACGACCGTGATCACCGGCCGGTTGTCGAGCCCGATCGCGAGCCGGCGGGTCCCGGAGACATCGTCGCGCTTCAGATCGAGCGTGACCGGGCGGCCGCCGTCGGCGCTCGGCATGCGCATCCCGCACTCGGCCGGACAGGTCAGGTTGCCGTCGCCGATGGTCGCCGTGCCGGTGGCGTCGAACCGGATGCTGGCCACCGCCACGCCGGTGCCGGCGTCGACGACCGCGACCGCGTGGCAGGCCGGGTAGGCGATGTAGACCACGCCCTGCGGGCCGGCCGGGCACGCGACGCCGATCTCGTGGTCACGGACATCGGCGACCATCGCCGCCGGTCGCGCCAGCAGCGGCGTCCCGCCCGCGGTGGTGAGCGACTGCTTGCGGACCAGGGAATCGTTCGAGTTGGCGACGATGCGGTCGACGTCGATCACCGAGACGTCGCAGCTGCCGGCGTTCGCGGTCATCATGAAGCAACCCGACGGATCGGCCGCGATCGCGACCGGCAGCGACCCCACCGAGAGCGCGTTCTTGCCCGGCACCAGCGGGTCGCCATCGCGGACGAAGATCTCCGAGTTCTGGTAGCCGGCACCATCACCGTGGACGTTGGCCTGGGCCACCGCCACCGTGCCGGAGGTCGATTGCAGCGCGAACACGAACCATTTCATCCCCGGTCCCAGCGTCGCCTGGCCGGGCAGATCCTCCTGGCCGGTCGGCGCGTTGTCCGGATCGTCGCCGTTGTCGCTCGGCGTCAGCGCCGGGCCGGTGCGCTGCACGCACGACGCCAGCGGGTGGGGCTGGAAGATCAACGGGTCGGCGTCCTGAGCGCCGTCGCCGCCGGTGATCCGCATCCGGCCGTGGCACGCGAAGGCGACGTCGACCGGTCGGTTGAGGTTCTGGACGTCGAGCTCCTCCTGGCTGGACGAGCCACAGCTCGCCGCCAGCGCGGCGACCGCCAGCGCGGATAGATCAGTCAGGCGACTCACGAGCGGACTCCGATGCGCATGACCACGCGATAGAAACTTGCCGACGCCGGATCGAGATCGACCACGGCGATCGAGTCCTCGAGGAACGTCGACACGAACAGCAGCTGGCGGGTCTCGGCGGCCGCCAGTCCGAACGGGCCCCGCCCGACGCTGGTGACCGCCTCGACCGCGCTGGCGCCGCGCGGGTCGACGACGTAGAGCTCACCGCTCTGGAAACAGGTCACGAACGCGCGCTCGCCGGCGCCACCGTCGGCGACCAGGACGCTCGACGCCTCGCGGCAGATGTCGGTGGCGCCCTGCAGGCGGTTGCGCGGCACGCCGGTGGCGCCGAGCTGGGTGTCGTAGATCATCAGCGACGGTGGCGCACGATTGATCATGTAGGCGCGATCACCGGTGGCGCCGAACGCCACGCCGCGCGAGTCGCTCGACGATCCGCCGGCACCGCCGACGCCGTTGAGGAAGAAGTAGCTCGACGGGACCAGGAACGGCAGGCCGCCGGCCTCGCGGGCGATGCTGACCATCTGGATGCGATCCTCGGTGCGGCTCTGGACGTAGATGATGTTGCCGTCGCCCGGCTGGCGGCCGGCCACGCCGGTCGCGCCGCGAGCGGTCCCGCTGCCGCCGAACAGCCCGGAGACCGCGTCGGCCAGCACCGGCGTGCCCGCCGACGGCGAATCGACCAGCGACACCGTCCCCGAGCTGAGGTGGGTGACCACCGCGATCTCGGCCACCGAGTCGACGTAGACCGCGAACGGTTCGGCCGGCAACTCGGGCAGCTCGGCGTCGTCGCGGAGCCGGGTCAGGCGGTGGTCGCCGTCGCACAGCTCGAAGCCCTGGCCGCCGCCGCACGACAGCGCGCGCGCCGCGCCGTCCCACTCGACCCAGGTCACCGACGGGTCGCCGCGCACCGGCACCAGCAGGCGCAGGTTGCCGCCGCCCTTGTCCTGCACGCCCAGCGCGCTGGTGAAGTTGCCGATCCGCACCCCGCCGCCACCGATGAGGAAGCCGGCTTCCTCGCACTCGATGGTCCCGGTCGACTCCTGATCGGCGGTGCACCCGTCCGCGATCTCGCCGCTGGTCTTGTACGCGGTGACCACGCGGTCGACGGTCTCGACGTCGATGGCGGCGATGGTGCCCGAGTCGTAGCGGAGGTCCGAGTTGGCCGAGGTGACGAACAGCACCCCATCGTCGGGGCTCATGGCCATGCCGGTCGGGAAGTACAGCTCGTTCTCGGGCGGACGGACGTCTTCCGCGGACGCCGTGCAGGCCGCGAGCACGAACGCGAAGGTGGAGGCGCGCGGGATCATTGCCGGGATCATGGCAAGACGGTTGGACCTGGGAAGGGCGCCCGTGGTTGCCCCGCCGTGAGCGTGGTCACGGATCGGACACCGGCGTGGGCGTGGGGATGGGCGCGAAGAACTCACGATGACTCCAGAGCGGCACGAGCGGCGGCGACTCGCGCGATGGGGACCCGGAACGGCGAGCACGACACGTAGTCGAGGCCGTAGCGGTGGAAATGGGCGACCGAGGCCGGGTCGCCGCCGTGCTCGCCGCACACACCGACCTTGAGCCCGGGCCGGACCGCCCGGCCCCTCGCGACCGCGAGCTCGACGAGCTGACCGACCCCGCCGGCATCGAGGGTCACGAACGGGTCCTTGGGCAGCAGCTCGGCTTCGAGGTAGGCGGGCAGGAAGCTGGCGACGTCGTCGCGCGACAGGCCGAGGGTCGACTGGGTCAGGTCGTTGGTGCCAAACGAGAAGAAGTCGGCGTGGGCGGCGATCTGACCGGCGACCAGGCACGCCCGCGGCAGCTCGATCATGGTGCCGATCGTGTACGGCAGGACGACCCCGGCCGCGGCCAGGATCGGATCGACGACGGCGGCGACCCGGGCCCGCAACCCGGCCAGCTCACCCGGCACGATCACGAACGGGATCATGATCTCGGGCAGCACGGTCACGCCGGCGCGGGTCGCCGTCACCGCGGCCTGCGCGATGGCCTGGGCCTGGGTCTCGTAGATCTCCGGCCACGTGATCGCCAGCCGACAGCCGCGGTGACCGAGCATCGGGTTGGCCTCGGTCATCGCGCTGACCTTGGCGGCGATCGCCTCGGGCGAGGCGCCCAGCGCCGCCGCGACCTCGGCGATCTCGCGTTCGCTGTGGGGCAGGAACTCGTGCAGCGGCGGATCGAGCAAGCGGATCGTCACCGGCAGCCCGTCCATCTCGGTGAAGATGGCGACGAAGTCGCCCTCCTGCATCGGCAGGATCTTGGCCAGCGCCGCGCGGCGACCGGCCTCGTCGGCCGCCAGGATCATCTCGCGCACCGCCAGGATGCGATCGGGCTGAAAGAACATGTGCTCGGTGCGGCACAGGCCGATGCCCTCGGCGCCGAACGCGCGCGCGGTCCGGGCGTCGGTCGGGGTGTCGGCGTTGGTCCGGACCCGGAGCCGGCGATGGCGATCGACCCAGGTCATCAACTCGCCGAGCTCGGCTGACATCGCGGCCGGCACCAGCGGCAACGGACCCAGGAACACCTCGCCGGTCGAGCCGTCGAGCGTGACCAGGTCGCCGTGGCGGATCGTGAGGTCGGGACCATCCTTGCGCGTGATGGTGGCGTGGCCACGCGCCGCCTCGACGCGCAGCGCGCTGCACCCGGTGATGCAGCACGTGCCCATGCCACGCGCGACCACGGCGGCGTGACTGGTCATGCCGCCGCGCGCGGTGAGGATCCCGACCGCGGCCTTCATGCCGTGGATGTCCTCGGGCGAGGTCTCGGTCCGGACCAGGATCGTATCTTCGCCCTTGGCGCGCGCCGCCTCGGCCTGACGGGCCGTGAACACGACCCGGCCGATCGCCGCGCCCGGCGACGCCGGCAGGCCCCTGGCCACCGACGCCGGGCGGTGGCGCGGATCGATCGTCGGGTGGAGCATCTCGTCGAGCTTGGCGGGATCGATGCGCAGGATGGCGGCGCGCTCGTCGATCAGCCCCTCGGCCACCATGTCGACGGCGATCTTGACCATCGCCTTGCCGGTCCGCTTGCCGGTGCGCGCCTGCAGCATGTACAGGCGGCCATCCTGGACCGTGAACTCGAGGTCCTGCATGTCGCGAAAGTGGGTCTCGAGGCGGGCGCAGACCTCGACCAGCGCGGTGAACGACGCCGGATGCGTGGTCGCCATGTGCGCGATCGGCTCCGGCGTGCGGACGCCGGCGACCACGTCCTCGCCTTGCGCGTTGCCGAGGTACTCGCCGTACAGCACCCGCTCGCCGGTCGACGCATCGCGGGTGAAACAGACGCCGGTGGCCGAGCTGTCACCGAGGTTGCCGAACACCATGGCCTGCACGGTCACCGCGGTGCCCATGGCGGCCGGGATGTCGTGCATGCGGCGGTAGACGTCGGCGCGCGGGTTGCTCCATGACCGCATCACGGCGCCGATCGCGCCCCACAGCTGGGCGATCGGGTCGTCGGGGAACTCGGCGCCGGTGGCGGCGCGGACCGCGTCCTTGTACTGGCCGCACAGGACCTCGAGATCGGCGGCGGTCAGGTCGGCGTCACGGGTCGTGCCGCGCGCGTACTTGAGATCGGAGAGCAGGCGCTCGAACGCCGAGTCGTCGTGTTCGCCGAGCGGCACCACGCCCAGCACGACCTCACCGTACATCGCGATGAAGCGTCGGTAGCAGTCCCAGGCGAAGCGGGCGTTGCCGCTCCGCGCCGCCAGGCCGGCGACGGTGGCCGGCGACAGCCCGAGGTTGAGGATGGTGTCCATCATCCCCGGCATCGACACCGGGGCACCCGAGCGAACGCTGATCAAGAGGGGGGCGTCCGGATCGCCGAACCCGGTCGCGGTGTGGCGCCCGATGGCCTCGATCGCCGCCATCACGTCGGCCTCGAGGCGGTCGGGATAGGCGCCGTGCTCCAGGTGGTGGCGGCACACCGCGGTGGTGATCGTGAAGCCCGGTGGCACCGGCATTCCGAGCTGCGTCATCTCGGCCAGGTTGGCGCCCTTGCCGCCCAGCAGCGCCTGGTCGCCGCGGCCGCCGGCGGCGACCCCGCCGTCGAACGCGTAGACCCACGCCGTGCTCATGACGGACCCGCCGATGGAGCGGCGGTGGCACCGGCGGCCAGGCGGAAGTCGGCGATGGCGGCGAACGGCGCCAGCATCCGCTGCAGGAGCGACAGCCGGTTCTCGCGGACGTCGGGGCGCGGATCCATCACCATCACCCCGCCCTTGTCGAAGAACGCGGCCACGGTCGGCTGCAGCTCGACCAGGATCGCGAACATGTCGCGGTACGCCTGGTCCGCGATGGCGCCGTCCAGGCGCTCGGTCACGGCAACAAACGCGCTCCACAGCCGGTGCTCGACGTTGCCGTCGGCCTCGAACAAGGCCGGCTTGACCTCGCCCGAGATCGTGATGTCCTTGCCCCCGGCGTCGTCGAGAATGTTGGCGATCCGCTTGAACACCTCGCGGGCCGCGGCCGGCACCGCGGCCAGCGCGCGGGCGCGCAGCCGGGCGTCGCAGACGTCATCGAAGCCGGCGCCGAGCGCGGCATCGACGTCGAGCGCGGCCAGGCCCTCGTCGATGAGCAGCGTGCGCAGCCGGCCACGGAAGAACTCGTGGAGCTCGCCACAGTCGGTGTCGGTGATCTCGACCTTGCCGGCGAACTGCTGGGCCGCCACCTCGATCAGGTAGTCGAGCGACACCGGCCAGCCGTGCCCGGCCCCGATCGCGGCGCGGCGACCGCCCTTGCCGAGGTCGAGGTTGACGGCGAGGATCGCGTTGGCGGCGCGGCGCAGGCCGTACGGATCGGCCGAACCGGTCGGCTCGAGGCCGGTGCCGAAGCAGCCGACCAGGGTGTCGATGCGATCGGCGATGCCGATCACCGCCCCCGCGATCCCGTCCGGCAGCGGCGCGCCGGCGCCGCGCGGCAGGTAGTGCTCGGCGACCGCTTGACCGACCTGCGCCGCGACGTCGACCCAGGCCGGATCCGCGGCCAGGGCGCGGCGGACGTAGTGACCGCCCATGATGCCCTGCAGCTCGGGCAACTCACCGACCACGCCGGTGAGCAGATCGCTCTTGCACAGCGTGGCAGCTCGTCCGACCACCCGGGCGTCGACGGTGACGCGCTCGGCGACGCTGGCCACGATGCCCTCGATGCGGCGGATCTTGTCGCCGGTCGAGCGCGCGGCACCCAGCTTGGCCTGGAACACGACGTCGTCGAGCCGGGCCCGCAACACGTCGAGGTCTTTCTTCTGATCCTCGGCGAAGAAGAAGCGAGCGTCCGCGAGGCGTGCGGCCAGGACCCGCTCGTTGCCGGCCCGCACCACCGCGGCGTCGCGCGTCACGGTCGCCGCCATGGTCACGAACCGGGGCGCCAGCGGGCGCCCATCGCCGCCCCCTTCGCGCATCGCGAAGTAGCGCTGATGGTTGCGCATGGTCGTGATCAGCACCTCCTCGGGCACCGCCAGGAAGGCCGGATCGAAGCCGCCCGACACGCCGACCGGGTACTCGCACAGGCCGGTGACCTCGTCGAGCAACGCGGGGTCAGGGATGACGGTGGCGCCGGTCTCCCGCTCGATGCGCTCGATCTCGGCCGTGATGAGGCCCCGGCGCTGGTCGGGATCGACGATCACGAACGCCGCCCGCAGGGTCTCGACGTAGCGTTCGGCGGCCGCGATCTCGACCGCGCCGGTGGCCAGGAAGCGGTGGCCCTGGCTGTGGCGCCCGGCGGTGACCGCGCCCCACCGCACCGGGACGACCTGGTCGCCCCACAGCGCCACCAGCCAGTGCAGCGGCCGCACGAACGTGGTCTCGCCCCAGCCCCAGCGCATCGACTTCGGCCACGGCAAGGCCCCGATCAGGCCGCCGAGCAACTCGGGCAGGACCTCCAACGTGGGGCGGCCGGCCACCTGCCGGGTCGCGACCACGTAGAGCCCCTTCTTGCCCGGCACCTCGGCCTTCTCGAGCGCCGCGGCGTCGACACCATTCTTGTGCGCGAACCCGAGCGCGGCGCGAGTCGGCGCGCCATCGGGCCCGAACGCGGCGCCGATCGGCGGACCGACCACGCGCTCGCGAAGATCCGGTTGCCGCTCGGGCAAGCCGCGCACCACCAGCGTCACGCGCCGCGGCGTTCCGAGCGCCACCACCTCGGCGGCGGTGAGGCGGGCGTCGGCCAGTCGAACCCGCGCCAGCCCCGGCAACTCGGCCAGCGCCCGCGCCAGCATGCGCGCCGGGATCTCCTCGCAGCCGATCTCGAAGACCAGCTCGCGGTCAGCCGACATGGGTGACCTCGGCGGCCGCGATCACGGCGCGCAGCGGCGACACCGCGCGCGCTGCCGCCAGCGCCTGCGCGTTGATGCCGCCGTCGGCGGCGGCGTCGAACGCGGCGCGGGCCGTCTCGCCGTCGCCGCCGGTGAGCAGCGGGAACCCGAGCGCGGCGCGGGAACGCACGTAGGCCTCGGCGCACTCGCGCGCCATCTTGCGCACCCGCCCGATGTAGCGCTGGCGCTCGGTCACGCTGATGGCGCCGCGGGCGTCCAGCACGTTGAAGGCGTGCGAGGACTTCATGCAGTGCTCGTACGCCGGCAGGGTCAGCTTGCGTCCCAGCAAGCGTCCGCACTCGCGCTCGTAGCGGTCGAACAGCTCGACGTAGAACCCGGCGTCGGTCTCCTCGAAGTGGTAGCGCGAGTACTCGACCTCCCACGGGTGGCGGAGCTGGCGGTAGGTGACGTTCTGGTCCCACTTGATGTCGAAGATGCTGTCGACGTTCTGCAGGTACATGGCGATGCGCTCGACGCCGTACGTGAGCTCGCCGGTCACCGGCATGAGATCGAGTCCGCCGGCCTGCTGGAAGTACGTGAACTGCGTGACCTCCATGCCGTCGGCCCACACCTCCCAGCCCAGGCCCCAGGCGCCCAGGGTCGGCGACTCCCAGTCGTCCTCGACGAACCGGATGTCGTGGTCGCCCGGATCGAGCCCGATCCGGCGCAGCGACGCCAGGTACAGATCCTGGATGTCGAGCGGTGCCGGCTTGAGGCCGACCTGGAACTGGTAGTACGCGCCCAGCCGGTTGGGGTTCTCGCCGTACCGACCGTCACCGGGCCGGCGGCAGAACTGGACGAACGCCGCGCTCCACGGTTCCGGACCCAGGACGCGCAGGAACGTCGCCGGGTGGAACGTGCCAGCGCCGACCTCGACGTCGACCGGCTGTTCGATGACACAGCCGTGTTCGGCCCAGAAGTGCTGCAGCTCGAAGATGAGATCCTGGAGGTACATGTCGGCCTGTCCCGAGCCCGTCGAAGGGCTCGGGAGGCGCGGACCGTAGCAAGCGACAAACGCCGCGGTCAAGCTCGTAACCCCTTGCGATCTCTTGACGTTCTTGCGTCTGCGCGGATAAGGTCGAGTCATGACATCGCGCCGGGTCGGGCGGACCGTGACGCGGCTGGCGGCCGCGTTGGCGGCGGTCAGCGGCCTGGCCGTCGGCGGTTGCTCGCTCATCCTCGACTTCGACAAGCCGCCCGACGCCGGCCCCGCCGATGCCCCGGTGACCGATCTCGGCTGTATGGCCTTCGAGCCCAACGAGTCGCCGTCGGCGGCCACGGCGATCATCGCCGGGGATCAGGTGGCGGCGATCTGCGGCGCCGACACCGACTACTTCCGCTTCACGCTGACCGGCGCCGAGAGCCTGCTGGCGCGCATCACGTTCATGAACCGCAACGGCGCCGGCGACATCGACCTGCGGCTCCTCACCTCCGACGGCGCGATGACGATCGACGAGTCGCGCACCTCGGCGGACGTCGAGGTGGTCATGTGCCCGGGGGGCAACATGTGCACCGGCGCGCTGCCCGCCGGCGACTACCTGCTCCAGGTGCTCGGCTTCAACGCTGCGGTGCAGTCGGAGTACACGCTGCACCTCGAGACCGGCGCCGCCCCGGTCGACGCCGGCGTCGACTGATCGCGTCCCTTCACCGTCGAGACTCCTCCGGTGACCCTGAGCGAGGCGCGGAGCGCCGAGTCGAAGGGTCCGCGCCCCAGATTCCCCCGGTGACCCTGAGCGAGGCGCGGAGCGCCGAGTCGGAGGGTCAGCGCGCCCGCGCCAGCGCCAGCTCCTCGTCGACCACCGCGCGCAGCGTCTCGAGCGGTTGCGCGCCGACCACGACCTTGCCGTTGATCACAAAGGCCGGCACGCCGCGGAAGCCGTTGTCGATCGCCTCGGCGAGATCGGCGTCGACCATCGCAGCCAGCGCCGGATCGGCGAGGTCGGCTTCGAAGCGCGCCAGGTCGAGGCCGAGGTGGCGAGCGTGACCGACCATCGACGCCGCATCGAGCCGATCCTGGTTGGAGAACAGCAGCTCGTGCATCTCCCAGTAGCGGCCCTGGCGGTGCGCGGCCAGCGATGCGATGGCGGCCGGGCGAGCCTGGCGGTGACCGTCGAGCGGCATGTTCTTGACCACGATGCGCACGTCGCGCGGATACAGCGCCGCCAGATCGTGGACGGTGGCCACGGCGCGTTCGCAGTACGGGCACTGGAAGTCGACCAGCTCGACGATCGTCACCGCCGCCTGCGCCGGTCCCATCGCGGGCGCGCCGTCGATGCTCAGGCTGACGCGCTCGGGCTGCTCGGGCTCGGTGCCCGGCTGGCAGTTGCCGCGGTCGCAGTCGGTGGCAGCCGCCGCCGGCGCCGGGCGAGCGGCCCGCGGCGGCACCGCACGCGCCGGGGGAGCAGCACGGTGCGGGGCCGCCGCGGGCGCCAGACCGAACGCACTCGGGCCCTGGCCGGGCGCGGCGACGGCGTGCGCCGACGAGGGTTGCGCGACGGCGAACGGGGACCGCCCGCGCACCACCTGGACGGTGACGACGGTGCCGGCGGCGGCTGCGAGGACCAGGGCAAGCTTGGCGAACATGGAGGTCTCCTGGGTCGATGGATGGCGCGATGGATGGCGGGCAAGAGATGAGGGAACCGGGTCGCGCCCGGCGGCGGCGCCGCCTCGGCACGCCGCGAGGACACTGGTGAGCGCGAGCCGCAGCGCCTCGCGCGCGCGATGGAGCCGCGAGCGCACGGTCCCGACCGGCACCGCTTCGATCGCGGCGATCTCGGCGTAGTCGAGGCCGTCCCATTCGTAGAGCGCGAGCGCGGCGCGCTGCGGGTCGGGGAGCGCCGCGATGGCCCGGGTCAGGTGCGCGGCTGGCGCCGCGCGATCGAGCGCCGCGGCGGGATCGCTCGCGCTGGCGTCGTGCAGATCGTCCAGGAGCACGCCGCTGCGGCGGCGCAGCACGCGGGCGCGGTCGTGACAGAGCCGACGGGCGATGCACAGGATCCAGCCGCGCAGCGACGCCGCGCCGGCCGGATCGAAGCGCTGGATGGCGCGGTGGACGCGGACGAACGTCTCCTGCGCCAGGTCCTCGCCGTCGCTACCGGCGAGCGCCGTGCATAGCGCCAACACCGGCCCGCGATAGGTCTCGACGAGCTGACGGAAGGCGGCGGAGTCGCCGAGGCGACAGGCCTCGAGGGTGGCCGGGGAGAGATCGTGCATGGACAGCCCCAAGCACGACGAGCGGCGCCGAAAGTTCCTCACCCACGCCGTTACCTGCGCGCGGGGGCGCCTATTCCTACACGTGTAGTAACGTGGCTACACGCGTCGTAACGCTGTGATCACAGGTCGATCTTGTCGCCGGGGCCGGAGCTACCGCCACCGCTACCGCCGCCACCGCCGCCACCGCCGCCGCCCGTGCGGCGCTTCTTCTCCAGCGTGATGGGGATCTCGGAGTCGGCCTCGACGTCGTACGCGTGCTCCCAGGTCTTGTACCCGGACGCCTTCGCCACCACCTTGATGCTCGACTTCTTGCCGCCGGGCAACGCGACCATCGCGGCACCGTTCTCGATCGGCTTGCCGTTCACGGTGACCTTGGCGTCCGCCGGCGTGACGACGAAGGCGACCTTGATCGTGACCGCCGCCGGCTGCGCGGAGCCGGAACCGGTACCGGTACCGGCAACCGAGCCCGAGCCCGAGCCCGAGCCCGAGCCCGTCGCCGAGCCCGTTGCCGAGCCCGTCGCCGATCCGGTTGCCGACCCCGATCCCGTCGCCGTTGCCGACCCCGACCCCGTTGCCGACCCCGACCCCGTTGCCGACCCCGATCCCGTTGCCGACCCCGATCCCGTTGCCGACCCCGACCCCGCTGCCGACCCCGACCCCGTTGCCGACCCCGACCCCGGTCCGGTTGCCGAACCCGAGCCGGCAGGCCCGGTGTCGAGCTTGGCTTCCTCGGCGATCGCCTCGTCGGCACCGGTGCCGAGTCCGAAATAGAGCCCGGAGAAGGTTCCGATCGCGCATCCGAGCGACATCACCAGCGGTACGATCTTTGGCATTCCGGCCGAGCGCTCGGGCGGCAGCGCGAGGCGCTGCGGCGGGCCGCCGTGCTGGCCCTGGCCGTGCTGGCCCGGCGGGTAGTTACCGGGGTGACCGGGTGGATACATCGGTTGCTGGGCCATCGTGGTTTCTCCTGCGGGTCAGAGCGGCGCGGTGAGCACGAGCCCACCACCGCCCGATTGGACCCACGGCGTCACGAACACCTTGGGGGCGCGCGCATACTCGTCGAACCGGTTCTCGCGCTGGTCGAGCTGCTTGCGATACTCGGAGTGCCGGGGCTTGTAGACCTTGATGTAGTAGTAGGCGGCGACTCCGCCGGCGACCATGGTCCCGAGCACCAGGCCGTCGGTCAGGAGCGCCATGCTCTTGCCGCTCTTGCGGGCGTCCTCGCGCGCATTGTCGCTGGCGTCCTCGTCGTTGAACGTGCCCTGCTTGCCGACCGCCAGGATGCCGGTCGTGGTGGCACCGGCGAACAACGCGAGCGTGAGCCCGCCGGCGGCATACAGCGCCAGGCGGCTGGGTCGAGGCGGCAACGGGATCTCGGGCGGCGGCGGCGGCGGCGGCCGCGGCGCCTCGATGATCACCGCCGCCGACTCGAGCTCGAAGGCGCGCTCCGATTCGCTGCCGGCCTCGATCGTGAGCTTCTGCTCGAGCGGCTTGTGGCCGTCCGCGGTGAGCGACAACGCGTACTCGCCCGGGGCCAGGAACAGCGGGTCGGCGAGCGGTGACGTGCCGATCGGGTTGCCGTTGATCATCACCGCCGCGCCGTCGGGCGTGATGCCGAGCGCCAGCACGCCGAGGTTGAGCTTCACGTTCTCGAGCCGCTTCTCGGCTTCGGCACGCAGCTTGGCGTCGACCGTACCGGCCTGGGTCAGGAACCGTCGATAATGGGTCGCGGCGTCGACCCAGCGTTCGAGCTTCTCCTCGGCGCTGGCGATCGGGAAGTAGATCTTCGGATTGGCGACCAGCTCGTACGCCTTGGTGTATGCGGCCAGCGCACGCTGGTACTCGGCCTCGGCGGGCCGCTTTCGCTTCTTGAGGTAGTCGCCCTTCTTGAGGAACGAATCGCCGCCATCGAGCAGCTTCTTGGCCGCGGCCTTGGTCGCCGGATCGGGCTCCACCGGAGGAGGCGGTGCGTCGGGCGGTGCGTCGGCGTCGCCGGGGGTGACGTCGGGCGGCGGCTCGTCACCGTCCGGCAGCATCTCGACCTCGGGCTCGGGCTCGGGCTCGGGCTGTGCGAACGCCAGCGGCGTGACGGACATCAGCAACAGCGCTGCCAGCAACCAGGCGCGGCGAACTCCCATGCTCGACAGTCTACTACGGCCGTGGCGGCGATTCACGCCGCCGATCACGGCGACCGCAGGCCGGCGTGGACCTGGGCCACGAACGCCACCGAGCGCAGCGGCTTGCCGACCAGGTGTCCGACGAACGCGAGCATGAGGTCGCGGGCCTGGACCCGATCGTCGTCCGCGACCACCACCGCGGCCGCGGTCGCGATCGACGCCGCCGCGGCGGCGCACAGGTAGTGGCGCACGGTCGCCGGCAGCGGGCGGACACCCAGCCCGCGACTGGTGGGCGCGCAGGTGCGGCACACCGTGCCGCCGCGCCCCGGATCGAACACCGCACCGGCGTCGAGGTCATCGCCGCGTCCGCACGCGGCGCAGCGGTCGAGGGCGACGCCCGAGCCGAGCAGCTCGCACAGCGCGAGCTCGAACGCCCGCAGCAGCGATGGCGACGGCCCGGCCGCGAGCGCACCCCAGAGCGCGACGATGAGGTCGAGCACCGCCGGATCCGGCACCTCGGCGGGCGTCAACTCGCGCACCAGCTCGAGCCCGTAGCTGGCGTGACCGAGCACGACCGGATCGGCGGCCAGCGCTGCGTGATCGGTGATCGCGGTCGCGCGTTCGAGGTTCCACAGCTCGGCGCCGCGGCTGCGCCGCGCGAGCACCAGCTCGCTGTGGACCAGCACGCCAAGCGCGCCGCCGAACCGCCGCCGCGAGCTGCGGGCGCCGCGCGCGATCGCCGACACCCGCCCGAGCTCGCGGGTGAACAGCGAGACGACCAGATCGGACTCGCCGACCGCGGTCACCCGCAGCACGACGCCATCGGTGGGCTGGCCCCCGGTCACCGGTCACCTCTCACCGAGCCAGCGTAGCAGCCGCCAGCGCGGCCCGCGCGGACGCCAGCCCAGCCAGACGCATGATCCCCCCTAAGTACAGGTCACCGCAAGTTGGTGATCAGCAGGGGCGGTACAGCTTCGCCCACCGTCTCGATGGCAGGCATCGTCGATGGCACTGCTCACCACCGAGCTAGCCACCGCGGCGGTCGGGCGCCAGCTCCTGGAGGGCGCGCCGGATC
>CANKMW010000086.1 GCA_947483555.1 Myxococcales bacterium
CCGTCCGCAGCGCGGTCAACCGACTCCGCAGCCTCGGCCTCGAGATCGATCCCTCGCAACTCCGGCCTGTTAGCGATGCCGTTCGTTAGGAGCGAAACGCGAGCGCACGCGAGCGTGAGTCGAAGGACGCGCTCCGTCGAGGCTGCGCCCTTCGACTCGCCGCTTCGCGGCTCGCTCAGGGCGAACGGAATTGGGGCCGCGATTGATTCTCGGCCTCTCTGGCGAACGGGGGTGGAAGTGATCGACATGATTGGACTGCCGTCGCCAGGTGACTGGCATTGTCGCTAGCGCAGCTTGAGCGTGCCGAGCGCGGCCAGCGCCAGCACGCCCGAGATCAGCCAGAAGCGGACGATGATCTTGGGCTCTTCCCAGCCCTTGAGCTCGAAGTGATGGTGGATGGGCGCCATCTTGAACACCCGCTTGCCGCGGGTCTTGAACGAGCCGACCTGGATGATCACCGACAGCGCCTCGATCACGAACAGCCCGCCGACCAGGAGCAGGACCAGCTCGTTCTTGGTCAGCACCGCCAGCATTCCGATGGCGCCTCCGATCGACAGCGAACCGACGTCGCCCATGAACACGCTGGCCGGATAGGAGTTGTACCAGAGGAAGCCGACCCCGGCGCCGAACAGCGCCGCGCAGAACACGGCTAACTCGACGGCGCGCGGGATGTGCGCGACGTGCAGGTACTGGGCGATCGACTCCTTGCCGCCGCCCTCGGTGAGGATCATCGTCTCGACGCCGGCGATGTAGGCGAACAGCATGAACGTGCCGGCGTTGATGATCGCCGGACCGATGGCGAGGCCGTCGAGGCCATCGGTGAGGTTGACCGCGTTGGCGGTGCCGACCACCACCAGGGTGCCGAACACGACGTACAGCCACACCGACAGGGTGGGCGACACCTCGTAGAAGTTGGTGAACGGCAGCTGCAGCTCGGTGCGCAGGTCGGGCGGCATCATGTCGGACATGAACAGGTACGTCATCGCACCGCCGGCGACCGCGAACTCGAGCGCCAGCCGCAGCTTGCCCGAGACGCCCTTGGTGTTCTTCTTGGTGACCTTGGCGTAGTCATCGGCGAACCCGATGGCGCCGAACAGCACCGAGACCGCCAGCGCCAGCAGCACGAAGCGGTTGGTGAGGTCGCACCACAGGAGCGTCGACACCACCAGGCAGAACAGGATCAGCGCCCCGCCCATCGTCGGCGTGCCGGCCTTCTTCTTGTGCCCTTCGGGACCGTCGTCGCGGATCTGCTGGCCGATCTGACGCGCCCGCAGCCGGTCGATGAACCACGGACCGATCAGGAACGACAGCAGCAGGGCCGTGAGCGCCGCCGCCAGGATCCGCATCGACGGGTAGCGGAAGACCCGCAGCCACGACAGCGCGTCGTACTTGGAGAGGATGTCGTAGAAGAGGTGGAACAGCATCGGTCCTCGTGGCGCGCTACGACGTGATCTCCTCGAGCGCGTCGATGACGCGTTCGAGCCTCATCCCGCGGGAGCCCTTGACCAGGACCCAGTCGCCGGGCTCGGTCATCGCCAGCACCTGGCGCGCCGCGGCCACCGGATCGTCGGTGGTCCACGACAGCGCCGGGACGCCGGTCGCATCGACGACGATCTGCTTGTGCTCGCCGAGCGCGACCACCGGGACCCCGAGCTCGCCGAGCCGTTCGCCGACCGCGGCGTGGGCGTCGGCGGCGTGGACGCCGAGCTCGAGCATGTCGCCGATCACGGCCAGGGCCCGCGCCGAGCCGCGCAGCTCCATCAGCGTGTCGATCGCGGCCGCCATCGACGCCGGGTTGGCGTTGTAACAATCGACGATCACGTGGCGACCGCCGATGTCCTTGACCTCGCTGCGCATCGGCGCCGGGCGGGCGCGCTCGAGGCCGGCCAGCGCGACGTCGAGGTCGACCCCGGCGGCCAGCGCCGCGGCCAGGGCGCACATCGCGTCGACGGCGTTGTGACGGCCGATCATCGGCAGGCGAAAGCGGCGCCGCTCACCGTGGGCGTCGACGTGGAGGTCGGCCCCGCCGGGGCCGAACGGGTGATATCCGACCAGCCGGACGTCGGCCGCGGCGGCCTCGCCGAACGTGATCAAGCGGATGCCATGGCCACGCGCCTGCCCCGTCAGGCGATCGTCGTCGGCGGGCGCGATCGCGATGCCGTCGGCGCCGAGCCCGAGGTAGATCTCGGCCTTGGCGGCCGCGATCGCGGCGGCCGAGCCGAGCAGCTCGATGTGCGCGGTGCCGGCGTTGACGACCACGGCGACGTCGGGGCGAGTGAAGCGGGTCAGGTACTCGATCTGCCCGGCGCCGCGCATGCCCATCTCGATGACGCCGAACCGGTGGTGGGCGCGCAGGCCGAGCAGGGTCAGCGGCACGCCGCTCTCGTTGTTGTGCGAGCCGATCGCGGCCAGCGTCGAGCCGGCACCGGCGAGCGCGGCGCGGGTCAGCTCCTTGGTCGTGGTCTTGCCGGCCGAGCCGGTGATCGCGATCAGCCGTCGGCTGGCATCGCCGCCGCCCCACCGGGCCCGGTGGGCGCCGGCCATGGCGCCGAGCGCGAGCAGCGGATCGGCGACCTCGATCGCGCACCCGCCCGCGGGCGCCCGGCCGGGCGCGACCATCACCGCCGCGGCGCCGGCCGCGCACGCCTGGGCGACGAAGTCGTGGCCGTCGAAGCGGTGACCGCGCAGCGCCACGTAGAGGTCGCCGGGGGCCGCGGCGCGGCCGTCGATCCCGATCCGTGTCACCACGGTGGCGCCGTCCTCCGACCCGGCGGTGACCCCGTCACCCTGCGCGAGCGGCGGCGCGGGCAGTCTGATCGTGCCGCCGGTCTCGGCGGCGAGCTGGGCCACGGTCCAGCTCGGGCGCAGCGCGGCTGCGGCGGCGGCCTCCTCACGGTCGTCGAAGTGGATCTTGGTGGTGCCGAGGATCTGGTAGTCCTCGTGGCCCTTGCCGGCGATCAAGACGATGTCGCCCGGCGTGGCGGCGGCGATGGCGGCCCGGATCGCGGTGCGGCGATCGACGTCGACGTAGAACGGGTGCGGCACCGCCGGCAAGATCATCTCGATGATCGCGCGCGGATCCTCGGTGCGCGGGTTGTCGCTGGTGACCACGACCAGATCGGCGAGCTCGGCGACCACGGCGCCCATCATGGGACGCTTGCTGGGGTCACGATCGCCACCGCAGCCGAAAACGCAGATCAGGCGCCGCTGCGCCAGCGGCCGCAGCGTGCGCAGCACGTTGTCGAGCGCGTCGGGGGTGTGGGCGTAGTCGACCACCAGATCGAGGCCGGCGCGGTTGGCGACCCGTTCGACGCGCCCGGGGACGCCGGGGACCGCGGCGATGCCGCGCACGATGGCGTCGTGCGGCAGGCCGAGCGCTTCGCCGATGCCGACGACGAGGGCGATGTTGGCGACGTTGTAGCGCCCGATCAGCGGCCGCGACGTGACCTCGAGCTCGCCGCGCGGGGTGGCGATCCGCGCCCAGATGCCGTCGACGGTGGAGCGGAATCCGAGCACCCGGATCTCGGCGTCGCGCTGCTCGGGGCGCACCGGGTCGCGATCTGCCGGGTCGACCGCGACCCGCAGCACCCGCCGTCCGGCGCCGCCGGCGATCGCGGCGGCGACCATGGTCGCCCCGGACGGATCGTCGACGTCGACGACCGCGACGCCGTCGGCGGCGAGATGGTCACCGAACAGCTGCTGCTTGGCGGCGCGGTAGGCGTCCATCGACGCATGCAGATCGAGATGGTCCTGGGTCAGGTTGGTGAACCCGGCGACCGCGAAGCGCAGCCCGGCCACCCGATGCATGGCCAGCGCCGCCGACGTGACCTCCATCGCGACGTGGGTACAGCCGGCGTCGGCCATGTTGCCGAGCGCGGCGTGCAGCACGTCGGGCGTCGGGGTGGTGTACGGCGCCTCGATGCTGCGCCCGCCCCAGCGGTAGCTGACCGTGCCGACCACGCCCGGGCGGTGACCGGCAGCGGCCAGCACGTGCTCGAGCAGGAACGTGGTCGTGGTCTTGCCGTTGGTGCCGGTGACGCCGACCAGGGTCATCCGGGACCCCGGGTCGCCAGCCGCGCAGGCGATCAGGCAGCCGAGCGCGCGTTCGCCGTCCGCGACCACCAGCTGTGGCACCGCGAGGCCGGCGACCGCGGCCTCGACCGCGACCGCCGCGACGCCGCGCTCGACGGCGAGCGGCACGTAGCTGTGACCGTCGGTGCGCCGGCCGCGGACCGCCACGAACAGGTCACCCGCGACCACCGCTCGCGAATCCGCGGTGACCGCGCGTATCTCGACATCGGCGCCAACGAGGCGCGCGCCCGGAACACTGGCGGCGAGGCGCGAGAGCTTCATGGCCAGGCAATCACCTGATGAACGCGCAGCCTCACCGATTTCGTCCCCCCTGGCAAGTCACGCACCGTCGGAGAAGCGAAGCGTGACCACGGTGCCGGCGTCGGCCGATCCGGGAGTGGGCGTCTGCTCGACGCAGCGTCCCGTGCCGCGGACCACGACGTCGAGACCGCGCGCTCGCGCCGCGTCGAGCGCCCGGCCGACGCTCATGCCGGCGAAGGCGGGCACGTCGATGATCGCCGCGCCATCGCCGGGTGGGTCGTCGAGCGCGAAGGCCGGCAGCTCGGGTGGCGAACCGGTCGCCCCGGGCGAGCCGCGAAGCGGGGCGTCGACGGGCCGCGCCGAGCCCCGGACCAGCGGATCCGCGGGGTCTTCGGGCGCGTCCGGGCGTCCGGACGGCACCGTGGGCGCCATCGGATCGCCAGGCACCCCGAGGTAACGCAGCGTCTCGCTCGCCACCTTGCCGAACACCGGCCCAGCGACCTTTCCGCCGAAGTAATCCTTGCCGGTCGGCTCGTCGATCAACACCACCACGGCGATGCGCGGCGCGTCGATCGGCGCCAGTCCGGCGAACGACGACAGGTACTTGTGGTCGGAGTAGCGCCGGATCGCCGGGTCGAACTTGTGCGCGGTGCCGGTCTTGCCGCCGGCGCGGAAGCCGGGCACCAGCACGCTGGCCGCGGTGCCGCCTTGCTTCCCGGTCGCGAACACGCTGCCCAGCATCGGCAACAGCGCCGCCGCGGTCGACGGCTGCATGATCGCCCGTCCGGGCTCGCCGTGTTGATAGACGACCTCGCCGCCGGGCCCGGTGACCCGCGCCACCGTCCGCGGCGGGTGGTAGATGCCGCCGTTGCCGATCGCCGCCATCGCGGCCGCGATCTGCAGCGGTGACACCGTGAGGCCGTACCCGAACGAGATCGTGACCAGCTCGACCTCGCGCCAGCGGCGACCGTCGCGGATCAGGCCGGTTTGCTCGCCGGGCAGCTCGATGCCGGTCCCGGCGCCGAAGCCGAAGCGGCGCAGCGCGTCGTACAGGCGCTCGCGGCCGAGCCGCAGGCCGATCTTCACGGCGCCGACGTTCGACGACCGCTTGATGATGTCGGCGGTGGTGAGCTGCCAGTCGTGGTGGGTATCGATGACCGACTTGCGCCCCACCTTCCAGCGCCCACCTTCGACGTCCCACAGCTCGTCGGGGCGGGTGACGCCAGCGTCGAGCGCGGCGGCGACCGTGAAGACCTTCATGACCGATCCGACCTCGAACACGTCGGTCACCGGCCGGTTGCGGGCCTGGGCCTTGACGGCCGCCGCCGGATCGTTGGGGTCGTAGGTCGGCCAGCTCGCCATCGCCAGCACGCCGCCGGTGGCGACATCGAGGACGACGACGGTGCCCGACTTCGCTTGGTGGAGCGTGACCGCGCCGGCCAGCGCTTCATCGGCGATGTGCTGGATCGCGCGGTCGATCGTGAGCTGGACGGTCGCGCCCGGCGTGGCCTCCACCAGGCCGTCGGCCATCATGGTCTTGCCACGGGCGTCGCGCAGGGCGCTGAAGCGCGCCCGCCGCCCGGTGAGCAGCTCGTCCATCGCCAGCTCGAGGCCGTCGAGCCCCTGGCCATCGATGCCGGCGAAGCCGAGCACCGGCCCGCCCGAGGTCCGCCCCGGGTACCAGCGCCGGGGTTCGCGGGTGACCTCGACGCCGGGCAGCTTCAGGGCGCGGACCGCCGCCGCTTGCTCCGGCGTGACGTGACGCGCCACCCACGCGAAGTGCTTGTCGGTGGCCAGGCGTGCCTCGAGCGCGATCACGTCGAGCTCGAGCGCCTTGGTGAGCTGCTCGGCGGTGCCGGCGACGTCGATCACCGCGCGCGGGTTGGCGAACACGCTCTCGGCGTCGGCCGAGACGGCGAGCGGCCGGCCGCGGACATCGAGGATCGCGCCGCGCGGGGCCGGGATCTCGACGGTATGGACGTGCTGGCGCACCGCCTGCTCGCGGAGCCGCGCCCCGTCGGCGACTTGCACCTCCCACGCCTTCCACCCCACCCCGCCCAGCAACGTGGTGAGCAGCGCGGTGGCGATCCACGCCCGCGTCCGGGCCGCAGCCGAGACCCCGGGAGTCCTGATGCCCGGGCCGCGCTTCATGGCACCGCCGCCACACCCGCCGCCGGCCGCACCAGGCGGATCACGTCGGCGGTGGCCGGCGCCATGCCCATCGCCGCCGCCAGCGTGTGGATGCGGGCCGGGTTGGTCAGCGTCGCGCGCTCGAGCTCCAGGCGGCGCTCGGCCTCGCGCAGCTGGCGCACCTCCTCGTTGGCGAGCGACAGCTGGTAGCCAAGCCGCACCACGGCGTGGCGCGCCCGCACCCGCTGCACCGCAAGCGCGGTGGCGATCACGACCACCAGGGTCATGACGGTGATCGTGCGCCGCGAGCGCGGCGCGGCGGTGGAGGTGCGGAACAGACGATAGACGCGGGGTTTCATCGGTGGGCCGGCAGGTTGGGGGCGTCGGTCCGCTGGCAGGCGCGCAAGCGCGCCGAGCGGGCGCGGGGGTTGTCGTCGGTCTCGTCGTCATCGGCGAACACCGCCTTGCGGGTCACCGGCGTACACACCGCCAGCACCCGCTCGCCGGCCTGCCTGGCGAGCGCGGGTGGCAACGACGAGGTCCAGGCCAGGTCGCGAAAGCGCCGCTTGACCAGGCGGTCCTCGAGCGAGTGGAACGCGATCACGACACAGCGGCCGCCGGCCGCCAGCAGGTCGGGGAAGCTGTCGAGGAACGCGGTCAGCTCGTCGAGCTCGCGGTTGACCGCGATGCGCAAGGCCTGGAACGTCCGGGTGGCCGGATTGATGTGCAGGCGGCGCAGGTCGCCGGCCGAGAAACAGGACGCGACCACGCGCGCGAGGTCGACCGTGGTGGTGAGCTCGCCGCCGCGCTCGGCGTCCTTGAGCCGGCGCGCGATGCGCTGGTGCAGGCGTTCCTCCCCGAGGTCGCGCAACACGGTCGCCAGCTCGGGCGCCGTCAGCTCGCCGATCAGCTCGAGCGCGGTGGGGCCGCAGGTCGGATCCATGCGCATGTCGATCGGTCCCGGCCGGGCGAACGAGAAGCCCCGCGTGGCCTCGTCGAGCTGCGGCGACGAGACCCCGAGGTCGAGCAGGATGCCGTCGACTCGCGCCACCCCGAGCCCGGCGAGCACGGCGGGCAGGTCACCGAATCGCCCGTGGGCGAGCGTGAGCCGGCCGCCGCTGCCTGCGGCCAGCTCGGCGCCGGAGGCGATCGCCGCCGGGTCACGATCGGCCGCGATCAGGCGGCCGGTCGGACCGATTCGATCGAGCAGGGCGGTGGCGTGGCCACCGCGGCCGAACGTGCCGTCCACGTACACGCCGCCATCGCGGGGTGACAGGTGGTCGAGCACCTCGTCGAGCAAGACGGGGGTGTGCGCAGGTGGTTCCACGGCGAGGATCTGCGCACGCTGGGCGAGCGCCATTTCCCCATTAGAGATGGTGCGACCAGTGGCGCAACTTTTGAGAATCGCAAAGATCTGGTAGCAGGGTTACCCACTGGCGAGCACCTCAGTGCAGCTGCTCGGATGTTCATGTATGTCACCAACGTATTCCTTGACGGATCGACGGTCGAACCGTAGACTCCGCACACTTCTCGCCCGAGCCTAACTCCAGTGCTGCGTTACAAAGAAACCGAAGACATCGACGCGCGATTCACCGAGGTGGACCGGGTCAGCCAGGCCTGGCGCGCCCGCATCGCGTCGATCAACCCCGTGATGCGCAAGGAGTTCCTCCAGCGCCTCCGGATCTCGTTGATCCACCACGATGCCGCGCTCGAAGGCGACGTGCTCTCGTACAGCGAGATCAAGGCGGCGATCGATCCGACGATCATCAGCGATCCGTCGTTGATCCCCGCCTACGACGAGATCAAGCGCTTCAACGAGGCCTGCGACATCGCGCAGGACCTGGCGACGAACAAGAAGAAGCCGTTCAAGTTCGAGACCATCCGTGACATCTACGGGGTCCTGACGCCTGACGAGAAGCCCAAGGGTCTCCCGTATCGCAAGGAAAACCCGCTTCACCGGCTCTACTATCACGACATCGCGTCGCCCGAGAAGATCGCGCCCGCGCTCAAGAAGCTGGCCGAGTGGATCGACGACGCGACGACCAAGCAAGTCCACCCGATCGAACGCGTCGCGGTGCTGCACACGCGCTTCATGGCCATCTTCCCGTGGGCGAAGGAGAGCGGCCGCACCATCCGCATCTGCACCAACCTGCTCCTGCAGGAGGGCGGTTATCCGGTCGCCGTGATCCACTCGATCGATCGCCAGCGTTACTACGAGTCGCTCCGCGGCGAGCCGTCGGGCCTCCTGTCGCTGTACCTCGAAGCGGTGCAGACCACCGCCGAGACCGAGCTCCGCCTCTATGAAGAGGCCGAGAAGTCGGCGCCGAAGAAGCGCAAGCGCGCCTGAGCTGTCACTCGTCGCCGCCGCCGTCGCGGCGCGTCGACTTGATGGCGCCGCGCCGCTTCTTGGCCGCGATGCGCCGGGTGTTGGCGCCGCGACTGGGGCGGGTCGCGCGCCGCGGCTTGGGGCGGGCCAGCGCGCCGCGCACGATCACGGCCAGCTTCTCGGCGGCGTCGGCGCGGTTGCGGAGCTGGTCGCGGTAGCGGTCCGAGGTCACGATCAGGTCGCCGTCGAGGGTGAGTCGGCCGCCGAGCTTGGTCATCACCCAGGCCTTGTCGTCGAACGACAGCGCCGACGAGGTCGACGGCGTCCAGCGCAGCTCGACCTTGCTCGCCACCTTGTTGACGTTCTGGCCACCGGCGCCGCCCGAGCGAACGAAGTGCTCGCGCAGCTCATCGGACGGGATCCGCACCCGCGGGGTCACCACGATGTCGCTCACCGCCGCAGCCTAACCCGCTTCGTGCGATCCGCCACACAGCTCGTCGCGCGCCCCACCCGTGGCGACGTGGCCCGTGCGAAGTTCGGCGCATGGTCAGGACCAACCGCTGGGTGCTCGTGGTCGGGCTCGTGGTCGCGCTCGGGTTCGGGTCGGCGACCGCGCACGCCGAGCGCGAGTCGATCGTCACGTTCAGCGGCGGCCTGAGCGCGATCGGCCCGCTCGATGCGCCCGATGGCACCGGCGGCCCCGAGCACCTCGGGCTCCAGCTGCGCGGCACGATGTCGTGGGAGGAGCCGCCGCTGTCGTACCAGGAGCCCAAGGGCTACCGCTTCGCCGGCACGGTGGTTCCCGAGATCTTCGCCGGCATGGTCAGTACCGGCGACGATCGCAGCGAGCTGGTCGGCGGTGGCCTGCGATTCGAGCTCGCGTTCTCGCAGCGCCGCATGGGTCTGCTCGAGGTCAGCGCGCGCGGCGGATGCTACGTCGCCGCTCGCGGCGGCCTGTTCACCGATCCGGCTCGCACGCCGTTCGCAGAGGGCGCGTTGGGCGAGTATTTCCTCGTCGGTGACACCGCGCGCCTTGGCCTCGAGCTCGGCGTCATGGGCATCTATGCCGCGCGCGACGAGGAGGAGTGGGTGATTCGCGGCGCGCTGGCCGGCCCGCCGTTCGAGCAGGGCCGCGGCACATACCTGAACGTCAACGCTGCGCTCTATCTCGGAATCGTGCTCTGATGTATATGAAATCGCTTCGGTTAGTATCTATTGCATTCATTCGAATGTAGGAATATAAGAATCAGGTGAACCTGGCTGTCAGCCCTCGCGCCGATCTCTTTCGCCTGCTCGGCGACGAGAGCCGACTGCGGCTGCTGGCGCTGTGCGCGGAGGAAGAGCTGACGGTGGGCGAGCTCGCGGCGCTGCTCGCCGAGAGTCAGCCGCAGGTCACCAAGAAGTCGCAACCGCTGCGCGAGGCGGGCCTGCTGTCCTCTCGACGCGATGGTACGCGGACGCTGTTGCGCGCCCAGCTCATCCGCGACGCGGTGGTCGATGCCGCGCTCAGCGAGGGCCGCGCGCTGTGCACCCGCGACGGCAGTCTGGCGCGGATCGCGTCCATCGTTGCCCAGCGCGAGGAGGCCTCGCGCCGCTACTTCGACGAGCGCGCGACCCACGCCGACGGCGAGTCGATGGCCGCGGCGGGCGGCGAGCTGCTGGCATGGTTGCCGGTGTTCGCGCCGCTGTTGCCCGGACGCGCCCTGGCGATCGACGTCGGCACCGGCGACGGCGCGCTGTTGCCGCTGCTGTCGCCGCTCTACGACCGCGTGGTCGCGATCGATCGCAGTCCGGGCAGCCTGGCGCGCTGCGCGGCGCGGGTCGCCGCCTGGGGTCTGCCCAACCTGCGCCTGCGCGAGGGCGGGGTTGAGGACGCCGGCGTGGCCGAGGACATCGGCCAGCGTGGCGGCGCCGACCTCGTGCTCATGGCGCGCGTGCTGCGTCACGCCGCCCGGCCGCAGGACGCCATCGCCGCCGCCGCGCGCCTGCTGCGGCCGGGCGGCCACCTGATCGTCGTCGACCACCTGCCGCACGACGACGAGAGCGTGCGCGAGCAGGGCGTGGTCTGGCTCGGCTTCGAGCCGGCCAAGCTGGGGGCCTGGATCGAGGCCCACCTCGAGCCGATCGCGCTGGCGTCGCTGCCCGGCGCCGCACGCCCGGCGCTGCAGATCGCCGTGGGCAAGAAGCCCGCCCGCCACCTTCATTAGTTCACCGTCCCCCCAACCACCGACGACGTCAACGCCGACACCTTCGACCACCTGGAGCCAATCATGGACACGCGCAACGAGTTCCCCGCCTTCAAGATCAAGGACCTCACCCTGGCCGAGCTCGGCCGCAAGAAGATCCGCATGGCCGAGAAGGAGATGCCGGGTCTGATGTCGCTGCGCGACGAGTGGAAGGGGCAGGCGCCGCTCAAGGGCGCGCGCATCGCCGGCTGCTTGCACATGACGATCGAGACCGCGGTGCTGATGGAGACCCTGGTCTCGCTCGGCGCCGAGGTCACCTGGACCTCGTGCAACATCTACTCGACCCAGGACGAAGCTGCCGCCGCGATGGCCAAGGCCGGCATCCCGGTGTTCGCCTGGAAGGGCGAGAACCTCGACGAGTACTGGCAGAACATCGAGCTCCAGCTCAACGCCTTCAAGGGCGGTCATGGCCCCAACCTCATCCTCGACGATGGTGGTGACCTGACGTTGCTGGTCCACAAGGGCGTCGAGGCTGAGCACAAGGGCGCCGCGCCCAACCCGGCCACCGCGACCAACGAGGAGATGCGCGTCATCTTCTCGGTGCTGACCGAGAGCCTGAAGCGCGACGCCAAGCGCTTCACCGCCATGGCGTCCGAGATCAAGGGTGTCTCCGAGGAGACCACCACCGGCGTCCACCGCCTCTACGAGATGGCGAGGACCGGCGGGTTGCTGTTCCCGTGCATCAACGTCAACGACTCGGTCACCAAGTCGAAGTTCGACAACCTCTACGGCTGCCGCGAGTCGCTGTTCGACGGCATCAAGCGCGCCACCGACATCATGGTCGCCGGCAAGGTCGTGGTCGTCGCTGGCTACGGCGACGTCGGCAAGGGTTGCGCCCACGCCGCCCGCGGCCTCGGCGCCCGCGTGCTGATCACCGAGATCGATCCGATCTGCGCCCTGCAGGCGGCGATGGAGGGCTACCAGATCGTGACCATGGAGGAGGCGGCGCCGATCGCCGACATCTTCGTGACCGCCACCGGTTGTATGGACGTCATCCGCAGCGAGCACTTCCTGGTGATGAAGGACGAGGCGATCCTCTCCAACATCGGGCACTTCGACAGCGAGATCCAGGTCGCGTGGCTCGAGGGCAACAAGGAGCTGAAGGAAGAGAACATCAAGCCGCAGGTCGATCAGTTCATCTTCCCGAGCGGCAAGCGCATCACGCTCCTGGCCCGCGGCCGCCTGGTCAACCTCGGCTGCGGCACTGGCCACCCGTCGTTCGTGATGTCGAACTCGTTCACCAACCAGACGATGGCCCAGCTGGCGCTGTGGGCCAACGCGACCAACGGCAAGGACGAGATGACCGGCATGAGCTTCGCCGCTGGCCAGGTCTACGTGCTGCCCAAGAAGCTCGACGAGAAGGTCGCCCGCCTTCACCTCGCGAAGGTCGGCGTCAAGCTGACCACGCTCTCGAAGGAGCAGTCCGACTACCTCGGCGTGCCGGTCGATGGCCCGTTCAAGCCCGATCACTACCGGTACTGACCGCGAGTCACCGCCAGGCTCCAGGCAACCCGCGAACCCCCAGCGAGGTCGCGGGGTTGCTTCCGCCTGCCGCACCGTCCCAACGTTGACTTGTCTCCACCTGCCCCGTAGCATTTCGGTGGACCAATGACCGGACGAGGCCAGGGCGAAGACTCGCCCGGCGACAGCGGCGCCAAGGCCGCCGTCCCCGCGCGGGCGGTGGTGCGCAGCGAGCCCGGCACTGTCGGCGAGTCGCACATGATGGGCGCCGCCGATACCGCGGTCGCCATGGCGGCCTCGGCGGCCGGCGATCACACCGAACCCGAGGTGTCGGCCGCGGCGCACCTGATCTCGCCGATGCGCGAGGATCTGGTCGGGGCCACGTTGCTGGGCCGCTACTCGATCACCAAGAAGATCGGGCAAGGCGGTATGGGCGTGGTCTACGAGGCCACCCACACGCTGATCGGCAAGCGGGTCGCGGTCAAGGTGCTGCTCGACAAGTACGCGCGCAAAGAGCAGGTGGTGGCGCGCCTCGAGCAGGAGGCGCGGCTGGCGTCGTCGATCGGCCACGAGCACATCATCGACATCACCGATTTCGGCCAGACCGAGGACGGCCGCACCTTCGTCGTGATGGAGTTCCTCGATGGCGAGTCGCTGGGCGAGTGCCTGGCCCGCGAGGGACCGCTCCCCGAGCCCCGCATCATCGACATCGCCCATCAGGTCGCCTCCGCCCTCGGCGCCGCCCACGACAAGGGCATCGTCCACCGCGACGTCAAGCCCGAGAACGTCTTCCTCCTGCGCCGCAACGATCGCGACTTCGCCAAGGTCGTGGACTTCGGGATCTCGAAGTCGCTGCGCGACTCCGACGACGACTCGCCGCGCCTCACCCAGACCGGCATGGTGCTCGGCACCCCGCTCTACATGTCGCCGGAGCAGGCCCGCGGCGACGAGGATCTCGATCATCGCATCGACGTCTATGCGCTCGGCGTGATCATGTACGAGCTCGCCACCGGGCACGTGCCGTTCACCGGCATCAACTACCTGTCGATCATCTCGCAGGTGCTCAACGACTCTCCGAAGCCGCCGCGCGCCTACCGGCCCGAGCTGTCCGAGGAGCTCGAGGCCGTCATCTTGAAGGCGCTCGAGAAGGATCGCGACGCGCGCTACCAGAGCACCACCGAGATCCTCGCCGATCTGTCGGTGCTGGCCGGCGATCCGACCCACTCGACCCAGCGGGCGCGGATCACCGGGCCGCGGCGGCCGTCGGCGCGGCGCGGCGGGCTGCGCTCGGTGGCCTGGGTCGCGGTGATCGCCGGCATCATCGCCGCGGTCGCGGTCACGGTGACCGCGACCATGGGCGGTGGCACCCGCGCCCCCGGCCTGGTGGCGGTCGCCGACGGCGGCGCGGTCGCTGCGGCGGTCGACGCCGGCGTCGCGCCGTCGCTGCCGCCACCGGTCCAGGTGGTGAAGGTGCGCATCGAGACCACGCCGCCCGGTGCCCAGCTGTTCGAGGGGTCACGCCCGCTCGGGCCGGCTCCCTACGAGGGCACCTGGCCGCTCAACAGCGAGACCGTGAAGTTGATCGCGTCGCTCGACGGCTACGACGAGGCCGAGTGCAACATCCGCCCGGCGACCGATCAGGCCAAGCCGGTGCAGTGCGTGCTGAAGAAGGTGAAGAAGGGGCAGGTGCGCAAGGTCATCAAGCGTCCCGGGGCCGGCGCCGGTGACAGGTCGGGCGGCGGCAGCGGCAGCGGCACCGGCAGCGGTGCGGCGGGTGGCGACTGGGGCGGGAGCCCGTTCAACCCAGACGGAACGCCGAAGTGAGCGTCGCGCGCTGGGTGGTGGTCGCGGCGGTCTTGCCCGCGGCCGCGGCTGCGCAGCCCTCGCGCCCCGCCGACAACGGCTTCATCGGCGCTCGCCGGCTGACGCTCGAGATCGACGATTGTCCACCGCCGCCGGACCTGCCACCGAAGCGGCTCGGGGCGATGGTGAACGAGCGCTACCAGCGGGGATCCGTGCTCCACGTGCAGGGCGACTACCGCGGCGCGGTCGCCGAGCTGGTGGCCGGGTATTGCCTGGTGCCGGAGCTGTCCGGCGGTCTGCTCAAGGACATCGGGCAGTCGTACGAGCGCCTGGTCGAGTACGAGATGGCGGTGGCGTATTTCGAGCGCTTCGTGGTCCTGCTCGGCGGGCGCTCGGCGGACGATGCCCGCGCTGCCGAGGAACGCCTCGCGATCTCGGCGCGCATCCAGGTGCTGCGCCAGCTCAAGTCGACCGTCACCGTGGCCACCGAGCCGATCGGGGCGGTCATCGTGATCGCCAGCGACGCCGGTCCGGTCGCCACCGAGCGTGACGGCGAGCGGCTGCTGGTCGGGGCTGGTGAGTACACGCTGATCGTCGAGAAGGCCGGCTACGAGGCCATCCGCCAGCCGCTGATCGTCGGCATCGGCCAGCCGTACAGCTACTCGTTCCGGCTGCAGCCGCGGCGCGGGACGCTGCGCGTCCAGACCGTACCGGCCGACGCCCGCATCTACATCGACGACAAGTTCGAGGGACTCGGCACCTACCGCGAGCAGATCGAGATCGGCCCGCACGAGGTGCGGATCGAGGCCCGCGGCTTCGACAACGCCACCGACAAGGTCGAGATCCTCGCTGGCGAGACCCAGCAGCTCGGCATCGCGCTGACGCGGCCACCGTCGTCGGGCAAGACCCAGCTGATCGTCGCAGCGTCGGTGGCCGGGACGGTGGTCGGCGCCGCCGCGGTCGGCGGCTCGACCGACGACGCCGCGCTCGGCACCCTCGGTGCGCTGGCCGGGCTGGCCATCGGCGGCGCCGGCACCCACTTCCTCTATGACGACATCGACCTCGGCTCGAGCTCGTACATCATCAGCGCCGGCCTGATCGGCGCCGTGCAGGGCACCAGTCTCGGGCTCCTGACCCTCGACGATCCCGACGCCGGCTGGGTCGGCGGGTTGGTCGGCACCAGCGCGGCGGTCGGGTTCGGCGTCGCCACCGCGACCCGCTTCAAGTTCTCCGCCGGTGATGCGGCGCTGCTCAACTCCGGCGCCTCGTGGGGGCTGGTCTCGGGGCTGTGGTTCACCCAGGTGTTCCACGCCAACAGCCGCGTCGGCGCCGCCATGGTGCTGGGCGGCACCAACCTGGGCGTGGTCGGCGGCGTCCTGCTGGGTCGGTCGCTCGAATACAGCCGCAAGCACGTGGCGTTGATCGACCTCGCCGGCCTGGCCGGCATCGCGACCGGACTCGCGGTGCACAGCGGTTACGTCGGCAATGCCGAGGACGCGATGGTCGCCCGCAACGAGCAACAGGCCCACTTCGCGCTCACCGGCATGGCGCTCGGGCTGGCCGCCGGTGCGTTCTTCACCCGCAACCTCGACGCGCCCCGCCTGCCGCGGCTGCAACCTCAGCTGACCCCGACCGGCAATGGCGCCAAGGGGTGGGTGCTGTCGGTCGGCGGCGCGCTATAAGGAACGCGATGGCCACGCTGGAGTCCGTCTGTCCGCTCGACTGTCCCGACCTGTGCAGCCTGGTCGTCGAGGTCGAGGACGGCAAGGTCAAGCGCGTCGACGGCGGCACCCGCACGCCGATCACGGACGGCTTCATCTGCGGCAAGGTGCGCAACATCGCGGACCACCTCTACGGCGACGATCGCGTGCGGCACCCCATGATCCGGGTCGGCGCCAAGGACGGCACGATCGAGGGCCGCTTTCGGCGCGCGACGTGGGACGAAGCCCTCGATCTGATCGGGGCCCGCCTGAGCGAGGTGCGGGAGCGTGCCGGCGGCGAGGCGATCTTGCCGTTTCACTACGGCGGCTCCAACGGCTGGCTCACCGAGGGTGCGCTGGCCACCCGGCTGTTCCGGCGCCTGGGCGCCAGCCGTTGCCTGCGGACCTTGTGCGCGGTGCCCTCCGGCGCGGCGTCGCGCGGGCTGTACGGCGCCGTCCCCGGCGTCGCGCTCGAGGACTACGCCGACAGCAACCTGATCGTCCTGTGGGGCCAGAACCCATCGGCGACCGGCATCCATCTGGTCCCGATCATCGAGCGCGCGCTCGACGCCGGCGCCCGCCTGGTGGTGGTCGATCCCCGGCGGACGCCGCTGGCGCGGCGAGCGCACCTCCACCTGGCCGTCCGTCCCGGGACCGACCTGCCGGTGGCCCTGGCGGTCATCCGCGAGCTGTTCGCGAGCGGCCGCGCCGACCAGGCGTTCCTGGCCGCGCACAGCAACGGCGCCGACGAGCTGCGCCGCCGGGCCGAGCCGTGGACGATCGGGCGGGCGGCGGCCGAGGCCGGGATCAGCGATCTGGATCTCGGTCGCTTCGTCGACCTGTACGCCGCGGCGTCGCCGGCCGTGATCCGCGCCGGCTGGGGCCTGGAGCGCAACCGCAATGGGGGCTCGGCCGTGGCCGCGGTGCTCGCCTTGCCGACGGTGGCCGGCAAGTTCGGGGTCCGCGGCGGCGGCTTCACGATGTCGAACGGCGAGGCGCGCTGGGGTGTCGGGCCGGAGCCAGCGATCGCGGCGATCCAACCGGCGACGCGGGCGGTCAACATGGTGGAGCTGGGCTCGATCCTCACCGACGGTACGCCGAAGGTGGAGGTGCTGTTCGTCTACAACTGCAACCCGACGCAGACCGTGCCCGATCAGAATCGCGTGCTGCGTGGGCTGGCGCGCCACGACCTGTTCACGGTGGTGCACGAGCAGGTCTTCACCGACACCTGTCGCTGGGCCGACGTGGTGCTGCCGGCGACCGCGTTCCTCGAGCACCGCGACATCCGCCGCGGCTACGGCGCGATGCGGCTCTACGATGCGCCGGCGGTGGCGACGCCGCCCGGCGAGGCGCGCAGCAACAACCAGCTCTTCGGTGCGCTGCTCGAGCGCCTCGGGTTGTGGCGCGACGGCGATCCGATGACCGACGACGAGCTGGCGCGCGCGATCTTCGCCGGTGACGCGGGCGCGGCGGTGCGCGATCAGCTCGAGCGCAAGGGTGTGGCGTCGCCGCCGGTGGAGCGACCGCGGTTGTTCGTCGACCTGATGCCGGCGACCTCCGACGGCAAGGTCGATCTGATCCCGGCCGCGCTCGACGCCGAGGCGCGGCACGGCCTCTACCACTACGCCGCCGATCCGGGCGGCGAGCAGCATCCGCTGGCGCTCATCTCGCCAGCGATCGCGCAGCAGATCAGCTCGACGTTCGGTCAGTTGCGCAAGGGTGAGGCGGCGGCCGAGCTGGCGCCCGACGATGCGCAGGCGCGGGGGGTCGCTGACGGCGATCCGATCCGGATCTGGAACCAGCTCGGCGAGGTGGTGTGCCGGGCCAAGGTGTCGCCCCACGTGCGGTCGGGCGTGGTGGTGCTCGCCAAGGGGCTGTGGCGTTTCCACACCCGCAACGGCCAGTCCTCCAACGCGCTCATCCCGCCGACCACCACCGACTTCGCCGGCGGCGCCTGCTACAACGACGCCCGGGTGCAGGTCGAGCGGCTGGGCTAGCCCACGCCTGGCCCGCGGTTTTCTGAGGCGCGGCGGCGCCAAGCCGGCACGCCCACGGTGGTCCGCTGGTGGCGCGATCCTTGCTGTTCGCGACGCCACATGCGGAGCTTCGCACTCATCGTGGCGGTCGCGGCCTGCGGCGGCGGCGGCGGCGATGCCGCGCCCGACGCCGCCGTGAACCCCGACCCTGACTTCGACGATAGTGCGGCGTGGATCGAGGTGTCGCTACGCACGTACTCCGACGGCAGCGGCGGCGACACGTACATCGACGGCAACCTCATCACCGACGCGCCCCTGTGGCCCTACGACGTCGAGCCCGTCGACGGCGCGTGCCGGTTATCCACCCGTCGCCCGATGACCTGCGATCCGCCATGCGAGGTCGATCAGGCGTGCGTGGGCGCCGCGTGTGCCACGCGACCGCAGGTGCGCTCGGCAGGTCTGATCAACGTCGCCGGTGGCGGCGCGATCCGCACGATCCCGTTCGCGGCCGCCGGCTATCAGCTCTACGAGCGCGGCCTGCCATTCGCGCCCGGCAACGAGATCACGACGTCGGCGCCGGGGGCCGAGGTCGCCGCCTTCTCGATGACCGCGGTCACCCCGTCGTCACTCGAGCTGATCGGCGTCGCCGAGCTCCGGCTTCGCCCCGCGACGCCGCTGGTGCTGCGCTGGCGCCCGGCGGATCCCGGCTCGCGGGTGCGCATCACGCTGGGGGCCGATCTGGGCCACGCGCAATACCGCTCGGTCGTCATCGAGTGCGACGCACCCGACGAGCACGGCGCCGTCGCCGTACCGCAGGACATGGTCGACCGCCTCGCCGATCCGGCCAGCTGGGGCTGCGGCGACTGCTTCCCGCACGAGCTGCGCCGCTACCGCCGTGGCCGCACCACCGCCGCCGCGCTGCCGCTCTCGCTGTGGGTCAGCCAGCGGGCGAGCCTGTACCTCGTCCCCGAGCGCTGATCACCCCGCGCTCGTCGCCGCCAACTCGAGACAGAGCTCCGTCAGCTCCGCCCACTCGTCGAGCCTCGCCTCGACAGCTTCGGGCGACATGTCCACGGTCTGCGGTGGCCGCAAGCCGAGCGGGCTCAGCGCCGACGCCGCCGCGAGGCGCGCCTCGATCGCCGACGGGCCCATGTCGATGGCGCGCGTCATGCGGACGTCTCCAGCCGCGCCAGGTCGGCCAGATCCTGGGGACGTCCCGCCGCCAGCTTCATCGTGATCAACCCCTGCCGCGAGACGACCCAGACCGGACCGCGGGTCGTGTCGACCCGTTCGCGGGCATTCCACACCGGCGCGAGGGCGCCCGAGCCGTCGAGGATGTCGAGCGTCAAGATCTGGGCACCGACCAGTCGACTGACCCGATGAACGGTGATCCCCGAGGCCGAGAACGTCATTGGAAGCGCCTCGAGGGTGAAGCCGTGGACGCGAGCGACCGCCTTCAACGCCACGATCTGATCGGGTGCCGTGATGAGATCGATATCCTTCGTCGCACGGGGATGACCGTGGATCGCGAGCGCGAGCGCACCACAGACGGCGTATGGGATCCCCGCCTGGTCGAGGCTCGTGGTGAGCGCGTCCAGTACGGTCCGGAGATCCAGGGTGCTCGACACGGTCCGAGCGTATCTGGCCCGGGGCACCGGAGCCAGCCACTGCGGGGACGAGCGCGAGCGCCATACCCGCAGTGGACCCTCAACTCGCCAGCAACTCGTCACGCAGGCGGGTGAGGATGTGGCCGAGCAGGTTCTGGCCCCGCCACTGCGACGGGTCCTGGGCGCGCGGATTGGTGGCAGCGAGGCCGATGCCCCAGATCCGATCGAAGGGGCTGGCCTCCACCAGCGTGGTGCCCACCGTCGCGAGCAGCAACGCGCGCAGCTCGGCGTCCTGCGTGAACTTGGCCCGGCTGCCCGCCAGGACGATCGCCTCGCGCTCGCGGCGCCAGACCTGGTCGTCGAAGTTCGTGACCTTGCGGCCGAGCGCCTTGTGCTGGCGCGGGTGATCGGCGGCCAGGATCTGCGCGGCGACCACGGCGTCGCCGAACCGGCGCGCCTTGCCGTGCATCATGTACTGCTCGGCGCAGTTGAACGTGTGGCCGTCGGCCTCGAAGCGGCAGCGATACCACTGCGAGAACGGCGACGCCTCGGTGAAGAAGAAGGTGAAGGCCTGCGGCGTGGTCATGATAGTGTCCATAGTACACCGTTGAACGCGGGAACGGCAACGACGATCTGCCGCGCAACCGGGGTTCGCCGCGAGCGTGGTCACGCGATGGCGCGCTGGCCGCCGCGCGGCGCGGCGCGATGATGCGCCATGCGAACCGCATCCGGCTGCCTGCTCCTCGCTCTCGCGGCCGCGTGTGCCGGCGAGGTCCTGCCACCCGGTGGCGATCCAGACGCCGTCGCCGCCGGTGACGACGCCGCGACCTCGCTCGACGCCCGCGGTGGCGGCCCCGACGCGCCCGCCGGCCCGCAGCCCGGCGATGGCGTGCTGTGGACGACGTGGAACGACGTCCAGAGCCGCTCGAACCCGGCGTGGGGCGCCGACCTCACCGACGTCGCCAACCACCTGCCATCGTCGTACGGCAACCAGTACTGGGACGACGACCCGATCACCGCCAGCCACGAGACCAGCCACGGCATCCACGCTCACCTGCGAGTCTACGTCTACCAGGGCAACCAGCGCGTCAACGCCTTCTACGTGCTCGGCGATCGCGCCGCGTACGTGGTCGAGCCCGGCATTCGCAAGTCGGCGATCGCGACCCACGTGCCGGCCAGCCTGCGCGGCTCGCGCTACTCGCTCTACATCACCGGCCAGGTGGCGTGGGACGACACGCCGCTCTACATCTGGGACGAGTGGAACGCGTACGTCAACGGCGCCGAGGTCGGCGTCGAGCTGGCGAGCGGCGGCCTGTGGACCCGCGGCTGGCGCGACGCGGTCATGGGGCCGATCGAGTTCAACGTCTACGCGCTGGCGACGGCGATGGCGGTCAAGGCCGGTGATCCGACCTACTTCGCCGCCAGCACGCAGTTCAAGGAGTTCCTGGCCTGGAACCTGCGTCGCTCGATGGACCTGTTCCGCGCCGGTCGCGTGCTCGAGGACTTCGCGTGGGACGACCAGGACGTCTACTACGACAAGCTCAAGACCAGCGCCGACGCCGACGCCCTGCGCCGCTTCACGCGCGAGACCTACGGCGACGCGTGGACCCTGGCCGCGCTCGGGTTCTAGCCGGCGGTCAGCTGGCGGCGAGCGCGGCCGGCAACTCGGCGAGCAGCAGATCGTTCTCCGCCGGCGTGCCCGGCGTGATGCGCAGGCAGCCGGCGAGCGGACCCGGGCGGTCGAAGTTGCGCACCATGACGCCGCGCGCCGCCAGCGCCTTCCAGGTCGCGGCCGCCCGACCGTCGCCGCCGCGGCCGACCCGGATCAGCAACAGGTTGGCCTCGCTCGGGAAGACCTTGAGCTCCGGGAACCCGCGCAGCGCGACCGCCAGCCGCTCGCGTTCGGCGAGCAGCTCGCGGCAGCGGTCCATCAGCCACGCCCGCTGGTGGCGCAGCAGCCACACCGCGGCGCGCTGGTTGAGCGACCCGAGGTTGTACGGCATGCGCAGCTTCTCGAGCTCGCGCACGATCGCCGGGGCGGCGGTCAGGAAGCCAATGCGCAGGCTGGCCATGCCGATCTTCGACATCGTCCGCATCACGACCAGGTTGGGCAGCTCGGCCAGCCGCGGCACCAGCGTCCGTCCGCCGTACTGGATGTACGCCTCGTCGGAGACGAACAGCGTGTCGGGGTGGCGGGCGGCCAGCGCGGCGACCTGCTCCGGCGGCCACAACGTCCCGGTCGGGTTGTTGGGCAGCGCGAAGAACGCCAGGTTCGGGGCCGCGCCGGTGAGGGCGTCGTCGACCAGCTCGAAGTCGAGCTCCATCTCGTCGTCGAGCGGGATCTCCACCGGATCGAGACCATGGCCGAGCGCCGCGATGCGGTAGACCACGAACGTCGGATCCGGATAGAGCACGCTGGCCCGGCTGCGGCCGGTGCGCGGTTCGGCGAACGCCGCGCACAGCAGCGCGATCAGCTCGTCGGAGCCGTTGCCGAACACCAGCGAGCCGGGCGCCACGCCCAGTTCGTCGGCGACCACGGCGCGGAGCTCGACCGGGTCCGACTCCGGATAGCGGTTGAGCGCGACCTCGGCCAGCTCGCGGCCGAGCGCTGCCGCCGCCTCGGCGGGCAACCCGTACGGCAGCTCGTTGGCATCGAGCTTGGCGCGGATGCCGTCGGGACGCGGCACGTGGTACGCGACCAGGCCGCGGATGCCACGGGTGACGAGGTCGGCGATGGTCACGACCCACCTCGCTTGCCGGTGCGGATGAGCGCCGAGCGGCCGTGGCCGTCGAGGCCCTCGACGGCAGCGAGGGTGGCGATCACGCCGGCGTCGGCGCGCGCCGCCGCCTCGTCGTACTCGACGATCGAGGTCCGACGCTGGAAGTCGTAGACCCCGAGCGGGCTGGCGTAGCGCGCGGCCCCGCCGGTGGGCAGCACGTGATTGGCGCCGGCGACATAGTCACCGGCCGCCTCGGCGGCCCACTTGCCGACGAAGATCGCGCCCGCCGTGGTCAGCAAGGGCACCAGGGCGTGCGGATCGGCGACGTCGAGCTCGAGGTGTTCGGGCGCGTAGCGGTTGGCGACCGCGACCGCCGCGGCGAGCGAATCGACCACGACCGCGACGCCGTGGCGCTCGAGCGCGGCGCGCGCGATGTCGCGGCGCGGCAAGGTCGCGAGCTGGATCGCGAGCGCGGCCTCGACCGCCGCCGGCAGCGACGACGACGTGGTGACCAGGATCGGACGGGCCTCGACGTCATGCTCGGCCTGGGCGATCAGATCGGCGGCGACCCAGGTCGGATCGGCGGTGTGGTCGGCGATGATCAGCACCTCCGACGGTCCGGCGACCGAGTCGATGTCGACCTGGCCGAAGACGCGGCGCTTGGCCGCCGCCACCCACTGGTTGCCGGGGCCGACGATCTTGTCGACCCGCGGCACCGTCTCGGTGCCGTAGGCCAGCGCCGCGACCGCCTGCGCGCCGCCGATCTCGAACACCCGATCGACGCCGGCGATCTCGGCGGCGGCCAGCGTCTCGGCCGACGCGCCCGGTGTCACCATGATCACCTCGGCGACGCCGGCGACCTTGGCCGGGATCGCGGTCATCAGCACGCTCGACGGATAGCGCGCCGTGCCGCCGGGAACATAAAGGCCGACGCGCGCCAGCGCGGTCACCCGCAAGCCGAGCCGGATGCCATCGCGCGTCACGTCGATGTCGCGCTCGCGCTGATGAGCGTGGAACCAGCGCACCCGCTCGGCGGCGAGCTCGAGCGCACGGCGCACGTCGTCGCTCACCGCCGCGCGTCGGTGCCAGGTCTCCCGCCCGATCTCGAAGCTGCCGTTGTCGGGCGTGCGGTGGTCGAAGCGCTCGGTGTACTCGCACACCGCGGTGTCGCCGCGCGCCCGAACGTCGTCGACGATCGCGTGGACCGCGGCCTCCACCTCGGGGGCGAACGTGGTCGAGCGGTCCAGCAACGCGGCGAAGCCGGCGTCGCCCGGGGACAGCACGCGGAGGAGCGACATCGCCCGAGGATGGCCGAGGACGGCGCGCGGGGCCAGCGCCGACGTCGGTTCACCCTGTTCGGCGTGTCCGGACCCGCGTACCATCGAAGATCGATGTGGCGCTGCCTGCTGCTGACCGGGCTGGCCGCGTGCGCGTTCGAGCCACGGGGCGCGAACCGCGACGGCGGCGGCGACGATGACGCCGTCGCCCCGCCCGACGGTCCGCCGTCCGCGCCCGACGCCTGCGTCAGCGTCGCGTCGTGGCTCGACACCTGCGCGCTTCCGCCGCCGACCGGGTTGCTGGTCCTCGATGGTGCCGGCACCTACACCTACGACACCGTCGCCGGCACGCTGCGGAGCCCCGCCGACGAGCTGATCGTTCACCAGTCGCTGGTGGTGAGCGGTGGCGAAGGCGACGTCCGCGTGATCGTCGCCACCAGCGTCACGATCGCCGCCGGCACCGAGCTGCGCGCCACGGGCGCTCTGCCGATCGCCATCGTCGCCAGCGCCGCGATCACGGTTGCCGGTGCGATCGACGTCGGCCGCGGCGGCGCGGGCGCGCGCGATAGCGCGGGCTGTGGTCCATCGGCGGGTGGTCGCGGCGCCGATACCACCGGCGGCGCCGGTGGCGGCGGCGGCGGCGGCGGCGGCGCGGCGGGATCCACCGGCGGATCCGGTAACAGCGACGGCACGGCCTCCGCGCCCGGCGGTGGCGGCGCCCTGGTTGCGGGCCCACCCGGGGGCCCCCGGGGCGGGTGCCCCGGCGGTGGCGGGGGCAGTGGCGAGGACCCTGGCGGTGCCGGTGGCGGTGGCGGTGGTGCGGCCTACCTGGTGTCCTCGACGATCGTCCGCATCTCGGGCGCGGTCGACGCCGGCGGCGCGGGCGGCGGCGGGGGCAGCGAGGATGGCGGTGGATTCGCTGACGCGGGCGGCGGCGGTGGGGGTGCCGGCGGCATGATCGCCATCGAGAGTCCGGTGGCCGAGCTGTCCGGAGTGCTGGCCGCCAATGGCGGTGCCGGCGGCGAGGGCTCGGGCAACGACGCGGCCGGCAACCCGGGCCAGGCCGGCCAGCGCGGCGTCGCCGGTGCGGCAGGCGGGACCGGCGGCAGCCCGACCGGAAGCGACGGCGCCGTCGGGGGCCACCTGGCCACGCCCACCGGCGGGCCGGCCAGCACCGCGCAGGCCGGTGGCGCGGGCGGCGGCGGCGGCGGAACTGGCTTCATCATCATCCGTTCGCCCGCTGCCACGCTCGGCGTCACCATCTCCCCGGCTCCGTCGCCATGACGGTTACCTGGGCGCCGGCGTCTTCGCCTTCTTCGGATCGTAACCCTCCCAGTCGGGGGTCGGCGCGTCGGGGTCGTACGGCCCCTCCGGTTCCGGCTGCGGCTCGTCGGCACCCGAAGGCAGCGGTCCTTCGAGCACGCCGGCGGGCAGCGTCGACGGGTAGCGCTCGCCGTACCAGTCGACCACGCCGTCCGGAACCCCGGTCCGTCCGCGTCCGCCCACCTTCACCACATGGCCGCGCGACGCCCACATGGCCCAGGTCTCGCCGTTGCCCGAGATGACGACCAGGCGTACCCCTTCGACCTTGTCCTCCTCGACCTGGTAGCCGGCCTCCTGCGCCAGCCGGCGAAGGAACTTCACCGTCGCGCGCAACACGCCGTCGTCGTTCTCGTATCGGGTCACGAACACGTTGACCACGTCGTCGTCACCGAGCCGCCCGGTCCGCTCGGCGGCGGCGCGCACGTAGGTGCCGGCGAACGCCTTGGCGCGGTTCTGGCTGACCCACACCTCGATATCGAGCACCTCCTGGAAGCGACGGAACTCCCAGTCACCAATGGCGGCCTCGGCCACGCCGCGTGCTGGCGGCGGAGGCCGACCGCCGCAGGCGCTCACCGAAGCGAACGCGACGATCAGCGATACCCACGCGACGAATCGCATCGCCAAGATATTACCACCGACGACAGAAGGACGTCCTTGACCAGGGGGCCGCCGCCGTTATAGTCCGCCCCCAAACCATGGCCAGCCATCTCTTCTCCTCCGAGTCCGTCACCGAAGGTCACCCCGACAAGCTGTGCGATCAGATCTCCGACGCCGTCCTGGATGCGTGTCTGAAGGACGATCCGAGCAGCCGTGTCGCCTGCGAGACCTTTGCCAAGACCGGGTTCGTGCTGGTCGGCGGCGAGATCACCACGTCGACGTACGTCGACATCCCCACCCTGGTGCGCAAGGTGGTCGCCGAGATCGGCTACACCGGCTCCGACATGGGCTTCGATGCCGAGACCTGCGGCGTCCTGATCGCCGTCGAGCAGCAGTCGCCCGACATCGCGCAGGGCGTCGATCGCGGCGACCCCGCCAAGCAGGGCGCTGGCGATCAGGGCTTGATGTTCGGCTACGCCTGCGACGAGACCAAGGAGCTGATGCCGCTGCCGATCCAGCTCTCGCACCAGCTGGCGTACCGCCTGGCGCAGGTCCGCAAGAAGAAGGTCAACGGGGTCGACTTCCTCCGCCCCGACGGCAAGACCCAGGTCTCGGTGCGCTACGAGGACGACCAGCCGGTCGCCGTCGAGGCCATCGTGGTCTCGACCCAGCACGCCGACAAGATCAACGGCAAGCAGGTCACCAACAAGCAGATCGAGGAGGCGATCCGCGAGCTGGTCATCAAGCCGGTGGTCCCCGCCAAGCTGATCGGCAAGAACACCAAGTTCCACATCAACCCGACCGGCCGCTTCGTCATCGGCGGCCCCAAGGGCGACTCGGGGCTGACCGGCCGCAAGATCATCGTCGATACGTACGGCGGCATGGCCCGCCACGGCGGCGGCGCGTTCTCGGGCAAGGATCCGTCGAAGGTCGACCGCTCGGCGGCGTACTTCGCGCGCTACATCGCCAAGCACATCGTCGCCGCCAAGCTGGCGCGGCGCTGCGAGGTGCAGTTCGCGTACGCGATCGGCGTCGCGCAGCCAGTGTCGATGCTGGTGCAGACCTTCGGCACTGGCGTGGTCTCGGACGAGAAGCTGTCGGCCGCGGTCAGCAAGATCTTCGACGCCCGCCCCGGGATGCTGACGCAGGAGCTCGATCTGCGCCGTCCCATCTACCGCAAGACGGCGGCGTACGGCCACTTCGGCCGCGAGGAGCCGGAGTTCACGTGGGAGCGCACGCCCAAGCTCGAGGCCCTCAAGGAGGCCGCGCACGTGGGCAACGGCACGGCTGCCAAGTCGCGGCCAGCGGCCAAGGCCGCGTCGGCACGGGCGTGATCCCGCGGACCTGACGCCTGGTTTGGTGCGGTCCCCCACGGTCCACCACCGGTGGGCCGACGCGTTGCTGCCGACCCGGGGTCTCTACCCGGGGTTTGCTATTTGGGGGTGTCAGCTGGCGATCGTTGAGCCGGCACCCACGCATGCGTGACAACCATGGGGTGAACCGCATGAAGCGACGCTCGGTCACCCTCGCCGCCCTGACGCTGCCGGCGATCCTGCTCGCCACCGACGCTGCTGCGGTGCGAGCCCCCGACGGGCTCGACGAGCGCCCGCTCGAGCCGATGGCCGGACGCGGCCGCCGCCACGCGCCGACCTCGTGGGCGGTCCCGCGACGCGCCCGCAAGGCGTGGGACAAGCTGCTGCTCGCGCACGGCTCGTGGCGTGCGGTGTGGGACCTCGATCGCGGGGCGCCGCTGCGGGTCTTCGGCGAGGGCATCGCGGCACCCGGGGCCAGCGCCGAGCCGGTCCGGGCCGCGGCGGCGGCGACCCTCGCGCTCGCCGAGCAGCTCGAGTTGCTGGCGCCGCACACCGCGCTCGCCGACTGGGTGCTGGTCAGCAACGTCACCCATGGCCGGGGCGACGCGCTGCGCACCGTCGGCTTCGCGCAACGCCACGCCGGCCTCGACGTGCTCGGTGGCCAGGTCAGCTTCCTGTTCAAGCACGATCGCTTGATCGTCATGAGCTCGGCGGCGCTACCCGGGATCACGATCTCGCCGCCCGGTCGCCTGGCGCCCGACGTCACGTCGAAGGCGGCGGCGTGGATCGAGGACATCTACGGCGCGCGGCCCTCGGTGCTCGCGGTCGGCGAGGTGGTCGTGTTGCCGCTGGTCCGCGAGCGCGACGACGGCCAGGCGATCATCGAGTACCGCACCGTGCGAACCGTGGTGCTCGACCTCGCCGCGCCGCGCGCGCGCTGGGACGTCTACGTCGACGCCGCCAGCGGGCTGCCGGTGGCCCGCATGCAGACCCTGATGTTCGGATCGGGCACCCTGCACTACGACGCGCCGATCCGTTACCCCAGCGGCGGCCGCCAGTCGTACCCGGCGGCGCGCGCCAGCCTGGTCGTCGACGGTGCCGCCGCCACCACCGACGCCGCCGGTGGCCTGCTGTTCACCGGCGCCGGACCGGCGGCGGTCAACGCGCTGCTGAGCGGACCGCTCATCCGGGTCACCAACGACGGCGCCGCGTCGGCGTCGACCAGCCTGTCGATCGCCGACGCCGGCACCGGGGTGTGGAGCGCGGCGGCGACGGTCGCGGTCGACGCCCAGCTATCCGCGTTCGTGCACGCCGGGCTGGCCAAGGCGTTCGCCAAGGCCGAGCTCGCCCCCACCATGGCGTGGCTCGACGGCCAGCTCGAGGTGGTCGCCAACGAGGAAGGCTCGTGTAACGCCTACTCGACCGGCGACGACATCCACTTCTTCGCCGCCTCGAGCCAGTGCGAGAACACCGCCCGCCTCGCCGACGTCGTCTATCACGAGTTCGGTCACTCGCTGCACCGTCACGCCATCGTGGCCGGCGCCGGCGGGTTCGACTCGCACATGTCGGAGGGCATCTCCGACTACCTGGCGGCCACGATGACCGACGATCCGGGCATGGGCCGCGGCTTCTTCCTGGGCAACGCCCAGGCGCTGCGTCACATCGATCCGAGCAACGGCGAAGCGATGTATCCCGGCGACATGAGCGACGACCCGCACGTCAGCGGCCTCATCATCGCCGGCGCGCTGTGGGACGCGCGCAAGGAGCTGGTCGCGCAGTATGGGGCCATCGAGGGCAAGCGCAAGGCCGACGACTTCTTCTACGCGACCATCGCGCGCGCCTCGGACATCCCGACCGCGTACCCCGAGATCCTGGCCGCCGATGACGACGACGGCAACCTCGCCAACGGCACGCCCAACAAGTGCCTCATCGATCGCACGTTCACGCCCCACGGCCTGATCGATCCGCAGCTCGGCCTCGGACTCGGGGCGCCGACCCGCGACAACTACACGATCTCGCAGCTGGTCACGACGCCGCCCGGCGACTGCCCGGCGGCTGCCGTCGCCAGCGTCACCGTCAACTGGCGTCTCCGTGGCGAGGTCGCGACGCAGGCGGTGGTCACCACGCGCAGCGCCGACCGGTTCAGCGCCGACATCCCGGAGCAGGCCGACCGCTCGATCGTCCAGTACAGCGTCACCGTCCGCCTCGACGACGGCACCACCTTCCTCTACCCGCAGAACGCCGCCGATCCGATGTACGAGTTCTACGTCGGACCGCTGGTGCCGGTGTTCTGCACCGACTTCGAGGCCGATCCGTTCGCCGCCGGCTGGACCCACAGCGCCACCGGCGGCGCGTCGGACTGGGTGTGGGGCGCCCCCGAGGGCACGGCGCAGAACGGCGACCCGGCGGCGGCGGCCAGCGGCGCCAGCGTCGTCGGCATGGATCTCGGCATCAACGGTCGCGAAGGCCTGTACGAGCCTGACGTCACGACGACCCTGGTGTCGCCGGTCATCGACGTCACCGGCCTGGCCGGTGTCCGCCTGCAGTACAAGCGCTGGCTCAACGTCGAGGACGGCTTCTTCGACGACAGCTCGATCCTCGCCGATGACGTCGAGGTGTGGAGCAACTACGCCAGCGCCGACGACAACGCGTCGACGCACCATCGCGATCGCGAGTGGCGCGTTCACGACGTCGATCTGTCGGCCCAGGCCGCCGACGGCTCGGTGCAGGTCACGTTCCGCCTGGCGGCCGACGGCGGCCTCGAGATGGGCGGCTGGACCATCGACGACTTCTGCATCATGGCCCGCGGTCCGAGCGTCGACGAGCCCGGCGAGGAAGATGGCGGTTGCTGCTCCACCGGCGGCGGTTCGCCAGCCGGTCCGATCGGTTTCGGCTTCGTGACCGCGGTCGCGCTGCTCCGTCGGCGCAAGCGCAGGTAGCGGTTTCGGTTGCCGTCGATGTCAGCACCGTCAGCCGCCCGCACCGTCGTAGCGCCGTGAGCAAGACCGGCCACCGCCGCCGCCTCGACGTCGTGGCCACGCCCCACGCGCCGGTGTACGTGGTGTGGGAGCTGACGCTGGCCTGCGACCACGCCTGCACGCACTGCGGCTCGCGGGCCGGGGTCGCCCGCGAGCACGAGCTCACCACCGAGGAGGCGCTCGGCGTCGCCGGCCAGCTCGCCGCCGCCGGCGCCCGCGAGGTCATCCTCATCGGCGGCGAGGCCTACCTGCACCACGGCTTCCTCGACATCGTCGGGGCGCTCGCGCAGCGCGGCATCACGGTCGGCATCACCACCGGCGGCCGCGGCGTCACCGCCGAGCTGGCGCGCGCCATGGCCACCGCCGGGCTGCGGCAGGCCTCGGTGTCGGTCGACGGCCTCGAGGCGACCCACGATCGCATGCGCCACCTGCGCGGCAGCTTCGCCGGCACCATGGCGGCGCTCGCCAACCTCGAGGCGGCCGGCATCGCGATCACCGCCAACACCAACCTCAACCGCTCCAACCGCGACGACCTCGAGCCGCTGTACGAGGTCCTGCGCGCCCAGCACATCGTGGCGTGGCAGGTCCAGCTCACCGCGCCGCTAGGTCGCGCCGCCGACCGCGTGCAGATGATCCTGCAACCGTGGGACCTGCTCGAGCTGGTCCCGCGCATCGCGGCGCTCAAGCAGCGCGCCCGCGGCGACGGCATCACGATCATGCCCGGCAACAACCTGGGCTATTTCGGTCCCGAGGAGACCCTGCTGCGCTCGCTGCGCGCCGGCGATCAGGATCACTGGCACGGCTGCCAGGCCGGCAAGTTCGTGATGGGGATCGAGTCCGACGGCGCGGTCAAGGGCTGCCCGTCCCTGCAGACCAGCCACTACGTCGGCGGCAACCTGCGCCAGCGCTCGCTGGCCGCGATCTGGAAAGCTTCGCCCGAGCTCGGCTTCAACCGCGCGCGCACCGTCGACGATCTGTGGGGCTTCTGCCGCAGCTGCGACTTCGCCGCCGAGTGCCTCGGCGGTTGCACGTTCACAGCCCACTCGATCCTCGGCCGTCCCGGCAACAACCCCTACTGCCATTACCGGGCGCGGGTCCATGCGAAGCGCGGCCAGCGCGAGCGCCTGGTCGCCGGGGCCGCCGCCGACGGTCTGCCGTTCGACCACGGCATCTTCGACATCGTCGTCGAGCCGCTCGACGCCCCCGATCCCGCGGCCGCGGTCACCGACCTGGTCCAGATCAGCCGCCGCCCGGCCCGCCGCCAGCTCGCTTGACCTTCGCGCGGATGATCTCGGCCGTGAGGGCGGCGAGCTCGTCGGGCAGAATCCAGACGACGTTGGAGCAGAACTGGCCGCGCTCGTCGCGCAGCCGGAACGAGATCGTGTGATCGCGGGGGGCGCGGTGTCCACCGTAGTCACCGTGGCCGCCGAACACGGGCTGGCAGTCCGGAAACGCCTCCCCGATCACGCGGCGAGCCCGCGCCATCTCGTCCTTGGTTGCCTTGCGATTCTGGTTGCCCATGACGGGCTCAGCGCTGGAGCAACGCGTCGAGGTCCTGGCCGCGGTCCGAGGTCAGCCCCCAGTAGATGCCCGGGCCGCGCGGGTCGCCGTCGATGGTCAGCTTGAGGTCGAACGGCTCGGGCCCATCGACCCGCTCGATGTGGTAGCGGACCCGGCGGCGCAGGCCGTCGTGCGGGAAGTGGTAGTCGATGGTCGCGCCGTCGGTGGTGAACTGGAACAGCTCGAAGCTGCCCTTGAAGACGGTGCGATCCTGGAACACGCCACCGCCCATCCCGGGGACGAAGCGGTAGACGTGCAGGTGATCGTCCTTGTCGTGCGGCCAGGTGTCGAGCCAGTTGCGATCGATCAAGAGCTGGGCCGCGTCGGCGGCGGGGACGCCGGGCGTCGGCGCGGCTCGACCGCACGCGACGGCGAGCGGCAGGACGGCCAGGGCGGTGACGGTGCGCATGACTCGAGGGTAGCATCCGAGCAGGAGGCCGAGATGGCAGGTACGAAGGGCAAGCCGAAGGGCAAGCAGGCGGCACCGAAGGCGAAGGCGAAGCCGGCGGCACCGCGCCCTTCGACTCGGCCTTCGGCCTCGCTCAGGGCGAGCGGATCTGGGGGCGCGGCGAAGCGGGCGGCGACCGAGCGGGCGGCGACCAAGCAGCCGTCGTCGGCGGACTTCCTGGCGCTGGTCGAGGTCTTCACCGAGCGCCCGGGCGTCACCCGCGCCCGCATGATGGGCTGCGACGGTCTGCGGCTCGCCAACAAGTACTTCGTCATGGAGTGGCGCGGTGAGCTGGTGGTCAAGCTGCCGCGCGACACCGTCAACGCCTACGCCGCGTCCGGTCGTGGCACCCACTTCGACCCCGGCATGGGTCGTCCGATGAAGGAGTGGCTCACCGTCCCCGCCGGGGTCGCCGACTGGCGCCAGCTCGCCGAGCAAGCGTTCACGTTCGTCGCCGCGTCGCTGTGAACCGGCGCGGGCTGATCGGCTCAGCGCGCCGCGAAGATCCGCTGCGCGCCGGCGGTGGTGCGCTGGATCTGGCGCTGCCGAGCCTCGGCCGAGCCGCCGACCGCGCACACCACGACCTCGCCGCCCTCGGTCGCGATCTTCTTCATCGTCACGTCCCAGCGCGCGCCGTCGCCGAGCACGGTGCACTCGACCTCGCGGATGCGCGGTGCCACCGCGATCATCTTGCCGGCTACGTCGCGGCAGGCGCCCAGCTCGCCGGCCATGGCCAGCGGCACACCGTCGTCGTTGGCCATCGCCATCGCGGTGACCTCGCCGGTGTCGCAGCACGCGACGAGCTGGTAGTGCAGGGCCAGGCTGGACTCGGTGGTGCGGCGACGACGCCGGTTGCCGGGATGGAGCTGAGGCATGACGCCATGGTCGAGGCCGCCTCTCCGGCGGGCAAGAAAACGACTATCCTTCGCCGCGATGCGCACCCTCTCCGCCGCTCTCCTCCTCGCCGCTGCCTGCGGCGGCAACACCCCGGCGGCCCGCTGCCCGGCGCCGGTCGCGGACGTCGTCACCCCGGCGCCCACGCCGCCCCTGCCGCCGGCGCCCGCGCCGGCCCCGCGACCGATCGACGTCGAGGCCATTCGCACCCAGTCGGCGACCCGCAGCTTCAACCTCGGCACGCCCCGGCTGGTCGGCATCCTGCCCGACGGCGACGTCCTGTTCCTGCGCACCGGGCCGCGGTCGTTCACCGCCGAGCTGTTCCAGCTCGACGCCGCCACCGGCGCCGTCGACAAGCTGGCCAGCGCCGCCGACCTGGTCGCCGGCGACGTCAAGCTGTCGGCCGCCGAGAAGGCGCTGCGCGAGCGCACCCGCACCGCGTTGCGCGGCATCGTCCAGGTCATCGCCACCGAGGACGGCACGCGCCTGCTCATCCCGCTCGGAGAGCAAGTGTTCGTGCTCGACCGCGGCACGCGCAAGGCCCAGCCGGTGGCGCTCGGCGCCGGGTATCCCGACTCGCCGTCGATCTCGCCCGACGGCAGCCGGGTCGCGTTCGTGCGCGATCAGGATCTCTGGGTCGCCGAGGTCGCCGGCAAGAAGCCGCGGCGGCTCACGGCCCACGAGGCACCGGCGGTCTCCTACGGCTCGGCCGAGTTCGTGGCCCAGGAGGAGCTCGATCGCACGCGCGGCCACTGGTGGTCGCCGGACGGCCAGCACCTCCTGTACCAGCGCACCGACGAGACCGCGGTCGAGACGCTGTACGTCACCAACCCCGCTCACCCCAGCGAGCCGCCGACGCCGTTCCGCTACCCGCGCGCCGGCAGCTCGAACGCCGACGTCAAGCTCGCGATCATGCCGGTCAAGGGCGGCAAGCCGGTGTGGATCGAGTGGGATCGCAACGCGCTGCCGTACGTGCGCGACGTCAGCTGGTCGAAGAAAGCGCCGCCCACGCTGGTGGTCATGAACCGGGCCCAGACCGAGGCGCGCGTGCTCGCCGTCGATCCGAAGACCGGCAAGACCCGCACCCTGCTCACCGAGACCGACGCCGCGTGGGTCAACGTTCCCGACGGACCGCACTGGCTCGCCGACGGGACCCGCTTTCTGTGGGCCAGCGAGAAGACCGGCCAGTGGCAACTCGAGGTTCACGCCGCCGATGGCGCGCTCGAGGACACCGTGACCTGGCCCGGCTTCGAGGGCGGATTCCAGGTCGACGAGACCGGCGAGATCTGGCTGTCCGGCTCGAGCAACCCGACCGAGAGTCACGTGGGTCGGCTGGCTCCCGGCGCCAAGCAGGTCGAGCAGATCACCGCCACGCCTGGCGTCCACGGGGTCGTGGTGGCCCGCAACGGCGGCGTGCGCGTGCTGATGTCGACGACCGCCGACGGCGTGCGGTCGTGGACGGCCTACCGCCGTGACGGCGAGCGCATCGCCGAGCTGCCGTCGGTGGCCGAGGAAGCGCCGGCGCTGCCCGCGGTCGCGCTCGAGACCGTCACCGTCAACGGCCGCAGCCACCACGTCTCGATCGTGCGGCCCCGCGATCTCGACCCCGCGCGCCGCTATCCGGTGGTGCTCCAGGTCTACGCCGGTCCGGGCGTGACGACGGTGTGGAACAACCGGCGCGCCTACTTCAAGGACCAGCTGCTCGCCGACACCGGCTTCATCGTGGTCCGCACCGATGGTCGCGGCACCCCGCGCCGCGGTCGCGACTGGGAGCGCATCATCACGCGCGACCTCATCACCGTTCCGCTCGCCGATCAGGTCGACGTCCTCGCCGCGGTCGGCGCGCGCCACCCCGAGCTCGACATGGATCGCGTCGGCACCGTGGGCTGGTCGTTCGGGGGCTACTTCTCGGCGATGGCCGTCCTGCTGCGGCCCGACGTCTTCAAGGCCGGCATCGCCGGCGCGCCGGTCACCGACTGGCGCTACTACGACACCGCGTACACCGAGCGCTACATGGGGCTGCCGGCCGAGAACGCCGCCGCCTACGCCGCCACCAGCGCCGTCGAGCAGGCCGGCAAGCTCACCCGTCCGTTGCTCATGGTGCACGGCCTCACCGACGACAACGTCTACGTCGTCAACACGCTGGCGCTGGCCGAGGCGTTGCTGCGCGCCGGCAAGGACTTCGATCTGATCACGCTCGGCTCGACCCACATGGTCGTCGACCCCGATGCCGAAGCCGCCTTGATGACCAGGCAGATCGAGTTCTTTCGCGCTCATCTCGGCCTGCCGGCGGCCAGGTAGGAAGCCGGGAGCGACCGTCGTGACCGAGGTCGCCGTGGTGTGGCGCGACCAGCGCCTGGCCATCGTCGACAAGCCGGCTGGCGTCGCGGTGCACCGCGGCTGGGCCGCCGGCGGCGACGACGACGAGCCGCTCCTGCAGCAGGTCCGCGACCTGCTCGGGGCGCGGGTGTGGCTGATCAACCGTCTCGATCGCGGTGCCTCGGGCGCGGTGCTGTTCGCGCTCGATGTCGAGGCCGCCGCCGCCGCCAGCGCCTTGTTCGCCGATAGCGCGGTCGACAAGCGCTACCTCGCCATCACCCGCGGTCACCCGCCCGAGCACGCCGTGATCGATCACGCCATCCCGCGCGAGCCCGGCGGCGTGCGGGTCCCGGCGGTCACCGAGATCTGGCGCCGCGACAGCTTCGGCCGCTACGCCATCGTCGAGGCCTGGCCACGCACCGGTCGCTTGCACCAGATCCGCCGCCACCTCAAGCACGTGTCATGTCCCCTGATCGGGGACGTCCGTTACGGCAAGGGCGAGCACAACCGCATCTTCCGCACCGAGCATGGCCTTCACCGCCTGGCGCTCCACGCCACCCACCTCGGCTTCGCCCACCCGTTCGGTGGGCCCCCGGTCGCCGTCGACGTGCCGCTGGCCGTCGACCTCGTCGCGGCGATCGCCAGCTGTCGCGCCAGCTACGGACCCACGGGGCCGGTTCCAGTCACGCTGTGACATTCCAGGGAAGTTGAACCCCCGCCCCCTTCCTTTACCGACCCGGAGACGCGTGCCAGACTCGCAGACTTCCTCGCTGAATCGGCGTCTACGCCCTTGGTGAGTCGGAGAAACCATGGCCGAGAAGCGGCAGTCGAAGCACATCAAGCTGACCTCGCACCCGGGCACCGGCGCCAAGCCGATCGCCATCAACTGGGGGGCCCAGGACCCCGCCACCCGCGGTCCGGTCATCGCCACACTCACCAACCCCGATCACCGCAACGTCATCGGGACCCACTCGGGCAGCTACGCCGTCTACCGGGCGCTGGCGGTCGCCGCCAAGGCGCTCGATCCGCTGCACATCCCTGACCTCACCAACACCACGCCGGCGCACCTGCTCGGCCCCCACCCGTCGTGGTTCGACAGCGAGAAGATCGTCTCGATCGATCCCTATGGCGCGGTGGTCGCCAACGTGTTCAAGGACTACCTCGACAAGGGCTACGACATCCGCCCGACGATCGCCGTCACGCAGGCCCACATCGACATGCCGGAGATCGTCCAGGCGATCGAGGCCGGCCGGCTCCAGGTCGATGGCAAGGTGCTCAAGAACGCGCGCGAGGCGCCGGTGGTCAAGGCGGCGATCGAGCCGGTCTGGTACCTGCCCGCGGTCGCCAAGCGCTTCGGCTGCACCGAGAGCGAGCTGCGCCGCACCCTGTTCGAGCAGACCGGCGGCATGTTTCCCGAGCTGGTCACCCGCGGTGATCTCGACGTCTTCCTGCCACCGATCGGCGGCATGACCGTCTACGTGTTCGGCGACCCCACCAAGCTGAGCGATCCCAGCGTCACGCTGACCGCGCGGGTCCACGACGAGTGCAACGGCTCCGACGTGTTCGGCTCCGACATCTGCACCTGCCGTCCGTACCTCGCCCACGCCATCGAGGAGTGCATCCGCGGCGTGCAGGAGGGCGGGGTCGGCGTGATCGTGTACTTCCGCAAGGAAGGCCGGGCGCTCGGCGAGGTCACCAAGTTCCTGGTCTACAACGCGCGCAAGCGGCAAGAGGGCGGCGACAGCGCCTCGCAGTACTTCGCGCGCACCGAGTGCGTCGCCGGGGTCCAGGACATGCGGTTCCAGGAGCTCATGCCCGACGTCCTGCACTGGCTGGGGGTCACCAAGGTCCACCGGCTGGTGTCGATGTCGAACATGAAGTACGACGCGATCGTGCGCTCCGGCATCGAGGTCGGCGAACGGGTCCGGATCCCGGACGACCTGATCCCGGCCGACGCGCGGGTCGAGATGGATGCCAAGATGGCGGCCGGGTACTTCGTGCCCGACGGCGTGGTGCCGGACAGCGACGAGTTGACCAAGGCCAAGGGACGCAACCTCGAATGAGCGACCTCGATCCGCGCAGCGGCTTCATCGCGCCGGCGGCCGCCGCCGACAACGCCACGGCGATCGCGTACCTGCGGACCCCGCTCGCCATCCGGGTGCGGGCCGCCAACGTGCTCGAGGCCGGCCTGCTCGGCGAGTTGCGCCATTTCACGATCGACCGCGGCCGCGTCGAGGTGGTGGCCGATCGGGTCATCGCGGTGACGCGCGAGGCGTACCCGGCGCTGCGGATCCCGGTCCACGGCCGCCTCGGTCACTTCCGGGCCGGCAAGATCGACCGCGTGACGCCGTTCATCGACGCCGCCAGCGGCGGCCAGGCCGCCGCCGAGGCGCTGATCGACCTGGTGGTGGTCAGCGTCCTGCTCGACGCCGGCGCCGGCGATGCCTGGCGCTACCGAGAAGACGCGACCGGCCAGGAGATCGGGCGATCGGAGGGGCTGGCGGTCGCCAGCATGCGCGCCTTCGAGGCCGGGCTGTTCTCGGCCGATGCGCTCCTGCCGCTGCGCGCCGATGCCGCCGCGCTGCGGATGCTCGACGACGCCGACCTCGGCCGCGCCTTCCAGGTCGACGAGGCCAACCCGCTGGTCGGCCTCGCCGGTCGCGCCGCGCTGATGCGCCGCCTCGGCGAGGTCATCGATGGCAACCCGACCTTGTTCCCGGGCGGCCGGCCCAGCGGACTCCTCCACGCGCTGCGCGCCCGCGGCTCGGAGCTGCGCGCCGCCGATCTCTTGCACGAGCTGCTCGGCGGGCTGGGCGAGATCTGGCCCGGCCGCACCACGCTCGGCAGCGTCAACCTCGGCGACGTCTGGTATCACGGCGCCGCCGGCGGCGCTGGTCCGTCGACCGGGCTGATGCCGTTCCACAAGCTGTCGCAGTGGCTGGCGTACTCGCTGTTCGAGCCGCTCGAGCTCGGCGGGCTGCACGTGGTGCAGCCCGGTGCGCTGACCGGCCTGCCCGAGTACCGCAACGGCGGCTTGCTTGTCGACCTCGGCGTGATCGTGCCTCGCCACGATGGCATCACGCGCGAGGTCCATCAGGTCGGCGACGAGTTGATCGTCGAGTGGCGCGCGCTGACGGTGGCGCTACTCGACTGGGTCGCCGATGCGGTCCGCGAGAAGCTCGAGGTGTCGGCCGAGCAGCTGCCCCTGGCCCGCATCCTCGAAGGTGGGACGTGGGCGGCCGGGCGGCAGGTGGCCCGCGAGCGTCGTCCGGGCGGCGGTCCGCCGATCCGCGTCGAGAGCGACGGCACGGTCTTCTGACATCCCGCAGTTCACTTCCGTCCGATCAGGAGAGATCCGAGATGGCTGGTCAGGTCTTCGTCATCGGTCACCCGCTGGTGCAACACAAGCTCACGCTGATGCGGTTGAAGGAGACCAGCACCAGCTCCTTCCGCACGCTGCTGCGCGAGATCAGTCTCCTGCTCGGCTACGAGGTCTGTCGCGACCTGCCGCTCACGATGGTCGACATCGAGACGCCGCTGGCGCCGATGAAGGCGCCGATGCTCGACGGCAAGAAGGTCGTCATCATCAGCATCCTGCGCGCCGGTGGCGGCATCCTCGACGGCATGCTCGAGATCTTGCCGTCGGCGCGCATCGGCCACATCGGCCTGTATCGTGATCCCAAGACGCTGGTCGCGGTCGAGTACTACTTCAAGCTGCCGAACGAGATGAAGGATCGCGACTGCATCGTGGTCGACCCGATGCTGGCCACCGGCAACAGCGCGATCGCGGCGGTCGACCGCGTCAAGGAGACCTCGCCGCGCTCGATCCGGTTCGTGTGCCTGTTGACCTGCCCCGAGGGCATCAAGGCGTTCCACGCCGGTCACCCCGACGTCCCGATCTACACCGCCGCCATCGACGATCGACTCAACGAGAAGAGCTACATCGTGCCCGGCCTCGGCGATGCCGGGGACCGTCTGTTCGGCACCAAGTGATCCGGCGCTGACTGACGGGTCAGCTCGCGGTCCAGTCCTCGTCGGTGAACACGTCGAAGTCGGTGGTCAGGCAGACCGCCGCGCCGCTGGCGTCGAGGCCCCAGTAGGACGAGTAGATGCCGTCGCCGTACCCCGACGAGAACGCCACGCAGTTGCCGGGCGACGCCGGATCGGGCTGGTACGACGCCCAGCCCCAGGCGTGGGTGTAGTTGTCGGTGAGCAGTTGCTTCTCGAGCGCCTTGTCGGTCGGCGTCGGCCACGCACTGGGGCCGGCCTTGATCGCGGCCTGGGCGCCGGCGTCGATGAAGCAGCCGGTGACCGCGTCGACGGGGTAGCCGGGCTCGCCGCCCTGCTTGTGCGGCGTCGAGTCGAAGGCCGCCACTTCCCAGCGCGCGGGGAGACCGTCGCGGAACCGGACCGTGGCGGCGGCGATCCGCTGGTCGCCCTTGCTCTTGTCGCCGGTGAACGTCGCGACCGCGAGTGACACCCGATACGCACCCGGCGCGACCTTGCGCGCCAGGGCCGGGCCCTCGACGAGAAACGGATCGCAGGTCACGATCATGCCGGTAGGGACGTGCAGCGTGGCGATGTCGTGGACGGCGATCGTCGCGACGCCGAAGTGTTCCCCGTCGCGCAGAAACCGTGTGCGGTCGCGATCGACGAGCACCAGCGCCGGCCGGGCCTTGGCCGCGGCCGGTTTCCTGACCACCGGTTTCCTGACCACCGGTTTCTTGGCCGCCGGTTTCTTGGCCGCCCCGGTCGCCCTGAGCGAGGCCGAAGGCCGAGTCGAAGGGCGCGCTTTCGCAACCGGCTTCTTGGCCGCCGGCTTCTTGGCCGCCGGTTTCTTGGCCGCCGGTTTCTTGGCCGCCGGTTTCTTGGCCGCCGATTTCTTGGCCGCCGATTTCTTCACCGCCGGCTTCTTCGCGCTCTGCTTCTTCGCCGTGGCCATGCCGCGACGATACACCCGCGGCGACGCCTACGCGGGAAGACTCTCGACGAACCGGGCCACGAGCTCGGCGAACGGCTCGGCGCAGTCGACGTACGGCCAGTGCCCGGCCGGCGACAGCTCGGCGACCCGCACGCCGGCGGCCGCGAGCAACCGCAACGATCGCGCGCTGACGCCGCCGGGCACGCCGGCGATGAACAGCAGCGGCACCGACAGCTTGCCGCGGCGGGCGGCCAGACTCTCGGCGCGCGACATCGCCACCAGATCGAACGCGTGACGCCACAGGACCCAGGGATCAGCGAACGCCAGGCTCGCCGAGTAGCTGCGCAGGGCCACGTCGTCGCCGGCCTCGGCCCACAGCTCTTGCCACAGCAGCTCGTAGCCGCCGGCCGTGAACTCGGCCTCGTCGACGGCGGCCATGCGACTCGAGAACGTGCAGTCGTCCAGCGACGAGTTGCCCTCGACGTCGATCACGCCCCGCACGGTGTCGGGGTGACGCTCGGCGACCAGCGTGGCGATCACGCCGCCCAGCGAGTGACCGACCAGCACCGCGTTGTCGTCGCGAGCGCCCAGCCAGGCGGCCAGCTCGTCGGCGGTGGCCTCGATCCCCCGCGAGCTCGCCGGCCACGGCGAGCGTCCATAACCGGGCAGGTCGACCAGCACGTGGCGATAGGGCCACAGGTGAGGGTGGTGGGCGATGTCGTCGAAACAACGGCCCGATTCGCCGAGGCCGTGAATCCAGACGATGACGCGGCTGCCACTCCCGCGGCTGCGGACGCTCATCCCTTGTTCGAGCGCGTGGACCAAGCTGGGCACCGCGCTATCTTACGCCCATGATCGCCACCCGCACCGCCCTCGCCGCCGCCGTCGTCACCACCGCGGTCACCCTGGCGCTGGCCGCCTGCTCTCGCGACGCAGCGCCGCGGCAGGCGCCGCTGCCGCCCGACGAGGCGACCACGTTGCTCGCGCAGCGCATCTGGCTCGATCAGGAGCCGCGCGGGCCAAGCGACAAGTTCAACGTCCTGGTCTTCGACGGCCAGCGCTCGGGCGTGGTCCAGGAGCGCACGATCTGGAAGGGCAGCTTCGAGGTGTTCGTCTACGAGGCCGACCGCGGCCGGCTGAACATCAAGCTGCCCGGCAGCCGCAAGCAGCTCAAGACCGGCTTCTCGATCGAGCGCGCCAAGCGTGGCGACGCCGACGTCAAGTTGACGCTCGACAAGGCGCCCGCCGGGCCGACGGTCTACTACGGCTACCGCTTCGACGGCCACGACGCCGACGCCTGGGTCGCCGAGCACTTCGCGCGCGATTGATTCCGGTCGCCCAGAGCGCGGCCCGCGGCGCCGAGTCGCCGGTCAGAACGCCTGGATCTCGAGCTCGATGTCGATCTTCTCGCTGACCGCCAGACCGCCGGCCTCGAGGAGCTGGTTCCAGGTCAGGCCCCAGTCCTTGCGGTTGACCGTCAGGTGCGCCGACCAGGCCAGGCGCTGGTTGCCCCACGGGTCCTTGCCGCCGCCGAGCTCCTCGACCTTCAGCGTCGCCGGGTGGGTGACACCGCGCATCGTCAGATCGCCGGTCACGGCGAGCGCTTCCGTCCCCGTGCGCGCGACGCTGGTGCTGCGGAACGACAGCGTGGGGTGATGTTCGGTGTCGAAGAAGTCGGCCGACCGCAGGTGCGCGTCCCGCTTCTCCTCGCGGGTGTCGATGCTGGTGGCGTCGATCTCGACGGTCACCGACGACTTCTCGATGTTCTCGCCATCGTAGGCGATCGTGCCACCGAACCGGGTGAAGTGACCGCGGACCTTGCTGATCACCAGGTGGCGGACGACGAACCCGACACTGGAATGCGACACGTCGATCTTGAGAGGCTTCATTTCGTGGCTCCTTTGCTGGACCACGATGGCGCCGGTCGCGGTGGTCGGGTAGATCGCCGAAAGGAATGCACTGTTCGCCGCGGTGGCTGTTCGACCGGTGAGACGGTCTGGTCCAGTCGCCGGGGTTCCACGCCCCGCACCCCAGCCCCATGCTGGCGCCCATGCCCGCGAACATCCGCGAAGTCGCCCGCACCATCACCGCCCATCGCCAGCAAGAGGGCGCCGGGTTCATCGTGCGCCGGCCAGTGCCGACCGCCGGCCTCGAGCTGGTCGACCCGTTCCTGCTCATCGACGAGCTGGGACCGATCGAGTACGGACCCGGCGAGGCGCTGGGCGCGCCCGACC
>CANKMW010000087.1 GCA_947483555.1 Myxococcales bacterium
CAGCCGAACCCCGCGCCGCAACCGATCCAGCTGCTGGTCGGTCCGGCTCCCGCGCACGACGACCCCTTCGCGCTCCACGTGCAAGGGGCGGCGGCCCGTGGGGTCGAGGGCGGCGGCGGCGCGTTGCCGCACCTCGACGCGATCCAGCACTCGTTCGGCCACCACGACGTCCGCGGCGTGACCGCCCACGTCGGCGGCGCCGCGGCCGCCGCCTGCGACGACCTGGGCGCGCAGGCCTACGCCACCGGCGCCCGCACCGCGTTCGCCGCCGCCCCCGACCTGCACACCGCGGCTCACGAGGCCGCGCACACCGTGCAGCAGCGCGGCGGCGTGCAGCTCAAGGGTGGCGTCGGCGAGGCCGGCGACGAGCACGAACGCCACGCCGACGCGGTCGCCGATCGCGTGGTCGCCGGCCAGTCGGCGCAGGGCATGCTCGATGCGTACGCGCCGGGCACCGCGGCCGACGTCGAGCCGGCGACCCAGCTCGAGGCCGTGCAGCTCAAGGGTGAGCCGACGCTGCGCAGCGGCTCGTCCGGCAAGGCGGTGAAGAAGCTGCAGCAACGGCTCAACGCCAAGGAGGTGGTCGAGCCGCCGCTCGGGGTCGACGGCACGTTCGGCGACGGCACGGTCGCGGCGGTGATCGCGTTCCAGCACAAGCACACCGACACCACGGGCGTCCAGCTCGACGAGGACGGCGTGGTCGGCAAGCTGACCTGGGGCGCCATCAACCTCGAGCACGAGACGCCCGAGCTCGAGAACACCGACGAGGCGCTCGGCGCGCACGTCGCCAAGGAGATGAACCGCAACAACGAGGATCCGCACGAGGCCAATCGCGGCGTCCACTACGACTTCAACTACAAGGCCAGCTTCCCCGACAAGTGGAAGGACGAGTGGTCGCAGGGCTACGCCGATCCGACGTACTTCGAGCACCTGGGCTTCATGGACTGGCGCCTGAAGCCGGGCAAGAGCGCCTCGGCCGCGGTGCAATCGTGGCTGCACGGCCTCACCATCGCCGAGTGTCTGGTGGCGATCATCGCGATCGAGAACGACGCGGTGCGCGCTGCGATCGGCGACCAGAAGTTCGATGCCCATTACGGCTCGACCGACAAGAAGGTGCCGGAGGACCAGCGGCTGCGGATTCGCCAGAGCTGGAAGGGGACCATCGCCGAGATCGCGATGAAGGACTCCGACGAGGCCACCGCCGGCGATGGCGGCAGCTTCGGCAGTCGGCCGGTGGAGCCTGGCGACTGGTGCTACTTCTACAACCATCCCAAGTATCTGTTGAAGCACCCGGGCGGCGCCTACCAGGGTGAGAACGCCGTGTACCTGGGGCGCGATGACGATGGCGCCCAGATCTTCTCCGGCATGGGCGTCTCGCGCGTGATCGAGCGCGTGATGCTGAAGAAGATGGTCGAGGACTACAATCGGCCGCGCGACGAGTGGGACGAGCAACGGCTGGCCCGCATCAAAGAGAACAACGGCGGCGTCCTGCCGTCGATGTACGATCCGGCGAGCGACGAATTCGACGATAAGCTCAGCGACGAGGGGGCGATTGTGACCGCACCCGAGTACGAGCTCAATGGCACCAAGCGCAAGGGCGGGTTTGTGCCCCACAGCGTCGCGCGGCTCGACACCACCAAGATCGAAGCGCTGAAATGAGACCGCTGATGCTCACGCTCGGCCTGGTGCTGTCGATGGGCTGCACCGGCTCGTCGCATCCGATGCAGGACGTGGAGCCCAAACCCGTGCCGCTGGAGCCTCACCGGCCCCCGCCCGATGCCGATCGCCAGGAGCCCGCCGTGCCCGCCGCCCGTTTCACGTTCATCAGCCGTCGCCGCGACAAGCCGCCACGGAGCACGCTGTTCTTCGACGTGTCGCTGCGCAACCCCGGTGACCGCACGCGCTGGTTCCTGTTGCCCGACTCGGCCGCGAAGGGGCAGCGGCCCATGGCGACCTCCGCCTTCGGCGCCAGAGTGTGGTCGTTTCTCGGCACCGGCAACGTGGTGGTGGCGCACTTCGATACCGTTTCCGGATTCTACGCGCTCCAGCTGCCGCCCGACGCCGAGGTCGAGCTGCGCGGGCTGGAGATCGGCCTGCCCGGCGAGCTCCCCGCCGATCCGCTGCCGCTCGAGTTCATCGTCGCCGATGGCTTTACCGTCGGCGGCCAGGCGCCCGAGACCTGGACCAAGGTCCCGGCCCGGTCCGACGCCCGCGCCGACGCGACCCTGAAAGGCGCCAAGGCCGTCGCCGACTACAACCCGCCGGATCTGAAGTCGGTGCCGGTCGAGCTCCAGGGCGCCGAGCGGTTCACCGAGCTGGTCCCGATCGCCGCAACCTCCGCGAGCCCTACCCCATGACCGAACACGAACGCCAGCGCCGCCTCGTCGACGACAGCTCCAGCGCTCCGGTCCAGCGGTCGCCAGGACGGCGCTCGCTGGTCGAGGCCCGCTATCCGACCGCGGAGGCGCCGCCGAGCCCCGCGCCGCAGCCGGTCCAGCTGCTGACCGGACCCGCGCCCGCCCACGACGACCCGTTCGCGCTCCACATGCAAGGCGCGGCAGCCCGTGGGGTCGAGGGCGGCGGCGGGGCGTTGCCGCACCTCGACGCGATCCAGCACTCGTTCGGCCACCACGACGTCAGCGGCGTGACCGCCCACGTCGGCGGCGCGGCGGCCTCCGCGTGTGACGACCTGGGCGCCCAGGCCTACGCCACCGGCGCCAGCACCGCGTTCGCGGCCACGCCGGATCTGCACACCGCGGCCCACGAGGCCGCGCACACCGTGCAGCAGCGCGGCGGCGTCCAGCTCAAGGGCGGCGTCGGCGAGGCCGGCGACGAACACGAACGCCACGCCGACGCGGTCGCCGACGCCGTCGTCGCCGGCCGGTCGGCGCAGGGCATGCTCGACGACTACGCGCCGGCCACCACGCCCGGCGCCGCGCCGGCGACCCAGCTCATGGCGGTGCAGCTCAAGGGCGAGCCGACGCTGCGCAAGGGCTCGTCGGGTTCGGCGGTGAAGAAGCTGCAGCAGCGGCTCAACGCCAAGGAGGTGGTCGAGCCGCCGCTCGGCGTCGACGGCGACTTCGGCTCCACGACCGAGGCCGCGGTGATCGTGTTCCAGCACAAGCACAAGGACACCACCGGCGTGCAGCTCGAAGAGGACGGCATCGTCGGCAAGCTGACCTGGGGTGCCATCAACCTCGAGCACGAGACGCCCGAGATCGCGAACACCGACGCCGCCCTCGGCAAGCACGTCGCCACCGAGATGAACCGCAACAACGAGGATCCGCACGAGGCCAACCGCGGCGTCCACTACGACTTCAACTACAAGGCCAGCCACCCCGACAAGTGGAAGGACGACTACTCGAACGGCTACGCCGATCCGACCTACTTCGATCGCCTCGGCTGGATGGACTGGCGCCTCAAGCCCGGCAAGAGCGCCGCGGCCGCGATCCAGTCCTGGCTCCACGGCCTCACGATCGCCGAGTGTCTGTCGGCGATCATCGCGATCGAGAGCGACGCCGTGCGAGCCGCCATTGGCGACCAGAAATTCGACCAGCGCTTCGGCTCCATCGACAGCAAGGTGCCGGAGGACCAGCGGTTGCGGATCCGCACCGGCCGCCAGGGCACCATCGTCGAGCTCGCGATCGAGCAGACCGCCGAAGCCGCGGCCGGCGACGGCGGCAGCTTCGGCAATCGTCCGGTGAAGGAGGGCGACTGGTGCTACTTCTACAACCATCCCAGGTATCTGTTGAAGCACCCGGGCGGCGCCTTCCAGGGCGAGAACGCCGTGTTCGTGGGCCTCAACGACGCCGGCAAGCAAGTCTTCTCCGGGATGGGCGTCTCGCGCGTGGTCGAGACCAGGATGATCCTCGACATGATCGACGCCTACAACCAGCCGCGTGACGACTTCGACGACAAGGAACTGGCCAGCATCACGGCCCAGAACGGCGGCGTGCTGCCGTCGAAGTACGATGCGGCCAGCGGCGAGTTCCCCGACCAGCTCACCAAGGTCGAGGACGTGCTCGACGAGCCCGAGTACGAGCTCGACGGCCGCAAGCGCAAGGGCGGGTTCGTCGCCAGCAGCGTCAAGCGGCTCGATACCGCCAAGGTCGAAGCGCTCAAATGAGACCGTTCGTGCTCACGCTCGGCCTCGAGCTGTTCATGGGCTGCACCAGCTCGTCGCGTCCGATGCAGGATCTCGAGCCCACACCCGTTCCGCCCCCGGAGCCCGGCGATCCCGCGGTTCCCCACGCCCCTGCGGACAGCAAGGAGCCCACGGTGTCATCCGCCCATTTCACGTTCGTCCGTCACCAACACGATCGGCGACCGCCGCTGAGCACGCTCGTGTTCGACGTGTCGTTGCGCAATCCGGGCGCGCGCGCCCGCTGGTTCCTGCTGCCCGACTCGGTGGCGAAGGGGCAGCGGCCCATGGCGACCGGCGCGTTCGGCGTCAACGTCCTGTCGTTTCCCGGCACTGGCAACGTGGTGGTGGCGAACTTCGAGGACGTGTCCGGGTTCTACGCCTTGCAGCTGCCGCCCGGTGCCGAGGTCGAGCTGCGCGGACTGCAGCTGCGGCTCGCCGGCGCGCTCCCCGCCAGTCCGCTGCCGCTCGAGGTCATCATCGCCGATGGCTTCACGGTGGGCGGGCAGCCGCCCGAGGCGTGGACCAAGGTGCCGGCCACGGCCGAGGCCCGGGCCGACGCGACCCAGCAAGATGCCAAGCCCATCGCGGCCTTCACCGCGCCGGACCTGAAGACGGCGCCGGTCGAGTTGCAGGGCGCCGAGCGCTTCACCGAGCTCGTACCGGTCCCGAACTGAGGGCGAACACGGCGGCCAGCGCTACGCCGGCTGATCCAGTTGCCACCGTCGGTGGGATGGTCGATCGCGGTGGCCCCGGCCCGGGCAGATTCACCGGGTTGCGGCGGCGCGCGGCGGATCATCGCCGGAGCACATCTTGCACAGGCGCGCCGCCATGCGCTTGCTGCTGATCGCCGCCCTCTGCCTGTTCACCCTGTCGTGCACCGACGCGACCGGCCCCGAGGGCGCCGACGAGTTCGAGGACGCCGTCGCGGCGTCCGACGATCCGGCCGAGGCCGGCAAGGCCGACGGGCCTGACCTGACGTTGACCGCGCTTCAGCTGCCGGTCCCGGCGTCGCTCGGCACCGGCGAGGTCCGCCTCCTGATCCGGACCAACAGCGCGTACCGGGCGCTGTTCGGATCGAGCGCGCCCGCGGTCGACTTCTCGCGCCGCTGGGTGGTGTTCTACAGCGCGGGTCGCAAGCCGAGCGGCGGATACGCCGCCGCCGTCGATCGGATCTGGACCAGCAACAGCGGCAAGACGCTGCGCATCGCGACCAGCCTCGAGCGACCTGGGCCCGACTGCCAGGTGACGCTCGCCTTGACCACGCCGCACGCCGCGGTCTCGTTCCCGCGCCCGACCGTGATGCCGACGATCCTGAACGCCTATCACACCGCCAGGGTCCGCAGCTGTGCGCCGGCCTGTCGCGCCATCACCCCGACCGACGTGGCGACGCTGGATCTCTCGGTGACCCGCGAGGTCCGCGCCATCTACTTCGTGCCCAGCGACCGGCCGTTCCGCAACTGTCTGGCCGAGCGCCTCGACACCTTCGCGACCCTGGCCCAGAACTTCTACCGCGACGAGATGGCCGTCGAGGGCTACCGCAGCGCCGACGGCGCCGGCAAGACCTTCGCGCTCGACGCCGCCGCCGACGGGCGCTGGAACGTGGTCTACATGGTCGGCCAGCACGACGCGGCCTGGTACCAGGCCCAGACCGATCCGCCGGGCGCGGCGATGGCCGAGATGTTCGCCCGCGTGCCGGCCGGGTTTCACGAGCGCAACGTGACGCTCTACGTCTACGACCTCGCCGTGGTTACCGCACGCCGCATCCAGTTCTCGGGCAACGGCGGCTCGGGCGCACCGTGGGAAGGCGAAGGCAGCGGCTACGTCCTGCAAGGCGCCCACTTCCTCGGCCTCGGCTTCGAGACCGTCGCCACCGATCCAGCGGCGCAGGCGGCGCTGTTCGAGCAGACCGCCGACGCCGGCGTCGACGACTGGAACGGCGATCAGGTGTTCGGTGCCCTGACCCGCGGCCAGTACGCCTCGACCTACGTCGGCGCCGCGCTGCACGAGCTCGGCCACGCCTTCTACCTCGAGCACACGTTCGTCGATCACGACGGCGACGGCATCGAGACCAACGTGATGGGCCACGGCTTCCGTCGCCTCAGCGGCCGCTACTCTGCCGCCGGCTACCGACCGGCCACCGGCCTGGGCGCCGACAGCGCCGCCGCGCTCGACCGCGCGCTGCTGTTCAATCGCTGAGCCGTCAGGGCGGCGGCGGCGCGGGCGGGAACAGGCAGCTGGCGAGGTCGGCGCACGACGGGCGCTCCCAGCAGCCGACCACGGTCGCGACGAAGGCGGGCCCGGAATGGGCGCCAAGGCAGAACGTGAGGGCGGCGGCGCGCCCGTTCCTGGCCGACGTCAAGCGGCGGTCGAGGCGGCGATCGTGCTCGGCCAGCTCCTTGGCCAGCTCCTTGGTCAGCTCGTCGTCGCCGAGATCGCGGACCGAGGCGACGATGAGCTCGTTGGTGCACGGCGCGAGGCGCGGCGCGACGGCGCGGCACTGGGCGTCGATCGGCAGCGTCGCCAGCCTTGCCAGGTCGGGCCTGGGCGGCAGGCCGTCGCCGCAACCGAGCGCGCCCGTCGCCAGCGTCAACGCCAGCGCCCGCATCAGGTGCCGCACGGGGCGCACGGCACGACGGTGAGCGAGACCGGGTAGCCAGGCAAAGCTCGACCGCGCATGTGACATTGGCGCGACTCTACATCAGCACCGCCGCCGTGCTCGGAAGGGTGCGTGGTGCGTATACTGCCGCCGATGGGAGGGGCCACCCGGGCGCACGCCGCCGTCGCGATCGCCGCATCGATCGCGACCGTCGCGTGCGATCGCGGACCATCGGCCGCCGAGCTCAAGCGCCTGCGCGCCGAGGCGGCCACGGCCAATCAGGCCAAGCTCGCCGCCCACGCCGGCGACGACGCCCAGGCACCGGGCAAGAGCCTCACCATCGTCGGTCAGCTCGGCGTCCCCGGAGCCACCTTCGACTGGGCCGCGCTCGACGCGCTCGCCACCACCCACGTCCCGACCAAGAACCCGCAGAACCCGACCGACCGCGCCCGGGTGATCGACTTCCGCGGCGTGCTGGTGCGCGACCTGCTCGATCGCTTCGCCGCCGCGCCCGCCGCCACCGAGGTCACGTTCGTGGCCATCGACGGCTTCCGCTCCACCGTCGACGTCGCCGGCGCCCGCCGCTTTCGCGTGGCGCTCGCGCTCGAGGCCGATGGCGCGCCCATCGAGCGCACCAGCGGCGGCCCGATCTACCTGGTCTTCCCGCACAGCGAGGCGCCCGACAGCGAGGCGCTGTACCCCGATCGCTACTGGTGCTTCTACGTCACGCACATGATCGTCGGCACCGAGGTAGCTCGGCTGCGGGTCGGCGATCAGGTGCTCGACGGCGCCGCCCTCGAGGCGCTGCCGCAGACCGGGTTCGACGGCCCGGTGGGCTGGAAGGTGCACTGGCCGTCGGCGGCGGTGCACGTGCGTGGCGTGCGCCTGGTCGACGCGCTGCGCGCCGCCGGCGTCGAGGTTCCTGCCGGCGGCCGCGTGATCGTGCGCGGCAAGGCGGTCGTCCACCGCGATCCCGGCGACCCGATCGCGCTCGCCGCCGCCGACCTCGAGCGTTGCGGCTTTCTGCTCGCCACCCACTGGGGCAGCGACGACGCCCCGATCAGCGCCCGGCTCGGCGGACCGCTGGCGCTGGCGGTGCCGCCGGCGTGCGCGGCGCAGTACGGCGACCGGACCTGGATGACCTTCGTCGAGGAGCTGGTCATCGAGGGCCCGGTGGGGTCGGCACCGTGAGCCAGCGCCGGCTGTCGTCGATCGGCACCCGCCTCGCCGGCGCCACCGCGCTGCTCATCGTCGCGATCGTCGGCGTGATGGTCTGGCAGTGGACGGCCACCGAGCGCCGCATCGTCGGCGAGCAGAAGCGCGGCGAGGCGCGCGCCTTCGCGGTGGCGATGGCCGACGTACTGATGAACGAGCTCGACGACGAGAACTGGGCCCAGATCCGGGTCGCGACCGAGCTGCTGCTCGTCAACAACGAAGACATCGTCTACGTCGTGGTCCACGACCACCGTCGCGACGACCGCATCGTCGCCGGCGTTCCGGCCGAGCTCAACGAGCAGTTCATCCCCGATCTGGTGCCGCTCGCCGTCACCCGCGCCGCGCTGGCCGCCGCCGAACCGCTGACCCAGGAGTCGGTCCTGGTCCGCGCCGCCGTGCTCGGCAAACAGCCGCGGGCTGCGCGTGGCCAGCGCGTCGTCGAGGTGGCGGCGCCGATGCGCACCGCGTCGGGGACGTCGATCGGCGTGCTCCGCGTCTCGGTGTCGCTGGCCGCCGTCGATCGGGCGGTCGCCGCCGCGGTCCGCAAGGCGCTGTTCATCGGCGCCCTGGCGCTGATCGCCGGCCTGCTGGGCGCGATCGTGCTCGCCCGCCGCCTGACCCGGCCGGTCAAGCGGCTGGCCGCCGACGCGGCCAAGATCGCGGCCGGTGACCTCGCCCATCGCGCCCACATCGACCGCGCCGACGAGATCGGGCAGCTCGCCGAGGCCTTCAACGACATGACCGTCGCGCTCGAGGGCTCGTTCGGGCGCCTGCGCAAGACCCTGACGTCGTTCGAACGCTTCGTGCCGCGCAAGTTCCTGGCCGTGATCGCACCCGAGGGGATCGAGAACATCCAGGTCGGCACCAGCGCCACCCGCACGGTCGCCGTCCTGTTCAGCGACATCCGCGGCTACACCCGACTCAGCGAGGGCATGACCGCGATCAAGGTGTACGCCATGCTCAACGACTATCTCGAGCGCATGGGCGGCGCGATCGACCGCGCCGGCGGCTTCGTCGATAAGTACATCGGCGACGCGATCATGGCGCTGTTCGACGACGAGCACACCGACAAGCTGCTCGACGCGATCGTCGGGATGCGGGCCGAGTTGCGCGCGCTCAACATCGCCCGCGCCGCCGACGGCCTGCCACCGATCGAGAACGGCATCGGCGCCCACGGTGGCGAGGTCGTGATGGGCACCATCGGCTTCGCGTCGAAGATCGAGTCGACCGTGATCGGCGACGCCGTCAACGTCGCCTCGCGCGTCGAGGGTCTGACCAAGGAGCGCGGCGTTGGCGTGCTGTTCACCGACGCCGTGGTCGCCCGCCTGCAGGACCCGTCACGCTTCCTGCTCCGCAAGGTCGCCGAGGGCGTGGTCCTGCGCGGCCGTCTCGACCCGGTGGACCTGTACACGCTCGACGATCCATCGTGACGGCGCCAGCCGCCGCCGCGTACCGACGCGAACGGATCGAGCCGCTCGGGACCCCAGCAGTTCCCTGGGAAACGACGTCCGGCCTCGGGTATGTTCCGCCACCGTGACTCCCATCGTCATCAGCGGAAGCGGGCTCCATGTCCCACCCGACGTCATCAGCAACGACGAGCTGGTGGTCGCGTTCAACCGCTACGTCGAGACCTACAACGACACGCACGCGCGGGCGATCGCCGCGGGTGAGCGCACGGCGCTGCTGCCGTCCTCGTCCGAGTTCATCCTCAAGGCATCGGGCATCCAGAATCGCCATGTCGTCGACAAGGCCGGCGTGCTCGATCCGACCCGGATGCGGCCGCACATCCCGGAGCGTGGCAACGACCAGCTCTCGGTCCAGGCCGAGATGGCCGTCGCGGCGTGTCGTCAGGCATTGACCGCGGCGGACAAGACTCCGGCCGACATCGACGCGGTGATCGTCGCCTGCTCGAACCTGCAGCGGGCATATCCCGCCGTGGCGATCGAGGTGCAGGCGGCGCTCGGGATCCGGGGCTATGCGTTCGACATGAACGTCGCGTGTTCGTCGGCCACGTTCGGCATCGAGCAGGCCGCGAACGCGGTGCGCGCGGGAACGGCCAGCGCCGTGCTCGTGGTGAGCCCGGAGATCTGCTCGGCGCACCTGGACTTCCGAGACCGGGACTGCCACTTCATCTTCGGGGATGTGGCGTCGGCCGTGGTCGTGGAGCGCGCCGAGACGACGACCTCGAAGGTTCGCTTCGAGATCCTCGGCAGCCGGCTCGCGACCTTCTTCTCGAACAACATCCGCAACAACTTCGGCTTCCTCAACCAGTGCGACGAAGCCGGTGTCGGCAAGCGCGACAAGCTCTTCATGCAGGAAGGGCGCAAGGTCTTCAAGGACGTCTGCCCACTGGTCGCCGACCACATCCGCAGCCATCTGACGGCGGTGGGGCTGGCGCCGTCGTCCGTGCAGCGTTTCTGGTTGCATCAGGCCAACCTGGCCATGAACCAGCTGATCGTCCGTCGCTTGCTCGAGCGCGACGCGACCGCCTCCGAAGCCCCCGTCATCCTCGACAAGTACGCCAACACGAGCTCGGCCGGATCGATCATCGCCTTCCACCAGCACAGCGACGATCTCGCGCCTGCTGCGGTGGGGGTCATCGCCTCGTTCGGCGCGGGATACTCGGTGGGTAGCGTGATCCTTCGCCGTCTCGGCGACTCGCCACCGGCAGCGGCAGCCTAGCGGGTTGCGGCGCGCAACGCGCGCGTGAGGATGGTGTCGAGCCGGGCGGCGAACCTGTGCTTGGCCTTGGCGTTGAACGGGGGTGGCCCCTGCGTCGGCACGCCGCCTTCACGGAGGCTCGCCATGAGGTCGCGGACGGAGAGCCGATCACCGACATTGGCCTCGGAGTTTCGTCGCCGCGCGGATCGATCACTTTCAGGCCCTTCGCGACGAGGATCGCGGCGAGCGGGATATCGGCGGTCACGCACAGATCCGCGACCGCGCTCTGCTCGGCGATGTACGCGTCCGCCACATCCGCGCCTTGCGTGACCCGCACGAACGACACCAGCGGGGTGTGTCCGACGTGAACGTTCTTGTTCGCCACGAAGACGAGCTCGACCTTCAGCCGCTGCGAGGCCCGCAGCAGGATCTCCTTGATCTACACGCTCGACGATCCATCGTGACGGCGCGAGCCGCCGCCGCGTACCTACGCGAACTGATCCGAGGTCAGGGCGCCTGCGACTCGGTGGTCCTGAGCGAGGCCCGCAGGGCCGCGTCGAAGGACGCACGCCGCGCCACCAGCACCACCCCATCGTCGCGCAGCGCCCCGCCGCCCGCCGCCAGCTTCGCCGCGACCAGCGGCTCCGTCGCCGCCCGCATCCGCTCGATCGCCGGATGGCCGGCGAAGTGCAACCGCGCCAGCGTGTCGGCGAGCGCGGTCGCGCCGCCGGCGGCCGCGACGATGCGCGTCGGCACCACCGTCAGCTCGACCGAGAACCCGGCCGCCTCGAGCGCCGCCGCGGCCCGCGCCAGCAGCCAGCCGTGGTGCGCGCGCGGCAAGCCGGCCACCGCCGCCTCGGCGTTGTAGACGTCGACCAGATCGTTGTCGGGCGCGGCCTGCACGATCACGACCCGCGCCCGCGCGATCCGGATCAGCTCACCGACCGCGGCGTCGGGGTCGTCGGTGTACTGAAGCACCCAGGTCGCCAGCGCGGCCTCGACCGCGCCGTCCGCGAGGGGCACGCGCTCGGCTCGCCCGGCGGCGCTGCGGATCCGCGCGTCGTCGTCCGGCAACTCCGCCCGCTGCGCCGCGCTCGGTTCGACGACGATCACCGGCGCCACCCGCGCCGCCAGCGCGCGGGTGAGCAGCCCGGTGCCGCCGCCGACATCGGCGATCGAGCTCACGCCCGCGAGCGCCGCGACCAGCGCCTCGATCTCCTCGCCGGCATCGATCAGACCTGCCAGCTCGCGCCACGCCAGCGGATCGAGCCGCTCGGGACCCCAGTAGCGGGCCGGCCAGCCCTCGACCGGGCCGCACAGCGGATGGAGCGCGGACGGCGACGGCGGCGGGTGCATCACGCGAGGTGCATCGTCGCCTGGTCCGGCTCGCTACGCGATCGAGGACGCCGGCCGACTCACCGGCACACGCACATCGCGCCCGCCGCGCCGCTGGCCGCGAACCCCGTCGGGCAGGTGCCCGTGGTGCTGCATCGAATGACGCAGCCGAGATCGATGCCGGTGTACGCCTTGTTCGGCTGCAACGTCGCATCCATGGGCACGTAGGCGAGGATCACCCCGCAGGCCGGGGTCCCGATCGTGCCGCTGTAGGCCGCCGAGCATGCCGTGGCGCTCGGCGCCGGCGTGGTCGTCGTGATCTGACCTTGAGCGTTCGTGGTGGCCGAGCCGCCCATGAGACACAGCGGCGTACAGTACGTCGCGGTTCCGCCCTGCAAGCCGACGCATTCGGGCGCCGTGGTCGGACAGTCGGCGCCGGCCATCGCCAGGACACAGGTCTGGCCGAGTCCGGTCAGGCCCGGAGGGGCATCCGTGCCGGCGTCGAGCGCGGTCGCGTCGATGGCAGCCGCGTCGATGGTGCCGCCGCCGCCGCCATCGTCGCCGCCGCAGGCGACGAAACCAGAGGAGAACACGAGCGCAGTGAGCAGTGTGGAACGGAACTTCATCGGAGACCTCCTGTCAGGCCGGCACAGTGCACGAAGCATCATCGAGGACGGAAGTTTCGATGGCGATCCGGCAGCTAACACAGGCTGGCCCGGTGCGGCGCCGACGAAGCTGCTGACTGTCGGACATGTGGGCAACCGTGACGGGCACCGCCACCGCGCCGGCGATCGATCAATCCTGATCGACCTTGATCACCCGCCGGCGGCGCTATGCTGCCGGCATGGCCCTCCGCAAGATCGCCCAGATCGGGCACCCGGTGCTGCGCCAGCGAGCACGCGAGTTGACCCGCGACGAGCTGGCGGCGCCGGCGATGCAGCGGTTCATCGACGACCTGGTCGAGACCATGCGCGACGCCAACGGGGCCGGGCTGGCGGCGATCCAGATCTACGAGACGGTGCGCATCTGCGCCATCGAGGTCCGCGACAACCCGCGCTATCCGTACAAGCCGAACATCCCGCTCACCATCCTGGTCAATCCGGTGCTGACCGCGGTCGGCAACGACACGTTCGACAACAACGAGGGCTGCCTGTCGGTGCCCAACCTGCGCGGCATGGTGCCGCGCCACGTCCACCTCCACGTCACGGCCTGGGACCGCGACGGCAACCCGATCGACGAGGTCGTCCACGGGCTCAAGGCCGGGACCTACCAGCACGAGGTCGACCACCTCGACGGCACCATCTTCGTCGACCGGGTCTCCGACCCGCGGACGTTCAGCACCTGGGCCGAGTTCGATCGCTTCCACCGCGACGCGTTTGTCGAACAGGCGACCGCCCTGGTGGCCCGGGTCGGCAGCTAGCTGGGCTAGGATGCGCGCATGGGCCTCCCCAAGCGTCGCGCAGCGAAGCAGGCCGCGACCCGTCCCCGCAAGACCGCGGCCGGCAAGCAGCGCGACGTCGCCGCCAAGCAGCGCGACGGCACCGGCAAGAAGCGCGCGCGCGGCGCCGCCAAGAAGCGCGACGGCGCCGGCAAGAAGCGCTCGCGCGTCGCCGCGCCGACCATCGCGGTGCGGCGCATCCACCGCCGCGACCTCAACCGGGTGTGGGAGTTTCTCAAGCTCTCGTTTGCGCAGGTCAACCTCGAGACCGTCGAGTACCAGCGGCCACGCTCGAAGAAGCGCTTCATGCAGACCTACGACGAAGAAGGCATCGACCAGCTGGTGTTCGAAGTTGGCGGCGAGATCGTCGCCTACGCCGAGTGCGCGCACGAGGTCGTCGGCAGCGACAACTGGATCAACGAGGACTACTTCGAGCGTCGCAAGATGCGGCCCCTGTTCGTCGAGGAGCTGGCGGTGCATCCGCGCTGGAACGGGCGCGGCGTCGGCTCGTTCGTGATGCAGCAGCTCACCCACCTGGCCAAGGTGCGGGGCATGTCGCACCTGGTGCTCGAGGTCGCCGAGAACAACGAGCACGCGCTGCAGTGGTATCGCAAGCGCGGCTTCCGCAAGCTCGACTCGGCGATCTTCCTGTCGGTCGGCGTCGACAACGAGCCGGAGCTGCTGCCGCCGCAGCGGGTGACGGCGCCGGCGCCGGCGCCTCCCGATGACATTCCGCCCGACGACCCACCCGACGAGACCAGCGGCTCGTCCGAGGGCTAGCGACCGCGCACCACCGGCGGCAGGTGGGTGGCCAGCAGCTCGATGACCGCGGCCGGCGCATCGATGTGCAGCCAGTGACCGGCGTCGACGACGTGGGTGTGAACCCGGGCGCTCGCCGGTAGCGCCGCCAGCCGCTCGCGATCGGCGGCCGAGACCGTGGTCGAGCGACCGCCGACCACCATGCGGACCTCGCCGGGCAGCGCCGGATCCTCGACGGCGGTCCACAGCTCGATGGCGTAGTAGTCGTGCAGCAGCGAGCGCACGGCGTCGAGATCGAGCGCCAGGCGCAAGCCGCCACCGACGTCGTCGCCGACCGGCCCGAGGTTCATCGCCACCCACTGCGCCAGCGCCAGCCCATGGCCGCGCTCGACCATGGCGGCGACGAAGTCGTCGCGACGCGGCCAGGGTCCATCGAGCGCGCGCATGGACTCCCAGACCGCGCGCACCGAGTTGTCGCCGGCGTCCCACTCGGCCCGGCGCGCGCTCGGCGTCGAGTCGAGCACCCAGGTCTGCGCCAGTGCCAGCCGCCGGCGCAGCGCCAGCACCACCTTGCCGCCGAAGCTGTGACCGAGCGCCACGGTGATCGGACGACCGCCGCCGGCCAGCTGATCGGCGAGCGCCGCCAGATCGTCCGCGCAGGCCGCGACGGTGTGCGGCGGATCACCGGGATCGGAGCGACCGTGGTGGCGCAGGTCGACCAGCGCGACGCCCCACTCCGGGCGCCGGGCCACGACCTGGCGCGCGATCGCGCGCCAGTTGCCGCCGCTGCCGTAGATGCCATGGGTCCACACCGCCCAGGCCCGGGGCGCGGCACCAGCGACGAGATCGTGGTGGAGCCGGGCTGGCATCGATGGCTGGACCCGCGGGCTCGAGCCGCGGGCGCTCAGAACGCCGGCGAGACCTGCTTGTGCTTCTCGACCAGATCGATCAGGTAGTTGGCGAGCGCGATGACGTCGTCGTCCTGGGTGCGCCGCGACACGTTCACGGTGCGGGCGTCGTGCTCCCCCTCGTCGGTCGGCTCGCGCAGCCGCATGATCACGGTGCCATGTTCGGGGTCCGGCTTGCCCTTCTTGCGGCCGCCGATGTCGACCATGTCGATCAGCTCCCACACCCGGCGCCGCTCCTGGCCCGACAGCTGGATCGATCCCAGCTCGCCGGTCTTGGCCTGCTCGACGAAGCCGACCCACAGCGCGTTGCCGCGGACCCGGAACGTCCATTCGGTGCCATCGGCCTTGGTGCTGACGAACTCGAACGAGCGACCGTTGACCTCACCGCGCGGATCCTCCACGGCCTGGTAGTCGGTGCCGGCGCAACCGGGTACGCTGGCGAGAACCAACGCCACCATGAAGATCGCGGAACGCACGTCGATCATTCGAGCAGGTCTTGCCGCCGCCGTCAAAGCGACCGCGGCGGTCGGGTTGATCGCGTGCGGCTTCTCACCCTCGGGCGATGGCAGCGGCGGCGACGGTGGTGGCGCCGACGGGTCGGGGGCAACCGACGGCGGCGACGGCGACGCCGGCCCCGAGCGCCCGTTCTGCGACCGCGACGAGCCGCTGTTGCGCCTGTGCGTCACGTTCCAGGACGGTGGCGTGATCGACAGCAGCGCCTCGGGCGTACCGTTCACGGTCGAAGACCTCGGTTTCGGGCCCGGGATCGTCGACGACGCCGTGCAGCTGACCCCTACCAGCGTGATCCACGGCGACGAGCACCTCGGGCTCGACCTGACCACCGCGCTGACGATGGAGGCGTTCGTGAACGTCGCCAGCTCGCCGTCACCGGCACCGCGCGCCGGCATCATCGACAACAACAACCAGTACGGCATGTGGGTGAGCGCCAACATGCGGCCGTACTGCACGGTCGGCAGCACGACCGTCAGCGGCCCGACGATCGCCGACGGCACGTGGACCCATGTCGCCTGCGTGTTCGACAACCTGACCTACCGCATCTTCGTCGACGGTGCCCTGTTCGGCACCGTCAACCGCCAGGTCCCGGCGCCGATCACCGGCGTCGACGGCACCAACCTGGGCCAAGACTGCACCGCGGGCGGTTCCGGCGATCCGCTCACCGGCCGGCTCGACGAGGTCCGGATCTGGGCCAGCGCGCGCAGCGCCGAACAGATCGCCGCCGCCGCCGCGCGCCGGGGCGGATGAACCCGGGCTGCCGGCGATGAGCGAGCCGCGCGAATCGGCGACGATCGTGACGGCGATCGTGACCGCCATCGCCAGCCGCTGCGCCGCCGGCGGGATCGACCTGCACGCGACCTGCGCCGCCGCCGACTACGACGCCGCCGTGCCACCGGCGTTCCGGCTGCCCGACCTGGGGCGGCCGCGGGCCCTGGTCATCGTGCTCGGCAACACGCGCGCCTTGTGGCCGCACGTCCGCGTCGCGGCGTCGACCGACCGCAACCCCGTCGACGAGCACGTCGCGCGGGTGGTGACCGCCGCGGTCGACGCCGCGCTCCAGACCTCCACCCGCCGCGAGATCCGGTTCTCACCCGAGCCGCCGCCGCGCCGGGTCGCGATGCAGCGGCTGGCGCACGTCGCCGGCCTGGCCTGGCTGGCGCCCAGCCACGTGTGCGTGCACCCGACGTTCGGGCCGTGGATCGCCCTGCGCGCCGCGGTCATCGTCGATGTCGACGCGCCACCCGCGCGCCCGCCGTTGCCGCCGCCGTGCGACTGCGCCACCGGGTGCCAGCCGGCGCTCGATCGCGCCCTCGCCGCCGGACCGCCGCGCGACGCCACCGAGCTGCGCGAGCGCTGGCGCCTGTGGCTCGCGGTCCGCGATGCGTGCCCGGTCGGTCGCGAGCACCGCTACAGCGACGATCAGATCCGCTACCACTACACCGGAGATCGGTCGCCGCTCGGCCAGGATTGATCTCCGGCTGCCGGCCCGGGTACTGTATGGATGTGCAGTATGCCGCGTCCAGCACCGAGGATGTGCTCGACCTCTTCCACCCCCTGGTGGCGGGCTGGTTCCGCGATCGCCTGGGGACGCCGACCGCGCCCCAGCTGGCCGGCTGGCCCGCCATCGCCGGCGGCAAGGACACGCTGATCGCCGCGCCGACCGGCTCGGGCAAGACCCTGGCCGCGTTCCTGGCCTGCCTCGACACCCTGGTCCGCGCCGGGCTGCGCGCCCCGCTGGCCGACGGCATCGCGGTGCTCTACGTGTCGCCGCTCAAGGCGCTGTCCAACGACGTGTCGCGCAACCTCGAGATCCCGCTGCGCGAGATCACCGAGCGCGCCGCTGGCCAAGGTGTCCGGCTGCCGGACATCCGGATCGCGGTGCGCACCGGGGACACCCCGACCAGCGAGCGGGCCAAGATGGCCCGGCGGCCACCGCACATCCTGGTCACGACGCCGGAGTCGCTCTACATCCTGTTGACCTCGGAGCGCGGCCGCGCCGCGCTGGCCGGGGTCGCCACCGTGATCGTCGACGAGATCCACGCCCTGGCCGGCGACAAGCGCGGCGCGCACCTGGCGCTGTCGCTCGAGCGACTGGACCGCCTGGTCACCGCCACCACCGGGCAGGCGCCGGTTCGCGTCGGCCTGTCGGCGACCCAGCGCCCCATCGAACGCATCGCCGCGCTGCTGGTCGGCAGCCGGCGCCCGGCCCCCGTCATCGTCGACGCCGGCCACCGCCGCGACGTCGACCTCGCCATCGAGATCACCGACGACGAGCTCGGCGCGGTGGCCTCGAACGAGCAGCTCGACCGGGTCTACGACCGCATCGCCGAGCTGGTGAGCCAGCACACGACGACCCTGGTGTTCGTGAACACGCGCCGGCTGGTCGAGAAGGTGTCGCACCAGCTCGAGCAACGGCTCGGCGAAGATCAGGTCGCCGCTCACCACGGCTCGATGTCGCGCGAGCTGCGCTTGCGCGCCGAGGAACGCCTCAAGTCGGGCGCCGTTCGGTGCGCGGTCGCCACCGCTTCCCTCGAGCTCGGCATCGATGTCGGCGCCGTGGATCTGGTCGTGCAACTCGGCTCGCCGCGTTCGCTGGCCACGTTCCTGCAGCGGGTCGGCCGCAGCGGTCACTCCCTGGGCCTGACGCCCAAGGGCCGCCTGTTCGCGCTCACCCGCGACCAGCTCGCCGAGTGTGCGGCGCTGGTGCGCGGCGTCCGGCGCGGCAACCTCGACGAGGTCCAGGTCCGCGATGCACCGCTCGACATCCTGTCGCAGCAGATGGTGGCGACCTGCGCCGCCGAGGAGCTGAGCGAGGACGAGCTGTTCGCCATGGTCACCGGCGCGCAACCGTACGCCGAGCTGACCCGGGCCCGCTTCGACGAGATGGTGACCATGCTGTCCGAAGGCGTCTCCGACCGCCGCCGCATCGGTCAGCTGCTGCACCGCGATCGGGTCGGGGGCCGGCTCAAGGCGCGGCGCGGCGCGCGGCTGCTCGCGATCACGTCGGGCGGCGCCATCCCCGACAACGCCAACTACGCCGTGGTCGAGCATCCGGCCGGCACCCGGGTCGGCGAGGTCGACGAAGACTTCGCGATCGACTCGATGGCCGGCGACGTGTTCCTGCTCGGCAACACGGCGTGGAAGATCCATCGCATCGAGACCGGGCGCGTCTATGTCCAGGACGCTCGCGGCCAAGCGCCGTCGATCCCGTTCTGGTTCGGCGAGGCGCCGGCGCGCACCCGCGAGCTGTCCGACGAGGTCTCCGATCTGCGCCGCGAGGTCGACCAGCGCCTGAGCGCCGGCGAGGCGTGGGGCGCGATCGCGGCCTGGCTGGCCGCCGAGAGCTCGATGAGCCGCGGCGCCGCCGAGCAACTGGTCGCCTACCTGGCCGCCGGCCGCGCCGCGCTCGGCGCGCTACCGCGCAAGGATCTGATCATCGCCGAACGGTTCTTCGACGAGGGCGGCGGCATGCAGCTGGTCTTGCACGCGCCGCTCGGCGGCCGCATCAACCGAGCCTGGGGCCTGGCGTTGCGCAAGCGCTTCTGCCGTTCGTTCGACTTCGAGCTGCAGGCCGCCGCCACCGACGACGGCATCGTGATCTCGCTGGGTCAGCCGCACAGCTTTCCGCTCGACAGCGTGTTCGGCTTCCTGCCGTCGCAGCAGGCGGTGCCGGTGTTGATCCAGGCGCTGCTCGACGCGCCGATGTTCGAGGTTCGCTGGCGCTGGAACGTCACCCGCGCGCTGACCGTGGCGCGACGTCACGGTGGCAAGAAGGTGGCGCCGCACCTGGTGCGCATGCGGGCGGCCGATCTGCTGTCGGTGGTGTTCCCGCAAGCCCAGGCCTGTCTCGAGAACATCGCCGGCGACCGCGAGATCCCGGACCACCCGCTGGTGTTCCAGACCATCCACGACTGCCTGGTCGAGGCGATGGACGGCGCCGGGCTGACCGCGCTGTGCGCGGCGCTCGAGCGCGGCGAGATCCAGGTGATGGCGCGTGACACCGTCGAGCCGTCGCCGTTGTGTCACGAGCTGCTCAACGCCAACCCGTACGCGTTCCTCGACGACGCGCCGCTCGAGGAGCGCCGCACGCGCGCCGTCAACCTGCGCCGGGGCCTGCCGCCGGCGCTCGCCGAGACCACCGGCGCGCTGGCGCCCGAGGCCATCGCCGCCGCCGAGGACGAGGTCGCCGCCGTCGTCCGCGACGTCGACGAGCTGCACGACGCCCTGCTGACGCTGTGGATGGTGGGCCCGTCGACGCGGCTGCGGCTCGCGCCCGGCGACCGCGACCTCCCGCGCTGGTTCGAACACCTCGCCGGTGCCGGTCGCGCCACCCAGCTGTCGTGGCCGGGGCCGGATGGCGAGCCGGCGTCGGCGTGGGTGGCGACCGAACGCCTCGCCGCCGTGCGTGCCGTGGTGCCGCCGGCCGCGGTCGCCGACCCGCCGCTGGCGGTGCCAGCGTGGGCGGCGGCGTTCGAGCCCGAAGCGGCGATGCGCAAGATCATCGCCGCCCAGCTCGACGGCTGCGGCCCGCGCACCGCGGCGACCCTGGCCGCCACGCTGGGCCTGCCGGCGCAGCTCGTGCTCGAGACGCTGCTCGCGCTCGAGGCCGACGGCGACGTGCTGCGCGGCTCGTTCACGGGCGCCGGCGGCGGCGGGCCGCGCTTCGCACCGGCGACCACGCTGCCGGCGGTGCGCGCCGCCGACGGCGCCGCCAGCAACGACGATCTGTGCACCCGCGTCGAGTGGTGCAACCGCCGCATCCTGGCCCGCATCCACCGCCTGACCCTGCAGCGGCTGCGGCGCGAGATCGAGCCGGTCGACGCCGCCGCGCTGATGCGCTTCTTCCTGTTGTGGCAACGCGTCGCGCGCGGCGCCCAGCTCATCGGCGCCGACGGGCTGTCACGCGTCCTCGATCAGCTCGGTGGCTTCGAGACCGCGGCCGGCGCCTGGGAGCGCGAGGTGCTGCCGGCGCGCCTGCACGGCTACGACCCCAGCTGGCTGGATCAGATGTGCCTGGGCGGCGAGATCGCATGGTGCCGGTTGTCGCCGCGGCGCGGCGCCACCACCGACGAGGCCGAGCCGGGCAAGCCGATCGCGCGACCGGCGCCGTCGCGGGCCGCGCCGCTGGCGCTGTTCCGGCGCGCCGACGCCGCCTGGCTGCGGGCGCCGACCGCGTTGCGCGACCTGCCGCCTGCCGAGCTGTCGCCCGAGGCCGCCGCGGTGACCGAACAGCTGCGCAGCGGCGGCGCCGCCTTCCTCGCCGACCTGGCCGCCGGCGAGCTCGGCCCCGACGCCGTCGAGGACGCGCTGTGGGAGCTGGTCGCTGCCGGCCTGGCGTCCGCCGACGGGTTCGCGAGCCTGCGCGTGCTCGTCGATCGCCGCCGCGGCGAGAGCGCGAGCCGCTTCGATCGACCGCGCGCCGCCGACGCGGTGGCCCCGGCCGCCCACGCCTGGCGCGAGGCCGTCAAGCGCGCCCGCGGCCAGGATCGCGCGCGCCCGGCGCACGCGGTGCGCAGCCTGCCCACCGCCGCCGGCCGCTGGTCACTGCTCGGCGCGCCGCGGGCCGAGCACGTCGACGCCGAGCGTTCGGCCCGCCAGCTGCTCGCCCGCTACGGCGTCGTGTTCCGCGATCTGGTCGCGCGCGAATCGGCGCTGCCGCCGTGGCGCGACCTGGCCACCGCGCTGCGCCGGCTCGAGGCCCGCGGCGAGATCCGGGGCGGCCGCTTCGTCACCGGCTTCGTCGGCGAGCAGTTCGCGCTCCCCGAGGCGCTCGACGAGCTGCGCGGTCAGCGCGCGACGCCGCCGATGTCCCAGCTGTGCCGCGTCGCCGCCACCGACCCGCTCAACCTCGCCGGCATCCTGTCCCCGGGCGCGCGGGTGCCCGCCGTGCTCGGCAATGCGGTGCTCTACCGCGACGGCGTGCCGATCGCGTCGCTCGAATCGGGTCAGGTCATCGTGCGCGTGACGCTCGAGCCCGGGGCGCGCGTCGACGCCGACCTGACGTATCATGCGGCGCCACGCCGGCCGGCGTTGCTGCCGCAAGTGTCGCTGCCACTGTGACCCGCTCCGTCCCCTCGCCCACCGCCGAGCGTGCCCGCGCCGCGCTGCGCTGGGCGTGGCGCTGGCCGCAGGGCTTCATGATGCTGTTCGTCGCCGTGCAGCTGCTGTTGCCGTTGCACTACTACCTCGCCCGCCTCGACTCGCACGACGAGCGCTTCGCGTGGCGCATGTTCTCGCCGACCCGCATGACGACCTGCTCGGTGGCGATGACCGTCGACGGCCAGCCGGTGGCCCTCGGCCAGGAGTTCCACCAGGCATGGATCGAGATCGCGCAGCGCGGCCGCCGCCGCGTGGTCGAGGCGATGGGCGCGCGCCTGTGCAAGAAACACGCGGGCAAGGCCGTGATCGCGCGCCTGGAGTGCACGCCGATCGTGTCGCGCCACAGCCTGGGCCCACCACCGCCGACCATGACCCGGAGCGCGTGGCTGCGCGGCCGGCCCTACTACATGGGTGGCTTCGACCTGTGCACGATCCCGGAGCTGTGAGTGGCGAAGCGGGCCCATCCACGACGCGGGAAGGTTGCGAAGCCGCCGGTTTCGGTTTCGGCTCCGGTTTCGGCTCCGGTTTCGGCTCCGGTTTCGGCTCCGGTTTCGGCTCCGGTTTCGGCTCCGGTTTCGGCTCCGGTTTCGGCTCCGGTTTCGGCTCCGGTTTCGGCTCCGGTCCGGGCTTCGAAACGAGCTGCGCGCAAGGCCGGCGGCTTGTGGGCGCTCGAGCTGTCGTGGGCCAAGTGGCTGAGCTTCCGCTTCGTCTTCTTCGGCTTGCTCGCGGTCGACGCCTTCCTGCAGCTGCCGCACGCGTCGCGGTATGGCGCCGGCGGCTTCAACGTCGCTCACGTCAGCGCGGTGCCGCTGCCCGAGCCGGGTCGGGCCAGCATCACCTTCGTCCACGGCGCACTCTGCATCCTGTTCGCGCTGGTCGCTCAGGGCGCGCTCGTCCGCGTCGCCTTGCCGCTGGCGACCGCGCTGTACGGTTGGGCCTACTTCTCGAGCCAGCTCGACTCGTACCAGCACCACTACCTGGTGTGGCTGCTGCTCGTGGTGCTGTGTTTCGCGCCCCGGGCGCCGGATTCGCTTCCGGCCGGCGCGGGCCCCAGCGCGACGCGACGGGTGACGAGCTGGGCGTTCCGGCTGGCGCTGATCCAGGTCGGCATCGTCTACGCCTGGGCCGCGATCTCCAAGATCGACACCCTGTGGCTCGACGGCAGCGCGCTCTACATCCAGATCCAGGACGGCTGGGTCCGCTCGCTGGTCGGCTCGATCGGCTTCGAACGGGTGGCGGTGATGGTGATGGGTGTCGAGCTGTTCCTGGCCGCGGCGGTGTGGATCCGGCCCCTGCGCGTGCCGGCGATCGTCGCCGGCGTTGGCCTGCACGTTGGCGTCGAGCTGATCGGCCTCGAGATCGGGCTGTTCTCGTACCTGATGATCGCGGTCTACCTGCTGCTGGTCCCCGACCTGCTCTACACCGCGACCGCGGCGCAGATCACGCCGTTGCTCGGCCGGCTCGGCCGCCGCTTGCCGATCGCGGCGCTGGCCCACGCCGGCTGGCCGATCGCCATCGCGTTGCTGGTCGCCGCGGTGGTCGTCATCCCGCTCCCGTTCGGCGGGGTCGTCGCGGTCGCCGTCGTCCTGCTGCTCGCCGGTACCGTGGCCGCACTGCTGTCGCCCGCACGCGGACGCCGCGGACGATTGGCGTGGGCGTTTGCGCTCGCGGCCGCGGTCCCGATCGTGGTGAACGCCAGGACCGACGTCGCCTCCGACTACTATCGCTACTGGGCTGGCTCGGCGCGACGGCTCGGTGACGACGCCGACGCGCGACGCGCCTACCTCGGCCTGCTCGAGGTCGAGCCGGGGTCCGAGTACGCCCACTACTACCTCGGCAAGCTCGACAGTGACGCCGGACGCCTCGACGCCGCCATCGATCACTACCGCCGCGCCCAGCGCGGCGACCCGACCCGGGCCCGCGCCTTCTTCGCCGAGGCCGACGTGAGGCTGCGCCAGAACGATCGCGAGCTCGCCCGGGCCGCGCTCGAGGCCGGCCTGCGCATCGAGCCCGCCAACGCTCAGGCCCAGGGCCAGCTCACCAGCCTCGGCGGCACCCGCCCGTCCCCCGGCGCCGGCCGGGTCGAAGCACGCGTCACCGGCGATGACGACTAGCCGCGCCGATCGATCGGCGCGCATCGCCGCCATCCTCGACGACCGATTCCCGCGGCCGGCGATCCCGCTCGAACACGACGATCCGTTCCAGCTCCTGGTCGCGGTCGTGCTCTCGGCGCAGACCACCGATGCGCGGGTCAACCTGGTGACCCCGGCCCTGTTCGCTCGCGCCCGCGATGCGCCGACGATGGCCAGGCTGCCGGTCGCGACCATCCTGGGGTTCATTCGCACCTGCGGCCTGGCGCCCACCAAGGCCAGGAACGTGCACGCGCTGTCCGCCGACCTGGTTCGCGATCACGGCGGTCAGGTGCCCGCCGACTTCGCCGCGCTCGAGGCGCTGCCCGGCGTCGGCCACAAGACCGCCAGCGTGGTGATGGCGCAAGCCTTCGGCGTGCCGGCGTTTCCGGTCGACACCCACATCCATCGCCTGGCCGCGCGCTGGGGGCTGTCGTCGGGCAAGGACGTGGTCACCACCGAACGCGACCTCAAGCGCAGCTTTCCCGAGGCGCGCTGGAACCCGCTCCACCTCCAGATCATCTACTTCGGCCGTCGCTACTGTCCGGCGCGCGGACACGTCATCGCCGCCTGCCCGATCTGCGCCTGGGCCATGTCGCGGACCCGGGCCGCCGCCGAGCGCGCGGCCGGCAGCAGTCGCTGATCGACTCGCCGCCAGCAGCGTCGGGCCGGCACTCGCGCTACGCTCGACGCTGATCACGTTGCGACACGTGATCGAGATGCACCACGTTTCCGCTCGTCCTGAGCGAAACGCGAGCGCAAGCGAGCGTGAGTCGAAGGACGTACTCCCTCGAACATGCGCACTTCGACTCGGCCGCTGCGCGGCCTCGCTCAGTGCGAACGGTGTTGGAACTGGTCGACATGTTGGGTGTTGCGGAGCCAAGTGAACGGCATTGGCGTACGCTCGACCGATGAGCGCATCGCGTGCTGGCTGGATCGGGATCGGGATCGGGATCGGCGTTGCCGTCGCCGGATGCGGCGGCGGCGGCGACGGCGCGGCGTTCGTCGGCACGTACCAGATCACGTCGCACCGCCACAACACGCTGCAGGGCTCGACGGTGTCGTGCGCCGATCCGGGCCCCGCGGTGACCAACGGCGCGCCCTACCTCGCCCTGATCGTCGATCCGTTCTTCGCCGATCCCGACTTCATCCGGCTGCAGCAGTGCACCGCGCCCGGCGCCTGCACCGACGAGCTGGTCACCTTCAACCCCGGCGACCCCGGCCTGATCACGGAATCGGCCAACACCCAGACCGGCGGCGGCATCACGTCGTGTGGGCTGTACGCCGGCCGCGCCACCGCCGCGCTCACCGGCGAGCTGGTGCGGGTCGAGGTCCGGTCGTGGGCCGAGTTCGTCGATCTGCCGGCGTCCGACTGCACGCTGTCGCGCGCCGAGGACCTCCGCGACAGCGCCGCCTGCCGCGAGGTCGAGATCTGGGACGCGACCCGGGTCGCGCCGTAGGCCGGGCGAGCCCGGACGGCTCGCATCACCCGCTCCGGTCACCTCGACGCCGGCACCACGAGGTAGACGTTGCGGTCGGCGGTGACGCTGAGCTGCTTGGTACGAGCCACGGTGCACAGCGCCAGATCCCAGGGCACCTTGCGCAGCCGCAGCGTGACCGCGCCGTGAACCTCGTCGGCGACGACGACGTTGATGGCCCCGACGTCGGCGAGCATGCGGAACACGTCGTGGAGCGGGGCCGCCTTCAGATCGAGATCGACGGTGCGGCCGCGCCAGCGCGTGCCCGGCGCGCACGCATCACGCGGGTCGGCCAGCGCGGCTGCCGGCATGGCAGCCACCACAGCGGCGAGGGCGAGCGCACGACGCACCACGGCAGCGTAGCGCGGTCACCACCCCGCGACACCGGGGATCGATCGTGGCAAGGTCGGCACGATGTCCGAGGCAAACGACGACAAGCGGGCCCGCATCGTCGACGCGCGCCGCAAGCTCCGCGAACGGTTCCTCGACAAGATCGCGGGCACGCCCTCGCTGGCCGACGGTGCGCCGATGGGCAGCGGGCCGACCAACCGTCACGGCATGCCGCAGCTGCCGCCCGATCAGTACGAGACCCGCAAGTGGCCGGTGCTCGACCTCGGCGTCAAGCCCAAGGTCTCCACCGCGACGTGGTCGCTGACCATCGACGGCGCCGTGCGGCGCCCGACGACGCTGGCGTGGAGCGACCTGCTGGCCCTCGAGCAGATCGAGGACGTCAGCGATTTTCACTGCGTCACCAAGTGGTCGAAGCTGAACCTGCGCTGGCGCGGCGTGCGACTCGCCGACGTGCTCGCGCTGGCCGAGCCGGCCGACGAGGCGCGCTTTCTGATGTGCCACGCCCACGACAGCTACACCGTCAACCTGCCCGTCGAGGAGGCGCTCAAGCCCGACGTCCTGCTCGCCCACACCGTCGACGGTGCGCCGCTGCCGGTCGAGCACGGCGGCCCCTGCCGCGTGATCACGCCGCAGCTCTACGCCTGGAAGGGCGCCAAGTGGGTCAAGCGCATCGAGCTGCTGACCGCCGACCAGCTCGGCTTCTGGGAAGAACGTGGGTACTCGAACACCGCCTACCCGTGGCGCAACGACCGCTACTCCTGACCCGCCCGTTTTGCCGTGCAATTACAAATGGTTGTTAGATTGATCGATCATGCGTCTTGCATTTCCGATCAGGAATGAATATTCATTCTCCTGCGCCGATGAGTCCCCGAGCCCGCTCCTCAGACGCCGCCACCGTCCGCCGCCCCGCGCCCACCACCGAGCGCGGCGCGGACAAGCGCGGCGCCATCCTGCAGGCGGCGCTCGAGCTGTTCGTCGAGCGTGGCTTCCACGGCACCGCCGTGCCCGAGGTCGCCGACCGCGCCGTGGTCGGCGCCGGCACCATCTACCGCTACTTCGCCTCGAAGGAAGCGCTGGTCAACGAGCTCTACCAGCGCCACAAGTCGCTGCTCAGCGGCCGCGTGCTGCGCGATTTTCCCCTCGGTGCGTCAGCGCGCGAACAGTATGGCGCGCTGTGGCGTCGGATGGTGAAGTACGCCCAGGACGAGCCGCTGGGCTTCGCGTTCCTCGAGCTCCACAACCACGCCTCGTACCTCGACGCCGACTCGAAGGCGCTCGAGGAGCGCATCACCAACTTCGGCCTCGAGTTCATCCGCCAGGCCCAGCACCGCGGCGATCTGCGCCCGGTGGAACCGCTGCTGCTCATCGGCATCGTGATGGGCGCGTTCATCGGCCTGGTCCGCAAGTCCGCCGAGTGCGGGCTGGTTCTCGACGACGCTGCCTGGAACACTGCCGAGCAGTGCGTCTGGGAAGCGATCCGGGTCTGATGACCTCCCGAACCATCTGATTCAACTCACTTTTTTTCGTTCAACAGGAATGAATGTTCATTCTTTTCGACCCCAGGAGAAGCCCATGTCGACCACTGCCAAGCCCGCTCAGACCGTCCTCATCACCGGCGCCACCGCCGGCATCGGCCGCGCCACCGCGCTCCATCTGGCCCGGGCCGGCTATCACGTCATCGCCACCGGGCGCCGCGCCGCCGAGCTCGACAAGCTGCGCGCCGAGACGCCGGCCGGCGCTCGCCTCGACACCGCGCTGCTCGATGTGACCAGCCTGGCCTCGATCGCTGCCGCGGTGGTCGAGGTCGACCGCCTCACCGGCGGCCGCGGCCTCGACGCCCTGGTCAACAACGCCGGCTACGGGCTGGTCGGTCCGCTCACCGAGATCGCCGACGCCGATCTGCGCAAGCAGTACGACACCAACGTCTTCGGCGTGATGGCGGTGACGCGCGCGTTCGTGCCTCGGATGCGCGACCGCGGTCGGGGACGGATCGTCAACGTCTCGAGCATGGGCGGCAAGATGACGTTCCCGTTCATGGGCGCGTACAACTCGACCAAGTACGCCGTCGAGTCGCTGTCCGACGCGCTCCGCTACGAGCTGCGCGCCTTCGGCATCGACGTGGTGCTGATCGAGCCGGGCGCCATCCACACCAACTTCGCCGAGACCTCGATGGCGCCGGTGAGCGAGTACGCGAACACCGTCTACGGCGCGGCGATCGCCAGGTCCGAGACGCTCCAGAAGCGGATGATGTCGACCGCGGTCGGGCCCCAGGTCGTGGCGCGCGCGATCCACAAGGCGATCAGCCGCCGGCGGCCCGCCGCCCGCTACGTGGCGCCGTGGTACGGCAGCTTCGTCTTCGCGCTGCTCGCCGTGATCCCGACCCGGGCCACCGACGCGCTGTTCCGCCGCATCGGCTACCTGACGCCGTCGGCCCTGCGCAAGCCCGAGCAGCTCACCGCCGCCGCGAGCGCGTCGGCCCGCGGGTAGCCACGCCGCCCGGCGCGGGCCCTAACCCGAGACGATCGGCTCCGGGGTGGCGGCGTCGACCGCTCGGGCGTGGCGGCCGCGCAAGCTGTCGATCATCGCCAGCAAGGATTCGAGCGGCACCGGCTTGTCGAGCAGCTGGCCACCCGACGCCAGCACGCGCTCGCGCATGGGATCGCTGAACACGCCGGCGGTCATGAGCACCAGCCGCGGCACCACCTCGGGACGACTGCGGCGCAGGGTCTCCAGCACCACCAGCCCGTCGGTGCCTGGCATCATGATGTCGCACAGGATGACGTCGAAGTCCTGACGCAGCGCCGCGGCCAGCCCGGCGGCCCCGTCGTTGATCACGGTGACGTCGTGGTGGCCACGCAGCTGCCGACGCAGCGCGCTGGTCAGCGCGATCTCGTCGTCGATGATCAGCACCTGGCCGCGCGCGTGCGCGGTGACGACCGGCGCCGCCGCGTGACCGGCCGCCACGCGGTCGTCGACCGGGAACCCGACCGTGAAGGTCGTGCCTCGACCCGGGCTGCTGTCGACCGCGATGCGACCGCCGAACCGCTCGACGATGTCGCGCACGATCGACAGGCCGAGGCCCGAACCGGTGCCGCGCGGCTTGGTGGTGAAGAACGGCTCGTAGATGCGGGCCCGAAGCGCCGCCGGGATCCCGGCCCCGGTGTCGCTGACCGACAGCTCGACGCGACCGTCGCGGGCGCGGCATCGGAGGTGGATCTCGTGGACCCGGTCGGCGGCCGGCACCGCCGCGTCGGCGGCGTTGACCAGCAGGTTGATCACGACCTGGCTGAGCTTGCGCGCATCGGCGGCGATCGGCGGTACCGGCGCCAGGTCGACGGTGAGTCGGGCCCGATGGCGGAGCTGGTTGCCGACCAGGTCGTGCGCATCGCGACACACCGCCGCCACGTCCACCGCCTCGACCTGGTCGGGATCGCTGCGCGCATAGCTGCGCAGCGCCTGGACGATGGCGACGATCCGCTCCACGCCGCGGACGTTGTCCTCCAGCATCTCGGTCATCTCGTCGAGGGTCGCCGCGCGCCGCGCGCGGTCGGCGTCGGCGGCCGCGCCCACCTCGCCGCCGTCGAGCAGGACCCGACGCAGGTCGCCGATGTGCTCGCGGCAGGTCTTGAGGTTCATCAGCACGTAGGCGGCCGGGTTGTTGACCTCGTGGGCGACGCCGGCCGCCAGGGTCCCGATCGCGGCCAGCCGATCGGCATGCTCCAGGCGCCGGCGCAGCTCGCGGGCCCGGCTGCGCGCCACGGCCGATTCGACCGCGCGCCGCAGCACCGCCGGCGTGAGCAGCTCGCGCTCGACATGATCGTCGGCGCCGCGCTCGAGCCACGCCCGCGCCCGGGCCGCGTCGGTGCCGGTCTCGACCGTGATCGCCGGCGTCGGCGGCGTGGCGCGCATCAGGACCGCCAGCGCACCCTCGGCGGCGACGCCGAGTCCATCGACGTCGAGCACCACGGCGTGGAAGTGGCGGGCGGCGAGCTCGCCCAGCACGTCGCCGGCGCCGGCCCGCACCACCGTGTAGCCGATCATGCTCGCGGTCTCGAACACCCGCGCATCACCGGCGACGGCGAGCACGCGCACCGCTTCGGCGTGGCCGTGACGCGCGCGGTCGAGCGCGGTCAGCCCGCTCGTCGTGCCCGCCATCACCGGCTCGACGACGGCGCCGTCGTCGTTGCCAACACCCCTGTCATCGGACCGGACGCGCATGTGGTCCCGTGACACTAGCGGGTCCCGGCCCGCCGCACCATCACCCCACGGGAGGCGGTGGGGTACCCCGGCGAAGCGCAGGCCCTCGATTCGTGGCACCTTCGGTCGTCATCCGACATGCACCGCTGGTGAACCATGATGTCCGCGCTCGCCGCCCTCTATCCCGATCATCTCGCCACGCTGACCACGGCCTACGACCACGTGCTGGCCAACCACGCGCTCGACGCGCTGATCATCAGCGCCGGCAGCGCCGCGTTGAAGAACCGCTTCGACGACCAGTACCGTCCGCTGGCCACCACGCCGGCGTTCGCGCACTGGCTGCCGTTGCCCGAGCCCGACGCCGTGCTGGTGGCGCGCGCCGGCCGGCGACCGCTCCTGATCCGGGTGGTGTCCGATGACTACTGGGAGACCCCGCCGGCCTGCGAGTCCGACCACTTCTGGTCGGGGTTCGAGGTGATCGAGGTGCGCACCGCCACCGACGCCGCGGCGCACCTGCCGGGCGGCCGCGTCGCGGTGATCGCCTCCGACGCGCTGCCCTTCACCGCCCCCGGTCCGGTCAACCCACCCGAGGTGGTGGCGGCGATCCACGCCGTCCGCACCCGCAAGACCCCGTACGAGGTCGGCTGTCTGCTCGAGGCCACGCGCCGCGCGATGCGCGGCCACCGCACCGCGGCCGCCCGCTTCGCCGACGACGCACCCGGCGAGCTGGCGCTGCACCTGGCCTACCTCTCCGCCAGCGGTCAGGACGACGCCGAGACCCCGTACAAGAACATCGTCGCCCGCGGCACCCACGCCGCGGTCCTGCACCACGTCCACTACGCCAAGCTCGCGCCGCCGGCGGGCCCCGACTCGCTGCTGGTCGACGCCGGCGCCTCGTGCCTCGGCTACGGCAGCGACATCACGCGCACCTGGGTCCGCGGCGACGGCGCCGCGGCGACGCTGTTCGCGGCCCTGGTCGCCGGCGTCGAGCGGCTGCAGCAGGAGCTGTGCGGCGCGATCGCCCCCGGCCTCGAGTACGAGGCGCTGCACGACCGCTCCCACCTGCTGCTCGGCGAGTTGCTGGTCGAGCTCGGCGTCGGCCGCGGCACCGCCGACGAGCTGGTGGCCCGCGGCGTGACCCGGGCCCTGTTCCCGCACGGCCTCGGCCACTCGCTCGGCATCCAGGTTCACGACGTCGGCATGCGGCTGCGGCCGCCGCGCGCCAACAACCCGTTCCTGCGCAACACCAGCGTGATCGAGGCCGGCCAGGTGTTCACCATCGAACCCGGCTGCTACTTCATCGACGGCCTGCTGGCGCCGCTGCGCGGCGACCAGCGGGCGGCGCTGCTCGACTGGACCACCGTCGACGCGCTGCGACCGTTCGGCGGCGTCCGCATCGAGGACGACGTCGTGGTCACCGCCGGCGGCATGCGCAACCTCACGCGCGAGGTGTGGGGGGAAGCGTGAACGGGCGAGCGATCGTCGCGCTGGCCGTCGCCGCCGGCGTCACGGTCGCGGTCGGCGGTTGCCAGCGCAACGCCGACAAGCAGCCGGAGGCGACGCGCACGATCAAGGTGAACCCGACCGCGCCGCGCCCGGGCAGCGCCGCGCCGCCGATGCGCGCACCGCAGATCAAGCCGCCGCTGGCGGTCGCACAGCCGCCGGCGGATGCCGAACAGATCTCGGGGATCGAGGGCGCGCCGCAGGGCACGATCTACATCAAGCGGCTGGTCGCCGGCGCCGGCGCCAACCCGGGCCGCAACGACACGGTTCGCCTCAACTTCACCGGCTGGCGAACCAGCGGCGAGACCTTCATGTCGACGACGGTCCGCAAGCGGCCCGTCGAGCAGAGCCTGGCCCGGCTGGCGCCGGGCTTCGCGGCCGCGGTGGCGTCGATGAAGAAGGGCGAGCGGGCGATGATGTGGATCCCGCCGGCGCTCGGCTACCTGGGGCCGCCGACCGACACGCCCGAGACCACGGTCTACGAGGTCGAGCTGGTCGACTTCGAGGCCGCGCCGACCACGCCGCCCGACGTCTCGACGCCACCGGCGAACGGCGCCCGCACGGCTTCGGGCGCCGTCCACGTGACGGTGAAGCGCGGCACCGGCAAGGATCGGCCACGCTTCCACGACCTGGTCACGATGCATTATTCGGCGTGGAGCTCGAGCGGGCGCCTGTTCGACTCCTCGGAGCTGACCAAGCAGCCCAAGCAGACCTTCGTGTTCCGTGAGCCGCCGGGGCTCGAGGAGGTCCTGACCACGATGGTGGTCGGTGAGCGCAAGCGGGTGTGGCTACCGGCGGGCCAGATCGAGATGCTGCCGACCACGCCGGCCGGCGCGCTGTGCTACGAGATCGAGCTGCTGTCGTTGCGCGCGATGCACGCGCCACCGGCGGTGCCGCGCGACGTTGCGGCGCCGCCCACCGGGGCCCAGAAGACCGCGCAGGGGGTCTTCTACAAGGTGCTGCACCCGGGCACCGGCACCGCCCACCCGGGGCCCACCGACCAGGTCAAGGTGCAGTACACGGGCTGGACCACCGACGGCCGCCTGTTCGACAGCTCGATCGTCCGCGGCGAGCCGGCCGACTTGACCGTGAACCGCGTCATCCCCGGCTGGACCGAGGGCCTGCAGACGATGGTGACCGGCGAACGGACGCGGTTCTGGATTCCCGTCGAGCTGGCCAACAAGAACGAGCCCGGCAGCCCGAAGGGCATGCTGGTGTTCGACGTCGAGCTGCTCGAGATCCGCGCCGCGCCCCCGCCCGGGCCGCCGCCCGGCGCGCCGGCCCCGCCGCTGGGCGCGCCGCCGCCGAGAGCTCCGTGACCGGGGCGCCACTGCCGGCGGCGGCCGTGCGCGCGGCGTGGTGCTGGGACGGCGCCGACGTCGAGCTGGCGCCGATCCCGGGTGGGCTGATCAACGCGACGTTCGCGGTGCGGCGCGGCGGCGAGCCGATCGCGGTGTTGCAACGGCTCCATCCGGTGTTCGGCGCCGAGGTCAACCTCGACATCGACGCCGTCACCGCGCACCTCGCCGGGCGCGGCCTGACCACGCCGCGGCTGGTGCGAACGCGGGACGAGGCGGCGTGGGTGGTGGACGACGGCCGGGTCTGGCGCGCGCTGAGCTGGGTCGACGGGATCGCCGTGCATGCGGTGCCCGATCCGGCGTGGGCGCGCGCCGGCGGCGAGCTGATCGGCCGCTTCCACCGCGCCGTGTTCGATCTCGATCACGCCTACCACTTCACCCGCGCCGGCGTTCACGACACCGCCGCGCACCTGGCCAGGCTCGAGGCCCGGGTCCGGATCCCGTTGGTCCCGAGCGAGCCCGGCGGCGGCGAGTCGCAGCACGCCGTCGAGCTCGGGCGCGAGATCCTCGACGCCGCCGGCGCGCTGCCGCCGATGCCGTCGCTACCGCGCCGCCACGCCCACGGCGACCTCAAGATCTCGAACCTCCTGTTCCGGGCCGCCGCGGTCCCCGAGGCGGTCGCGCTCGTCGATCTCGACACCCTCGGGCAGCAGACCCTCGCCTTCGAGCTCGGCGATGCGATGCGCTCGTGGTGCAACCCGCGCGGCGAGGACGCCGCAACCATCTCGTTCGAGTTGCCGATCTTCGCCGCCGCGATCGCGGGCTGGACCGCGGTCGCCGGTGGACTGTTCGACGACGCCGAGCGGCGGTCGATCGTGGTCGGGCTCGAGACCGTGTGCGTCGAGCTGGCGGCGCGCTTCGCCGCCGACGTGTTCGACGATGCCTACTTCGGATGGGACCCGGCTCGCTTCCCGTCGCGCCGCGCGCACAACCTGGTCCGGGCGCGCGGTCAGCTGGCGCTGGGACGCGCCGTACGGGCCGCCCGCGCCGACGCGCTCGACGTGATCCTGACCACGAGATAGACAAGCAGATCCGGGTGGTTGAGAGCCGCCTCGAGCTGCGGCGGAGACGCAGCGCACCCTGCCCGCGTATGTCAGCCGGTTCACACCATCACGGCGGGGCGATCTCGGCGAAGATGGAGCGGATGCTCACCCGCCGCCGCGTGGCCCTCGCGATCTCCGCTGTCGCCATCCTGGGCTCGAGCGCGTTCGCGGTCCAGCCCTCGACACGCTCGCGGGCGCGACGCTCGCACGATCACGACGCGGTCGTGCTGCCAGGTGCCGGCGTGACGCAGCCGCTGCGCACGTACGTCGAGCTCCTGCACCAGCGGGTGCCGGCGACCCGCGGCGTGGCGTGGCAGCGACTGCTCGCCGCGGCGCCCGGGCTCACGCAGTCGAGCTGGGATCGCGCGACCGGGGTGCCGTCGCGCATCTGGGGGCGCGGCCTCGACGTCCCGGGCAGCGTCGCCGACGGTGGCGTCGCCGCCGCCGCCGCCCGCCGGTTCCTCGTCGACCACCTCGACCTGGTCGCGCCCGGGTCGGCGGTCACCGACTTCGAGCTGGTCAGCAACGTGGAGCTCCGGGGCCTGCGCACGATCGGCTTCGTGCAGCGCCATGGCGGCCTGCGGGTGTTCGGTGGCCAGATCAGCTTCCGCTTCAAGCGCGATCGGCTGTTCGTCATCGGCTCCGAGGCGCTGCCCGACGTGCGCACCGCCTGGCCCCGTCGCATCGCCGCTGGCGCCGACCTGGGCGCGACCGTGGCCGCCGAGTCCGCGGCCGACCTCGGCCTGGCACCCGATCGCGTCACCGCCGGCGCGGCCGGCACTTTGATGATCGTTCCGCTGGTCGGCGACGACCACGTGCTCGGCTACCGCGTCGTGGTGCCGATCGAGATCGACGGCGGCAGCGCCGGGAGCTGGCAGGTGTTCGCCGATCCGGCGACCGGTGCGCCGATCGTGCGCCGATCGCTGACTCGCTTCGGCGCGGGCACCGTGGCCTTCGACGCCGTCGAACGCTGGCCGGGCCGCCCGCGGCGCGTCTATCCCGCCCCGCACCTGGCGGTCACGATCGGAAGCGCCATCGCCACCACCAGCGCGGTCGGAACCGTGACCTGGGCCGGCGGCGCGGCGGTGAACGTCAACACGTCGGTGACCGGCCCGCTGGTCGACGTCGACAACCGGCTGGGCAGCGAGGCCACGACCACGCTGGCGGTGGCCGACACCGGCTCCGGGGTGTGGGCGCCCGGCAACGATCGCGACCTCGACGCCCAGCTGTCCGCGTACGTCCACGCCCATCGGGTCAAGGAATACTCTCGCTCGTTCGCCGGCGGCTTGCCGTTCCTCGACGATCAGCTGCCGGTGCACGTCAACATCGACGACGAGTGCAACGCGTTCTCCAACGGCACCGCCATCCACTTCTTCCGGGCCAGCGAGATGTGCGAGAACACCGGCACGCTCGCCGACGTCGTCTACCACGAGTTCGGACACTCGCTGCACTCGCACGCCCTCATCGAGGGCGCCGGCTTCTTCGACGGCGCCTTCAGCGAGGGCCTGTCCGACTACCTGGCGGCGACCATGACCGACGACTCGGGGATGGGCCGCGGCTTCTTCAAGAGCGACAACCCGCTGCGCGAGCTGAACCCGGTCGGCCGCGAGCACATCTGGCCGCTCGACATCGCGGAGATCCACGCCACCGGCATCATCTACGGCGGCACGATGTGGGACCTGCGCACGGCGCTGATCGAGGCCAAGGGTCGCGACGCCGGCATCGCGCTCGCCGACCGCTTCTTCTACGCCGCGGTCCAGCGGGCGCCCAGCATCCCGGCGACGCTGATCGAGGTGCTCGCCGAGGACGATGACGACGGCGATCTGACCAACGGCACCCCCAACGAATGCCTGATCCGCGCCGCCTACGGGCGCCATGGCATGCGCACGATCGGCGGCACGCTCGACGCCGCCGGGCTGGTCCCGCTGACCACCGCGGCGACGACGTTGCCGGTCACCCTGACCCTGGTCGGCGTCGACACCCGCTGCGGCGACGACATCGCCGAGGCCATCCTCGAGTGGCGCCCGCGCGGCTCGGGCGACACGCCGCGCGCCGGCACCGCGCCGGCCACCGCCGCCGGCGACGTGTGGCGCGCCGAGATGCCGCTGCCCGATGACGGCGACGTCGCGCAGTACCACCTGCGGGTCAAGTTCGCCGACACGACCGAGATGATCTTCCCCGACAACCGCGCCGATCCGTGGTTCCAGGTCTACCGCGGCGACGTGGTGCCGCTCTACTGCACCGACTTCGAGAGCAATCCGTTCGACGACGGCTGGCGCGCCGACGACCACGGCGGCTGGCAGTGGGGCGTGTCCGGCGGCAGCCGCGAGCACGGCGATCCGTCGGTGGCCTATTCGGGCTCCCGCGTCCTCGGCACCGGGCTGGCCGCCAGCGCCGGCGCCTATCCCGCCGGCGCGATCACCTGGGCCGAATCGCCGCTGGTCGAGACCGGCCAGTGGAGCGATGTTCGCCTGCACTACCGGCGCTGGCTCAACGTCGAGGATGGCTTCTACGATCAGGCCTCGATCTCCGTCAACGGCGAGCGGGCGTGGGCCAACCTGAGCTCGGGCGGCAACAGCAACAAGACCCAGCACCACGAAGATCGGGCCTGGGTCTTCAACGACGTCGCGCTCAGCTCGCGCATCTTCAAGAAGCAGGTCCGGGTGCGCTGGGAGATCGACGCCGACTCCGATGACAGCTTCGAGCTCGGCGGCTGGACGCTCGACGACGTCTGCATCGTCGCCAACGTCAACTCGGTGTGCGGCGATGGCGTTCGCAGCCCCGCCGAGCAGTGCGACAACGGGGCCGCCAACGCCGACGTGCCCGACACCTGCCGCACCACCTGCCGCGTCGCCTACTGCGGCGACGGCATCGCCGACGTCAACGAGGTGTGCGACGACGGCAACGACGACGAGGCCGACGACTGCGACACCGACTGTCAGGTCATCCTGCCGCCCGATCCGATCGATCCCGGCGGTTGCTGCTCGACGGCCCGCGAGCCACGCGCCGCGCTGGCGCCGCTCGGCCTCGGCCTCGGCCTGCTGGCCCTGGTCGGCCGCCGCCGCCGCCGGTGATACCCTCCCCGCCGGTGGGCAAACCCGTCGACGGCATGTCGGAGACGCTGGCGGCGACGCCCAGCGCGCCGGCCAGCGTGGCCGCCAGCGACGAGACCGCCTCGCGTCACGGAAGCGCGACGCCCGCGACGCCTGCGGTCGAGCTGCACGAGCTGGGCGCCGGCGACACCATCGGTCGCTACCAGATCGTCGGCGTGCTCGGCGCCGGCGGCATGGGGCGCGTCTACCGGGCCCGCGATCCCGACCTCAACCGCGAGCTCGCGATCAAGGTGCTGCGGCGCGCTCCGGGCAGCGGCAGCGGCGGACTCGAGCACCGCCTGATGCGCGAGGCCCAGGCGATGGCCAAGCTCAAGCACGCCAACCTGGCCACGGTCTACGACGTCGGCGCGGTTCGCGGCGAGGTCTTCATCGCGTTCGAGTTCATCGACGGCACCACGCTCGGCCGCTGGATGCGCGCGCCGGGTCGCAGCATCCGCGAGCGCCTCGCCGCGCTGGTCGCGGCCGGGCGCGGCCTCGAGGCGGCGCACTCGGCGGGCGTCATCCACCGCGACTTCAAGCCCGACAACGTGCTGGTGGCGAAGGACGGCGAGGTCAAGGTGATCGACTTCGGGCTCGCTCGCGGCGTCGGCGGCGCCGCCGCGGACGGCGGCACCGCATCACGCGAGGACGCCCTCACCAGCGACCTCACGCTCACCGGCTCGATCCTGGGCACCCCGGCCTACATGGCGCCCGAACAGCACCGCGGCGTGGTGGCGGACGCGCGCGCCGATCAGTTCGGCTTCGCGGTCTCGGCGTGGGAGGGGCTGTACGGCGAGCGGCCGTTTCGCGGCGCCACGCTGCAGGCGATCGCGGCCGCGATCGACGCCGGGACGATCGAGCCGCCGCCCGCCGCGGCCGAGGTGCCGGCCCACGTCGAGGCGGCGCTGCGGCGGGCGCTGGCGGTCGACCCGGAGGCGCGGTTCGCGGACATGGGCGCGCTGCTCGCGGCGCTCGCACGCGGGCCGACCGCGGCCGCCGAGGTGCCGGCAGACCGGCGACGGTGGATCGCCCTGGCCATCGTCGCGGCCGCGGTGGTCGCCGCCGGAGCGGTCGGGGTGGCGCGACGAGCTGGTGGCCCCGGCGGCGCGCCCGCCGTCACGACCGACGCTCACGCCGCCGTCACGACCACCGCCGCCGACGCCACCGACGTCGCCGCCGTCGACGCCGCCACCGACGCCGCGCCCGCGGTCGATCCCGGCGCGGCCAGCGCGACCGGCGACCTCGACAAGGACCAGATCCGCGCCCGGATCCGGGCCCAGATCGGGACCATCGCCGCCTGTTACGAACGCGCCCGGGCGGCCGACCGCAGCCTGGGCAGCGGCACGGTGTCGATCTCGTTCGAGATCACCGGCAGCGGACGGATCGCGAGCACCCGCATCGCCCGCGATTCCTTCAACGGCGCCGGCGGCGTGGCCGGCTGCGTGGCCGCCAGCACCTTCACGTGGACGTTCCCGGCGCCCTCCAGCGGCGGCACCGTCATCGTGAACTACCCGTTCAGTTTCCACGCCGATGGGAACGCTGTCCCGGCGCCCGATCGCGCCCGCGGCCCCTGATCGCCTGGCGCGCCGCGCGCTGCTCGTCGGGGCTCAGCCAACCGTCGTGGTTGGCGTCGAACCGGCGCAGCTGCATCAGGCGGCGCTGGTGGCGGAGGCGCATCGCGAACCGCTTCGCGGCCCGCCGCTCGGGGCCGGTGAGACGGCCGTCACCGTCACGGTCGAAGCGCTGCACGAGCTGCGCCTTCAACTGCCGCTTCTGACCCTGCATCTCCCCGCGCTGGCCCATCTGCCCACGCTGTCCCTGCATCCCCGGTCCCGGCGGTTGCTGGTACGGATCGAACGGCGCGGCCTCGACCGGGCCGGACGGCGGCGCCTGTGGAGCGGGGCCAGGTTGGTCGGCGAGCGCTGCCGAGGCGCCACCGGCGACGAGGAGACCGACGAGCAGGGCGATTCGCTTCATGCCCTTTCGACCCGCGGCCGTCGCGGAGGTTAGGGCCCGCGCGCGGACAAGTCGATCGGTGATCTCCACCCGATTCAACTCCGATCAGATCAGATCTGATCTGGGATCCGAAACCAATCAAACTCTGGTCCCGGCGATGGCGCTGTGGATGCTGTGGACAGCCGTCTTCGGCTGTCCAAGGCCTGGGCGCGAGCGCGGCTGCTTCGCTGCGCAGACTGGCGCTCGTGCACAGGCCGGCAGCATCCACAGCGTCCGATCACCGCGGCCCCGGTCTCACCCACGGCGAGATCGGACCGATCTTCTTCCACTGCGCGCCTCGAGGCCGATCACGAGACGCTGGAGCACGCCGTGGTGGTCTGCCAGCACGGTCCGGCCCCGTCCGAGCAGCGGCTGGTGTACCTGACGTGCAGGACGCCCAGCGCCGCCCGCATCCGATCCTCGATCGTCGCCGCTGGCAGGTGAGCGCTCTGCGCGACGGCGTGGCGAGCCTCCGCGGCGGTCCAGCCGAGCCCGCGCAGGCCGAGGGTCACGTCGGCCTCCATCTCAGCTCGTGCCCGCCGCTCCTGCATGAACGCGGAGCCGAAGCTGCGGTCGGCCTCGTATTGGTTATGGGAAGAACAGAGCAGCCGGGTGCCCGGCACCGTCGGCTGGCCGCCGCGAGCGAACGGTACGACGTGATCGAACTCGAGGAAGCCGCGCTCGGTGCAACGGTCGCCATCCTCGCTGACGAACGCGCATTGCTCGCCATCGCGGGCATGCACCGCGCGCTTGACGTCGTTGGGCACACGCCTGGTGGCGGCGCCGGCCTTGGTGGCGGCGCCGGCCTTGGTGGCGCGCGGCCGGTGGGTCGCCGCGAACTTCTTGCGCTCGAGGTCGTCGAGGAGAGTGTCGAGCGCCCGATCGATCACCTGGTCGAGGTCGCCGGACGGCACCCGATGGCGCAGCAGCGCCTGGGCACGGAGCAGCTTGTCGTGCGTCGCCTGGCCGATCGTGACCTGGAGCGCGAAGCGCTGCGGCGCGAGCGGCGCCACCTTGGTCGTGGGTGGCGCGGCATCAACCGGCCCCGGGGCCCGTTGATCGACTTGCACGGCTCCGGGGAGCGGTTGCAAGAGGGCCGGGACGTCCGGCCGCGGGTAGCGCTGGGCCAGGAGCAGCTCGATCTCGGCCTTGCTGCCGTGGCTCGCCGCCGCGATCAGCTCGTCGGCAGTCTCGTCCGTGAGGTGGGGCGCCAAGAGGATGACGGCGGCGAGGTGCAAGCGGCCGTCGGCGACGGCGGCGAAGATCGCGGGGAACCGGCGCGCCGCCCGCGCGGCGCGGATGCGCTTGTAGGCGGCATCCTCGGACAGGTGCAACACGCGCACGCAGTAGACGTGCATCGACGCGCAGGCGGCGGGCAAGTACAGCGCCCGCGCATCGACCTCGGCGAGGTGCGCGAGCAGCGCGGCGGTCGTCTGCTGGTCGGCGGCGACCAGGGCGGCGAGGTGATCGAGAAGATCGTGATCCGGCAGGTGCGCCAGCGAGTACGTGCTCGTCATCTATCACCCATAACACGGTGTTTTTCGGGGCCTCAGAATCTCCGTGGTGCGACGACGAGCAGGTGCGACGAGATTTCTCGCGTCGTCGCGCGTCGACGCGCACCACGGAGCTCCTGGGCGCGCTGGCGTGAGGATCGTGTCGCCCGCGCAAGGCGACGGCGATCGCGGCGCGCGAGGGCGTCAACAAGAAAGTGAAGAAAGAAAGTGGAGAAACCGCACCACCGGGAGACCGGATCGTCGGCGGAAGCGTACGAGGAGCATGACCGATGCCGAGCAACCGGCGCTCATCCCGGAGCCGCAGCCGCGAACGGCGCTCGGGTCGCGGCGATCACGGAGCGCGGCGAGCGCCCCCAAGCGCGGCGCGCGGCTGCGTGAGGCCAACCGCGATCAGATCGCGTGGGGGCGCATCGACGTGAACGCGCAGGTGACCGTCGACGATCCGGCGCGCAGCATCTGGGCGATGGTGGAGCGGTTGGAGCTGTCGGCGCTGTACGTTCCGATCGAGGCGCGCGACGAGGTGGCTGGCGCGCCGGCCATCGACCCGAAGATCCTGCTGGCGTTGTGGCCGGAATCAGATCGACCGCGACCAGCGAGGGCGAGGGCAGCGCGCGGGAGATCGGGCGGCTGACCAACTGGCATGCGGCGTATCGCTGGCTGTGCGCGCGCCAGCGGGGTGCCCAGCAGCGGATCGAGCGCCTGGACGCCGCCCTGGCGCAAGTCGCCGAGGTGACCGCGACCAAGCAGCGGAGCGGCGCCAAGGACGCGACGGCGCGGGTGTCGACGACCGATCCGGATGCCCGGGTGATGAAGATGGGTGACGGTGGGTTTCGTCCTGCGTTCAACGTGCAGTTCGCGACCACCACCGACGCGGCGCGCGTCATCGTCGGTGTCGAGGTCGGCAACCGCGGCAGCGACGTGGGCCAGAGCACGCCGATGCTGGCGCAGATCGAGGCGCGCACCGGCGTGCGCCCGACCGAGTTGCTGCTCGACGGCGGGTACACACAGCACGACGCGTTCAAAGCCGCGGCCGACCAGAACGTGACCGTGTTTGCGCCGGTGCCCAAGCCACGCAGCGGCGACCCCCGCGATCCGCACGTCGCGCGCGATGGCGACAGCGACGCGGTGGCCGAGTGGCGCGAGCGCATGGGCACCGATGCGGCCAAGCAGATCTACAAGCAGCGCGCGGCCACCGCCGAGACCGTCAACGCCGACGCCAAGACCCACCGCGGGCTCGACCGCCTGCCCGTTCGCGGGCTCGGCAAGGTTCTCGGCAGCGCGACGCTGTTCGCGTTGACCTACGATATCCTGCGCCTGATCGCCCTGCGCGGTTGATCCGGGCGTGCGGTCGATCAACTGGCCCCGGGGCCAGTTGCCGCCTTACCAGCCACGACCAAGGTGACGCCGCTCGCCCCGCAGTGCGGCGGCGACCACCGCCCCGTCGGCGACGCCGACAACGATGTCGTCGTCGACGGGCGGTCAGGGTGACGGCGGCGACCGTCACGGCGCCGGCGACCGGCGGCCGGCGGCGACGCGGATCCTCGCCTGACGAGCGAGTCGATTCCTGCTCGGCCTCTCAGAGGGTGTTTGGTAATTATGTGCTAGAGTCGTCGGCAGATGCCGCGCACCCCGACGCACCGCAAGGCCGGACGACCCAACAAGCTTGGCGCCAAGGAACTCGCGATCGTCCGCGACCTTGCGCTGGGGTCTCCGTCGGCGTCGATCGC
>CANKMW010000088.1 GCA_947483555.1 Myxococcales bacterium
GCAGGCGCCGAGCGGAGCGAGCTTGCCCTGGACGCGGCGGAGGCTCCGTGGCATCGGGGCGGCCGCGCCGGCGCCGTCGTCGGTTGATCCGGATCCTCTTCGTCCACGCGGTGGGTTCGAGCGAGCGGCCACTACATCCGTTCTTGGGGCTCGCCGGCTTCGTGGCGATGGTCCCCACGGCGACGCGATCGCCGGCTGGTGCCGGTCGGCCGAGGTCCGCGATCAGGTCACGGAATTACCGGGCAGGCTGTAGCTAGGCCTTCTTCTTGACCCCGATCAGGTACAGCCCGGTGGCCATGAGCAAGAACGGGGTCAGCGGCCACCAGCTACCGTTGGTGAGCAGGAACTCGGGCATCATGCCGCTGAGATCCATCGTGCGGTCGAAGCCCGCGACCAGGATCACCGACTGGATCACGCCGGTGATGGCGCCGCCGGCGATCAGGCCCGAGGCCATCAGCGTGCCGGGCGAGAACTCGGACGCGCTGGCGCTCTCACCCTTGCGCTTGCGGTCGACCAGCCAGCGCACCGCGCCGCCGACGAAGATGCCGCCCGAGGTGTAGATCGGGAGGTACAGCCCGACCGCGAACGGCAGCGACGCGACCCCGATCATCTCGAGGATGATGGCCAGGATGATACCGATGATGACCAGGCCCCACGGCAGGTCGCCGCCCAGCGTGCCATCGATGATCAGGCGGAACAGCTGGGCCTTGGGGGCATCGAACTTGGCCATCGGGCGCGCGCTGTAGGCCACGTTGCCCTGCGCGTCGACCAGGTAGCGGCCGGCGTGCAGCCCGTTGTGCGACCCCGACAGCTGGATGGCCCGGTACGGCTTGCGGTCGATGCCGAGCTCGGCGCCCGCGTCCTTGCCGATGACCTTGCCATCGGCCATCAACTCGCCCTTGGCCGTGAACTCGTGGCCCGGCGCCAGCGCGCCCTTGGCCGCCAGGAGCTTGAACGGATAGCTGCCGCTGACGCCCGGATCGACCAGGAACATCAGCTTGCCGGCCTCGTCGACGAGGTACTTGCCACGCGGCACCGAGGTGCCAGCGATCTTCTTGGCCGGGGCACCGTTCTCGGCCGGCGCCACGGTCGCCTTGGTCAGCACGGCCTCCTCGCGCAGGTAGACGATGCGGTAGGTCTTGCCGTCGGGGCCGGCGTGCGACTGGTCGGTGATGGCGGTGGCGGTGTACGACGGGTAGTCGACCCCCATGTACGTCGTGCTCGATTCGTTGAGCAGCAGGAGCACGAACCCGATCACGACCGCGCTGGTGACGACGCCGACCAGGATCGCGATCTGCTGGAGCCGCGGCGTGGCGCCGACCAGGTAGCCGGTCTTGAGGTCCTGCGAGATCGTGCCGCCGTTGGACGCCGCCACGCACACCAGCGCGGCGGTGGTCAGCGCCATCGCCTTGTAGTCGACGCCGGTCCAGCCGAGCGCGACGAACAGGCCACAGGTCAGCAGCAGCGTCGCGATCGTCATGCCCGAGATCGGGTTCGAGGACGAGCCGATCTCGCCGGTGATGCGGCTCGACACGGTCACGAAGAAGAACCCGAACAGCACCACCAGCAGCGCGGTCATCAGGTTGATCTGGAGCACCGGCGCCAGCCAGATGATCACCGCGATCGCCGCGGCGCCGCCGAGCACCATCGTCATGGGCAGGTCGCGCTCGGTGCGGATCACCTCGGCCCTGGGGCCGCCGTCGCTGCGCAGGCTACCGAGTCCACGCTGGAACGCCTGCGCGATGGTCGGGATGGAGCGGCCGAGGGCGATGAAGCCGCCGGCCGCCACCGCGCCGGCGCCGATGTAGAGGATGTACGAGTTGCGGATCTGCCCCGGCGACATCTTGCCGACCGTCTCGGGGTCGCCGAAGAAGACGATGAGCGGCACCAGCACGACGAAGGCGAGCAGGCCGCCGCCCAGCATGTTGGCCGACACCTTGGGGCCGATGATGTAGCCGACGCCGAGCATCGGCGGCGAGACCTCGAAGCCGATCGTGGCGCCCTTGAGGCGGCCGCCGAAGTCGACCGCGATGCTCGACACGTCAGCCCACAGCTTGGCGACCAGGTTGAGGAAGGCGTAGCCGGCGCCGATGAAGAAGCCGGTGAACACGGTGGTCGCCTCGGTGCCGCCCTTCTCGCCGACGATCAGCACGTCGGCGCACGCCGTGCCCTCGGGGTAGGCCAGCTTGCCGTGCTCCTTGACGATCAGGCCATGGCGCAGCGGGATCATCATCAGCACGCCGATCAGGCCGCCGAGCAGCGCCACCATCAGCACGCGGATGAGCTCGAGATCGAAGCCCATCAGCAGCAGCGATGGCAGCGTGAAGGCGACGCCGGCGGCCAGCGACTCGCCGGCCGAGCCGGTGGTCTGCGCGATGTTGTTCTCGAGGATCGTGCCGCGCAGGCGTAGCCAGCGGAACAGCGTGATCGAGAGCACGGCGACCGGGATCGACGCCGACACCGTCAGGCCGACCTTGAGACCCAGGTAGACCGAGGAGGCAGCAAAGACGATGCCGAGCAGGGCACCGACGATCAGTGCGGGGGCGGTCAGCTCGGGGAGGCGAGCTTCGGGGGGCACGAAGGGCTTGAATTCGGACATCGTGGCTCCAGCGAGGGGGCGAACGCGGCGGGACGATGAAACCCATTTGGCGCCTGCTCTGCAAGCGTTCGGGGCAACCGACGGCCCGCGTGGCCGGCCCGCAAAGTCCCGCTTCCCAAGGACTTCGAACGATGGTTGGATGCCGCCCGGGGGTCCCATGCCGTCACTGCGCCTGGTCCGTGCGTTCGTGTGCGCGATCGTCGTCGTCGTCGCCGCCTGCGGCCCGTCGTTACCGGCCGGCGATGACGACGACGACGATGGCGGTAGCAACGCGTGTAGCGTCGGACAGCAGCGCTGCACCGGCAACGTGTTGCAGACCTGCCAGGCCGGCACCTTCGGCGACTCGCAGACCTGCGCCATGGCCTGCGATGCGACCCTCGGCTGCGTCGCGTGTCAGCCCAACACCGGCACCTGCGCCGGCGATGTCTCGACCGCGTGCCGGGCCGACGGCTCCGGCTACACCGAGGTCCACTGCGATCCGGTGCAGGGCATGAGCTGCGGTCCGGCCGGCGTGTGTACCGGAGCCTGTGCCCCGATCTCGCTCGGCGACACCTACGTCGGATGCGATTACTGGCCGACGGTGACCGGCAACATGGTGTCGCAGGCCTACGACTTTGCGGTCGCGGTCTCCAACACCACCAGCGGTCCGGTCGAGGTGACCATCGATGGGGGCGCGCTGACGGCGCCCGACGTGTTCACGGTCGCCGCCAACAGCGTCGCGATCCGGCGCCTGCCGTGGGTGGGCGCGCTCAAGCTGTGCCTGGGGGCGAGCTGGTCGAACTGCTCGTCGGGACACCCCAACTCGGCGCGCGCCAACGCGGGTGCCTACCACCTGCGCTCGAAGGCGCCGGTGACGGTCTACCAGTTCAACCCGCTCGACTACATCGAGCCGGGCGCGCCCGAAAACTCGTACACCAACGACGCCTCGCTGCTGTTCCCGAGCAATGCCTGGCGCGACGAGTACTACGTCGCCACCTGGCCGCAGACGGCGAACGCGTCGCCGACGCTGATGGCGGTGACCGCGTACCAGGACAACACGATGGTCACGATCAACGCCAAGGTCGCCACCATCGCCGAGGGTGGCGCGCCGGCGTTCGCGGCCGGCGTGCCGCAGACCGTCATGCTCGACAAGGGTGACGTCCTCGAGCTGGGCTCGATCGCGGTGGCCGCCGACCTGACCGGCTCGTACGTCACGTCGGACAAGGCGGTGCAGGTGATCGGCGGCCACTACTGCGCCAACGTGCCCGACGGTTTCGGCTACTGCGATCACCTCGAGGAGTCGATGTTCCCGGTCGACGCGCTGTCGAACCGCTACATCATCAATGCGCCGGCGGTCACCACCATCCCCAACGGCAAGGAGGAGATGGTGCGCATCGTGGCCACCCAGGCCGGCACGACCTTGACGTACGATCCACCCCAGGCCGGCGCGCCGACCGCGATCGTCCTGGCCGGCGACTTCGTCCAGATCCCGCGTCAGGCAGCGAGTTACCTCATCGCCGCCAACCACAAGGTGCTGGTGGCGCAGCTCATGGAGGGCTCGTCAGTCGCCGGTGGCACCGGCGATCCGGCCATGACGCTGGCGGTGCCGGTCGAGCAGTACCGTTCGAACTACCTGTTTCACGCGCCGACCAACTACGAGACCAACTACGTCGACATCACGGCGCCGGTGGGCGCCACGGTGACGCTCGATGGCGCGGCGATCAGCAACTTCACACCGATCGGTGGCAGCGGGTACGCGCTCGCCCGCGTCACGCCGCTCGGCGCTGGCCCGGGCAACGACGGCAACCACTCGATCACCGGCTCGCTGCCGTTCGCCATCTCGGTCTACGGGTACGGTCAGGACACCAGCTACTGGTACCCGGGAGGGTTGAACCTGGAGCTGGTGCCGATCGGTCGGCTGGTGGCACCGCCGCCACCGCGCACCGGGCTCGCGGCGCTGATGCTCACGTCACGGTGATCGTCCGGCCCTGCATCGCAGAGCCGATCTGTGAGCCGGCCTGAACGCTGCCGACCACCGGCCCGATGCGCACCATCAGCAACGCGCTGCCGGCGATCGCGCCGCGGACCCGGATCGTCACCGTGGTCACCGGGTCGGGAGACTCACCCCGGGCGACCCGACCGCCGCTACCGGGAGCGCGGAGATAGGTGGCGTCGATCGCCGCGCCGCTCAGCACGGCGCGCATCGCGCTGCCGCTGCGCGTGAAGTCGGCGGCGATCTCGCCGCACGCCGCGGTGCGCGGTTCGAACAGCGCGGCGTCGAGCGCCGGGCCCGACAGCTCGACCCATACTCCCGGCGCCGGGCCGCCCTTGCTGGTCACCGTCAGCGCGAGATCGATCTCGGCGCCGCCGGCCACGGACCAGGCGCCGCCGCTGGCAGCGATGCCCACCGAGGCCGGACCAGCGTTGCGCGGCGGGCCCATCGACGGCCTCCGCTCGGCGGGCGGGCGCAGGTTGGGCATCGCGACCGCCGTGGCGCGCAGGCGGCCGGCGGTTCGCACCAACCGATGCAAGGTCGCCTTGTGCGGCGGCGCCTGCGGATCGCCGAGCGCGATCAGGTGAGTGGCGCCGTCGCTGGTGCTGCCATGGGCGACGATGCCGACGTCACCGCCGAACGGCACCACCGTGACCCGCTTGGCGCCCAGGTCGGCGACGATGATCTCGTAGACTTGCTCGCCTTCGTTGGTCACCAGCGCGAGGTCGCCGTCGACCAGCAGCGGGCGACTCAGTCCGACCGCCGGCTCGCGCCCGAGCTTGCTCCGCTGGGCGCGGACCTCGCCGTCGTGCCCGATGTGGAGCAGCGACGCCTCGGCTCCGCCGACGCAGATCGTGGCGAGCACGCCGCCGGCGACCGCCACCGCGGTGAGGGCAGCCTCGGGTTGTGACGGCAGGCGAAAGCTCCAGGTCGGCGCCAACGTATCCGGCGCCAGACCAACGACCAGACCGCTGTAGGTCGAGGTGGCGACCACGCCGTGGCGGTTGGCGTGCAGCGACACCGCACCCTGCCAGCCGCCGTCGCGCCGTCGCACGTCGAGCGAGTCGGGCTCGAACGGCTCGTCGGCATCGGGTTCGTCGTCGTCCTCGGGCCACGGCACAGCGCCACGGGCCCACACCCCGAACTTGCCGCGCGCGCGGGCCGCCGCCGGGAGCTGGAGGGCGCGTTCGATCGTCAGGCCACCGTCGTCGCGGGCGCTGGCCACGGCCAGGGTCGTGCGCTCACGGCCGTCGGCGCCGACCTCGGCCCGGGCGATCACCAGGCGACCGTCGGGCAGGGCGACCGCCGCTCGCGGTGCTGGACCAAGCTCGCGCAAGTGGGCCCGGCCGACGTCGAGCCCGCAGGCGATCAACTGGCCGTCGAGCTCGAGCAGGGCGCGGCGTCCGCCGGGGTCGAGCACGGCGAGGAAGGCGGGCGGCGGCGGCTCGTCGCGACGGGTGGCGCGCTCGCCGTCGAAGCGAACCACCTGCTGGCCGTCGCCGCCATCGCGGGCGACCCCACGGCCGGTCGCGAGGATCACGGCCTCGCCGTCGGTCCACAGAAGCATGGACGCTCGTAACACGGATCGTGTCCTTCGACTCGCTTCGCTCGCTCAGGACGAACCGGGATGCCTACTCGACGATGACGCGGTCGCTGGCCGAGCGGCCGAAGGTCTCGGGGAAGTACATCTCCTCGGCCTTGGACGGCGGCACCACGAAGTTGCCGGGCGTGGTGGCGCGGGCGACGTAGGTGTACTCGTGGACGCCGTCCCACAGCAGCGAGGTGAAGGCCTCGACGCGCTCGTCGCGCATGTTCTGGTGCTCGTACCAGGTCCGTGACCACCACCAGTAGTTGCCGCCGCTCTTCTGGGCCGCGGGGTCCTGCGGGATGGGGCCGGTGACCGCGAGCGCCGGGTTCATCGGCTCGAGCCCGGCGGGCAGCGGATCGACGAGCGCGACGTGGTAGCGACGGTTCTCGGCAACCATCGACAGCCGGACCCGGACCCGGGCGCCGGCCTTCATCTTCCAGGTCCCGTCGGCCTGGCGCACGACGTCGGTGGCGTCGTCGACGCCCTCGTAGCGACGGACCACGGTGAAGCCGTGGTCGGCGGCGGCGAGCTTCAGATCGGCGGGCGCGTAGGTCATGCCGACCCGGTAGTAGAGCCGACCGGCGCCGTCCTTCTGGATCACCAGATCGGCCGGCGTCGCGCCGGCCCGCTTCGCCACCTCGGCCATCGGGATGTCGATGGCGTGACGCTCGGTGGTGCGGCCCTTGAACGCGTGCTCGCCGGCGTAGCCGTCGCCGAGCCAGACCCGGGCCACGAAGTCCGGCGTCACCTTCTCGAACTCGTGGAAGTAGAGGTCGAGCGCGAACAGGACGAAGACGTTCTCCTGGGTGTTGGTCCACCGCCCGGCCCGGGTGTGGCCGAGCAGGCCGACCACCAGCTTGGGGATGAGGTCGCTGGTGCGTTGCTCGGCGATCAACGACTCCAGGATGACGGCGTCGACCCGGCGATCGGAGTGCAGCAGGAGATGGGCACCGTCCTTGTAGCCGGTGGTGAAGTTGGCGGCGGCGGCGGTCTCGCTGACCTTGTTGTCGAGGTGGCGCAGGATCGCGGCCCGCTCGGTGGCGGCGTCGGTCTGGCCGGCGACCACGCCGAGCAACCAGCCCACCGCCTCCATCGACAGCTTGTCGACGCCGCCGGCCTCCTTGATGAGGCCGCGGGCGCGCGCCACGTCGCGGTCGCCGGCCAGCATGCGGGTGTACAGCGCGTACGACGTGATCGTGCGCTTGACCTCCTCGGGGTAGTAGTGCGGGTAGCGGCGCTCGATCGTGCGCAGGTACTCGAGCGCGCTGTCGAGCGCGGCCTGCTCGATCGTGAAGCCCTTGCCCTTGGCGCGCACGATGGCGTTGGTGACGTGCACGGTCAGGTACGGCCACGACTCGTGGCCGCGCTGCCAGAACGGGAACCCGCCGTCGCCGTTCTGCATCGAGTACAGGCGCTCGAGATCCTCGCCGACCCGGGCCTCGAGCCGGTCCTTGGACGGCAGGTCCTTGGCCTTGAACGCGGTGAGCACGTCGCGCAGCGCGGCGATGCCGGCGATGCGCGAGCTGACCTGCTCGCTGCACTCGAACGGGTACGTGACCAGGTACAGGAAGGCGTCGGTCAGCGCCTGGAGCTGGGTCGAGCTGGTCTCGACCTCGAGGCCGCCGAACTCGGTCACGACCTTGGCGGGCAGCGACACCGGTTGCTTGATCGCACCGGCGTCGATCTGGCCGTAGGTCGCGAACGCCTCGGTGGTCGCCGGGGTCCACACCGGCAGCGCGACCTCGGCGGCGTCGCTGGCGGCGCCGGCGCCCGAGCCCGACGTGGCGGCGAGCTGGAAGCGTGCCGTGCCGGCCATCTCGGCGGCGGCCGGAAACCGAACCTCGACGCGATCGTTGGCCGGCACCTTGACCGTGCGGCCGGCGCCCCTGGTGATCGCCGCGTTGGTGGCCCGCACCGCGACCTTGACCTCCATCGGCGCGTCGGTCTGGTTCTGCAGCACGACCGGCAGCTCGAAGGTGTCGCCGAAGTTGAGGAAGCGGGGCGGCGACGGCCGCACCATCAGCGGCAGGCGGGCGGTGATCGCGCTCTCGCCCTTGCCGAAGTTGCGCTCGCCGGCGACCGCCAGCGCGACGACGCGGTAGCGGGTCAGGTTGTCGGGCATCTTGACGTCGACGGCGGCCTTGCCGTCGGCGCCGGTCTTGACCTCGGGCGAGAACGCCGCCAGCGGGTCGAAGTTGGTGCGCACGGCGATGGCGCCGCCCGAACCGACCGGCTGGCCCTGGGGTTGCCCCGGCTCCTGGGGCTTCTGCGCCAGCTGCTTGTCGCCGTTCTTCGCGGGCGCCGCTGACACCGGCGATGGTGGCGGCGCCGGTCCGTCGGCGCGCGAGCGCGCATCGAGCGTGACGGTGGCCTCGGCCATGTCGCCGGAGCCGCCGCCGGCGCCGATGTTGCCGCTGGCGGCCAGCGCGCCGAGATCGGGCTGGGCCAGCTTCACGAAGCCGCGCAGGTGATGGTCGCGGGTGTCGCTGCCGCGATGACCGTAGAAGGCATCGACCGGGTTGGCGAACGTGAAGCCGGTCAGCGACAGCACCGCCTCGTCGACGACGATCAGCGCCACCTCGGCGCCCGGCACCGGTCGCCCGGCGGCGTCCTTGACCACCACGTCGAAGCGCGCCGGCTGGCCGGGGCTGACCTTGGCCGCCTTCGGCGTCACCGTCACCGCCAGCGTGCGCTGCTTCGGCGGCACCGGCAGGTCGAGCTGCCCGGTGGCATACGCCGGCCGCTTCGGCAGCGCCGGGTCCGCCTTGCCGTCATCGTCGACGCGCGCCGCGGCGCCGATCAGATCGACCTGCACGTACACGTTGGGCGTGTGGCTATCGACGATCGGCACCTTCAGCGTCTGCGTCGGCCCCTTCATCGTGAAGCGCTCGGTGGTCAAGAGCCCGCTGCGCCGCACGCTGAGGATGCCCTCGGCGGGGAAGAACGGTGCCTGGACCAGGATCTCGGCGAGGTCGCCGTTCTGATAGGCCTTCTTGTCGGGGATGAGCTGGGCCTGCTCCTGCTCGACCTCGCGCGCCGGCGGCGTGTCGCCGCCCGACACCCAGATCGTCAGCTCGGTCTTGTTGGCGCGGCCCTGATCGTCGGCGATCAACGCGCGGATGCGGTACTGGCCACCCTCGGCGGTCGCGAACTCGCAGCGCACCGGGTCGGCGCTCGACACCGGCGCGCACGACTGCGGATCGACCTCCTGCTCGACGTACCGACCCTGCTCGTACTCCCAGTCGAGCCGCACCGACGTGAGGTCGAGCGTCTTGCCGGTGACCGCCTTGCCGTCGAGGTCGACGGCGATGGCCTCGACCGCGATCGGCGTCCCCTTCTCCACGAACGGCTTCTCGGTCCGCATCCCGACGTACAGGCTCGACGGATGGACCAGCAGCGTCGAGCTCGCGCTCCACTGCTGGCGGTTGACGTCGGTCACCGAGGCGTTGGCCGCCACGCTCATCGGCAGCGGTGGGTTGGCGCTGACGAAGTCGAGATGCAGCACGTGGGCACCGGTCGCATCGGTCTTCGCCGTGTGGCTCCACGTCTTGGGCTCCACGTAGCCGCCGTCGTTCTCCCACCAGCCTCGATGCCAGCCCCACCACGGCGTCCACACCCCGAACGTCCACTCGTCGCGGTTGGGCGGCGTGTAGCTGGTCTCGCTGGCGGTGACGTACCAGTTGACGTCGGCGCCTTGCAGCCCGCCGCCGGCGAAGTAGCTCGCCTTCACCGTCACGTCGGCCACGCCGCCGATCAGGTGCGGCCCCTGGCTCGCCGCCGCGCTGACCTCGTACTCGGGCCGGCGGAACTCCTGGATCTGGAAGCCGTGGAAGGCGCTGCCGGTCATGCGGCCTTGCGCCTCCAGGTACACCGACGCGTAGCCGAGGTTGGGCGTCTTGGGCAGCGTGAACGCGACGTCGAAGCCGCCCAGCGCGGTCACCTTCGCGGTGCCCTTGATCATCTCGTTGCCGACCGGATCGACGACCCGATAGCTCACCGCCGACACCTGGCCGGCCACCCCGCCGAGGTCGCCGCCCTCGCGATTCTGGAAGATGCGCATCCAGCCCTTGAGGTGGACCTGCTCGCCGGGCTTGTACATCTGGCGGTCGTCGGTGACGTGCCACAACAGCGAGTCGCTGCGCTCCTGCCGGGCCCATTGCCCGTACTCGCCGTACCAGCCGTGGTCGTCGGGCAGGAAGGCCACGTCGTCGCCTTGCTTCGCGACCACGAGGTTGGCGCCCTTCTTCGCGGTCGCCGACAGCGCGAACGTCGCCACGCCCTGATCGTCGCTCTTCGCGGTCAGGCCCCACGGCAACATCGTCAGCTCGACGCCGCCCATCGGCGCGCCGTCGCGCAGCGCGTTGACCCACGCCTTCATCTCGGTGGCGTCGACCGCGGCGTCGAGGCCGATGCGCGTCGACTGCACCCAGGCCACCAGCCGCGGCGGCTCGTGGCGCTCCTTCCACGGCGACGGCTCGACCACCGCGATCACGTGACCCAGCCCGCCGCGGCCCAGCGCCCGCCCCAGCCCGACCTTGGTCTCGGTCAGCTGCTCGGCCTTGCCGCCGATCCGGACCAGCTCGTCCATCACCTTCTTGCCGGGCAGCTTCGGCTTCTTGCGCTCCCACTGGTGCTCCAGGTAGTAGCCGTACGCCTCCCAGTCCGACGGCTTCACCTCGTACAGCTGCACCTTGAGCGCGTCGTAGTTGGTGGTGAACACGTCGAAGGTCGGCTGCTTGGCCGCCGGATCGAGCGCGATCATCCCCGACGGTCCGTAGAAGTTCGGGTACGCCTTGCCCACCTTCCACGCCAGCTCGGCGTCCTTGCCCAGCGTCTGCCCGAACTCGTCGACGATCCCGCCCGACAGCCGGGTCGTGTACAGCGTCAGCGCCTGGGTCGGACCCTGGATCGTGATGTAGCTGCCCGACTGGATCACCTTCTTGCGCGCCACGTCCGGCGTCATCGTCACCAGCGCGTCGTTCCAGCGCAGGGCGTCGAGCGGGTTGTTGAGCTCGATCTGGAACGGCGCCCCCGGCGGGCACTCGCCCCAGCCGCACTGCGCGCGCACGATCGTGAGCGGCGGGTAGGTCTGGAAGCTGAAGCTCTGCGCCGCCGTGGTCGGGTTGGGTCCCTCCGCCGACGGCGTGCCCGGACCGATCGTCACCGCGACCTGGGTGTCCTTCGGGTACTCGCCGTCGGCGCGAAACGCCAGCCAGCGCCCGTCCTGCTGGTTGATCTTGACCGACGCCACCAGCCCCTTGACCACCTCGTGGTGGTCGATCTCGTCGCCGCTCAGCGCGCGCACGCCGTACCGCTTGCCCGCCGCCTCGACCTTGATCGTGGCCAGCACCGCGGCGGCGTCGACCCGCTGATCGAACAGCACGAACATCGGCACGTCGAGTCGCTGCGGCCCGTGGTTGGGCCACGACGTCACCACCCGCGGCGCCGGGGTCGTGAACGTGAACGACTTCGCCGCCGTCAACACGTTTCCGGTCGCCGACCGGGTCCCCTTCGGGATCGAGATCGTGTACGTGGTCGCCTGCGGGAAGCGGACCTCGGGATCGAACACCAGCGTCCGGGTGCCCAGCCAGCGCCAGCGCCCCGGCGGCGTCGGCGTCATCGTCACCGGCACCACCGCCGCGGCGTCGTCCTGCGACGTCACCGCCACCATCGGCTGCGAGAACGTGATGGTCGCCATCGGCGCCAGCGGCACGTCGCCCTCGGGCGCGAACCGCACCACCTCGAGCGGCTTGCCGGCGTCCGCGGTCACCGGCGGCCGGCTGGCCATGCCCGGTCCCGGGAAGCTGTCGCGCACGGTCTTGCCGGTCCGCGGTGGCGGCGTCGAGCGGTCGCGCAACGCGAACGGCTTCACGTCGTCGCCGCCCACCGCCACCGGCGCCAGCCGCGCCAGCAGCGCCGTCACCTCGGCGTCGCCGAGCGTGGTCGCCGGCGGCAGCTTCGAGCGATCCGTCGCCGGCGCGCCCTGGGTGCCGTCCGACAGCACCAGCGTCAGCCCGGCCGGCGCGTCGCCGGTCTGGATCAGCGGCTTGCCGCCCGGCTGCGCGACCGTGGTCCCGCTGCCACCACCGGGTCTCGGCGTCTGCTTGCCGCCGCACGAGAGCGAGAGAAACTGGACCAGCGTGACCAGGGCCACGCCACGAAGCGCCGTCTTCGATCTCATCACGAGGATCTCCTAACGCATACCGGCGGTGCTTGGCCTACGTCCCAAGGTCCGGCGCCGCGATGGTGTCACGGCGCGCGCGTCGGACTTGATCTACGGATTGTTTATCGGCGCGTACTCGCCGAGGACCCCTCCTCCTGATGGCCGCCGCCGGAGCCGACATGGCCGCGGTCGCCATGCGCCCCGGCCAGGGTCTCGACCGAGCCCGCGCTGCCACCGGCCGGCGTCAGCCACGGCGGGCGCGGTCGCGGGGCCGCCAGTCGTCGACCGGGTCGCGCGGGTGCATGGGGCCGTCGAAGGTGAGCCGATACGCGGCGTCGAAGTCGGTGACGCCGCGGGTGCGGACGAAGATGGTCTTGCGGTTGTAGGGCAGGAAGAAGAGCAGGAACTTCTTGAAGAAGCCGGCGACCTCGTGACCGCCGGGTCCGACCGCGGTCGCGAGGTCGTCGCCGGCGAGGTAGTGGCTGCCCTCGAAGTCGGCGAGCGACGTCGCCACCGGCGACAGCGCGTTGGTCTCCTGCATGATGCGCGCGTACGCGAAGCGCATCGTCACCGGTTCCCGTCGGGGATCCGGCCGGGGGGCCGGCCGCCGCGGGTCCGGACCCGGCGCAGGCGAGCGCGCAGCCGGTCGACGCCGTCGAGCACCGCGTCGACCTTGGCGCCGTGCTTGTCGAGCAGGCGGCCAACCGCGTCGTCGGCGGGCGCGGTGGCATCGGGCACGATCACGCCGGGTGCGTACATCCGCTCGAACAGCTGACGCACGCTGCGCTTGACCAGCCCGCGGACCGGGATCTTGGCCATCATCCCGTACATCGCGGCCACCGGCTCCTTGGCCAGCGACGGATCGGCACGCACCTCGGCGGTCGCTGCGGCCACGTCGCGCACGTAGTCGTCGGCGATCGCGAGGTGGTTGGCGGTCACGGTCAGGTGGACGCCGGCCGGGTGCTGGGTGCGGTCGACCGACCAGCCGCGGGCCTCGAGCCGGTCGGCGATGGCGTACAGGTCGGGGCCACCGGCGGCCGCGCCCCAGGCGACGATGGTGGTGTCGGAACGGCCGATCAGCGCCAGCCCGGGTACGGCGGTGATGCCGGCGCGGATGCGATCGGCGGCGTCGATCGCCGCCCGGGTCAGCTTCAGGTAGCCATCCTCGCCCTGGGTGTGCAGCGCCGCCCACGCCGCCGCCAGCGGGCCGCCCGGGCGGGTGCCGATCATCGTCGGCGAGACATAGATGCCGCCCGGGTAGTCGGTGGCGACGAAGAACTGGTGCCGCATCCAGGTCATGTCGCGCCAGGTGAGCGTCGACGCGCCCTTGCCGGCGTAGCCGTACTTGTGGAGGTCGGCGGAGATCGACGTCACGCCCGGGACGCGGAAGTCCCACGGCGCGATCGGCCGCCCCAGCCGCTCGAGCCACGGCAGCATGAAGCCGCCGACGCAGGCGTCGACGTGCAGCGGCAGGCCGTGCCGGGCGGCGATCGCCCCGACCTCGGCGACCGGATCGATCGAGCCGTGCGGGTACTGCGGCGCGGATACCGCCAGCGCGATCGTGCGGCGGCCGATGGCGCGCGCCATCGCCTCCGGGCGCACCCGCTGGTCGTCGTCGACCGCGACCTTCTTCAGCTCGACCCCGAACCAGTGCGCCGCCTTGTCGAACGCCGGGTGGATGGTCTGCGGCGCGACGATCTGCGGGCGGTGACCGAGCCGACCGAAAACCGGCCGCTGCGCGCGCGCGTGCTCGCGGTAGGTGGCGACCGCGCACAGGATCGATTCGGTGCCGCCCGAGGTCACCGATCCGACCGCCGACGGTGGGCCGTGGAACAGGCCGGCCACCATCTGCGTGATCTCGGCTTCCATGCGGCGCAGGCTCTGGAACGCCATCGGGTTGAGCAGATTGGCGCTGGCGTAGAGCGCGTGGGCGCGCTGCAGCAGGCGTTCGTGCTCGTCGCCGGCGTGATAGACGAGCGAGAACACGCGCCCGCGGCGCCAGTCGGTGTCCGGCGTCTTCATCGCCGCCAGCTCGTCGAGCACGGTGTCGGCGGCCCGGCCAGTGACGGGGATGCGCGCCCGCGACGACATCCGGCGACCTTACCATGCGACGCCGTACCGGTTGCCACCGCGGTTGCCGGCCGCCCGGCCGCGGCATACCGTCATCGGATGATGCACCGCGGGCTCGTCGTCATGGTGTCGATCGTTGGTCTCGCCGCAGCGTGTGGCGGCCCGCAACCGGCGCCCGGCCCCGCGCCCGCCGTGCTCCCCGACGCCGCGGTCGCGGTCGCGACGCGCGACGCGGCGGTGACCGACGCATCACCGCCGGAGATCGACGCCCCGCAGCCGCCGCCGGACGCGCCGCCGGTCGCGATCCCGAGCGGGCGACCGGTGGTGAAGGGCACCCCGGTGACGGTGTTGGTGAACGAGGCCAAGACCATCGGCGGCGTGACGGTCCGCTTCGCCGGCAACAACCACAAGCATCGGGTCGGCGGTGGCGCGGTCGGCATGTTCACGTTCGAGCTGACCCGCGGCGGCAAGACGCAGGAGATCGAGCTGCGCAGCGAGGCCGAGGGCTTCGAGGCCGAGCTCGACGCTCATGGCGTGTTGCTGGTGTTCCAGCACGTCGGCTACGGCGAGTTCCGGATCTGGCTCGGCGCCCGGCGCACGCCGAAGCCGCTCGACGACGACGCCTGCGTGGCGGCGATCGAACAGGCGGCGGCCGCCGCCGGTCTGACCGTCGAATCGTCACGCGGCTACGGCGAGGCCGACGGTGTTCTCTACTTCCGCACCGCCGGCTGGTCTGCGGCCTGCGGCCGCTACACCCGCCGGATCTGGTTCCTGCCGCGCTCCGAGTGAGATCGATCCGGGCGCTGGTCAGGGGCGGGTGTCGGCGAGGAAGGTCACGACGCGTTCGAGGATCGTGGGGTCGCCGGTGACGATCTTCATGCCGTGGGCCTGGCCGGCATCGGCGATGACCTCGACCGCGACCGGCGGCGTGGCGTCGCGCCAGATCCCGGCCAGCGCGCCGGCGGCGTCGGCGGCGCCGTTCTCCTGGCTGTGGACGATCAGCACCGGCGCCCGGCTGGCGCGCGCCGCGTCGGGCGTCCTGACGCCACGGTAGGCGAGGCCCGGCGACAGCAGCACGAGCGCGCTCGCGCGGTCGGGGTTGGCGCCGGCGTAGCGAAGGACGGCGGTGCTGCCGATCGACGAGCCGATCAGCGCGCACGCCCGGTCGGCGCCCTTGCCGGCGATCAGCTCGACCGCCGTCGCGACATCGGTCTCCAGCTTCTCCCAGTCCGCGGTCTCGAACCCCTTCCAGATCACGGTCCCGGCGCTGCCCGTGGTGCTGGCGCCGTGGCCGCGGAGGTCGAACGCGAGCAGGTGCGCGCGGCCGCGGAGCCGGTCGACGATCGGCTGCCACTCGGCGCGCGTCGACGACAGCTGGTGCGCGAAGACCGCGCACGCAGTCGTCGCGGCGTCGGCCGGTCCGTAGTACGTCGCGGCGATCGTGATGCCATCCTCGGTGACGAACGAGACCGCTTCGGGCGCCGGCGTGCCGGGCGGTGCATCGGCCGGCAGCGACGCGGTGCCACCGGCGCTGTCTCCGCCGCCGGTCGCGTCGCCGGGTGCGCTGGTCGCCGGGCGCTTGCCACCGCCGCAGGCCGCCACGAGCAAGATGGGAACGACGAAGAATCGGCGGTTCATCGGCGGCCACTCTACTCCACCGCGCGTACCCGGAGGCACGTGCCACCGCCGGCCGTGTCACCGCTGGTCGTGACCGTGTCACGTGTGACCCCGACGTTCCGACCCAGATTAATCGCGGCCTTGCGTGGGCAGCTCGCGGCACGCGGCGTGCAATTGACCACCTCACCATTCGCCCGGAGCGCCCGATGCCAGCATCTACCGACCGCTCGAACCCGCCCCAGCCCAGCCCCCGCACCCGCGAGGACGATCTCGAAGACGCGATCCTCGAGCTGGAGGTGATCGAAGCCGATGGCACGCGGACCCGCGTGACGTGCGCCGCGCTGGCCTGACGAAGATCGGGCTCGGGCTCCGGTCTGCTAGCGCACGGTGGCCTCGAAGGCGAGCGTGAAGATGTTGTTGGTGCCGTCGCCCGTGATGTTGGACGGTGGCGACGTGATGCTGTCCTCGATGGTGGGGATGTCGTACCAGTAGTGGACGTAGGTGGCCGCCAGCCGGTAGCGGCCGCGGGTCCAGCGCAGCCCCGAGTGCAAGCCGACGTGCGAGAAGGTCGGCTGATCGAGCGTGACGGTGCGCGCCGGTGCCGGCGTCCGATCGTAGTGAGTGCCGAGCATCAGCTCGACACCTGGGGCCTGGGCCAGATCGTGAACCCGGGCGCCACCGGAGACCTGCCACGAGTCGTGATAGTCCTTGATCGTCTCGAGCTCGGTGAGCAGGAAGATGTTGTTGACCGCGGTGTACTGGCGATCGTACTGGCGGTAGAGCCAGTAGCGCAGCTCGCCGCCGAGCTCGACGTTGGGGCTGACGTCGTAGTTGGCGCCGGCCAGGAACGTCCACGGCAACATCAGCTCGGTGGCGTGAGTGCCCTCGAGCCGCTCGGGGCGCGGCGCGTCGGCGCTGTATTGCACCACCACCGGGCCCTGCAGCTGGGCGTCGACGCGGCCGGTGACGGACGCGCCGAGCGTGAGGCCGGCGACCGGCGCGGCCAGCACGCCCAGGTTCCACGTCGGTCGCCAGTCGCTGCCGTCGAGCGTCAGCTCGGGCTGGCTGCCGACCAGCACGCTGGCGTCCATGCCGTTGATGATCGGGAACACGAAGCGCTTGCCATGCACGCGCGGGTTGATGACCCCGAGGCTGCCGCCGACCGCGAGGCGGGGCCCGACCTTGTACGCCAGCGATAGCGACGCCTGCGGCGCGACCACGTAGCCGTCGATCAGGTGGTAGTGCGTGACCGCGTCGCGGGCGAACTGCGCACCGGTGGCGTTCGATACGTAGAGCGACAGGGCGCCGAACAGTCGACCACGCCACAGATCGGCGGTCGCCACCAGCATCGGGATGGCACCGACCGCGCGGGTCGGTTTCTGCGCCGGGTAATAGCCGTCGGCGTCGACCGGGGCGTCGAGGAAGCGGTCGCTCTGGTCCCACGGCCGCAGACGGAACTCGGTCGACACGAAGGCGAGGCCGAAGGAGGCGTACAGCCGCACGCCAGGCAGGAGCGTCAGCCCGGCCGGGTTCTGGAACACCGCGGCCGGCTCGTCGGGACGGCCGACGATCGCCCCCATCCCGGTGCGGCGCACGCCCATCTCCGGGATGCCGAAGCCACCGGCGCGGCCCGATTGCGCGGACGCACAAAGAACCGCCAGCGCGGTTCCCATCCGCATCGGGTACTGCACGGGTCGGAGCATAACGTGCCGGTCGTGGTCCCGATCCAATCCGGAGCGGAGAATCCCGGCTTGGTGCGCGGACAGCCGGCGGCGGCCGTGGCTACAGTCGGGGCCGCCGACGCGCCTCGCGGGGAATGCGAGACGCCGGCAAGGAGCCACGCCATGGGTTTTCTCGACAAGATCAAGAACAAGCTCGGCATGTCGACGGAGCAAGCGCCGCCACCACCGCCGGCCGCCGCGCCGGAACCCGATCGCGACGATGATGACGACCAAGCCTCGGCGTCCGGATCGTCGTCCGACCACGAGTTCGATCTCGCCGGCTTCGATCCCGATGAGGAAGACGACTTCTTCCACGCCGTGCTCCACATGGAGTCGGACGGCCAGTATGGCGGCACCGACGAGTCGCGCGCCGAGATCATGCGGCAGCGCGGCATCCGCGATCGCAGCCACTGGCAGACGGTGAAGGATTCCGTCTACGCCATGCTGGTCCGCAAGCACGGCTCGGGCGAGCAGGTCTCGCAGCGCGAGCTCAACTGGCGCTCGGGCCAGATGCAGAAGATGATCTCCGGCAACCAGGCCAAGGCCGCGGCCAGCGGCGAGATGAACCCGGTCGAGGGCATCACGCTGCAGGCGTGGGCGGCGATCAACGCCGCCATCGTCGGCGGCGCCGCCACCGACGGCCTGCTCAAGGGCGCCGGCATCGACAAGGCGCGCTGGGATCGCGCCTCGGCGGAGTGGAACGCGCGCATGGCGCGCGACACCACGTTCGCGATCACCACCGTCTACGGCGCCGCCTTCCAGGCCGCATCACAGGGCAAGTTCGGGGATCTGGCCCGTGAGGCCAACGCCGCCCGGGCCGCCAACCGCGAGCTGACCATGCCGCCGCCGATGACGCACGAGCAGTACTGGAACATCATGTACGAGCAGTCGTACGCCGCGAAGCAGGGCAAGGATCCGACCGCGGCGCTCAAGGCCATGGGCCTCACCATCGTCGACTGGACCGACCTCAGCACCTTCATGGGCTATCACTTCGAGCGCAGCTCGCAGCTGAAGTGGAAGGAGTACGAGGTGATCCACAAGAAGGTCGAAGCCGAGTTCGCGGCCAAGTACCCGGGCGTGAAGGCCGACGTCGACATCGCCTTCTGATGAGCGCCCGGCTTCGCTGGGACGGGTTCCTGGCCCAGATCGAGGGCCGGCACCGCGAGGTGCGGACCGAGGCCGAGGCGGCGGCGCGGCAGTTCATCGCCGGCGTCGCCGCCGGCGGCGACTACCTGCCGCTGTCGCACCAGCTGTCGGCGATCGAGTTCCGACTGCAGGAGCTCGAGACCAAGATCACCGACACCTGGCACGCCAAGGTCGACGACGCGATCGTGGCCGAGGGCCACGGCGAGGCGGTGCGCGACGCCGCCCGCGACCAGGGCGATGCGCTCAAGCACGCCCTCGACGACGCCCGCGAGGAGCTGATGATCCAGGTGATGGCCGAGCTGGCGCGCCAGCGCCACGCCCACGCCGTCGCGCAACACCAGCCGGTTCCGTGCAGCCGGTGCGGCGCGGCGCTGAGCGCGCCGCTGTCGTTCCGTGCCCTCGAGCTGCCGTGCCCGTGCGGCGCGGTCACGATCTGGCAACCGCCCGAGCTGATGATCAGCGTCGCGGCCATCGGCACCCACCCGATCTCGCAGCAGGCGGCGACCACGGAGTGGCGGGCCATGCGCGCCGCCGAGCGCGCGCTGCACGCCATCCGACCGCCGCGGGCGCTGGCGCCGGTGAAGGCGTGCGAGCTGACCCAGATCGCCTACTGGCGCACGTACCTGACGGCGCGGGCGTGGTTCGAGCCCGAGCTGGCCCGCGATCCGGCGCTGGAGATCCGGCGTCGCATGCAGCCGTGGTACGAGTCGCACGCCGAGTTCGAGGACGGCTGGGTCCAGGCCGGACGGCCCCGCGAGGTGATCTAGCGTGTCGACCACCCGGTGCGCCGAGTGCCACGCGTCGATCCCGGTCCCGCCCGAGCTCGAGGCGACCACGATGACGTGTGCGCATTGCCACGCCAGCCAGCCGGTGCCCGACCTCGAGGCGCGCCGCCGGCTCTTGATCGAGCAGCAGCGCGAAGCGCGGCTGGCGGCCGAGGCGCGGGCGGTCGAGGCGCGCGACGCCCGACGAGAGGTGCGCGAGGAGCGCGACCGGCACCACGACCAGCGCGAGGCGCGCCGCGGCCGCTGGGGCATGCGCCTGATGTCCTTGTTCGCCATCCTGGCGGCGCCGACGATCATCGCGGTCATGGTGTTCGATCTGCCGGCGCGGCTCGGGTTCGGCGCCTCGGGCGCGGACCGCCTGGCGCAGGTCAAGGCCCAGCTCGAGGGCAGCGGCTGCACCCCGCTGGTCGGCATCACGTCGTCGTACGCGACCGGCAACGTGTCGCGGATCGTGTCGGTGCAGCAGCAGTGTCTCCGCGTCTTCGCCGCCGGCGGCGACGGCCACCGCTCGCTGTCACTGCGCCTGTTCTCCGCCGACGGCAAGGAGGTCGCCCGGGCCGGTGACACCACCGACCCGCAGCTGGCGTACTGCGCGGCGGCACCCGGGATGCTGCGCTACGAGGTCGGCGTGAGCCCGGCGGCCAAGGGCCGGCTGAGCCACATGGTGCTGGCCTGCCCCCCGGGGCTTGCGCCGAAGCGGTGACCCGGCGCATCACATGGGCGTGACTCGCAGACCTCACGTGGTGATCCTGGGCGGCGGATTCGGCGGCCTGACCGTGGCCAAGGCGCTGGCCAAGGCGGCGGTGCAGATCACCCTGATCGATCGCCGCAACCACCACCTGTTTCAGCCACTGCTCTATCAGGTGGCGACCGCGGCGCTCAACCCGGGCGACATCGCCTACCCGATCCGGGCCGTGGTCAAGAACCAGAAGAACGTGCGCGTGCTGCTCGCCGAGGCACGAGCCATCGACACCAGCGCGCACAAGGTCGTGCTCGACGACGGCGAGCTGACCTTCGACTACCTGGTCATCGCGACCGGCGCGACCCACTCGTACTTCGGCAACGACGCCTGGGGACCGAATGCGCCCGGCCTCAAGTCGATCGAGGACGCGCTCGAGATCCGGCGCCGGGTCTTCCTGGCCTACGAGGCCGCCGAGCGGGAGAGCATCACCGCCAAGCAGCAGCCGTGGCTCACCTTCGTCGTGGTCGGCGCCGGCGCCACCGGCGTCGAGCTGGCCGGCGCGCTCGGCGAGATCGGGCTGCACACGCTGGCCCGCGACTTCCGGCGCATCGACCCGACCCAGGTCAAGGTGTTGTTGATCGAGGGCCGCGATCGCGTGCTCGGCGCCTATCCGCCCAAGCTGTCGGCGGCGGCCCAGCGCTCGCTCGAGAAGCGCCACGTCGAGGTGCGCCTCAATGCCAAGGTCACCGCCGTCGATGCCGACGGCGTCGAGCTCACGATCGGGGACCGCAAGGAGCGGGTCGCGGCGCGCACCGTGCTGTGGGCGGCGGGCGTCGAGGGCTCACCGGTGGCGCGCACGCTCGGCGTGCCGCTCGACGGCGCCGGCCGGGTCAAGGTCGAGGCCGATCTGTCCATCCCCGGCCACCGCGAGGTCTTCGTGGTCGGCGATCTGGCGGCCTGTGCGTGCGACGGCAAGCCGGTGCCCGGCGTTTGCCAGGGCGCGATCCAGGGCGGCGCCTCGGTGGCCGCGTCGATCAAGGCCGATCTGGCCGCTCGGCCGCGGCTCCCGTTCCGCTACAAGGACAAGGGTTCGATGGCCACCATCGGCCGCACCTCGGCGGTGGTCCACATCGGCCGCGCCCAGCACCACGGCTTCATCGCCTGGCTGTTCTGGTGGGTGCTCCACATCTTCTACGTGATCGGCTTCCGCAACCGGCTCGCCGTCATCCTGTCGTGGGCGTGGTCGTGGATCACGTTCCAGCGCGGCGCGCGCCTGATCACCGGCCCGGTCGGTGCGCTGCCGCCGGTGCGTGACATCGGCGCCGACGGCGTGCCGGTGATGCCGCGCGCCGCCGAGACGGTCACGGTCGACCGCGAGCACTGATCGCGAGGGCCGGGAACCTCGGCGGCCGGTGATCCGTATCCCGGCTCGGTGCGTACTGCGGGGCGTGAGCGAACCGGGGGCCACACGACGAGGTCGTGATCACGCGGTGTCGGTGGTCCGGACACTTACCGGGTCGCCCGAGATCGTCTACGGGCTCCTGTGTGACACCAACCGCTGGGATCGACTGGCCGGGGTGTCGGCGTCGACCTACTCGTATGCCCTGCTCGATCCGGACGACCCCACCAGCCGTACCCGGATCGGCCATGCCACGAGCATGGGGATGCGGACCAAGTTCGCCGAGGAGGGGGAGTACTGGACGCCGCACCGGCTGCGCGGCGAACGCCGCTTCCGCGGCCGGGTTGCGCGGCGCGTCCAGCGCGGCTTCCTCGAGGTCGAGATCGAGCCGACCGATGACACCCGGACCGCGTCGCGGGTGAGCGTCCGCACCGGCGTGACCACCGCCGGGCTGATCGGCCTCTTGATCGGGCTGATCGTGCGGCTGCGCTTCGCGATCGTGATGCGCCTGTACCTGCGCGGGCTGGAGCGCGTGCTGCGCGCCACCGGCGTTCGTCCGCGCCGCGATGATCCAGCGGCGCTGCAGGCGCGCGATGCGCTGGTCGCGACCGGCAGCGTGTCGCGGCTGGTCACCGGGCGCCATCGCACGCTGCCGTCGGCGGCCATGGCGGGGCGCGCGGCGCAGTTCGCGGCGGCGCCGGTCGAGGCCGCGGTGCGGCGGCGCATCGTGGCGCTGATCACGGCCCAGGCCGACGAACAGCTGGTGGCGATCCGTCCCTTCGACGTCGCCCGCGCCTGGCGCGCCGACCCGCGCGAGGTGGTGCGCGGCTTCCTGCACGCGGCGCGCGCCGGGCTCTTCGATCTCGAGTGGCAGGTCAACTGCCCGGTGTGCCGGGTCGGCGCCGACACCGTGTCGCGCCTCGATCAGCTCGGCCATCGCATGCACTGCGACGAGTGCGACGTCTCGTACGACGTCGACTTCGCCGATCACGTCGAGGCGACGTTCACGGTGAGCCCGGCGATCCGCGTGGTCCAGCGCGACGTGTTCTGCGCCAGCTCACCGTCGTGGCGTCCGCACGTCCACGGCTACGTCGCCATCCCGGCGCGGACCATGCGCGACGTCGGGCCGTTGCCGCCTGGCGACCTGGTGGTCCGCGCCCGCGGCACGGCACGGCAGCTGCGGGTCACCGCGCCCGCCGGTGGCGGCGACGCCGGGGTGGCGGCCCGCATCACCGACGACGCCATCGTCGCCATCGCGGCGCCGCCCGGGCTCGCCGGTCGCACGCTGCGCCTGGTCAACGACACCGACCGTCCGGTCCGCATCCTCGTCGAGCGCGCCGGCTGGGAGGCGGCGAGCGTGCGGGCACGCCTGCTCATGACCTTGCCCGACTACATCGAGCTGTTCTCGGCTGATGCGCCGGCGGCCGGCATGCAGCTCGCGGTCGGTCAGCTGGCGGTGGCGTTCACCGACATCGTCGGTTCGACCGAGCTCTACGAGCGCATCGGCGATGCGCGCGCCTTCGCGCTGGTCCAGGAGCACTGGCGCGCCGCGACCCAGATCACCACCGCCCACCGCGGCACCGTCGTCAAGACCCTCGGCGATGGTCTGCTGCTGTCGTACCCGTCGGTCGGCGACGCCATCGCGGCGACCCTGGAGATGATGGCCCACGTCGCCAAGCTGGGGGTCAGCCATCAGCTACCGCTGGCGATCCGCGCCGGCATCCACGAGGGCCCGTGCTACCTGGTGCGCGGCCCCGACCGCGCCGATCTGTTCGGGCGCACCGTCAACCTGGCGGCGCGCCTCGCCGCCGTCGGCGCCGGCCAGCAGATCGCGCTGCTCGACCGGACGCTGGCCCAACCGGCGGCGCTGGCCGCGCTCGATCACGACCAGCTGCACGTCGAGCGTCGCGACGTCGAGTTGCGCGGCGTCTCCGGCCGGCACCGGGTGGCGCTGGTCGCCCGCGCCGACGCCGACATCGTCGTCACTGGCCGCCACACCGCGGTGCCGGCGCGACGCACGCAGGCGTCATGAGCTGCGGCCCTCGAGTGCCGCCAGCGCGGCGACGCGATCGGGCGGCAGCGGGGCCTCGATCGTGATCGGTCCCGCCGCGGTCGGCAGCGTCAGCCGCTCGGCGTGCAAGAAGAAGCCGAGCAGCTCGGGCAGCGGCTGACCGCCATAGAGCAGGTCGCCGGCGATCGGCGCGCCGCAGGTGGCGAGGTGGACGCGGATCTGGTGCATGCGACCGCTGGTGGCGACGCAGCGGAGCAGGCAGCGGTCGCCGATGCGACGCACGACCTCCCAGCGGGTGTGGGCGTCGAGACCGGCGCCATGGTCGACGACCACGCGGCTGCCGCGCTGGGCCAGCGGCTCATCACACTCGCGCGCGACCGGGGCGGCGTCGACCAGGGCCAGGTAGGTCTTGTCGATGCGGCGCCCGGCGAACGCGGCCCGCAGCGCCAGCCAGGTCGGTCGGTTGCGCGCCGCGGCCAGCGCGCCCGAGGTGCCACCGTCGAGGCGGTGGACCAGGCCGCCGTCGCGCGGATCGTCGGCGACCGCGGCGCACTCGGCATGGAGCGCGACGATGCCGCTGGCGGCGGTGCCCAGCTCGCCGGCGCGCAACGGTTGCGACGGCATGCCGGGAGGCTTGCTGACCACGACCACGTCATCGTCGACGTGGAGCACGCGCAGGCGCGCGGCGGCCTCGGGATCGGGCACCACGCGGCGGTCCTCGCTGGCCGCCGGCGCGCGACTGAGCTCGATCACGGCGCCCGCTGCGGCGCGGTCGCCCTTCTTCGCGACCCGGCCGTCGAGGCGTACGGCGCCCAGCCCGATGAGCTCGACGACCTGACGGCGGCTGGTACCCGGAAAATGACGCGCGACGACCCGGTCGACGCGATCGGCGTCGGCGGCGGCGACCGTGAAGCGGTTGGCGACCGCGGGCGGGGCGGCGTCGTGGTCGTCGTCGGGCACGGCGGCCACTATACCGCGCGCAGCAGCAGCGCCGAGGTGGTCGCGCCCGGGGCCAGCTCGCCAAGCGCAGCGTCGATCTCGACCAGCGCGTCGAGGCCGACCAGCGACGTCAGCATGTGCGAGCCCTGGTGCGAGTGCGGTCGGGCCACCAGGCGCTCGCCGTCGCGGGTCAGCGAGGCCCGCAGGTAGTGGGTGCGGCCGGGCGGCTTGCTGTAGCCGGCGGGCAGCACCACCGGGGCGCGGGGGCGGTCGACGTGGGCCGCGCCCAGCATGGTCAAGATCGCGGGCCGCACGAACAGCTCGAAGACGAGCAACGACGACACCGGATTCCCCGGCAGGGCGAACACCGGCACGCCACCGACCAGCCCGGCGGCGAACGGTTTGCCCGGCTTCATCGCCACCTTCCAGAAGTCGAACGACATGCCGAGCGACAGGAGCACGGCCCGCACGTGGTCGTGATCTCCCGCCGACACGCCGCCGGTGGTGACGACCACATCGCACCCCAGCGCCCGCTCGACGAGCGCGCGCACGTCCGCCGGCCGGTCGCGGGCGATCCCGAGGTACCGCGGTACGCCGCCGGCCTCCGCGATCTGGACCGCCAGCGCATGGGCCGACGAGTCGACCACCTGACCCGGGCCGGGCCGGGTGGCGACGTCGACCAGCTCGTCGCCGGTCGCGATGATCGCGACCACCGGGCGGCGGGCGGCCTGGAGCTCGGTCAGGCCGAGGGCGGCGGCCAGCGCGATCGCGCCCCAGTCGAACGGCTGGCCGGCGTCGAGCGCCGGCTGGCTGATCTCGATGTCTTCGCCGGCGCGGCGCACGTTGTTGCCGGCGCGCGCGGCGGGCAGCGTCACCTGGGTGCCGGCATCCTGGGCGTCCTCGAACATGACGACGGTATCGGCGCCGGGCGGCAACGGTGCGCCGGTCATGATGCGGGCGGCGGTGCCGGGCTGCAGCGGTGCCGGCATCTGGCCGGCGGCCACGTGCGCCGCCACCGGCAGCGTCGCCGGCAGGTCGGCGGACCGGGCCGCGAAGCCGTCCATGGCCGAGTTGTCGAAGCCCGGCAGCGGGCGCTCGGCGATCACGATGGCGGCCGAGATCCGACCCGCGGCCTCGTCGAGCGCGACGCGCTCCGAGGGCATGGGTGGCACCAGGCTACGGCACCGGGCGGCGGCGTCGGCAACGGACAGCATGCCGCGAGGTAAGCACGGACCGGGCCGCCGCAGTGCTCGAGCGCGGCCTTCATCCGCGCCGCGAACGCTCGGGTCAGCGGGTGGTCTGGCACCGCGACCGCGGATCGCTCGGTGCTGACCACGATCAGGAGCGACAGGTCACCCAGCCGGCGAGCCAGCGCGAAGTCGTGGTCGGGATTCGCGGTCCACGTCGATGGCAGCGGCGCGGGGAGCACGTCGCGCACCTGGTCGAGGTACTCATCGGCCGCGACGTAGGCCATGAACTGCCAGGTCCGGCCCGGGGTGACCGTGGTGGTCGCGAAGGCGGCGTCGGGATCGTCGCTGGCGGTGGTGATGGCGTCGGTCTCGGCGTCGTCTTCCCAGGCCAGCGTGGCGTACGGCGGGTAGAGCGCCGGCGCGTCGCGCCGGAACGCGCGCGCGGCGTCGTCCAGCGTGGTCCGGCACGCCACCCAGTCGACGGCGTCGGTGGTGGGCGGTGCGCTCGCGGCGTCGCGGTTTTCGATCGGCGGCGCCGGCGCCACGGTCGGTGGTGCCGGCGCTCGATGCGCGCAGGCGATCGACAGGCAGAGTGGCCACAGCCGCCATCGCCGGCGGATGGCGGTTCCCGGAACCAGGCGCGAGGTCATGCGACGTCGACGCCGCCGGCGGTCGTCCGCTTCCAGATTCCGCCTGACAGGGCCTGTCGAGCGCGCAGCAAGTCCTCGTACCGCGGTCGGCATACCAGGTCGCACCCGACGAAGTCACTTCCCAGCTGGCCGCCGCCGTGTACGATCGTCATCATGGCCCCCTGGCGGACGCTCGCCATGAGCGTGATGGCGCTCGGAGCCGTGGTTGCGGCGGGCGCGGTCGTGGTCTCGGGCTGGGTGGTGTTGCCGCCGCTCCTGGCGGCGACCCTGGTGCTCGCGGGGGCGGCGCTGTCGGTCGACTACTTCGGCATCCGCCGCCGGGTCACCGACTGGAGCGGGACCCGCCGGCCGGGCCCGGCGGCGTGGGCGAACCTGCACGCGCTCGAGGCCCGCTTCGTGCGCGATCGGCGGCGCGGCAGCGTCTACGCCGCCGCGTCGGCACGGGCGCTCCTGCTCGCGCTCGCCGAGCTCGATCGCCTCGCGGGCGCCGGCGCTGCGGTCGACTGCCTGGGCGCCGAGGCGATCAGTCGGTTTCGCCACGACGTGTGCGGCGATGCGCTGCGCGCGCTGGCGCTGAGCGAGCTCGGCCGCCCGGCCGAGGCGGTCCGTCTCGATCGCGCGCTCGGCGATGTCGGCGCCGTGCCGGTGGTCGCGTGGGCGCGCGCGCGCATGGCCGAGCGGCGCGGCGCGGTCGCCGATGCGCTGATCGCGCTCGACCGCGCTCGACCGGTGCCGGGCTCGAACACCGCCCACGACCTGGCGGCGCTGCGGGCGCGGCTGAGCCTGCGGGCCGGTCGCGCCGACCTCGCCGAGCACGTGTTGCGTGGCCTCGCGGCCGCCGCCGGTCGACCGTGGGTCGAGCGGCTGGCCGACGGCGAGCATGTCGGGTTGGCGCAGCTCGCGCGTCGCGCGCTCGGCGTCGACGCCGTGTACCGCTGACCTCCGGCGCGCCGGGTCACTTCAGCGCGTACGTGACGTGGACGATCGCGATGATGTCCTTCTCCAGCGACGAGGTATCGTTGTTGCCCTCCCACGAGGTCCCGGTGGAGTTGGCCGAGTTGACGTTGATGACACCCATGTCGGCGTCCATCAGCCGCGACACCGACGCGCCGCCGGCCGAGCGCAGCATGTTCTCGGCGCGGGTGCGGGCGTCCTTGCTGGCCTCGGACAGCATCTCGATCTTGAGCTCGCCCAGCTTGGTGTAGAAGTAGGCTGGCGTCCCCGAGATCACCGAGACGTCCTTCTCGAGCAGCTCGGTGACCTGGCGCGACACGCGCTCGACGCGCTGGACGTCGATCGAGCGCACGGTCACGGCCTGCTTGGCGACGTAGCCGACCAGCAGCTCCTTGCTGATCCGGTCCTCCCCCTTGCCCTCGTAGACCGTGGTGTAGACATCGGTGACGGTGGCCGAGTCGGGGAAGATCTGGCCCTCGGGAACTCCCTGGGCCTTCAGGTACGCGACCGTGGCGTCGACATCGGCGTGGAGCTTGCGGTAAGCGGCCAGCTTGTCCCTGGCCTCCGCCGTCACGGTGGCGTTCCACTCGATCAGATCGGAGACGATGCGCTTCTTGGCCGATCCGGTGACCTTGATCGAGCGCTCGACGGGTCGGACCTTGACCCGCTCCCACGACTGGGTGGCGATGTAGGTCGACAGCGGCGGTGCCGCGGCCAACGCGACGATGGCGAACGCGAGCAGCTCGCGGCCACCGATCCAGGACGGTTTCTCGACGGCAGACATGGTTCCTCCCGCGACGTGATGTCGTGCAACGTCGCTCGTCGGCGGACTATTTCGCTACACTATCCGGCCCATGCCGTCCCGCCTCCTGCTCGCCGCGCTCGCGGCCGTCGTCGTCACCACGGCCGCGTGCTCGTCCGGTCCGCGCCCCGACACCACGCCGCCGCTACCGTCGGCCGCGCCCGACGCGGCGTCGACCACGCCGGACCTCCGCCACCGCGACGAGAGCCACCTCGGCAAGGTGACCCAGCTGACCTTCGGTGGCGAGAACGCCGAGGCGTACTGGGCGTTCGGCGGCGATCGCCTGATCTTCCAGACCACCCGTCCCGGCGTGCCCTGCGATCAGATCATGGTCATGGACGCCGCGCGGGCTGCCGATCCGAGGCTGGTGTCGACCGGCAAGGGCCGCACCACCTGCTCGTACTTCTTCCCCGGCGATCAGGAGATCCTGTACGCGTCGACGCACGAGGTCGACGCCGCCTGTCCGCCGGTGCCCGATCGCAGCCAGGGCTACGTGTGGGCCCTCTACGACTTCGACATCTACAAGGCCAAGGCCGACGGCGCCGGCCCGGCCAAGCTGTTCGGCGTCGCCGGCGCGTACGACGCCGAGGCCACGGTGTGTGCCAAGGACGGCAGCGTCATCTTCACGTCCGACAAGGACGGCGATCTCGAACTCTACAAGATGGACCAGGATGGCAAGAACGTCGTGCGCTTGACCAGCTCGCCCGGCTACGACGGCGGCGCGTTCTTCAACGCCGACTGTTCGCAGATCGTTTGGCGGGCGTCGCGGCCCGCCGGCGACGCGCTCGCCGACTACCAGCGGCTGCTCGCCGAGCACCTGGTCCGTCCGACCAAGCTCGAGATCTGGGTCGGCGACGCCGACGGCTCCAACGCGCGACAGATCACGTACCTCGACGCGGCGTCGTTCGCGCCCTTCTTTCACCCCGCAGGTGAGCGGGTGCTGTTCTCGTCGAACCACGGCGATCCCAAGGGCCGCGAGTTCGACATCTGGGCGGTCGACGTCGACGGCACCGATCTCGAACGCGTCACCCACTCGCCGGGGTTCGACGGCTTCCCGATGTTCTCGCCCGACGGCAAGCGGCTGGCGTTCTCGTCCAACCGCGGCTCGCCGCCACCGCCGCCGGGCAGTCACGGCGGCAGCGACACCAACGTCTTCGTCGCCGACTGGATCGAGCACGAGCCGCGCGCGGTCGAGGCCGGCGCCGCCGATCGCATCGGGCACGCGATCGGCTACCTGGCGGCCGACGAGCGCGAGGGTCGCGGCGTCGGGACGCTGGGGCTGGCCGACGCCGTCAAGTGGGTCGAGGGCGAGCTGCGCAACGCCGGCGTCGACGGCGGCCTGGCCGGCGGTGAGCTCCGCCAGCGCTTCGAGGTCACGACCGCCGTGGCCCGTGGCGCCGCGACCCACCTGATCGTCGACGGCAAGGCGATCGATGGTGGCACCTTCGCGCCGTCGCAGGTCTCGGCGTCGGCCCGGGCGTCGGGCAAGACGGTCTACGTCGGCTGGGGCATCGTCGACAAGAAGGCCAAGCTCGACGACTACAGGGGCAAGCTGGTGCGCGGCAAGGTGGTGGTGGTGCGCCGCTTCGCGCCCAAAGGCCGCGAACGCGATCTCGGCGATCTGAACTACAAGGCCGGGCTGGCCCGCAAGCGCGGCGCGGTCGCGATGATCGTGGTCGACCTGCCCGAGGGCGACAAGGCCGAGCAGCCGTTGCCGACCCTGCGGCCGCGCGACGGCGCCGACGCCGGTCTGCCGATCGTGGTGGCGACCCGCGCCAGCGCCGCGTCGTTGACCACCGGCACGCACGAGGTCGAGCTCGAGGTCGAGCTGACCCCGATCAAGACGCCGACCGAGAACGTGGTCGGCGTGATCCGCGCCGGCGCCGCCAGCAAGCTGGACGGCGTGCTGGTGATCGGGGCCCACCTCGACCATCTCGGCATGGGCGGGCCGGGCACGGGCGCGCTCGACGCCGAGCACGCGGTGCACAACGGCGCCGACGACAACGCCTCCGGCGTCGCGGTGTTGCTCGAGGTGGCCCGCATCCTCGCGCCCCGCCGGGCCGAGCTGTCGCGCGACGTCTACCTGGTCGCGTTCTCCGGCGAGGAGATGGGCCTCCTGGGCTCCAGCTACTTCGTCGCCAACCCACCGTACAAGGGCGCGGCGGTGGCCATGCTCAACATGGACATGGTCGGCCGCCTCCGCGACAACCAGGTGCAGGTGCTGGGCGCCGAATCGGCGGCCGAGTGGTCGGCCGTCATGGAGCCGCTGTGCGAGCAGGCGCGGGTCGGCTGCCACCTCGCCGGCTCGGGCTACGGGCCGAGCGATCACATGGCGTTCTACATGGGTGGCTCGCCGGTGGTGCACTTCTTCACCGGCGGCCACCTGCAATACCACCGCGTCACCGACGACCCGCCGACCGTGAACGCGATCGGCGCGGCGCGCGTCGCCGGCCTGGTCGCGGACACCGCGCTGGCGGTCGCCGGTGCGCCGAAGCTGACCTACAAGAAAGTGCCCGAGCCGCCCAAGATGGGCGACATGCCGATGCGCGGTGCCTCGCTGGGCACCATCCCGGCCTACGGTGATGACGGCAAGATCCCGGGCGTGCTGATCTCCGACGTGGTGCCCGGTGGCGCGGCGGCGGCGGCCGGCCTCAAGGCCGGCGACCGCATCGTCAAGATCGGCGTCACCGAGGTCCGCAACGTGCAGGATCTGATGCTCGTCCTCGGCGAGGCGGTACCCGGCCAGGACGCCGTCATCATCTACCTGCGCGACGGCAAGACGGCGACGGTCAAGGCGAGGTTCGGGACCCCACGGGCGCGGCACTGACGTTCGGCGCGCTTCACCAGCTGCACGTCCGCGTACACTACGGGGATGCGCAGCGCCCGCATCGCCGCGATCGTGCTTGCCGTCGGGGTCGGGTGCGGTGACGACGGGGAGGCCCCTCCCGAACCGGGCCTGTGCGCGGCGAAGGCGCTGGCGCCGTGGTCGCGCACCGAGCTCGGCGTCGGAGGCGCGGTCTCGATCAACGAGATCATGTACCACCCGATCGGCGCCGCCCAGCTCGAGTGGGTCGAGCTCTACAACCCGCTGGCGATCGACGTGGACCTGTCGGCCTTCCGTCTCGACGGCGCCGTCGGCTACGCGTTCCCGAGCGGCACGCTCATCGGCCCGCGTGGCTTCCTGGTCGTGGGATCGAGCGTCGACGTGCCGCTCGCGGTCGGGGCGTTCACTGGCCAGCTCCCCGACGACGGCGGCACGATCGAGCTGTGGAACAACGCCGGCCGTCTCCTCGACGCGGTCAGCTACGCCGATGTCGAGCCGTGGCCGGTGATTCCCGACGGCTCGGGCGCCGCGCTCGCCAAGCGCGCACCGGAGACTGCGAGCGAGCCGGCCGAAGCCTGGACCGCGAGCGCGCGCGTCAGCGGGACGCCGGGCACAGCCAACGTCGCCGCCGCCCCGGGTAGCCTGCCGCCCGGCCTCGCTTTCAACGAGGTCGCCGGCGCCGGCCCCGACTTCTGGCTGGAGCTCACGAACCTGGGCGCCGCGACGATCGACGTCGGCGGCCACGTGATCGCGTCGACGACCGGCGCCGAGCTGGTCCTGGCGCCGCGCCCGCTGGCGCCCGGAGAACTGCTGACCTTGACCGAGCTCGCGCTCGGCTTCGGCGCCGGCGTCGGTGACAAGCTCTTCCTCTACGCCCCGGACCGCGGCGCGGTCGCCGACGGGATCCAGGTGGTCGAGGTCCCGCGCGGCCGGAGCGCGGCCGATCAGGAGTGGCGATATCCCGATGTCTCGACCCCGGGCGCGCCCAACGTCTTCGTCGTGCACGACGAGATCGTCATCAACGAGATCATGTACCACGCGCCCCCGGTGACCGCGCTCGACGGGTCGCTGGTGAGGTCGTCGCTCGAATGGATCGAGCTCTACAACCGGAGCGCGGAGCCAGTCGACGTCGGCGGTTTCCAGCTGGTGGACGCCGTCGCATACGAGCTCCCGGCCGGCCTCACGATGGCCGCGGGCGGCACCCTGGTGATCACCAAGAACGTGGCGGCCCTGGCCGCGGCCTATCCGGGACTGTCCGCGACCGTGGTCGGCAACTTCGCCGGCAGCCTCGCCGACTCCGGAGACCGCATCGAGCTGCGCGACGCGTGCGGCAACATCGTCGATGCGGTTCGCTACCACGACGGCGGGCAGTGGCCGGCCGTCGCGGACGGCGGCGGGTCCAGCCTCGAGCTCCGCAACCCCTTTGCCGACAACGCCGCGGCCGAGTCGTGGGTGGCGAGCGATGAAGCCACCGCCGCCACGTGGCAGACCCTCACCTACGACGGCGTCGCGGCGCCAAGCTCGGTCGGGCCCGACGGAGTCTGGGACGAGCTCGTGGTCGGGCTCCTCGACGACGGCGTGGTGCTCGTCGACGACGTCAGCGTCGTCGTCGATCCGGCGAGCGTCGCCACCGAGCTCGTCGCCGGCGGGTCTTTCGAGGCCGGCGCCGCCGCCGTTCGCCTGCTCGGCAACCATCGTCACAGCGAGGTGATCGTCGATCCCACGAACCCGTCGAACCACGTGCTGCGCCTGGTCGCGACCGGCCCCACCGAGCACATGCACAACCACCTCGAGACCACGCTGACCGCCGGGCACCGGATCACGAACGGTCGCACCTACCGGATCTCGCTGCGCGCGCGATGGCAGGCGGGCTCGAACCAGCTCAGCACCCGGCTCTACTTCAACCGCCTCGCCCGGACCACCGCGCTCGCCGTCCCCGCGCTCCACGGCACGCCCGGCGCGCCGAACCGCGCGGCGGAGGCGAACCTCGGGCCGACCTACCGCGATCTCCACCACGCGCCGGTCGTGCCGCAACCGGGCGAGCCGGTCGTGGTGTCGGTCGTCGCTGCCGATCCGGACGGCGTCGCCGGGCTCACGCTCTGGTACGCCGTCGACAGCGGTGGGCCCGCGAGCGAGCCGATGACCGACCTGGGCGACGGTCGGTTCTCGGCGGTGGTCGCGGGCCGGCCGGCGTCGTCGGTGGTCCAGTTCTGGGTCGCCGGCGACGACTCCGGCGGCGCCGCGTCGACGTTCCCGGCCCGCGGCGCCGCGTCGCGCGCGCTGTGGCAGGTCGACGACGGGCTGGCCGCGACCAACGGCCTCCACAACCTCCGCATCGTCATGGCGCCCGCCGAGACCGCCTGGCTGTTCGATCCGCGGAACCTCATGAGCAACGACTCGGTCGGTGCCACCGTGATCGACGACGAGCGGGAGGTCTACCATGACGTCGGCGTGCGCCTGAAGAGCAGCGAGCGGGGCCGGCCCCAGGTCGCGCGGGTGGGCTTCGCGCTCCGCTTCCAGCCCGCGCAGCCGTTCCGCGGCATCCACCGGAGCGTCATGATCGACCGCTCGCAGGGCATCGGGTTCGGCCAGCGCGAGCTGCTCTTCAACCAGGCGATGAACCACGCCGGCACCGTGACGAGCCAGTACGACGATCTGATCAAGGTGCTCGCGCCCCGCCCGGAGCACACCGGTCCAGCGCACCTGCAACTGGCACGCTTCGGCGATCTCCTCCTCGATTTCCAGTTCGAGGACGGCGGCGACGGCACGCTGTTCGAGTACGAGCTGATCTACTACCCGACGACGACCGACGACGGGACGGCCACCGGGCAGAAGCTGCCGCAGCCAGACTCGGTGGTCGGGACCCCGATCCGCGATCTCGGCGACGACCGCGAGGCCTATCGGCTGCCCTTCATCGCGAAGAACAACCGGTGGCGCGACGACTACCGCGGCCTCATCCGCTTCGCCAAGGTGTTCGGTCAGAGCGGGGCCGGGTTCGACGCCCAGGTCGGTGACGTCGTCGATGTCGACGAGTGGCTCCGCGCGTTCGCCTTCGCCACGCTCAGTGGCGCGATCGACAACTACGGCAGCGGCAGCCAGCACAACGCCGACTTCTACGTCCGGCCCGCCGACGGGCGCGTCCTCTACTTCCCGCACGATCTCGATTTCCTCGGCTCGTCCCGCGGCCCGGTCGTCGCCAGCGGCGATCTGGCCAAGCTCATCGCCAGGCCCGAGCGCGCCCGCGCCTACTACGGACACCTCTACGACATCATCTCGACGTCCTACAACGGCACCTACATGGCCGACTGGTGCGATCGCCTGGGCCGCCTGCTCCCCGGCCAGGACTTCGCCGGCCACCTCGCCTTCATCATCGACCGCGCCAACTGGGTGATGAACACGGCGCCGGGCGCGGTGGTGGTCGCCGTCCCGCGCGTCGATTTCCAGATCACCACCAACGGCGGCGCCGCCCTCACCGTGGCGACGCCCACCGTCGTCCTCGATGGTGTCGGCTGGATCGACGTCGACCAGGTGATGCGAGCCGGGGTGAGCGCGCCCATCGTCCTGACCTGGTCGAGCGTGGCGGCGTGGCAAGCGACCGTGCCGCTGAGCTGCGGGGCCAACACGATCCAGCTCGACGCGATCGATCGCCACCGGCAAGCGGTTGGCAGCGACGCGCTCGCGGTGATCCGATCGGGCGCCGGCTGCCCGTGAACGAGCTGGTTCAGCGTCGGGTCAGCGCCACTCGGCGCCGATCGTGAAGCCGTGGTCGACCACGCTGGAGTCAGAGACGAAGCGCAGGTAATGGTGACGGCTACTCGCGGCGCATCGCCTCGACCGGGTCGAGGCGTGAGGCGCGGAACGCGGGATAGATCCCGAAGACCAGGCCCACGCCACCCGCCGAGGTCATCGACAGGACGACCGCCCAGCGCGGCACCACGGTGGGAATCTGGACCAGGATCCGGATGAGCTCGGCGAGGCCGGCACCGACCACGACGCCGAGCAGGCCGCCGATGCTGGTCAGGATGACCGCCTCGACCATGAACTGGGCGAGGATCCGTCGGCGCCGGGCACCCAGCGCGCGGCGCAAGCCGATCTCGCTCGTCCGCTCGGTGACCGAGACCAGCATGATGTTCATCACGCCGATGCCTCCGATCAGCAACGCGATCGCACAGATGCCGATCGAGGCGGCGGCGATGATGACGGTGATGCTCTCGAAGGTCTCCTGCAGCGAGGCGTTCGAGAACATCTCGAAGTCGTTGTCGGCCTCCGGGGGCACCCCGCGAGCGCGGCGCAAGAGCGCGACGACCTCGTCCTGGGTCCGCCCGATGCGATCCGGATCGCGGGCCTGGACGGTCACGTGGAGCGAGCGCCTGGTGCCGTAGATCGGCATGAACGCGTTGATCGGCATCACCACCAGGTTGTCCAGCGAGCCGCCCAGGAGCTGGCCGCGACGCACCATGGTGCCGATGACGCGGAAGCGGTGACCGTGGACCCGCAGGGTGCCGCCGACGGCGGTCTGGTCGCTGAACAGGAGATCGGCGACGTCGGCGCCGATGACGATGAGGTTGGTCCCGCTCAGCGCCTCGCCCTCGTCGAGGAACCGACCGGCGGCGAGCGCGTAGCCGTTGTTGTCGAAGAACGCCGCCGTCGCGCCCACCACCGAGACCATGGTCTGGATCGAGCGGTCGCCGGCGGAGAGGTCGCGCTCGATCTCCCAGGCCTCGCCGCCGACCTGGAGACAGGTCATGCACTGGGTCTGGAGCAGCTCGACGTCGCGCAGCGTGAAGTCCTTGCGCTTGTCGAACCGGTCGGGATCGCCGAAGCCGCCGGCGGCTTCCTTCTGGACCTGGAACACGCCCGAGCCGAGCTGGGCCAGGTCGTGCGAGATCTTGCGGCGCAGTCCCTCGATCGCGGCGGCCATGGTCACCACCGCCACGACGCCGATCACGATCCCGAGCAGGGTCAGCGTCGAGCGGAGCTTGTTGACGCGTAGCGTCCGCAGCGCGGCGAGGAACGTCTCCGTGAACGCGGCGATCACTCGAACCTCAGCGACTCGATCGGGTCGAGGTTGGCGGCGCGCACCGCCGGCCAGGTCCCGAACAGCAGGCCGACGACGCCGGAGAACACGACCGCGCCGACCATCGCCGACGGCGACAGCGCGGCCCCGACCGGCGAGACCCGGTCGATCACCGTCGACGCCACCACGCCGATGCCGGTCCCGACGCCACCGCCGACCATGGTCACCAGGGCGGACTCGGCGAGGAACTGCAGGAGGATCGTGCGGCGCCGGGCGCCCAGGGCGCGCCGCACGCCGATCTCCCGGGTCCGCTCGGTGACGGTGACCAGCATGATGTTCATCACGCCGATCCCGCCGACCAGCAGGGTGATGAGCCCGATGGTGATCGCGACGCCGAACAGCGCCGTGGTCGACTCGTTGAAGACCTTCACCAGCTCGGATTGCCGGTTGATCGAGAAGGTATCGGCGGTCTCGGGGGCGAGGCCGCGCGAGCGGCGCAGGACCTCGACGATCTGTTCCTCCGCGTCGTAGGTGTGGCCGGGCGCCGCGGTCGCGGCGATGATCAGGTCCCGCCGCTCGCCGTAGATCCGACCGAAGGTCTCGATGGGGATGATGACCAGCTTGTCGAGGGTCTGACCGAAGGCCTTGCCCTGCGGCTTGAGCACGCCGATCACGGTGAAGCGGTGCGGTCCGAGGGAGATGCGGGCACCCAGCGCCGGCTCGTGTGCGAACAGGCGATCGGCGACGCCGGTGCCGATCACCACGACGTGGGACGCGCTGACGCTCTCGACCGGGGTCAGGAAGCGGCCGGCCGCGAGCTTGAGCGTCGAGGTGTCGATGTACTCGCTGGTGGTGCCCTGGACCCGGACCGCGTCGACGCGCTGGTCACGGAGCCGGACCTCGGCGGCCGCCGACGCGAGCGGCGCCACCGCGCGCAGGCGCGGCGCGCCCTGGCGCAGGGCCTCCACGTCGTCGCGGGTGATCGGCGGCCGGTTGCGATACTGCCACCAGTCGTCCTGGACCACCCAGGGGCGGCTGGTCACGTACATGGTGTCGGAGCCGAGCGTGGCGATCTGGCGGGTGAACGAGCTGGTGAGCCCGGTCACCAGTCCGTAGATCGTCATCAGGGTGGCGACGCCGATCGCGATGCCGACGGTGCTGAGCAACGCACGCATGCGGTTGGCGACGATGCCGCGGAGCGCCGTGGTCATGGCCGCCCACGATTCGACGCCGAGGCGCCGGGTCCGTCCGAAGGTCGTCACGGCGGCGCTGCCATGGCCAGCGCGGACTCCGCCGCCACCCGCCGCCCGGGACCGTCGTCGACGATGCGTCCGTCCGACATGCGGATGGCGCGCGGACACTGCGCCGCGATCGCGACCTCGTGGGTGACCAGGATCAGCGTGTTACCGCCGGCGTGGAGCTTGGCGAACAGCTCGAGGATCTCGCGCCCGGTGGTCGAATCGAGGTTCCCGGTCGGCTCGTCGGCCAGCAGGATCGAGGGCTCGGTCACCAGGGCGCGCGCGATGGCGACCCGCTGGCGCTGGCCACCGGACAGCTCGTTGGGGCGGTGCCGGATCCGGTCGCTCAGGCCGACCCGCGCCAGCGCGTCGCGGGCACGCTCGCGCCGCGCTCGGGCGCCGACGCCGCGATAGACCAGCGGCAGCTCGACGTTCTCGAGAGCGCTGGTCCGGGCCAGGAGCTGGAAGGTCTGGAACACGAACCCGATCTCGCGGTTGCGGAGATCCGACAGCGCATCGTCGCTCAGCCCGCGCACGTCCTGGCCGCGCAGCTGGTAGCTGCCGGCGCTCGGGGTGTCGAGAAGGCCGAGGATGTTGAGCAGCGTGCTCTTGCCCGAGCCCGAGGCTCCGACGATGGCGACATACTCTCCGCGCGCGATCGCGAAGCTGACCCCGTGGAGGGCGTAGATGTCCTCGCTCCCCATCTGGTAGCGACGGGAGACGTCGCGCAGCTCGAGCAGCGTGGCCGACTCGCTCATCGGCTGGCGGGCTCGGCGCTGACCGTCATGCCATCGGCGAGCTCGCGCGCGAGCGTGCGATACGGCCCCTCGACGACGGTGTCGCCTTCCTCGAGGCCACGCACGATCTCGACCTGGGTCTCCGACGACAGACCGACCTCGACGAGGCGCTTCTTCACCACCCCGTGGGCGACCACGAACACGACCTTGTCGAGCTTGTGCCGGGGCCGCAGGGCCGGCTGCTTGGGGTCCAGGTTGCCTCGCTCCGCGGGCCGGACCGTCACCGCCTGGATCGGCACGGCGATGACCTTGTCGTGGGTGTCGGTCGAGATCGTGACCTGCGCGCTCATGCCCGACAGCGTCCGCGGTGGAGGATTGGCGAGCGACACCCACACCGGGAAGGTCGTGACCTCGTTCTCGGTGCCGGCGTTCTTGACGATGGCGTCGCGCCCACTGTCGATGACCACCCCGGGCAAGGTCCCGGTGCCGAAGGCATCGATCTCGACGACCGCCGCCTGTCCGGGACGGATGTAGACGACGTCGTACTCACCGACCTCGAGCCGGACGTCGACTTCGGACAGCGAGCCGAGCACCAGGATCACGTCCTCGGCGAAGTCGCTGCCGCGCACCCGCTCGCCGACCCGGTGGTTGACCGCCAGGACGGTGCCGGCGATCGGGGCGCGGAGGGTCGCCCAGCCCAGCGAGTTCCTGGCCTCGGCGAGCGCGGCGCGGCTCATCGCGGCGCGGCTCTCGGCGGCCGACAACTCGGCGGCTGCGAGATCGCGGCGCGAGGTCGCCTGGGTCACGTCGGACTCACTGACCACGCCGCCGGCGCGCATCTGCTCGAGGCGTTGCGCTTCCTTGGTGAGGTAGTCGAGGTTGGCGCGCGCCCGCTTGACCTCGGCCTGGGTCGTCTGCAGTTGCGCCTGCTGCTGCTCGACCTGCGATTGGTAGCGCGAGGTATCGATCTGGCCGAGCGGCGCGCCCTCGATCACCTTCGACCCGACCGCGACGTCGAGCTTGAGCAAGGTGCCGGTGATGTTCGAGGAGACGTTGACCTTGTGCACCGGCTCGATCTTTCCGGCCCCGCTCACCGAGCGGGTGATCGCCATGCGCGTCGCGACGGCGGTCTGGACCTTCGTCACGGGTCGCGGCCGCGGCTGGAGGCTGCTGATCGCCACCAGGGTGACAAGCGCCACCACGACCACGGCGAAGATCCAACGACCGATCGTCATCAGTTACCTGCGCCTGGAGGCGGCCCGCCGCCGCCCATGATGGCCCCGGTCACGAGGACGTAGAGCACGAAGCCCACCGCGCTGGCGACCACCGCCTTGGTCGCCTTGAGGTCGGCCGCCGCGGCGAGCGCGAAGCCGAGGATCACGACCGACCACCCGGTGAACAGATCGACGCCGCCCAGCAGCCGCTCGAGCGCCGGATGCCCGGTCGGGACCGGCAGCCTGGCGGTGGGCACCAGGGAATCGAGGTCTGCCGATGCCAGCGCCGTCTGGTTCCACGCCGCCATCGCGGTCACCGCCGATCGGACCGCACCCGGGAGCGAGACCAGCGACGCCGCGGCCATGGCCCGCGTCATCGTGGGCGTGCCGCCGACGAAACGACCGAGCAGGAAGATGGCCAGCGCGAGGAGCAGGACGCGGCCCGGCGTCCCGAGCCCGGCGTCGAGCCCCAGCTTCACCCGGGTCACCGAGGTTCGATGGGCGGTGGCCTCGTCGATCTCACGGTCGGTCTTGACCTCGGCGGGCTTGTGGTCGGCGCCGCTGACGATGGTTGGCCTGGGCTTGATCGCCGCGTTCTCGGCGAGCACCTCGGGGCCCAGATCGAGCCGCGTCCCGATGGCCACGGCCGCCAGCCCCGCGCACAGGATCACGATGATGAGGGGCCAGCCGTAGCGCCCCGCGGCGACCTCGACTCCGACCCGCCGATCCGGGACCAGGATGGCGACCCAGGGCGCGAACACGGCCGCCACGATCCGCTGCACCCGTCCGACGACGGCGGGGTCGCTCGCAAGCTCTGGCGCACGGTCCAACAAGGCGGAGCGTAGCGGAATCTCGCTGAAGCGCACGGGAATCGAGCCCTTGTGAATGCGCGCGGCAGAACCAACAACGAGCGCGCAGCCCCGCAGCGATCACGAGAGGTTCGGCCCGTGCGTCGTCCGTCCTGATCCGGCGTGGTCGGCTGCGATCGGCTGAGTCGTGGCAAGAATCTGCCACGGCGCAGACGGCCCTCGAGCGCGGGTCGACGACCGAAAACTTGACAGTGCTGGCGGGGCGTGTCGAGGCTGGTGTCATGGCCACGCTTGCTGCACCGACGCCCGAGTTGACAGTCTCCGAGCCCCTGACCTGGGCGGAGATCTGCGCGACTTACCCCGACCAGTGGGTCGGCCTCGTAGACGTGGTTCGCAACAGCGAGGTGGCGTTGGACCTCCGGAGCGCGCGAGTCGTGAGCCACGGCATGAATCCCGGGGACGTGCTGCGGCACTTGCGCCCCCTGCGCGCCCACCACCACGACGCAGCGCACTTCTTCACCGGCCGGATCCGCGCCCCCTTCCCGCGCTTCCTGTGACGACGACGCACTTCGACGCGACCCGCGACCTGATCATCGTCGAAGCGCGGGTCTGGCGCTCGCTCGAATCGGTGCCGGTGTCCCTGGCGATCGATACCGGCTCCTCGGAGACCGTGCTCGCGCCCTACGTCGTCGACGATCTCGGCTTCAACCCGCGTGATGGCGACGTGATCACTCGGGTCCGATCGGCGATCGGCGAGGAGCAGGGCTACACCTTGCGCGTCACCCAGTTCGCCGCTCTGGGGTTCACGCTCCGCGACTTCCGCGTCCACGTCTTCGACCTCGCTGCGGGCTTTGGCATCGACGGTCTGATCGGCCTCAGCTTCCTGCGCAAATTCAACTACGAGATCCGCTCGATCGAGGGCCAGATCCGGGTCGAGCGCGCGGTGATCTGATCTGCGGACGGGCCGTCAGGCTCGGCGGCAAGTGATCGGAATGGATCGCCTTTCCGTCGAGCCCGAGCCCGAGCCCGATTTGGTCCGATTCCGACGAGCGAGCGCTCGACGAGCCGCAGATCGGGCTCGGGCTCCAGCCTGCGGCTTGGGCTCGGGCTCGGGCTCGACGGATAACGCGCAACTGATCGGAATGATCCAAGTTGTCACGCTAAGTACAGGTCACCGCAAGTTGGTGATCAGCAGGGGCGGTACAGCTTCGCCCACCGTCTCGATGGCAGGCATCGTCGATGGCACTGCTCACCACCGAGCTAGCCACCGCGGCGGTCGGGCGCCAGC